>NZ_LUTP01000017.1 GCF_002111585.1 Lonsdalea iberica
GCCGAGACTGCATTATTTGGGGCCCAATAATGCACCATCATCACCAAAATAGCGCAGACGAAAATAAAAAATAAAAACACTTAAAAAACAATGAATTAAAAAATAAATAATAAAAACATCGTCAGATTATTTTATTTAAAAAACGACAATTCCAAATATAAAAAATTAACGATATTTAATTTCAAATAAATCACAAAAATTAAAACTTAACACCAGAAAAACGCCACAAAGGTAGATATAAAAACTGATTTAACCTCTGCATTGACAACAATCTAACTCTCGTTATTATCGATTAAACAGATACACCTTCTCGCCCCAAAAAACCTATATCGCATGATCAATGACTGACGCCTTTATTCAATTCGAGGATGTATGATGGATATCAAAAAGCCTTATTTGTTATTTCTGGGTGATGCGCACGATCAGCTGGCGGCAAAAGTGGCCATCGGCATCAAGCAATGGCATCCCGAATATTGTGTAGGCCAGTTTCGTATGGAGGGCTGTCACGCCGACTGCCGGCTGCCCGATATGGACATCGCGACGGCGCGCGCCGCCGGAGCGCAAACGCTGGTGATTGGCGTCGCCAACCGGGGCGGGATCATTTCTGACGCATGGATAGCCGTATTGAGCGAAGCGCTGGAAAGCGGTATGGACCTGGCCGCCGGACTGCATAACCGTCTAGCCGACGTCCCCGAACTCAGCGCGCTGGCAGCCAAGCTGGGAAGAAACCTTCACGACGTACGCCATCCAGCGCAAACCTATCCGGTCGCCAACGGTCGCAAACGGACCGGTAAACGACTGCTTCCGGTCGGCACCGACTGCTCCTGCGGCAAGATGTATACCGCGTTGGCGATTGAGAAAGAGCTGCTGTCTCGCGGCGAGAAGGCGACCTTTCGAGCTACCGGCCAGACCGGCATTTTGATTAGCGGCTCAGGCGTTAGCATCGACGCCGTGGTGTCTGACTTTACCGCCGGCGCCGTCGAGGTGCTGGCTCCGGCCAACGACGCCGATCATTGGGATGTTATCGAAGGCCAAGGATCGCTCTTTCATCCGTCCTTCGCGGGCGTAACCACCGGCATCATTCACGGCGCTCAGCCGGATGCACTGGTGCTGTGTCACGAACCCACGCGTAAAACCATGCGCGGCGTGGACTATCCGATCCCCGATCTCGCCACCTGTATGACGCTGAATTTATCGATGGCGCACCTCACCAATCCCCACGCGCGTTTCGTCGGCATCTCCGTGAATACCTCGGCGTTGGACGAAGCCGCCGCGCAAAAATTCATTACGGAGACGGAGAGTCAATTCGGCCTGCCGGTGGTCGATCCCTTCCGTCAGGGCGTTGGACGCATCGTTGACCAGTTGGCTAACCTATGACAGAACTTCACGTTTCTCATGAAAGCTGGCCGCTGCAAGGCACATTTACTATTTCGCGCGGCAGCAAAACTCAGGCCGATGTCGTTGTCGTTGCGCTGAGCGCGGGTGGTGCGACAGGTTATGGCGAGTGCGTTCCCTACGCGCGCTACGGCGAGTCCATCGATAGCGTAATGGCGCAGATCCGCTCGCTGGAGGACGATCTCCGCAACGGGTTGGATCGGATCGCGCTTCAACGCCGCCTGCCTTCCGGCGCGGCGCGTAACGCGGTCGACTGCGCCTTTTGGGATCTGGAATGTAAACAATCCCGACAACGCGTCTGGCAGAGACTGCCCTTATCAGCGCCCAACGCGCTCGAAACGGCCTATACCTTGTCGTTAGATACGCCGGACAACATGCGTATAGCGGCCCAAAAACAATCCGCCAGACCTTTGCTGAAGCTTAAGCTGGCGGACAAAGACGATTTAGAAAGAGTGGCCGCCGTACGTGAGGGCGCCCCTGCCGTGCGACTGATCGTCGACGCCAACGAGGGCTGGAACGCCGCGCTTTATCTAAAACTAGTGCCCGAGCTGGCGGCGCTGGGCGTGACGATGATAGAGCAGCCGCTGCCCGCCGGACAAGACAGCGAGCTGGAGGTGTTGCCGCACCCTATTCCTATCTGCGCTGACGAATCCTGCCATGACTGCGATTCACTCAGCGGCATCGCGGGTTACTACGAGATGATTAATATCAAGCTAGATAAAACCGGCGGGTTGACCGAGGCCATGCGCCTGCGCGCCGAAGCCCAGAAAGCGGGCCTGCAGATTATGGTCGGCTGCATGGTCGGCACGTCGCTGTCGATGGCGCCAGCCACCTTTGTAGCGCAAGGCGCTGAGGTGGTCGATCTGGACGGCCCATTGCTGTTGCAACGCGATCGTGAAAATGGCCTGCACTATGATGGCAGTATCATCGCACCACATACGGCGGCACTATGGGGCTAACGCATACGCTGCGCCAAATGACGAGTTAGAGGAGTGTTGTAATGCAACGTCTTGTTTATGTTGACGGCCGCTATGTACAGGAACAGGAAGCGTCTGTTTCCGTGTTCGACCGCGGCTTTCTGTTCGCGGATGCCGTCTATGAAGTCACCGCCGTGGTCAATGGCAAATTGGCCGAATTCGAGGGTCATATGACCCGACTGCAGCGCTCTTGTCGAGAGCTATCGCTGGCGCTACCGGTCAGCGTGGAAGAGCTCAAAAATATTCATCAGGCGTTAATCGAAAAAAACCAGATGCAGGAAGGCGCTATCTACCTTCAGCTGACGCGCGGCAATGCGGGCGATCGTGATTTTCACTTTCCCGGCGCCGACGTGAAATCGACGCTGGTCCTGTTTACCCAGGCTCGGCCGGTCCTCGAAAATCCGGTGGCGCAGCGCGGGCTGAGAGTGGTGACCTGTCCGGACATTCGTTGGCATCGACGCGACATTAAAACCGTCAGCCTGCTGGCGGCCTGTCTTGCAAAAGAGTTCGCCCACGCGCACAACGCGGAAGACGCCTTTATGGTGGAGAATGGTTTTGTGACGGAAGGAAGTTCATGCAATTGCTACATCGTGCTGCACGATAATACGGTGGTGACCCGCCCCCTCAGTAACGACATTCTTCACGGCATCACCCGCAAGGCTATTTTGCAGTTGGCCGAACAGGATGGCATCCGACTGGAAGAGCGGCTGTTCACGCCGGAAGAAGCCTATCATGCCAAAGAAGTCTTCATCAGTTCAGCCACCACGTTCGTTCTCCCGGTAGTGACGCTTGATGACCGAACCATCGGCGACGGCAAGCCCGGCCCAATTACGCGTCGCCTGCGCGAAATCTACATCGAGATGGTCAAACAGCAGACGCAATAAATGCCGCGTGTACCAGATAGTCTTTGTAGCCGACAGATGATCCTGTTGCGTCTCATCTGTCGGCTTACTCTTTCCAGACATCAGTCCATCAGTCCATCAGTCCATCAGTCCATCAGTCCATCAGTCCATCAGTCCATGGCATCTTCTTGAGTGAAGCCGACAAGTATTTTTTGCTTCAATTATCGCCCAACGAACGGTGGCTGTTATGCCAAAATATAACCGTTTCCCCACACCGGATTTAGCCTTCAACCCATTTAATTGCGCGGCGCGTCGTCGCCTAATAGCGAAGGGGGCACGGTGGTCGTGTTTTGCGCATTTTCCAGCACCATACGCTGAGGCACCGCTAACGGAATACCCGCTGCGCGCAGACGTTTGATTATCTCGAACAACAGGTCGCTTTTAACACTCGCCACTTGGCGAGGACTACTGACATACCCAGTCACACTGAGCACCATACCGTTTGCGCTTAATTGACTAAACGTCACCGAAGGCGCGGGACTCGTTAAAATGCCTTCATGCTCTGTATAGGAGTCCAGCAGAATGGTCCTGGCCTCTTGGGGATCGGTATCCAATGGGAAAGACAGCGCGAGCGTCGCTACCCCGAGGGCATTGCCCATCGTAATATTGCGTACGTTCTGCGAGATAAACTGCGAGTTAGGGACAATGACCGTCGAGAGGTCGGCTAGCTGGATTTCCGTCGCTCGTACGTTAATGCGCCGAATATCCCCCTCAACGCCGCTGATGTTAATCAGATCGCCCACTTTCACCGGACGCTCCGTCAGCAAGATGACCCCCGAGATAAAGTTTTTCACTATCTCCTGAAGCCCGAAGCCAATACCCACCGACAGTGCGCTGACAATCCACGCAAGCTTGTTCCACTGAATACCAAGTGTGGCCAGCGTCAGCAAAATGATGATGATATAGCCGACGTTGCTGAACATCGTCACCATCGACGCGCGAATCCCACGGTCCAGCGTGGTTTTAGGGAGAAAATCGTTTTCCAGCCAGCGCCGGGAAGAACGCATGGCGTACAGGGCGATCGCCAGAAAAATCAGCGCATCTACCAACCGGGCCGGAACAATACGTAAGTTTTCCAGCCCTTTCCCACCCCAGATATCCAGCGCTTTTCTCATCAGCTCCAGTGGCGTAGTGGTGCCAAACGTCCCATTCAAAAGCGCGACGGCGGCCATTAAGATTAGAAAAACCTTGCCAGCTGCGGAGAGCAACGCCGTGGCCTGAGCTAAGTGACGGTCATCGAGATTCAACGAACTCTTGATACGCTGCCCACTTGGATTGTTCGGTGAAAACAAACTTTCACATGTATCAGATACCAGCGTGGAGAAGAGATAGAGGCAGGAAAACACGATGGCTATCCATACCAGCTCGTAGATCAGAAAACGCGCCAGGGAGATATAGCCGATGACCAGAGAAACCAGTACGGCAAAGGTCGTCAGCAAAACCGCCAAATGAATGATCCCGGAAAGCGTGGAACGCGCTTCCGGTTGCTCGCCGGTTGCCACCATCTGACGACGTATCTGATTACTTCTCAAGGCGACCATGCCCGTCGTCAATGCCAGGAATAGCGTCGCCAGCCCATTAACAACAATGGTGACGGCAACCGTAGTGCCCATCGTGATGGTCACCTGCTCAATGATCCCGAATATCAAAATAATTAATGCGGCAATCACCGGAAACGGGGTCATGGCCTTAGCCACCGGATTGGAAATGGCGGGAAGGCGCCATGAAGGCCGTTGATTAGACAGAAAGGCTCTCCCCAATCCGGCAAGCATGGAGCAAAACACGGTAAGGCGTACCAACGTATCCATGAACGAGGCGACGCGTTCAGAGGCGATATCATGACGAGTAAATGTGATGTCGATAAGATTGGCGGCAACCCCTACCGTCAGTACGGTAGACATGACGGTCGCGGTTGCGAGGAAGCTGCGCCGCAGCCGTCCTTCCGGCAGCTTATTCATCCCCAGCCAAGCCAGATATTTCTCGAGGTATTTGCCCCCAAGCGTCACCAGAGCAAGCGCAACCAGCAGCAGTATCGCCGACCCCCAGCGCCAGTCCGCACTCCATGCGCCGGTAAATGCACTCGATACCTGTTCAGAAAACGAGGATAACCGGCTCACGTCCTCCGGCTGTGGATTAACAATCGGCGACCAGAAGCGCGCACCAAAAAGACTGCCCGAGTCGAGCGCCAGCTGTGTCTTCAGTGCATTTCGCCTCAAGTTGACGATCTGTATTGAAAGATTGGCCGCGCTGGCATGCAGCGCCTGAATCTGCTCTAACTGTGAATCCAGATTGGCTTTTTTCTGGTTGAGGCTGTTGCGTTTACGCGTCACCTCATTGGTTTCATTGAGCGCGGAACTCGACTCGGGCTCCGGTCCCAGCACATTAAGCTGCGACTGCATTTGTGAACGAAGCGGCGTCACGATCGCCGAGAGTTCGTCCGCCTTGCTAATGAGCTGCTGGGTTTGATCGTTCAGGTCGCCGAATTTGCTGTCGTTGTTAACTGCCGACACCTGCTGCTTGATACCATCCAACTGTTTCTGGAGCTGTACCAATTCAGCATCGACATTGACGTTAGACTCCCCGCTCGCTTGTGCAGATTGGGATGCCGTCTCCGCCGCCACGCCATATCCCACCGGCAAGACCAAAATCGCCCACAAAAAAACACGCATCATTACGGAAAATAAAGTTGGCATATAGCGAAAGGTTCCCAGGTTCATCAGAGACGGCGGATATCCATACACCCACACCAGACAGGCTAAAGTGTAATCCATTAGTACAAATGTAGGGCAAAGTTCCAATCAGAGGAGACTGTAATTGCGCATCGTCTCGCAGTGGCAATGGCCAACGATGAAACTAAAAAAGGCTTTTCTCGATGAGGATCGAACAATCGACGCTCTCGATTAGTAAAAAGCGCGAACGGCGCCTTGCTGTACAGGGAATCGCCGTCTGGCCAAAATCGGCCGCCAAGTCGTTGACTCACCGAGGGGGGTGGGTATAATCCAGCCCACTTGTTATTGGTTGCGGTGCATTGCAATCTCTCTTCCCAAGGCGCCCTTAGCTCAGTTGGATAGAGCAACGGCCTTCTAAGCCGTAGGTCACAGGTTCGAATCCTGTAGGGCGTACCATTCATACATAGTTATCCTGTAAGTAAAAATCCTATTTTCAACAGACTTGAGTATTTTTCTATATCCACGGCCAATTGAGCAGATCAATTACCTACCCATAATTGTCATTAGAAGCGTCTACAGTATTGGCATTACATTTTTATCAAACCAAATTCAGCCATAGAAAATGATTTCATTGGTTACCTTGACTCATGGTTATTATTTGACATTAAAATCACATCACAACAATAACCATCGGATATTATATCAAAAAATGCGGAAATGAGCGGCATTCATAAGTAAAGTCATCGTTTATGAAAATGGAATTATATATCGTATACAAGGATATTTATGGCAAACTTAATTTATCTCAAACTCACTGGAGTGAAGTGAAGACTTATTTCTGCGGGTTGCTCGAGCGCGGACTCAATTGGAAACAAATATCAAGCTCTACATGAAGATGAAATTTTCGTCTATGAGCTAATGAGCCAAATAACGAGGCAAGAGAATGTTGCTCTATATCCTGTTGAGATGAGAAAACCGATAGATAAATCCACCCCTCTTTTGTCACAAGCATTAAGCGATAATGAAAAACTAACTTGTGAGTTCCTCTTTTACAGGACAGCTCAATCTAGGGGCAATGAACTCTATTTCAAAATAGTGCTAAACGAAGCGATAGTAAATGATATTCGCATATTAGCTCCTAATTCGTTGACGCATAATGAATTACAGCCTCAAGAAAATATTTCTTTCAAATTCGCTTCAATTGAATGGGATCACATAATTGCTCGAACAAGCTCTTATCTTATGTGGAAAGATGTGGAGTATTAAAACATGAGCATAGATTCCGTTAACTATGTCGGTTTCCTTGACGAAAGCGATCGCCTAAGAAGAGTAGCTCTTTTAGCATCATCTTTTTTCATTGAAGACAAAACATTGAGAATGAATTACCTCCGTGAAATAGAAAGTTTCATCAATGAAATAGATTCGAAGCTGAAATCAGCGACGATTAGCTTTTTTGATAAAAGTCACATACTACAAGAATTAAAAACAGAACGTGAGCAAACCGAAAAAGACTACCAAAAACTTAAAACTGGTGACTATGTCAAATATCTAGTCACAGATATATTTGAAGATGAGGGTATTTTAAAGTACACAAAAATTGCTGCTGGTGTATTTTCAGAGGTATTCAATCAGTTGCTGGCATTCGGTTATATCAATTAGGAAATGCCCTCCACATAAAACATCTTAAATCAGTAGTCGTTTGTTAGCTGCTCATGGAGCCAACAATGTCTACGAGTCTGTAACTCCCCTCATATTCGATGGAAAATACAAACCTGGATTAGTCAGAGACGTATATATAAGCCTAGCATCTCTAGCCGGATATGAAGACGATACTGGGGACTTGTTATATAGCGCAAGTGATTTAACTCTCTCAATTTACGCTTCATTCCGTACCCCTACTCTTGTAGAGAATTCGTCTAGATTAATATCTCGTGGGTTTATGGAGCAGCCTGGAACAACAAAATTGTTTCGATATATCCATAAGGATTTCAGCCCAAAATACAACACTGCAAATAAGCTTATGAAAGTATACATGATTGGAAGCTCTGCTAAAAAAGTCTATACTGAATTTAAAGATCAAAATTACCTTCTAGGTGAAAAATGATTTTTCTTAAGATTTTATATTTTTTGCTTTAAGTCACTTACTTTCATATGTCATTCTCTTTATTTGAACAAAACGATAGAGCATAGTGAGTTGTATAAACGAATAGGGATAAGCTTTAACATCACCAACATACTTATATTTAATCTATCACTTTTAGCTTTTGGGAAAATTGGAAACATCATTCCATAAAAAAGAATAATAACCCTAACGCTATTCATAACAACTTGATACGAATAATGATTAAAAATAGAAAAAACAACGGAGGTGAAAAATATGATAAACAAATCACCCCAGGAAACATACGCAATAAAATATATGTATGCGACAAAAGATTTGACATCTTTAGTTTTTGTTTCTTCGCGATAATTCTTCTTATCATTTAAATAATTATTTTTAAGGATTAATACCCCCCTAAAGTTCAGCCTTGCAATGAAAAATTGTTTCTTTTTTACAAGTTACCTCCTATATTCCATGCCCCCATATTATTTATTTCATTAGCATATTTAACTCACTTCCGATATTATTTAATAGCAAGCAATCTTAACCTAATTAGCATTAATTTAAAAACAGTTATCGTTTTTATTTTATAGATTTCGCTCTTAACTTTTAAAGTAGAAAATAAAATGATAAAATATAATAAAAAGAAAACTAATGTGGTAGAAAGAAAATCCTTATATTTATAAAAGTGATCAACAGAAAAACACAAAGGAATCAAAGAAGGAATAAATAGCCCCTTCCAAGATGTGTATGACATAAATAAAATATAATCAGCAAAAGCTGCAATATCCTTTTCAGTGGTATCTAAATACATAGGTTTTTTTCTGGCACTGATATAACTATTTTTCAGACCCCAAAGATCTTTTATACTGAGACCCGACCTCAATATCGCTCTTTTTTCATCCATTCCTTTCGTATTCTCCTATCTTAACCAGCGAATATTTGCTCATTCAGTGTAACCCTTTCTTTCACAGCAGGTTTGGCGTAGTTTTTGGAACGCCTGTCGCCGACGTTTTGCTAATCTTTACGTCAAACATCTCAGCATCCCAAGCGGTTGGAAACCGCTTGGCAGTAAAAAATGAAGTTTTTTTACCTATCGCCTCATCCAACTACAATTATCATTAAAGCAAGTGTCAAATAAAATATCAAAACTGAGGAAACTTAAGGGTCTTAGTGTTGTTACGATTCTAACAATTTCCTTTTTGTAGATCAGCATTAAAACAATTTATTCTTGAGGCCTGTGAATAAGATAAATGACATCGGGAAAGCAGTGGGAGGTCTCTTCTATCGAGCCCCCTTTACCCACATAACCCCTTCCTTACACCATCAAAACCACCGCCTCCCCCCAGTTTCCACAAACCCCTTGATTGCGTAACGCGGATGCGTATAGTTCTTATTTCTAATTACAGTTATTTGCCTTCTGTTTTTCTTCAACCGCCCGGCAAGCAGAACAACGCTCGCCCAGCAACGCCTGCTTTGTTCAGCGTGGGATCGGGTCGAGCTGGTGTTGGCCGCCCCGGGTAAATGGAAGTGCAAGCCAAGATTTTCGCAGTGATGGGCATCAGGGATTCGAGAAGGGTTAACCGTCACGGCTGCGTAAACAAGCGCGTCCGGGCAGCGATGGGATAGGCCCGAGCTCCATGCAGACGGACTCAAGCCCCCGGAGAGACTGATGCCCACGTCGCACATGAAAATTGTCAGATCAATGTTCTCGAATGCAGACAGGATATTACCGGGCATCACATCACTGAAGCGTCTCAATCCTCAGGCCTCGCGCAACCCGGTCTGTGACATGGAATCAATAAAAATCGCCCCGGAAACGGGATTTGCCATTTCCACCTTTCTCTATAGTTAAGCGAACTATGTATAACGTCAAACACACATCCACGCCTTTAAGTAAAACGCTGCTGGCTCTGGCGGTAGGCTCTCTTGCTCAGACGGCTGCCGCCGCAACGACTACAACCCAAGCTGACGCCGATGCCAATACCGATTCAAAAGATACGATCGTGGTGCAGGCGAGCGAGGCGGAGAACTTCCGGCCCGGCGGCGATACGCTGGTTCCTGCCTATCTGGAGGGTCAGGTCGCGAACGGCGGGCGTCTAGGGATGCTCGGCGAACAGAAGGCCATGGATGTGCCGTTTAACGTGGTGGGCTACACCGCCAAAATGGTGCAAGACAAACAGGCAAAAACCATTGCCGAGCTGTTACACAGCGATGCAGGCGTGCAGACGCTTCAGGGTTACGGCAACGCCGCGGAAACCTACCGGATTCGCGGTTTTAAGCTGGACGGCGATGACATGACTATGGGCGGTCTGGCGGGCGTGGTGCCGCGTCAAGTCGTGGATACCCAGATGCTCGACCGCGTGGAAGTCTTCAAAGGCGCAAATTCTCTGGTCAACGGTGCGGCCACCAGCGCCGTCGGCGGCATGATCAACCTTGAGCCTAAACGCGCGGAAGATACGCCGACCACTCGCGTGGGCGTCGATTACACGTCGTCGTCGCAGGTAGGCGGCAGTCTGGATCTGGGCCGTCGTTTCGGCGATGACAATCAGTTCGGCGTACGCATGAATGTGGTACACCGGGAAGGTGAAACGGCCGTGGATGACGATAAACGTCGTACTACCATGGCCTCTCTCGGGCTGGATTATCGCGGCGACCGCTTCCGAACGTCGTTGGATCTGGGCTACCAGAAAAAAACGTTCCACGGCAGTGAAATGGGCGTCAATATCAGTGGACTGGACGACGTTCCCGCCGTACCCAGCAATACCCGCAACTATTCCCAGAAATGGGCCTACAGCGATGTGTCCAACAAGTTCGGCATGATCCGCGCCGAATACGATCTGACCGACAGCTGGACGACTTATGCCGCGCTCGGCGGGCAGCATGCCAATGAGATGGGCACCTACTCCTCCCCTGCATTGACCAGTAGCAACGGCGATGCGACCGCCTCCCGCCTCGACACCAATAACATCGTCGATAATTTCAGCGGCATGGCCGGCTTGCGTGGCAAGTTTGATACCGGTTTCGTGTCTCATCGCGTCAATGTGGGCTATTCCGCGCAAACTCAGCGCACACGCACGGCCTGGGGCATGTCGTTCAATAACCCGACCACTAACATTTATCACAATAGCGACGTCGCCATGCCCGACAACGCTCTGTGGGGCGGCCATTACGCCGACCCACTGACCACTAGCCGATCACGCATGCAGGGCGTACTGCTGAGCGACACGCTCGGCGTGTTAAACGACCAACTACTGTTCACCGTGGCCGGGCGTCATCAGAAAGTGGTGGTGCGTAACTACAGTAATGCGACCGGCGAGGAAGAGGCTGACTCTCGCTTTACCGAAAGCCGCTGGATGCCGACCTATGGCGTGGTTTACAAGCCGTGGCAATCGCTGTCGCTGTACGCTAACCATACGGAAGGCCTGCAGCCGGGCAGCATCGCGCCGAGTACGGCGGCTAACGCAGGTCAAAGCACCGGCATTATCCATTCGAAGCAAAACGAAGTGGGCGTCAAGGTTGATATGGGACGCGTAGGCGGCTCGATGTCGCTGTTTGAAATCAAGAAACCGTCGGCCATTCTTGATAGCGTCAGCAATCGCTACAGCGTCGACGGCGAGCAGCGTAACCGCGGTCTGGAGTTGAGCGTCTTTGGCGAACCCGTATTGGGCGTGCGTCTGAACGCCAGCACGGTTTGGTTGGATCCGACGCTGACCAAAACCGCCGACGGCGCCAATGATGGTCATGATGCCATCGGCGTCCCGCGTTTCTTCGGCGTGCTGGGCGCTGAATACGACATCAAGCCGGTGGATGGTTTGACCGCGACGGCGCAGCTGAACCACTCCGGTTCACAGTACGCCAACGCGGAGAACACCAAAAAGCTCGACAGCTACACCACGTTGGATCTGGGTCTGCGCTACCGTACTCGCGTGAATAATGATCAGAACGAGATGGTCTGGCGCGTGGCGTTAAACAATGTGACCAATGAGAAATATTGGTCTGGCGTGGAGGACTACGGCGTGTATGTCTTCGAGGGGGAACCCCGCACGCTCAAGGTGTCGATGAGCTACGACTTCTAACGCCCTTCCCTGCGCTAAGATCCCGATATCCGGTCATGGACGTCGGGATTTTTGTTTCTCCGTCTCAGGGGGTATTTCAGCCAAACGGGGATACGCGTCAATAGAGCAACTCGCGCCAGCCCCACACCCACCGCAAGCACTGACCACACTTGAAACGTTCCAGCCTCTAGATACGCAGGCGAATCACGTAGATGCTTTCAGGCCAGCTCGAATATCCGCCTGAGCGACCACCACGACAAAATCTGCTTCATCGCGCAACGACCGAATAACGCGTATCGAGTAGCTCGAACTCGTAATTGGGGTTTGGCGACAGAATGATCTGTTTCTCTTTCGTCACGAAGATGGCGGTAATACCTGGGGAGTCTTGCAGATGGGCGATCCCGGCTTCCACCCCCATGCCGTACATCAGTGTGGTGTAAATATCGCCGTCAATGGACTCGTCCGACACGATGGTGACACTGTCCAATTCGTTATTCAGCGGATAGCCTGATTTCGGGTCTAGAATGTGATGATACCGTTCGCCATCGAGGGTGAAGTAACGCTCGTAAGTACCGGAAGTTACGACAGATTTATCGATCACTTTAATCACCCCAATCAACTCGCCCTGTTCGGCGAACGGCTTTTTAAGGCCAATGCTCCATCGCCCTTGAGGGTCGTTTAACGATCGCCCCATCGCCTGCACGTTGCCGCCCAGATTCAATAACGCGTCTTCAACACCGTTTTGCCGTAGGAAGCCTTTAATCACGTCGGCGATATACCCTTTGGCGATAGCGCCCAGATCGATCTCCATGCCCCCCTGCTTGAGAAAGACGGAGCACGCGTCGTCATTCAGGATGACGTGACGAGGCTCCGTTAGCGCAAGCCGCTGTTGAATCTCTGCCGCGTCAGGCACCGTATTACCGCTAAAACCGATTTTCCATAGCTTGACGACGGGGCCGATGGTGAAATTGAAATGGCTGTTATCCAGCAAGCTCACCTGCCGGGCGCGCTTAATCAGCTGATAAACGATGGGGCTCACCGCTACCGGATGCTGGCCCGCCGCATGATTGATATTCATCACTTCCGATGGGGAGCGATTCACCGTGAGCAAATCTTCAAGGCGTTTGATGCGTTTGAAAGCCTGAACAACCAGTTCCTCATTGAGAGAAAAGAGCGTTAAGGAAATCCGCGTGCCCATCAATGTCGCGGCATAGGAAAAGGAGTTGTCTTCAGACATCGTCATAACAGCACCGTCGCAGTTAGAGGGGAAAAACATCGCTCATGATGGATGCCATTAAAACGCAGGCGGGGCAAAGTTGACAACTTTGCCCCGCCTGTGGACTACGAACGCTATAACCAGACGTTACCGTTTAGCATAGGCCGCAGCTTGTTTACCGGCCTGGATACCGAAGATGATGATATCGGCCACGGCATTTCCGCCGATGCGGTTGGCGCCGTGAATGCCGCCGACCACTTCACCCGCAGCGTAAGCGCCCTGAATAACGGCTTTATTGTTATCCAGCACTTCGGTCGCCGTGTTAACAACCACGCCACCCATTGTATGGTGAACGCCCGGGGCGATCTTAATGGCGTAGAACGGTCCCTTATTGATCGGGTTACGCAACGCGGTCGTTCTGCCGAAATCGTCATCGTGCTGCTTTTCAACAAACGTATTGTAGCGTTCGATGGTCTTCGTCAGCTCGGCGGGTTCAATTTGCAATCGGTCTGCCAGCGCCACGATAGAGTCTTCGACTTCGACGAAGCCCTGAGCCACATATTCGCCGACCGCCATGTTTTTCTCTTTGACGTGGTCGTCAAAGACGATATAGGCGTATTTTTCCGGCAGATTGATAATGCTCGCGGACACCTTGTCACGCGTTTCCAATTCATTAAAGAAACGCTGACCGCTTTGGGAAACCAGAATCGCACCGCCGCCGCGAATAGATTCAGAGATCAGATAAGACGTATTCTGCTCCACCGTCGGGTGGATCTGAATTTCACCCATGTCGACAGTATCCGCGCCCAGCGCTTCCAGCAAGGTAATCCCGCTACCGGTGGCGCCTTTGTGGTTCGTCGTTACAAAGCCTTTCAGGTCCGGACGGTATTTCACCACCAGGTCCTGATTGGCGCTGAATCCGCCGGTCGCCATGATGACGGTTTTCGTCGGAATGACACGCTCTTCGTTTTCGTCGTTGATGGTGCGAACGCCGGAAACCTTACCGTCTTCCTGCACAATCTCGGTAACGGACGTTTCCAACATGACGTCGATGTTGCGCTGGTTGAGGTTTTTCACCAGTCCGCTGATCAGGTAGCCGCCTACCGCCGCGCCGCTGGCCGGACGGTGAGTTCGGTCGACGCTCATGCCGCCTGTGGTCGTCAGATCGCTCAACTCGATGTTGCGATCGGCCAGCCAGTCGATGGCTTCATGAGCGTGTTCGACAAAGTATTTTACCAGTTCAGGGTTGTTCTTGTTCTGGCCGCTTTTCAGCGTTTCGTTGTAGAACAGTTCTTTATCGTCGACGATCCCTTTAATTTTCTGGAAACGCGTTTCCGCAGCGTTCATCCCCGCAGAGGCTTTAATCGTGTTCCCGCCAATCACCGGCATTTTTTCGACGATCAGCACTTTAGCGCCATCATCAGCGGCCTGAATGGCTGTTGCCAAACCCGCGCCGCCGCTGCCGACGACAACCACATCATATTGCTGGACTTCGTCCGGGTTGCCGCCCTCTTCAATAATCGCTTCTTTGAACGACTTAGTCATCGCCTTCGTCACCGCTTTTTTGATGGCTTCGCTCTGCTCAGTGGCGCCGGTCACGGCGTCGACGTGCGAACTATTGGCATCAAGAATACGGGTTCTGATGATTTCGAAGCTGCCGATCAGTTCGTCATCCCACCCGGCGGTATCGGCCAGCGCGATATCTTTGATGTAGTCTTTTTCCAGGCTGACGTTAACGATGAGTTCTTTATCGTTGTCCTGAACTTTCTCCTGGTAGACACCCACCTTGAACTTTTTAGCGTTCAGGCTCATATCGCGGATCATGCTTTCCACCAGCGAGAAGCGCCACAATGGCTCCGGAATGGTCAGCTCTTCACGCTTGGTGCTGTCGATGTAGAGGTCGATATGTTCCTGCGCGGTGATGCGATCCATCCAGTCCGGGTAGGCGATGCAGCCTTTACCCACCGCCACCAGATCGTAACCGTGCTCCAGCGCGACATCGGCATCCGCTTTGTTAACGATGCCGCCCACGCCCACAACCGGAACCTGCGCCAGCGTATCGGAACGCATAGCGACATATTTTTCGATTAGCGGAGTCGCTGATTCCGTGTCGACGATTGAAGGGCGCAGCGTGTGACCCATGGAGAAGTGCACGTAGTCCAAACCGCGCTCGGCCAGTTTTTCCAGCAGGTACAGCGTGTCGTCAAAACGGATACCCGGCTCTTCCAGCTCTTCCGGCGAGAAACGGTAGCCGATGATGAAGGACGGATCGGCATATTTGTCTTTCATCTGGTGTGCGATATCCAGCACGGCCATCGGGAAGCGAGTCCGGTTGTCGCGGCTGCCGCCCCATTTGTCTTCACGGCGGTTGGAGTGTGGAGAATAGAACTGCTGAATCAGATAGGTGTTGGCGCCGTGGATTTCCACGCCGTCGAAACCGGCCTGGATGGCGCGGTGGATGGCACGACCGAATTTGGCGACCATCTCTTCGACTTCATCCGCCGTCAGCTCAATCGGCGTCGGCGCGCCGGGACGAGGCGCGGCAACGGCGCTCGGTCCTACCGGCGATTCACCGCCGATGAGTTTCGGGTCAACCATGCGTCCGCCATGGTAGATCTGCAGGATAGCTTTAGAACCCTGTTCTTTGACCGCGCTGGCGACCTTGGACAAACCTTCGATCTTGTTGTCGTCATCGATACCAATCGCGCCAGGGAAAGCCCGTCCGCGGTCGTCGATGAAGCAGCATTCCACAATCAGCGCGCCGATCTTACCGGAACGCACCTGATAGTATTCGATGAGTTCCCTGGTGACGGAACCATCAAAAAAGCCGGTGCAGGTTGTCATTGGCGCCATAACGACCCGGTTTTCCAGGGTGACGCCATTAGGCAACGTGAACGGCTGCAATAATCTATCGTTGATGTTTGTCATTAAAATACCACCTAATTTTCACAAATTTTTAGCAAATTCTTAAATTCGGAAATGGCAGGCTGCTTTTTTATTGTTCGTGTTTTAGTTGCCTACGATTATTATTCTTTTATTATGTGGTTTTTTTAATGTCATAATACTTTTTTTTAATGTCTTAATTATTTAGTATTTGCAGTTATGTTACCACCCTGTTTAAATAAAAACGTTTAATGTAAAAACATTATAAAATGTAGGGTTTTATCGACGGAAAAATGACACGCCATTTATTTCCTCAACGTTTTCGTTAACCGGGTCCTGGCGTTTTTTTATTCGCTCATTTCACAGCATTAAACCTTACCCCATAAGATTGACGGCTATTTCCAGCGTTGCTGGTTTTTATGCACTCCCCTTTTGAGCTGACCTATTCTGAACGGCAACCGTCGATTTACGCCGCATAAAACCACTAAAAAACCACCAAAAAACAATAAATTAAACATAAATGAAAAGTAAAACCGAACTGCATTAAATCTATTGCCCTTCCAAAAAACCGGATATTTATGCGCCGCATAACACGGCGATGGCATTCAATAAACGCCAGGTTGTTTCTTTTTGTACATTCTTTCAGCGAAATACAGCCTGCAAGGGCAACATAAAAAGCAGGCCTTTGTAAGTATTTTCCTCAGTACTTTTATTCGTTATTTCGACGGTTTTAATGGCTGATAAATCGGTGCGAGACTTAAATTAAGATGTTGGATATAGACCAGAAGAATGAAACGTTAGTCCGACTTTATTAATAAACTTCCCGCAGAAAAAATATTGAAGGTAACGAAATTTACTCGGTAAGGAATGTGCGAATCATTTCTCACACATCAAATAAGAACAACACTCATAAAAAATAGTACGGGAATGAATATCAGCTCTTTACCCAGATATTTATAATAATCGGATTTCCACTGTAAAAAATAGTGACTGAGATAATAAAGGCTCATGACGCATTTTACTGTTTCACCGTTTATCCTCATTTTTAGACATGCCTTCTCCATGCGTTTAACAATTTCGTTAAATGTATTGAATTTTCTATTATCCATCTTTAGATAAAATGGCTGTGGGGTTTATTTTACCCCCCCCCCCGACTTCTCATAAAAAAATTTGGCATTATCACGCAAATATCACCTGACTAAGAGCCGTCATGAAAATTAACGTTTCCTTCCGAAAACTCACACTCGTGGGATAACTGCTCCGCCCTGTTCATTTACACATTAGGTCAGGGTAAGTTGATGATTAGCCTGCGTCTGAATTTTTTCATTTTAGTTTAGTCCTAAACATTACCGTAATTTATTAATTACCGAGCGCTCTCTCATCGTTAACCTCCACCAAAAACGCAAGGGAAAATAAACATTACAATCATACGGATATAGAAAAATAGCAATAACCCCACCCTTTCCTTACCCTATCTTCGGCTATTTACTGACTTTTGATAAAGCTCAGCCATCTAATGTACCGAATAGTAATGAAATAACTCACTACTAAGGTTTCGCCTATTAGATTAAAAGCTCTACTCTATTAAAGCGACAATAATGGTTTCCATGATCATCATCACCCCGGAAATATATTAATTTCTGAAACACGCATTGACATTTAATTACCTTCTTTTCGAAAAATAGCGATGAAGTCGATTACCTGTTTGCCGATAACAGCTTCGAAGAAATGAAATGTTGATGGATTAAAAACTGGCTCGCGTGTTTCCCCACAAGCGTCCCAATGAACGGATGCGTAAAACATAGTTCTGATTATTCAAGAACTAACCCCCCAATTACCAGGGCTACGACTATGAATTTTATTCGTGATATCAAAATCAGAACCATGATGGTTCTTATCCTTATCGTGTTTTCCTTATTATGGGGAGGCGTGTCTGCCTTTGCCCTTTACTCTCTGGGGCAACTCACCTCAGAAATAAAACTGACCAATGTCCAGCAGGACAACGGCGATATTATCAATGCCGCCAGCGGAGAGTATTACCGCGTTCAGAACATCCTGAACCGGGCCGTGGCACACAAACAGAATAATAACCCCGCCGGGTTCAATTCAGAGATGCAGCAGGCCGCCGCAGAAATCGGGCGGCTGAAAGCCGGTCTGGCGCAATTTAAGGTGACCGATCACGCCAACATTAATACGGCAACGATCGATGACATCTATAGCACCTCCTACCGCCTATTTAGTGAAGCTGTCGTACCGATGTACGACGCACTGGAAGCCGATCGCCTTGATGCCTACAAGGAGATTTCGCTACAAACTTATACCCCGCTGCGCACTCAGTTCACCAACAGCATTACGCAATACAACACCGTTATCAGCACGCTGAAAGGCGAGGCTCAGGACCGCATCAGCAACTGGGTACATTGGTGTGAATACATTCTGATGGCGGCGCTGGCTACCGGCCTGATCATCGTATTGCTGACCGATCGCTACCTGGCCAAATTCGTGGTGCGTCCGCTTGATAAGATTAAACAACACTTGCAGGTTCTGGCCGTCGGCCAACTGCACACTAAAATCGCAGACTTCGGCAAAAACTGCGTCGGCAGCCTGGTCCCGTACGTCCAGCAGATGCAGGGCAACTGGGTCAATACCGTTTCTGACATCCGTCTGAGCGCTGACGAAATCTATCGTAGCTCGGGTGAAATTGCCGCAGGCAACACCGATCTGTCCTCACGTACCGAAGAGCAAGCCTCTGCGCTGGAGCAAACCGCAGCCAGCATGGAAGAGCTGAGCGCCGTGGTGAAACAGAACGCCGAGAACGCGAATCAGGCCAGCTTACTGGCTCAAAATGCCTCCAAAACGGCAAATGAAGGCGGCAGCGTCGTTAATAACGTTATCAATACGATGAACAGCATCAGCCGCAGCTCGCAGAAAATTGCTGATATCATCAACGTTATCAACAGTATCGCGTTCCAGACCAACATTCTGGCCCTGAACGCCGCGGTAGAAGCGGCGCGGGCCGGCGAACAGGGGCGCGGCTTTGCCGTCGTTGCCAGCGAAGTACGCAGCCTGGCGCAGCGCAGCGCCGAAGCGGCCAAAGAGATCGAAGGGCTGATCGGCGAGTCCGTCGGCAACGTGAAAATTGGTTCCGACCAGGTGACGCAGGCGGGCGATGCCATGGGCAACATTGTGAAAGCCATCACCAACGTGACCGACATCATGGGTGAAATCGCTTCCGCCTCAAACGAGCAGAGCAAGGGCATAACCCAGGTGGGTCAGGCCGTCATCGAAATGGACAGCGTTACGCAGCAGAACGCCGCGTTGGTGGAAGAATCAACGACCGCATCGTCGTCACTGGAAGATCAGGCGCGTCGACTGACGGAAGTGGTTTCCATCTTCCAGCTGGCCGAGTCCGAATCTCGCACCAAAGCGTCCGCGCCGGTCAAAACGGCGCAGGCTGTACCGGCTATCGCGCCGAGAAAACTGGGCACCAGCGCACCGGCGGAAGGTAGCTGGGAAAAGTTTTAATCCCATGCTAATCACGCTCTGACGCCATCCCTGTCAAGTTGTGACGGCTCTCCGGTTCTCCGGAGAGCCGTTTTACTTTTTCGTTCCTGAATTTTTCCCTCCGCACTTTCTCACCGCACCGTCATCGGATTTAATGATATTGCTTGTCCGCGGCTTTTTTTTTGGTTTTAAATAGGTCCTGAAGCCGTAAGGCGAACTGATTCACCGAAAGGAACGTGACTGACGCAATCATGCGCCAACGCCGATTCGACGGTTTTTGTGAGGAACTCATGAAATTCAAATCTGATGCGTCGCCCGCCGATGCGGAAAACAAGACCAAAACCTACGAGCTGGATCGCTTTGATGTCACTATCCTGCGGCGACTCCAGGCCGACTCATCCATCTCCAACGTCGCACTGGCCGAAAACGTGAGCCTCAGTCCTCCCGCTACCCTGCGCCGCGTGGAGCGGCTGAAACAGCTGGGACTGATTAAAGGCTATGTCGCGTTGCTTGACCCCGAGGCGTTGAATGCGGGCATGGTCGTCATCATCGGCGTCGTGCTGGATAGGTCGACCCCCAACGCCTTTAAGGATTTCGAGACGTCAGTTCAGCAGATCAGCGGCTGTATGGAGTGTCACGTCGTCACCGGCGAGTTCGACTATATGCTGATGATCCGCACCAAAGACAATCAAAGCTTTAACCGTCTGCACGCCGAACAGCTGCTGTTTCTGCCGGGCGTCCGTCAAATTCGGTCGTTCATCGGCCTGCGGGAAGTGTTATCCACTACGCAGCTACCGTTCTGAAAACGCGTTACCTATCAGGCGCCTGCTTGCCTGACGATCAAAGCCCGCCAAAGCGGGCTTCGATGATGACACCGGGGGGCGCTCTGCCCTTAGCCGTTGCGGAAGATATAGCTATAGGCGCTCAACGCCGGCGCGCCGCCCAGATGGGCGTATAGCACTCTGGCGCCTTTCGGGAATTCGCCGCGGCGAACTTTATCGATCATCCCCTGCATGGATTTACCTTCGTACACCGGATCGGTCAATACGCCTTCCAGACGTCCGCACAGGCGAATCGCTTCCAGCGTGCCGTCATTGGGCAGACCGTATTCCGGGCCGCCATAACGGGTATCCAGCACCACGTCATCTTCGGTAATCGCCTGACCCAGTTCGACCAGATCGGCCGTCTGCTGGGCGATACGCAGGATCTGCGCCTTGGTCTGCTCCGGCTTGGCCGAGGCGTCGATCCCAATAACGTTGCGCGCGCGGCCGTCGGCGGCAAACCCCACGACCATCCCCGCCTGCGTACTCCCGGTGACCGAGCACACGACGATGTAGTCGAAATTGAATCCCAGCGTTTTTTCCTGCTCGCGGACTTCTTCCGCGAAACCGACGAAGCCGAGGCCGCCGTACGGGTGTTCAGAACAACCGGCGGGGATGGGGAACGGTTTCCCGCCGTTTTTCGCCGCTTCTTCCATTGCATCTTTCCAACTTTGACGGATGCCGATATCGAATCCCGCGGCGTCAAGACGCACATCCGCCCCCATGATCCGAGACAGCTCGATGTTTCCCACGCGATCATAGACGGCGTCGGCGTAATTCACCCAGTTTTCCTGCACCAGGATGCATTTCATCCCCAGATGCGCGGCGACCGCCGCCACCTGCCGCGTCTGGTTCGACTGAATACCGCCGATAGAAACCAGCGTGTCGCAGCCCTGCTCCAGCGCCTCGGGGATCAGATACTCCAGCTTGCGCGTTTTATTGCCCCCGAAGGCCAGACCGCTATTGCAATCTTCACGCTTGGCATAGATTTCAACATCGCCGCCCAGATACTCGCTGAGCCGTTTCATCGGCGTAATCGGCGACGGTCCGAAAGTTAACGGATAACGTGGGAATTTTTCTAAATTCATCATCAGGCTCCGGCAGATAAAGAGGGAAATAGCGGTCACGAGTGGGTCACGACGCCACGAAAAACAGGCTCACCCACAGGTCAAATATTACCCGAATACAGAATGATTAAAATTGCGAAAAACCGTCAATAGATTGCTATTCATTTCTTAAAAAGGCTAAAAATACAAAAATAAGGCCTTAATTACCCATCAATAAGAAATTAAATTACCCCCCAACAACCCGATAATGCTCAGCGGTGGGCCGCTGCGGCCACTGAGTCTGGTCCGGGTGATACCCCCGCGCGGGATGGCCGTTTTACCGGGGTCAGCGAGCGGAGATGGCGTACTCCCGACGTATCCGCTGATCTTGCTCGGTCAGTTCTCGTTTCAGAAAATCGCAGAAGGCGTTCAGCACCGCCGTTCGAGGTTTGGCCGCATCCGTTTGAATCTGCATGGTCCGCTGACTGAAGGGTTCGCCGTCAATCGAGCGCATCTGCAATCCATCGCGTCGCACACGGTACAGCACCGAAAAATGGCTGCAGATGGCAACGGCATCCGGCGTGTTCAGCACATATTCATACAGGGTGGAGAAGTGATTGCAGGTCAGTATCGGGTCGATGAAGACGCCGTTCATACGACAGGAGAGATCGAACAGTTGGCGAATGGTGGCGGCCTGATCCGGCAGCGCGACCGGATAACCATTAAGATCGGCCAGCTTGAGTCCGACCTGCGCCAGCGGATGCGTATCCTGCATAATCACCAGCACCGGCGCCGGATACGAAGCGACAATATCGACGCCGTGCTCCAGCGACAGACTAAACTTCAGCGCCACATCGCATTCGCCGTTACGCACCAGATCTGGCACCTGCCGCGGGGAACCGACCGTCAGCACGAAGTTGACCGATGAGTGCGTCAGACGAAATTTCGCCAGCAATGTCGGCATCAGATTAAAGGCGATACCGTCAGTGCAAACGACCCGGATTGTGGTTTGCCGAACCGACTTCAACCCTTCGATTTCGGCAACCGCCAGCTCCATATTCGCCATACTGCGCCGCACATGATGTTCCAAAATCTGGCCCGCCGCGTTCAACACCATGCCACGTGGATGTCGTTCGAACAACGGCGCCCCGAGCCGATGTTCCAACTGTTGGATCTGACGGCTGATGGCGGAAACCGCGACGAATAGCTGTTGGCTGGCGGCGCTCAGCGATCCAGTGCTCGCCACGGCCATGAAGTAACGAATTTCGTTATTGTGCATCGGTCGCTCCGTTCATCGCGAAGGTGTTGTCAACGTTTATCCCCCTTCTCTCCCTCAACGAACCGCGCCTGTTCCGGCGTCAACCAGAACAGGCGCGATACCCGCACGGGGAATGATCCCGCTGCGCGTCAGGCCGTGGTCTGCGAGGACTCAACCTGCTGGCGTCGGCGCAGCTGCGCAGCGCCCTGCTCGGCCAAATCCCAAAACAGCCCGGTCATGATCCGCAGCGCCTCCCGCGTCATGTCCGCCAGAATGTGCTCGTTAGGCGCATGCTGTGAGCAGGCCGGATAGGAGTGCGGCACCCACAGCGTCGGCAAACCGAGCGTTTCCGAGAAACAGGCGTTCGGTAGCCCGCCGCCGAAGTTGGGCAACACGGCGGGCGCTTTGCCGGAGGTCCGTGCGATCGACGCCGCGCCCCACTCCACCCACAGGTCGTTAGGGTCGAGCCGGGTGGCCTGATAGCAGCTGACGGCGTTGACGATCTCCACGTCCGAAAACCCTTTGTCGTCCAGATGCTGCCGCAGGTGATGCGCAAAGTTTGCCACGTCGCTGCCGACCACATAACGCATATGGCACTGCGCCGAGGCGGACGGCGGAATGGCGTGCGCCGGTTTATCGGGATTGCCGGTGACATACGCTAGTACGTCCAGCGTATTCCAGCCATACACTTTCTCCGCCGAAGTCAGCCCCGGCTCGCCCCACAGCGGGTCAACCTCGGGGTCGGTCGGCCCACCGCCCAGTTCAATATCCGCCAGTATCCGGCGCAAACTCTGCGACACCGCCGGAGGCCGCAGCCCCGGCACCATAATCCGCCCCCGCGCGTCGACCAGACAGGCGATGGCGTGTGCCAGTCGGATGCCTGGGTTGCTCAGCAGTCCGCCCCAGTTGCCTGAGTGATGACCGCCCTCGCGCGGCGTCAGCCGCAGCTCGAAATTAAACACGCCGCGCGATCCCAGAAACAGCGTGGGACGTTCGGCGGAAATGCGCGGGCCATCCGAGGCGATGAACAAATCGGCCGCCAGCCAGTCGCGGTATTGCGCGCAGACGTCGTTCAACCCCGGCGATCCGGCTTCTTCTCCCATCTCCAGAATGAGCTTGATGTTGTATCCCAACCGGTCGTCGCGTCCCTTCAGCACCTGCTCAAGCGCCGCCAGATTAATGGTGTGCTGGCCCTTGTTATCCGCCGTCCCGCGGCCGTACCAGCGATTGCCGTCCTGCGCCAGCCGCCACGGCGATAGCCCACTGCGCCACTGATCGTCATAGCCCCGCACCACGTCGCCGTGTCCGTAGGTCAGTACCGTCAAGGGCGCGTCCGACTCCATCCGCCGCGCCAACAGAAAGGGACTTTTCCCCGCGATGGGGTTGTCCACAACGCGGCAGTCAAAGCCGAGGGTCTGCAAACGCGGCACCATCTCTTCCGTCAGATAGGCCATCAACACCGCCCCGGCGCCTTCGTCCTGACTCTCCGTTCGATAAGCGACCCGCCGCGCCAGCGTCTCGCGAAATGCGCCGCTGTCGAAGTACTCTTCCGCTGCTCGGATCGTGTTTTCACGCGTCATAATCTGTCCGTCCTCTTTTTCGATGATAGTGATTCGGCACGCAGCGGCCCGAAGAGCTCGGCCTGGCTCCCCCACGCTCGCGCATCGTGTCGTTGTCCTTATTCGCCGAACTGGCTGATATCGGGAATACCCAACCCCGGCTCCGGCGTCAGCACCGACGCCAGCAGCGTTTTGGTATAGGGGTGCTGCGGCGAACGGAAGATCTGGTCACGCGTCCCCTGCTCCACGATCGTGCCTTTTTGCATCACGGCGACATGGTCGACCAGATGCTCCACGACGGACAGGTTATGGCTGATAAACAGGTAGGTCAGTCCGAACTCCTGTTTAAGCGCCAGCAGCAGATTGAGGATCTGCGCCTGCACCGAGACATCCAGCGCGGAGGTCGGTTCGTCGCAGACCAGAATGGCCGGTCGCATGATCAGCGCCCGGGCGATCGCCACCCGCTGACGCTGACCGCCGGACAGCTGACCGGGATACTGTTGATGCGTCCGCGCGGGCATACCCACGACGTCCAGCATCTCTTTCACCCGCGATCTGCGCTCCTCCGGCGTCCCAATGTTGTGCAGTCGCAGCGCCACCTCCACGATATCCGCCACGGTGCGACGCGGGTTCAGCGAAGAGTACGGATCCTGAAAGATGGGCTGGATACGCGACGCCAGCGCTTTACGGTCGGCCGCGTCGATCTCTCGCCCCTCGATCAACACGTTGCCGGAGGTCGGCGGCAACAGTCCCAGCAGCATCTTCGCCAACGTGCTTTTGCCGCAGCCCGACTCGCCCACCAGCCCGAGCGTTTCTCCCCGCCGGATGCGCAGCGAAACGTTGTTCACCGCGCGGATTTCTCCCGATTTGGTGAAGATGCCGCGATTCAGGCGAAAGACCCGGCTGAGCACGCACAGTTCAAGCGCCAGATCCTCATTGCCGGGAATAGGCGGCAGCGAGGGCGCACGCCCCCCGTCCATGCTGTCTATCGTCATAGCGCCTCCACGGTTTTTACGGCCTGAATACAGCGCACCGCGTGCGCATCGGTGACATCGACATACGGGATGTCCCGGCGGCAGGCGTCGGTACAGCGCGAACAGCGATTGAAGAAAGCACAGCCCTGCTGCGGCCCGACCAGGCTGGGCACCACGCCGGGAATGGCGCGAAGCGGCTGCCCCGGCAGCGTCTTCCCCTGCACCGGAATGCAGTCGAGCAGCCCGCGCGTATAAGGATGCTGCGGCTCATGAAACAGCGGCATCACGGGGGCGGTTTCGACGATCTGCCCGGCGTACATCACCGACACGCGGTCGGCGATGCGGGCCACCACGCCCAGGTCGTGGGTAATGAAGATCACCGCGGTGCCGAACTCCTGTTGCAGCTCGCGAAGCATCCGCAGAATTTGCGCCTGAATGGTCACGTCTAGCGCCGTCGTGGGTTCATCCGCAATGATCAGTTCCGGCTCGCACATGAGCGCCATCGCAATCATGATGCGCTGGCGCAGGCCGCCGGACAGCTGATGAGGATATTGATTCAGCCGATCGGCCGCCATCGGAATACCCACGCGCTCCATCAGCCACACCGCCCGTTCTCGTGCCGTCGACACGGATACCTTGCGGTGCGCCAGCAGCGTTTCACACAGTTGATTGCCCAGCGTGAAAGACGGGTTGAGCGACGTCATCGGCTCCTGAAAAATCATCGCCATCTCGTCGCCGCGCATCGCCGCCCGCTGTCGGGGCGTCATCGCTTGCAGATCGTGACCTTTGAAACGCATATGATCCGCCGTGCGAACGGCTTTGCGCGGCAACAGATCCATCAGCGCCAGCGACGTCATGGATTTGCCGCAGCCCGACTCCCCGACCAGACACAGCATCTCGCCCCGGCGCACGGAGAAATCTATGCCGCGCACCGCATGCAGCATGCCGCGCGGCGTCGGCAAATCAACGCGCAGGTTCTTCACATCCAGCAACATGTCATCATTCATCGCCGACTCCTTAACCCCGTCCGTCCAGCGCGGTGATGTCGCGCAGACCATCCCCGACCAGGTTGATGCCCAGAACCAGTACCGCCAGCATGACGCCCGGTATCAAAATGACCCACGGCTGAAAGAACATGTACGCCTTGCCTTCGGCGACCATCAGCCCCCACGACGGCATCGGCGGCTGGACGCCCAGCCCCAGAAACGACAGTGTGGCCTCCAGCAGAATGGCGTGGGCGATCTCCAGCGTCGCAACCACCGTCAGCGGCCCCAGCAGGTTGGGCAAGATCTCGCGCAGCATGATGAACAGCGACGACGCGCCCAGCGTTTTCGCCGCCGCCACGAACTCCGCCTCGCGCAGCTGACGCGTCATCGAACGGGAGACAATCAGGAAGCGGTCCCACAGCAGCAGTCCCAGCAGCATGATCACGACGTTGACGGAGCCGCCCACCATCGACGCCATCGCCAGCGCCACCAGAATGACCGGCATGGAAAGACGCACGGTCAGGATATAGCTGACCACCGCATCGACGCGGCCGCCGAAATAGCCCGCCGTCACCCCCAGCGTGATACCAATGAAACCGGCCACCAGCACGGACACCAGTCCGATCAGCAGCGAGACCTGCGCGCCGTACAGCAGGCGGCTCAGATAATCGCGCCCCAGTTTGTCGGTGCCCAGAAGATGGTCCCAGCCGCCCTTTTCAT
Organism: Lonsdalea iberica; assembly: GCF_002111585.1. GTDB lineage: Bacteria > Pseudomonadota > Gammaproteobacteria > Enterobacterales > Enterobacteriaceae > Lonsdalea > Lonsdalea iberica. The sequence continues at coordinate 27,070 of NZ_LUTP01000017.1, forward strand.
GCCACACCGGCGGGATCAGACGCTGACTGATGTCTTGCGCATAAGGATCATGCGGGCTGATCAGCGGCGCCAGCATCGCGGCCACGATAATGACGGCGAGGATGACCACGCCTATCGCCATACTGTGATGGCCCATCATCCGCCGCAGCCAGCGCCGGGTCGGCCCCGGCTCGGGCGGAAGGGCCGTTTCGGGCGGCGTCGGTGCGATGACGGCGGAGGAAAGCGGTGAGGATGGTTTCATGACAGCTCCTTATTGCGTCCGCAGTCGGGGATCCAGCGCGGCATTCAGCACATCCGCCAGAAAGCTCAATACGATGTAAAACACGGCAATAATCAGCACGATGGCCTGCACTACCGGAAAGTCGTTACGCGAGATCGAATCCCAGGCCAACTGACCCAGCCCCTGCAATGCGAACACGGACTCGATCACCACGGAGCCGCCCAGCATGAAGCCCAGCTCCACCGTCGCCAACGCCACGACCGGGATGATGGCGTTGCGCAGACCATGCTTGACGATCACCCGAAACGCGCTGAGTCCCTTAGCCCGAGCGGTACGAATATAGTCCGCGCCCAGCACGTCCAGCATGCCGGAACGCGTCAGGCGCATCAGCGACGGCATGGCGTAATAGCCCAGCGCGACGGCGGGCAGGACGAAGTTTTGCCAGCTGCTGTTTCCCGCCACCGGCAGCCATTTCAGCCCGACCGCGAACAGCAGAATCAGGATCAGCGCAAACCAGAAGTTCGGCATCGCCTGACCAATGACGGCGATGCACATGGAACCCCGGTCAACCCAGGTATCGCGAAACACCGCCGCCAGTACGCCTAACGGGATCGCCACCACCAGCGCCAACAGCAGCGAGACGCCGCCCAGCTTGAGGGTAATCGGCATACGCTGACCCACCAGTTCCATCACCGTATTTTCGAAATAGAACGAGCGGCCGAAATCCAGATGCAGCGCCGCCCACATCCACTGGCCGAACTGCGTCATCAACGGCTGGTCCAGCCCATACTGTCGACGAATTCCCTCGATCACCTCTGCGGAAGCGTCCGGACCCGCAATCGCGGCCGCCAGATCGCCCGAGAGGTGCAGTAGCGAAAAACTGACCACGGCCACCGTGAATAGCACCGCCAGCGCCACCAGCAGCCGTCGCAAAATATAGATAAGCATCAGTCACTCCTCCTGCGGGCCGTCGCCGGAAGGCGTTGCGCGTCTTCCGGCTCATTTCACGTCTTATTTCCAGCTGGCCATCGCGAAGCGCGGCAGCTCGTCAGGCCAATCCTCGAAGTTCAGATCGGAGGTGAAGGCATAATGCGTGGAGTAGGAGAACATCGGCGCCAGATAGGCCTGCGACGAGATCCGCCCCAACGCCTCGGCATACAGGGCGCTGCGCTGTTTGGGGTCGAGCGTTTCATCCGCCTTAGCCAACGTGGCGGTAACCTCGGCGTCTTTCCAAATATCATCGCCCCGGCCGCCGAAATAGGGCGTAGTAAACGCGGCGGCATCGTTGATGGAGAACGATCCCCAGGTGCGGATCGCCATGGGCGCTTTACCGGAGATCAGATCCGCCGCCAGCACCGTGTACTGAACGTAGTGAAGACGGGCGCGAATGCCGACCTTGCGCAGATCGCCGATGATCGCTTCAGCATAGTCGCGCTCGCGATAAGCCCAGATCTCGGTTTCAAAGCCGTTGGGATAACCGGCTTCCGCCAGCAGCTGCTTCGCCTTCTCCGGGTTGTAGTCATATTTGATGACTTTGCTGGTGTCGCAGGCGGTTTGGGTGCGGAAGCAGGCGGAATAGACCGACTGACTGCCGCCGCGAACCAGATTGTTAACAATGGCCTCGCGATTGATGGCGTGGTTCACCGCCTGACGCACGCGCAGATCCTTGAACGGCTCGCCGCCCGGTCCCTTGGCGTGAGTGTTCAGGGCCATAAAGCCGATGCGCATGGTTTCACCGCTTTTGACGGTGAGGTTCGGCATGGTCTCCAGCGAGGTGATCTGATCGGCGGGCACCCGCCAGATCCAGTCAACCTGACCGGTCATCAGCTGCGCCAGCCTAGTTTCCGGATCGCGGATGACCACAAACTGCAGCTTGCCGATTTTCGGCTGTCCCTGCGGGCTGTCCGCAAAGTAATCGGGGTTCTTTTCCATACTCACGCCCTGAGCGGGGGTGACTTTGGTGATTTTGTAAGGGCCGGTGCCGATGGGCGCCTGGCTGAATCCGGCCAGCTTCACCTTCTGGTAATAGGCTGACGGATAAATGGGCGTGGGGCCGGAGAGATATTCCAGCGCGGCGGGGAACGGTTTTTTTAGCTTCAGCCGGACGGTGTAGTCATCCACCTTTTCGGTGGTTTCAATCCAGTCCACACTCTGCGGCATCACCGATGACGTGCCGGGGCCAGCGATATGGTTGAAGGTATAGGCCACATCTTCCGCGGTGAAGGGATCGCCGTTGTGGAAGGTGATCCCTTTTCGCAGATGAATGAGTAGAGACGTGGGCGATTCCCAACTCCAGTCCGAAGCCAGTTCAGGTTTATATTCGCCGGTTTTGGGATCGCGATAGATCAGGGTATCCCAGACCAGGTGGGCGAGGATCACGCCTTCACGAAGGTTATTATGATAAGGGCTGACGTTTTCCACCTCGTTATCGGAGGCGTAAACCAGCGTGTCATTCTGTTTTCCCGCATAGCTGGAAGATGCGCAGCCGAGGAGGAGTACAGACAAAACACCGCGTTTGATCTGTCTTGTCAGTGAACAAGCCATAGGATTCTCCATTCGATACACTTCATGAAAGAATTAAATCGCCACAATCTCACCTACGTTCCGACAGGAAGTTGCAAGAGTGGAGCCAACCCCGGCTTCCTAACCTTACTGATTTTCGATACAAGATTTCTAATAATGAGAAACCGCCTAACCCGAGCTGCTTTCGGCGCAAACCACAGGTCATTAAGGTGTGATAGGTTTTATTGATAGACGGGTATTCTGGGAATGGGCGTTTAGCGGCGGTGCAACAGCATGATCGACGCGCACCCTTTTAAGGCACCGGGACCTCCCCCACGAATGACGTCATCGATGCGCCCCCAAATACAGGCGTTACCCGCCCGCACAGCATCGTCACTCACACCGGAAGTGGCCACGTTCCTTTCGCCCCAGTTCGTGCGCCCCGCGATAAATCGAAAAACAGTGGCAGGGGGGGATTTCCGCTCGACACCCCAGAAGCAGACGAATGATGTTCGTCATTCGGTGAGAAAGGGAATCAATGCCAAAACTAATCACGATGAGACAACTTCATTTATCACTGAACAATGTAATTCAACGCCGTTCCAGGCCGATTAAACATATTCGCCGGGGAAAATAAACTTCATCGTGGGCGGCGGAATATTCTTTCTAGTGGCATTCGGCGAGAATGTATTTTCCCACCTTGTCAGACACCCTAGCCTGTTAGCGGTCATGGCAGTTTTAGCGAGGCCCGACAATATCGACAAATATCTCGACGCACAGACGTTCTGTGGCGGAGGGTATCCCTGAGTTTATGGCGAGTAATTTCTCCGCGTGCTGTGAGTGACGCCCAAGGTACAAACCTGTCGCTAACAGGGGGAAAAACAACATCCCTACTATCTTATTGTTTTAAAGATTTAATTTAAGCGCCCCTTCCCTAAGCAACACTCTCGCATTGTGCCTGAATGACGATGTGGCGCCCGCTTTTCGGCCTTTATCGCTTTTGCTAATCGACAATCAATATTATTAATTGGCCTCGTGAGTCGCGGATAGAGATGATAGCGGCATCGAATCCTCCCGCTTAAAACAGGATAAAGAATAAATAAACCCGTCCGTCGCCAGCGTGGCGATGCTTATTAAGGCATCACCGAATCAATGACCATTACGTCGTTGTTATATTTGACGCGAATTTATTTATCCGTCGCAACACATGGAATATTTTAACCAGAGCGAAAGCCATCGCCGCCGTTATTAAATAATTCTGACATCACCGGCCGTTGATTAATTTTTAATTGTTGCCCAGACGCGCGTTCATTCTTTTTCACTAACCAACCAGAGCGAATAGAAAAGTATGTCTACGACCGTATTAATGACTGGCTTTATGACCAGCGCCGGATTACTGCTCTCTATTGGCGCACAGAATTCATTTGTGTTGCGTCAGGGCGTGCGTCGGGAACATGTCTTTTTAATCTGTACCCTCTGCTTCCTGTTAGACATTTTATTGATCAGCGCAGGCGTCTTTGGCGTCAGCGAGCTGCTCAGTTCCCACCCGTGGGCGCTGAATTGCCTGACGCTGGCAGGCGTATTATTTTTGATCCACTACGGCTTCTGTGCGCTTCGCAGCGCCTGGCGAGGCAACCAAAGTCTGCGCCTTGGCGCGACCGGCAACGCGCGGGCCAGCCGTCTTTCCGCTGTCACCGCCTGTCTGGCCGTCAGCCTCCTCAATCCCAACGTCTACCTGGATACCGTCGCTATCATCGGCGGCATATCGTCCGGGCTGGGTCATGAGCAAAAAGTCTTCTACTTAGCAGGCGCGTTGCTGGCCTCCGGCCTCTGGTTCTATGCCATCGGCTACCTCGCTTCCGCCTGCGCGCGTTTGTTCGAGAAGAACCTGACCTGGCGCGTGCTGGATAGCTTTATCGGCGTATACATGCTGTTTATCGCCTGGCAGTTGCTGCGGCTCATCCTGTCTCCGGCGGCGTCATGATGCCCGCCGCCACTTCTTCGTCCATCGAGCGCCTTAGCGGGCGATGCGGGCCGCGAGTGACTCAACGCGGCGAATCGCCTCCCGCAACGTTGTTTCCGTCACCGTAAACGGCATGGCGTCCATATCCGCTGTTTTGACGGCCGCCTGCAAGATGGCTTGCAGTTCGGCATCGGTCAGATCGGGACTGATGTCCGCCAACGTCAGCGGCACGGCGCAGGCATGCGCCAGCGATAGCGCCTCCAGCAGTTCTTCGTCGCTCCGTGCTTCCAGCGCCAGCAGGCACAGATTGCCGAACCCCACCAGCAATCCGTGGCCAACGTCGCGGGTCTTGTCGCAGACGGTGAAGCCTTCAAACAGCGCGTGCGCCGCGGCGGCATGCGCGCCGCTGGCCATAATGGAGGTCAGTCCGGCGAACAAGAAGATCGCATCCAGCACCTGATCCAGCGCTTCGTTGGCGCGATCTTCCGCCACCGCGCGACAGGCCTCGGCGCCATAGCGTTCGATCAGTTGGAAACAGATCGCGCTGTGGGCGCGAGAGGAAGCGGCCAAACCGCTGTGATTGTGCCCGGTATCAATCGCCCGGAACTCATACCACTTCGCGAGCGTATCCCCCAACCCCGCGGCGAGCCAACGCAACGGCGCTTGGGCTAACAGCGAGCTGTCGATGATGACCGCATTCGGCGCAGACGGCAGATGACACACAGCGACAAAATGCCCGTCCTCTTCGTAGATAACAGAAAGCGGAGTGACCGCCGCGCAGGTACCGGCGATGGTGGGCAGCGTCACGACGGGGATCCCCGCCTGATGCGCCACCCGCTTGCCTGTGTCCAGCGACTTCCCGCCGCCCACGGACAGCAGAACGTCGCTGTCGGTTTCCGCCACGCGGGCGCACAGTCGTTCGACCTGCTTGTCGCTGCAATGCCCGCCGAACCACTCTACGGCGCTTAACGTGAGACCGGCCTGCGTCAGTTGGGTACGGATTTTCTCTTCCGTCGCCGCCAATGCCTGGTGACCGCCGACAACCAATACGCGCGTCCCTAACCCTGCACAGATGTCCCCTAACTGACGGCTGGCGTCCGCCCCGCGTACGATTTTCGCGGGGAAAATAACCTGTTGTGTCATGTGCTTTCCTGCCTGTTTTAGCATAAAACCAATGAGTGACTTAGACACCGAGCGGCAGACGCCCAAGCGAACTCCCTCCGTGCGGCTTTCTTGACGGCCTCATTTCACGTTAGCACGTGCGGCGATGGAACGCGTATCCTCCGTCAGTCGTTAGGATCCGTCACGGGACGACGGCGCGGCATCTCACGGGCTGCGTCAGCGCATCTGCGCTTCCCCTTTATCCAACGAATATCAGGGAACCACTCAGGGCGATGACGGACGGAAACGATTGAGCGTCAGCAATTAATGTCGATACAACGCCTGACAGCACGCGCCGCTTCTGACAAAATACGCGCCATCCCCCGTTTGTGAAATGATGGATTTTCTATAGATGGTTGCGAAACTTATTGATGGTAAAACGATTGCGCAGCAAGTTAAGAGCGAAGTTGCTGCGCGTGTCCAAGAGCGTCTGGCCGCCGGTAAGCGAGCGCCGGGTCTGGCGGTTATCCTGGTAGGGGACGATCCCGCTTCTCAGATCTATGTCGGCAGCAAACGACGGGTCTGTGAGGAAGTCGGTTTCATTTCCCGCTCCTACGATCTGCCCTCCACCACCGCCGAAAGCGAGCTGCTGGCGCTGATTGACCGACTGAATGCCGATGAGACCATTGACGGTATTTTGGTGCAGTTGCCGCTGCCGCAGGGCATCGACAATACCAGCGTCATCGAACGCATCGCACCCGACAAAGACGTGGACGGTTTTCACCCGTACAACGTCGGCCGCCTCTGCCAGCGCGCGCCGCTGCTGCGCTCCTGTACGCCGCGTGGGATCATCACGCTGCTGGAGCAGTACAAGATCGACATGTTCGGTCTGAACGCCGTCGTCATCGGCGCATCGAACATTGTCGGTCGTCCGATGAGTCTGGAGCTGCTGCTGGCCGGTTGCACCACGACCGTGACGCACCGCTTCACGAAGAATTTGCGCCAGCACGTTGAGAACGCCGATTTGCTGGTCGTCGCCGTCGGTAAACCGGGCTTTATTCCCGGCGACTGGATCAAACCCGGCGCGGTTGTGATCGATGTCGGCATCAATCGACTGGAAGACGGCAAAGTCGTGGGCGATATTGATTTTGCCGGCGCGAGCGAGCGCGCATCCTTCATCACGCCGGTCCCCGGCGGCGTCGGCCCGATGACCGTCGCCACCCTAATTCAAAATACCTTGCAGGCCTGCGAGGAATATCACGACACACCCGCAAAGGCATAAACTGAGATTATGGAAATTTTTCACCTGAACCAACATCCGCACGTTGAACTGTGCGATCTGCTGAAACTCCTCGGCTGGAGCGACAGCGGCGCCTCCGCCAAACAGCTCATCGCCAACGGCGACGTGAGCGTCGACGACCACATTGAAACGCGTAAGCGTTGTAAAATCGTCGCCGGTCAGGTCGTGCGTTTCGCGGACCAGGCGGTCACCGTTCAGGCCTAAATCGCCCGACTGAGATCGCCGCGGCATCGCGTATTTCCCCCACATCCCCCCTTGCGGAGATGTGGGCTCCTCTCCTCTTCCCCTCTCACTGTCACATTATCCTTCTGCCATGACGCGCCATTGCAATGCGCCTATCCTCGCCTGCGTGCGAGATATCCAGGATTCGGGTTCAGGAAGGAAGAAAGTCAACATCGGGGAGAATCAATGAAAACAGGCCGGGAGCGAATCAGCTTCCGGCCTGTGGATGAGCGTGAGAGGCGGCGAAACGAAGCGCTCCGCCGCGAAGGGAAGCTCGAGGGCTTACTTACGACGCCAAATTGTCCCCTGTGGACCGTCTTCCAGCACGATCCCCATTTCGTTGAGGCGGTCGCGCGCGGCATCCGCCATTCCCCAGTCTTTACTCTGACGCGCATCGTTGCGCTGTTTAATCAACGCTTCGATTTCCGCCACTTCGTCATCATCCGCCTGAGCGCCGCTCTGAAGGAATAGCTCCGGCTCTTGCTCCAGCAGGCCCAGCACTTTCGCCAGCTGTCGCAGCGCGGCGGCCAGACCGTTCGCCGCCGCAGGATCTTCCGCCTTCATCCGGTTGACTTCGCGCGCCATATCAAACAGCACGGAGTAAGCTTCCGGGGTATTGAAGTCGTCGTCCATCGCCTCGCGGAAACGGGCTTCGAAGGTTTCGCCGCCGCTGGCCGCCGCCGATGCGTCCATGCCGCGCAACGCGGTGTATAAGCGCTCCAGCGAGGCGCGGGCCTGCTTGAGGTTCTCCTCGCTGTAGTTCAACTGGCTGCGGTAGTGGCCGGACATCAAAAAGTAGCGAATAGTTTCAGCGTCGTAGTGCGCCAACACATCGCGGACGGTGAAGAAGTTGTTCAGGGATTTGGACATCTTTTCCCGGTCGACCATCACCATGCCGGAGTGCATCCAGAAGTTGACGTATTCGCCGCCGTGAGCGCAGGTGGACTGCGCAATTTCGTTTTCATGGTGCGGGAACATCAGATCCGAACCGCCGCCGTGAATGTCGAAGTGCTCGCCCAGCTGCTTACAGTTCATGGCGGAGCATTCAATATGCCAGCCGGGACGACCGTTACCCCACGGCGACGGCCAGCTCGGCTCGCCGGGCTTGGACATCTTCCACAAGACAAAATCCATCGGGTTGCGTTTAACGTCTGCGATTTCAACCCGAGCGCCCGCCTGCAGTTGCTCCAAATCCTGACGGGACAGGATGCCGTAATCCGCATCGGTGTCGACCGCGAACATCACATCGCCGTTTTTCGCCACATAGGCGTGGTCACGTTCCATCAACTGCTGCACCAGCGCAATGATTTCACCGATATGCCGGGTGGCGCGCGGCTCGACGTCCGGCGGCAGAATATTCAAGGCTCTGAAATCGTCATGCATCTCGGCAATCATGCGGTCAGTCAGTTGCTCAATGGTTTCGCCGTTTTTCGCCGCACGCTGAATGATTTTGTCATCAATGTCCGTAATATTGCGGACATACTTCACTTCGTAGCCGAGGTAACGCAGATAACGCGTGACCACATCGAACGCCACGAAAGTCCGCCCGTGACCAATGTGACACAGGTCGTAGACGGTTATCCCGCACACATACATACCGACTTTGTCAGCGTGAATGGGTTTGAATTCCTCTTTTTGACGAGTCAGGGTATTAAAAATCTTTAGCATCGGGACATTCCATGGTGTTCGCAGGATATGAGCATCACTGTTTGCGTTACGCGTATCAAAGTATGAGTGGCCAGCGTTTCGGGCCCAGGCAGCGTATTGAACCCCGAACCCTGACCTATTGCAAGATCAGTACCATCAGGCGGTGGAAGTTATTTCATCCTGAGAAAAAGATTTTTAACAGAAAAAACAAACGCCCAACCGGCGGTTCGGGCAAGAGTAAGGTGGGAAAATACCCCTTCACACGAAGGGGTTAACGTGTGCTCTCTTGGTATGCTGCGCGGCTTTATCGTTTCAGGCGCGGCGTTCCCGAAGGCGCCTGGCGTCGGAAAAGATGTCGCGCTACCGCCAGCGGGGGTTAGACGCCAGCGAGTAACGACCGCCGCCGAGCAGCAGGATGGCCAGGCCGGCGAAAAAGTATACCGCCATGTTCTCAATGCCCCACGCGCCGGTCTTGTCCAGCGTGAGGGCCGCGGTCAGATCCGTCAGCAGATAAGCGGCCAACATCGTGAGCGTGAAAATGAACGCGGACGGCCGGGTCAGAATACCCAATATCATCAACACCGGGGCGATCACCTCGCCCACATAGACGCCATAACCGACGATGCCGGGCAGCCCATGCGCCATCACCATCGACTGAATGCCGCCAATACCGGCGATCAGCTTATGCACGCCGTGGAACAGCATCATGGCACCGAATGAAACGCGCAGTACCAGCTTACCGAAATCCGGCCTGTCAAAGAGCGAATTGAACCCGTTAAGCATCATGCACCTCCCTTGTGGTCACCTGATTAAGGAGAATGATTATCACGTAATCCGGGACGTTTTACCGATTGCCGCGTCACGTTTGAAAAATCGTTTCTTCCCCCTGTGGCGACGACGATTGCATGACCTCGATATCCGGTTCCGAATCGTTCCACAAGGCAGAGGCAATAAGGTGCGTCTCGCCGCTGGCCAATGCGTTTCGCCCTCGACGCTGGGCGTTGGCGCGGGGCGGCCTTTGCTGACTCAGCCATTCACTTATGTTATAAGAGCGCTCTTGGTGGTTCACCGCCTCTGTAAACCTCTCCTTTATTTTATGTACTATGGCTAAGTAGGAATCATTATTATGATTACGTTTCATACCAACCATGGCGATATCGTCATCAACACTTTCGCGGACAAAGCGCCTGCTACCGTTGAAAACTTTCTGAAATACTGCCGTAGCGGTTTCTACAGCAACACCATTTTTCACCGCGTGATCAATGGTTTTATGATCCAGGGCGGCGGTTTTGCTCCGGGTATGGAACAGAAAATCACCGAAGCGCCGATCAAAAACGAAGCCAACAACGGCCTGAAAAATACCCGCGGCACGCTGGCGATGGCTCGCACCAACGATCCGCACTCCGCCACCGCTCAGTTCTTCATCAACCTGGTGGACAACGACTTCCTGAACTTCCGCTCTGAGCGCCCTGATGGCTGGGGTTACTGCGTCTTCGCCGAAGTCGTAGAAGGCATGGATGTGGTCGACAAAATTAAAGCGGTCGCCACCGGCCGTAGCGGCATGCACCAGGATGTGCCGAAGGAAGATGTCGTTGTGACCAGCGTTACGGTCAGCGAGTAATTTTCTCTGCATGGCGACGCTGTTTATTGGCGATTTACATCTGAGCGAACAGGAACCGGCTATTACCGCCGGTTTTCTGCGTTTTTTACGCGAAGAAGCGGCTCAGGCCGACGCGCTGTACATCCTGGGCGACCTGTTCGACGCCTGGATTGGCGATGACGATCCGCAGCCGCTGCATCACACCGTCGCCGCCGCGCTGCTGGCGCTGCATCATCAGGGCGTGCCCTGCTACTTCGTCCACGGCAACCGGGATTTCCTGATCGGCAAGCGCTTCGCCCGCCAGAGCGGCATGACGCTGCTGCCGGAGGAAAACCGAATTGCGCTATACGGTCGCGAGTATCTGGTGCTGCACGGCGACACGCTGTGCACCGACGACGCCGCCTACCAGCGTTTTCGCCGCCGCGTTCACAACCCGCTGATTCAACGTCTTTTTCTGTGGCTGCCCCTGCGACTCCGGCTACGTATCGCCGCGCGCATGCGCTCCGCCAGCCAGCAGGCCAACCAGATCAAATCGCTTGAGATCATGGACGTCAATCCTCAGCAGGTCATAGACCGGCTGCGTCACTTCCAGGTCAAGACCATGATCCACGGTCATACGCATCGACCAGCGATTCATACGCTGACCGTCGACGGAGAGACCGCCCAGCGGGCCGTTCTCGGCGCCTGGCATGAGGAAGGATCGGTCATCAAAGTCACGCCCGACGGTATTTCACTCCACGCATTCCCGCTTTAAGTCCTGTTTTCCACCCGTTTTTTGCGCTAAACCCCGACGTTCATCACGACGCAACCGTTTTCCTCCCTCTGGGGTCATGGTATGCTCTACGCCCTCGTCGCCGGAGCGCCGACTCGGCGACGATGTGTCTATCACCCTGTGCTCTGACCGGCGTCAGGCACATTCACAGGAGCACTACAGGCATGTCATCCAACGCTGCCCCGGCGAAAATCGCCATCGTGATGGGTTCAAAGAGTGACTGGGCCACCATGCAGTTCGCAGCAGAAATCCTCACCACGCTGAATCTCCCTTTCCACGTTGAAATCGTGTCCGCGCACCGCACGCCGGATAAACTGTTCCGTTTTGCCGAAGCGGCGGCGGATAACGGCTTTGACGTCATCATTGCCGGAGCCGGTGGCGCTGCGCACCTGCCTGGTATGCTGGCCGCCAAAACGCTGGTGCCGGTGCTGGGCGTTCCGGTCCAGAGCGCAGCGCTGAGCGGGGTGGACAGCCTGTACTCCATCGTGCAGATGCCGCGCGGCATTCCGGTGGGGACGCTGGCGATAGGCAAAGCCGGCGCGGCCAATGCCGCCCTGCTCGCCGCACAGATTCTGGCGTTGCATGACCGCGAGCTGGCGACGCGTTTGACGGATTGGCGTCAGCGCCAAACCGACGATGTGCTCCAGCACGCCGATCCGCGGGAGGAAGCATGAAACCGGTCTGTGTATTGGGTAACGGTCAACTGGGACGCATGCTGCGTCAGGCTGGCGAACCGCTGGGCATCGCGGTCTATCCGGTGGGACTGGATGCCGAGCCCGAGTCTATCCCCTACCAGCACAGCGTCATCACCGCAGAAATCGAACGCTGGCCGGAAACCGCCCTCACCCGCCAGCTGGCGACGCAGCCTACATTTATCAATCGCGATATTTTCCCGCGTCTGGCCGATCGTTATACGCAGAAACAGCTGTTGGACGAGCTGCAGCTAGCAACGGCGCCGTGGCAGTTGCTAAGCAGCGCCGACGCCTGGCCCGACATCTTCAGTCGGTTGGGCGAACTGGCCATCGTCAAACGCCGCGTCGGCGGCTACGACGGCCGCGGCCAGTGGCGTCTGCGCCCCGGTGATGAGGCAACGCTGCCCGTGGACTGCTACGGCGAGTGCATCGTCGAGCAGGGAATTAACTTTTCCGGCGAAGTGTCGCTGATCGGCGCGCGCAACGCACTGGGCGAGTGCGTGTTTTATCCGCTGACCCACAATCTGCATCAGGACGGCATTCTGCGCACCAGCGTCGCGCTGCCCCATCCTGAACCGGCCTTGCAACGGCAGGCTGAAAAGATGCTGTCCGCCATTTTGCATCATCTGGGCTATGTCGGCGTGATGGCGATGGAGTGCTTTATCGTCGGCGACCAACTGCTGATCAACGAGCTCGCGCCGCGCGTGCATAACAGCGGCCACTGGACCCAGAACGGCGCGTCTATCAGTCAGTTCGAACTGCATTTGCGTGCAATCCTCGATTTGCCGATGCCCGCGCCCGTCGTCAGCACGCCGTCGGTGATGGTCAATCTTATCGGTACTGACGTGAATGCCGACTGGCTGACGCTGCCGCTGACGCATCTGCACTGGTATGAGAAAGCCGTGCGTCCGGGCCGAAAGGTCGGGCATCTGAATCTCAGCGATCCGGACTCCGCGCTCCTCCGCGAAACGCTACAGGCGCTGACGCCGATGCTGCCTTCGGAGTATCAGTCCGGGCTTACGTGGGCGCAACAAAAGCTATCGGCCTGATCTCGGGCTGCGCGGATGTCCCCGGAGATCCGCGCGCCGACGCCACGTTTTAACACCGTGCTTGCCCGTCGCCTCGTCAGGGGGGCGTGGCAGGCGACCGGGTTTGCACCCGTGATTTATTTCGCGGGATAATAGCGCCGTCATTCAGGCCATCAGATTGTGACTGAATGCGATGACCGCGTGTTATCACCGTGGCGCTCACGGAAACTGGTATTTAAGGATGTATTTCCCGCAATGAAGATTTCTCCTCTGTTCATCGGTGTTTTTCCCGGCTTATCGCCGTCATGTGTTGTCCTATCCGCTGCTCCGCTGCGTCGCCGTCCGCCTGCGAGAAGAATGTCAGCATCACTCGACAATAGTGGTCCTGATGTGACTACCCTCGCACACTTCGCCCGGCCCCACGTTGTGAGCCGGACGTCTGTTTTATATGCATGACTCGCTCAGGAGAGAGTTGTATGAGCTCAATTCAGGAAAGCAGCGCGGTCTTTGACACCGCCTCCACTTGGCGTAAAAGCGATACCGTCTGGATGTTGGGACTGTATGGCACGGCCATCGGCGCCGGGGTGCTGTTTTTGCCCATTAACGCCGGTATAGGCGGTTTGTTGCCGCTCATCATCATGGCAGTTATCGCGTTTCCCATGACCCACTATTCGCATCGCGCACTATGCCGTTTCGTCCTGTCAGGCAAAGGGGACGCGGAAGATATCACCGAGGTGGTGGAGGAACATTTCGGCGCCCGGGCCGGTCATCTCATCACTCTGCTGTACTTTTTCGCAATCTACCCCATTCTGCTCGTCTACAGCGTGGCAATCACCAATACCGTCGACAGCTTTATCACGCACCAGCTACACCTGCCTTCGCCGCCGCGCGCGCTGCTCGCACTGACGCTGATTTTGTGTCTGATGTTCGTGGTGCGCTTCGGGGAAGCCACCATCGTGAAAGCGATGAGCGTGCTGGTGTATCCGTTCTTGACCGTGCTGTTGCTGCTAGCCTGCTATCTGGTGCCGCACTGGAATCTATCGGTATTCCATACGTTGTCGCTGTCCGGAGCCGTGAACGGCAGCAGCCTACCCGCGACGCTGTGGCTGGCGATTCCGGTGATGGTGTTCTCCTTCAACCACTCGCCGATTATCTCTTCGTTCGCCGTGGCCAAGCGTAAGGAGTACGGCGATGCGGCGGAGAAGAAGTGCGCGCGTATCCTGTCCTACAGCCATGTGATGATGGTATTGACGGTCATGTTCTTCGTGTTCAGCTGCGTACTGGCGCTGTCGCCGGAAGAGCTGATGGCGGCGAAAACGCAAAATATTTCGATTTTGTCTTATCTGGCGAACCACTTTGACAGCGCGCTTATCGGCTATGCGGCGCCGCTGATCGCGACCGTCGCCATCTCCAAGTCGTTCCTGGGTCACTACCTGGGCGCGGGCGAAGGATTCAACGGACTGGTGGTGAAAACGCTGCGGCGACGCGGCAAAACGCTGGCACCTCGTACGCTGAACCGCATCACCACTGTTTTTATGCTGCTGACCACTTGGGCAGTGGCCACGTGGAATCCCAGCATTTTGGGGATGATTGAAACGCTGGGCGGCCCGATCATCGCCTGCCTGCTGTTTTTAATGCCGATGTATGCGATCCATCGCGTCCCTGCGATGCGGCGCTATAGCGGCCAGCTCAGCAATCTCTTCGTGACGCTGACGGGACTGATTGCGATGACCGCAATTATCTACAGCCTGTGTCAGTAACCCCCGGAGTGCGGCGCTATGCGCCGCACTCCGTCGCTGTTTTGTATACACGTCAATGCACACCGTGAATCCCCACCCCCGTTCAACGGCATAATAAAAAGTCCATTTGAATACTCGCCATGCCCGTCATTCACGCGCCATAATGGTAATGGATAGTAGAAACACTTCAGTAAATCATTTAACGGAGTGAGAATGAGTCAGGACAAACTCTACATAGACAAAGAGTTGAGTTGGTTATCTTTCAATGAACGCGTACTTCAAGAAGCCGCCGACAAGAATAATCCGCTGATTGAACGTATGCGCTTTCTGGGCATCTACTCCAGCAATTTGGATGAATTCTACAAGGTCCGATTCGCCGAACTGAAACGTCGTATTCTGATTAACGAAGAGCAAGGTTCCGCCAGCGGACTGCGTCATCTGCTCAGCAAAATTCAGATGCGCGTACTGAAAACCGATCAGTTGTTCGACAATTTGTATAATGAGCTGCTGCTGGAGATGGCGCGCAACCAGATTTTTTTGGTCAACGAGCGGCAGGTGTCGCCCAACCAGCAAGCGTGGCTGCGCGACTACTTCAAGCACTACCTGCGTCCGCACATCACCCCGATTCTACTGCTGCCTGAAACCAATCTGATTCAGTTTCTGAAAGACGATTACACCTATTTGGCTATCGAAATTATTCGCGGTGAGAAGACGGACTACGCGCTGTTGGAAATCCCTTCCGACAAGGTCGCTCGCTTCGTCGATCTGCCGCCGGAAGCGCCACATCGTCGCAAAACCATGATCCTCATCGATAATATCCTCCGCTACTGTCTGGATGATATTTTCCGCGGCTTTTTCGATTACGACGAGCTTAACGCCTACTCCATGAAGATGACCCGCGACGCCGAGTACGATCTGGTGACGGAAATGGAGTCCAGCCTGCTGGAGCTGATGTCGTCCAGCCTCAAACAGCGGCTGACGGCCAAGCCGGTCCGCTTCGTCTATCAACGCGACATGCCGGATGCGATGGTGGAGTGCCTGCTCAAGAAACTGGATATCACCTCCTACGACTCTGTCATCCCCGGTGGCCGCTACCACAACTTCAAGGACTTCATCGGCTTTCCAAACGTGGGGCGCGCCAACCTGGTCAACAAGCCGCTGCCACGCCTGCGTCATCTGGGATTCAATCACTTCCGCAACGGCTTTGACGCTATCCGTGAGCGCGATGTGCTGCTGTACTACCCTTACCATACCTTCGAGCACGTGCTGGAGATTCTGCGGCAGGCGTCCTTCGACCCCAGCGTGCTGGCGATTAAAATCAACATCTATCGTGTCGCCAAAGATTCCCGCATTATCAACTCCATGATCCACGCCGCGCATAACGGCAAAAAGGTCACGGTGGTGGTGGAACTGCAGGCGCGTTTCGATGAGGCCGCCAACATCCACTGGGCGAAAAGACTGACAGAAGCCGGCGTGCACGTCATCTTCTCCATTCCCGGCCTGAAAATTCACGCCAAGCTGTTTTTGATCTCACGGCGTGAAGGCGACAACGTGGTGCGCTATGCACATATCGGCACCGGCAACTTCAACGAAAAAACCGCGCGGCTATATACCGACTACTCGCTGCTTACGGCTGACGAACGTATCACCAACGAAGTGCGCCGGGTCTTCAACTTCATCGAAAACCCGTACCGGCCGGTGAGCTTCGATCACCTCCTGGTGTCCCCCCAGAACTCCCGCAGCCGCCTCTATGAGCTGATCGACCGCGAAATCGCCAACGCGCAGAATGGACTCGAGGCGAGAATCACCCTGAAGGTGAACAACCTCGTGGACAAAGGCCTGGTGGACCGGCTCTATGCCGCTTCCGGCGCCGGGGTGAAAATGAACCTATTGGTCCGTGGAATGTGCTCGCTCATTCCCGGTATCCCGGGGATCAGTGATAATATCCGCGTCACCAGCATCATAGATCGTTATCTGGAGCATGACCGACTGTACGTTTTCCACAACGGCGGCGACAAGCAAGTGTTTCTCTCCTCCGCCGACTGGATGACCCGCAACATCGATTACCGCATCGAAGTCGCGGTGGAAGTGCTGGACCAGACGCTGAAAGCGCGAATCCTCGACATTCTGGAGATTCTGTTCAGCGATACGGTCAAAGCCCGCGTGCTGGACAAGGAGTTGAACAATCACTACGTCACTCGTGGCAACCGGCGCAAAGTCCGCGCCCAGAATGCGATCTATGAATATCTTAAGGTCCTTGAGCAACCCGAAGAGTAGGCCAGAGCCATGCCTTTAACCGACAATATCGCTGAAAAACCCCAGGAATTCGCCGCCATCGATCTGGCTCCAACAGTTTTCATATGGTGGTCGCCCGCGTGGTCAATGGCGCGCTTCAGGTGCTTAGCCGCCTAAAACAACGGGTGCATATGGTAGACGGACTCGACAGCCACAATCGGTTGAGCGAGGAGTCCATGGAACGTGGTTTGAACTGTCTTATGCTGTTCGCCGAGCGACTGCAAGGATTCCCCGCAGCCAATGTCTCTATCGTCGGCACGCATGCCCTGCGAGAAGCCCATAACGCGCAGGAATTTCTGCATCGCGCTGCCAAAATCATTCCCTATCCGATTTCGATTATTTCCGGACACGAAGAAGCACGACTGATCTTTATGGGCGTGGAACACACGCAGCCGGAAAAAGGCCGTAAGCTGGTGATCGACATCGGCGGCGGGTCGACGGAGCTGGTGATAGGCGAAGATTTCGAGCCTAAGCTGGTGGAAAGCCGCCGCATGGGCTGCGTCAGCTTCGCCCAACTGTTTTTCCCCGACGGCGAAATCAACGCCAACAACTTCAAACGCGCCCGTCTTGCCGCCGCGCAACAGCTGGAGAATCTGGCCTGGCAATACCGTATCTACGGATGGGACTATGCGCTGGGCGCCTCCGGCACCATCAAGGCCGCCAACGAGATCCTGCTGGCGATGGGCGAGAAAGACGGTCAGATTACGCTGGAACGTCTTGAAATGTTGCGCGATGAGATCTTGAAGCATAAGAACGTTAAGGCCTTAAGTCTTCCAGGCCTGACGGATGAGCGACAGAACGTGCTGGTTCCCGGCCTGGCCATCCTCTGCGGGGTCTTCGATACGTTGGCTATCGATAAGCTCAGGCTGTCGGATGGTGCGTTGCGGGAAGGCGTGCTGTATGAAATGGAGGGCCGCTTCCGCCATCAGGATATCCGTATCCGCACCGCGAAAAGTTTGGCAAGCCATTACAACATTGACCGCGAGCAGGCCAATCGCGTACGTGAAACGGCGGAACTCCTGTACGGCCAGTGGGAAGAACAGAATCCCACGCTAGTGAATCCGCAGTTGGAAGCCATTTTGAAATGGGCGGCCATGCTGTATGAAGTGGGCCTCGGTATCAACCATAGCGGAATGCACCGCCACTCCGCCTACATACTGCAATATACCAATCTGCCAGGCTTCAATCAGGAGCAGCAGATGGTGCTGTCACTGTTAGTGCGCTGGCATCGCAAGACGATAAAAACAGACGAGCTGCCGCGCCTGAATCAGTTCAAAAAGAAACAGTACATGCCAATGATACTGCTGCTGCGGCTGGCTACGCTGCTAAACAACCAGCGCCAAGCTACGACGTCGCCGCAGACGCTGCGTCTGGCGACAGACGATCGCACCTGGACCCTGATTTTCCCGTTCGGCTATTTCAGTCAAAATACGCTGGTGCAGCTCGACCTGGAAAAAGAGCAGGAATACTGGCAGGGCATCAGCGACTGGACGTTATTGATTGAAGAGGAAAAAGAGTCGCCGACGCAGATTTAGGGCAGGACGAATGCCCCGGCGCCTTACTCCTGCTTCACATTGTGAAATTTTTCACATTTTCGCCTGAGGGTGATTTTTTGCCCCAGGCGCATTGACCCCGCTGTCAGCTTGTGTCTAAATAAACAACAGCGAATGTCCGCTTTTATCAGGAATACATCCGGTAATGTCTACGATTACCCCCAGGCGAAGATTCATGTTACGTCAACGACGAAGTAGTACGCGTATAGCCCGTACCGTACTCATGATCAGTCTCATCATTCTGTTAGGTCGCTTTGTTTATTCCGCCGTCGGCGCCTTTCTTTATCACCAGGAAATTCAGCAGCAAATACGCGTTGAGCATCCCCTGGCCACATCTACCGTCACCCCCCTGCTCAACGAGAGTAGTCGCTAAGCCCACGCGTTCTGCTGATTTCAGCTATTTTATGATTACCGACTCGCATCGAGGCGGGCGTTGTGTATTCGTGTCACATACGATGCAGACGATGACCGCGTCATCCAGCAAGCAGGAGGTCAATAATGGCAAGTGGTTGGTCAAGTGACGGTTCCGTACAGGAACAAATCGACGCCACCGTCGATGATGCCATCGCGCAGGCGCGCAGCCAGTTACATCGCGGCGAAAGCGCCGACTACTGCGAGGAGTGCGGGGAGCCGATCCCAGAAGCCCGGCGAAAAGCGTTACCGGGCGTACGCTACTGCGTTGTCTGTCAGGGAAAAATCGACAAACAGCGCAACATCAATGCTGGCTACAATCGCCGAGGCAGTAAAGACAGCCAGCTTCGTTGAGTGGCGGACGCCGCAACTGCGCAGCGTCTTTACTTTGTTACCGCGCCACCAGCACCGACGTTTTGGCGTGGCGCACAATCGCCGAGGAGTTGGACCCCAGCAGGTAGGTTTTAACGCTAGGGCGGCGTGAACCGACCACTATCAGATCGGCCTTGATCTCCTCGGCCAGCTCCAATACCTCATCGCGCGGCGTGGGAAGGTAATACTGTGGTCAAGCTGCTCAGCCGGAAGGTCGATCTGGCTCAATAGTTCGTGCAGCTTTTCATCCGCCTTGATCACCGCCTCGTTTTCAAACTCCTTCAGTCCGAACGCATAAGCGGAAATGTAGGCGGAAACATCCGGGAGAACATGAAAAAGATGCAGTTTCGCACCGGATAATTTTGCGAGAAACGTGGCCTGAGACAGTGCGTTTTGGGTCAAATCTTCTTCATCGATATCGACTGGCACCAAGATAGTCTTATACATAACAGCCCCCTTCCCTGTGTGCCTTGGCAGTCTCAGCGTAGCTCTGTTTTCCGTTGAGATAAATGGCGATGGTCCACTTTTGTGAGTTGGGCGTCAATGAGTCACAAGAATCAAATATACTTAACATACAAATAGTTACTGCATCACCATTTGCCAGCCGTCCAAAAGCCTTTATGCTTCCTCTGTTTCCGAACACTGACTTTTACGAGCATTACATCATGTCTGCCAATCACGATTTATTTCTCCGCCTTTCGCGCTCCGCTTTTCGCCAACGGTTTCATCTTGGCCCCAAAGAGCGTGATTATTGCTATAGCAAAGGCAAAAGTGTGATCGCTTCACACGCCGCCGACTTCATCGCGCAGCGGCTGGCGCCCGCGCAGCCTAAAAATGATGGAACACAGACGCCCATGCGCGGACATCCGGTCTTTATCGCCCAGCATGCCACGGCAACCTGCTGCCGAGGGTGCTTGTCAAAATGGCACGGCATCGCCAAACAACGACCGCTGACGGCAGAGGAGCAACACTATATCGTTGGGGTGATTTTGCAGTGGATTGAGCAGGATTTAGCGACGGCATCGTAGACAAAAAACGGGCGGGGGAATTGATGGCGGGTCGCGAAAAAGGCGCTCCCTGATTGATAAGCGCTGTCGTTTCTGATGGAGCGACAGCGAGGGACATACTTTTATCGGTCCGTTTCTCGAAAGAGAAAGCGGACCGTGTGGGCAATTACATACTCACGATATTGACCTGAACATCTCCTGCCGAAGAAAAAGTGACATACGTGCAAGATTCGCCTGAACTGAAAAACAGTTCGATCACGCCAAAGTCAATAAACATGTTCATCCATGAAATGTCTTTGCTTAACGTGAACGCGTGAGGTTTTTCAAACTCGGTGATCCCCTCTGCTTTTGCCGAGCGGCGCACAATGCTGCAATCACGGGTTGCGGGAATGTAAGTCACGACAAAAGTCCAGTCACTACCGCCAACCTCGATTTTGATCTCGCTGGCGGTACTGCCCTGAAAGTCAAAGCCGATGTAGCCCCTCCCATCAATCGCTAAAGGCAGCGCAGTATCTTCGATGTCGAGGGTTTCAGTAATTTCTGAAGCAATCGCATCCGAAAAAGAAGAGACCGGTTTGTTTTCGATGTAGTACTCATTGTCCACGTAGCGCAGTTTGAGTTTACGCATGAGGGTCGCAATACCGATGTTGCTGGACTTGTCGACGATGGGCTGCGCATCCGCATCTTGCCAATAACCCCAATTTGAGGCCCAACCGAGGCAGTACAGACGATCAAAGCTTTTCATCTCATCATATCCGGCACGCGCACCGTAGAAATCGGGACCGTGATCGATGACTACCGGCGCAGGTGTTTCGATATTGCCGAACACCATCGTGTCGTAATCCACCGTTCCCACATGCATAAACGTCCCCGTCGTCCCCAACGTTCCGCCATTGGCACCGAATACCAGCACGGACTTGTTGTATCCCAGATCGCTACACGACACTTCTAACAACGTAGGGCACTCGATTAACCCCATATTGTCAATCACTATGCTGTCGATATAGGTGAACGGCGCTTTACCGGTGAGGGAACGATAGATGCCGATCTTGCCGCCTTCGGCCAGATAGATGTACACCGCGCCATTGTGAATGAACGCAAACGGGTCGCGATAATTTTCAAGCTGCAGTTCATTGGGTTGTACGGGATTGGACTCGCAGGATTTGAAGGTGTAACCCTTATCGTTCGAATACCACAGGTTAGTGGTTTGCACTCCATCGTTATAGCTGGTGACATAAGCCAACCAAGCACCCGCGCCGTAACCCACCAGATTGTTTTGATCGATCACCACCGAACCGGTGGCGATGTCTCCCTGTGGCGTGGTGTATTTCGGGATTGCCACCCCATGATCTTCGAATGTCACCCAGTCGGACGTGGTGAAATGTCGCCACTCCGTACCATTACCCCCCCAGGAATAGTCCCCATTCCATAAAAAGTATCCGTGCCACAGAGAGGTCTCGCTGTCGTACAGAAACGTCTGGATATCATTCATAAAACCCGGTTCTTCACTGGATAGGTGAAAACCGTTGCTGAAAACAAATTGTTCAATGACTTCGGCCATGGTGAAACTCCTCTTGTTTACGCATAACCCACCTTCGCCCCATACGGACGAAGACGTTTTCCAATGTTCCCAGCACAGTCGACTTGGCTAATTTGCTATGTGGGATGCGTTTGTTCACAGACTGAAAGACGTGAAGTAAAGCAACCCTTTCCCCTCTCGTCACAGGCGTATGCGGCCAAATCCTCCGTAAGGGATTGGTAGCGTTGATTTTTGATGAATTGATAAAAATTGTCATATTGGCTCCATATTGGTATCAGACAAGTAAAACTTACAACATTCTCGCCCAATTACAAGTTTAAATTTAAATGAAAATTTCAATATTTGCTTGTAGCATAGGTAAAATGAACGAAAAAAAGCGTCTCACCACAGCATCGCGCATCGCACAACTCCTCACCGAGAAAGGCTGGAACCAGTCTATTCTGGCCCGCAAACTGAAGATTTCCCCTCAGGCTGTACAAGGCTGGGTATCCGGTAAAACGGCACCGCGCGGCGCTCATCTGGAAAAGCTGTCCCAAGTCAGCGGCTATCCTGAGCATTGGTTTTTCATGTCCCGGGAAGACGACGAGCGCACCGTGATATGTCCGAATACATCTCCAGCAGCCCCCTTACCCGTTAAGCGTACGGACTGCCAACGTTATCGCGTCGATATGCTCGCTATACAGGTCAGCGCCGGGCATGGCGTCGTGTCGTCATCAGAGTTTGTTGAAACCATCAAAGCCATTGAGTACACCCATGAGCAGGCACGGATGCTGTTTGGCAGCAAGCCCGCCAGCGCCATCAAAATGGTGACGGTCAAAGGCGATAGCATGGCGTCTACCATCGAACCGGGGGATATGATCTTTGTTGATGTGTCCGTCAACACCTTCGACGGCGATGGGATCTATGTGTTTGTCTTCGGCAATATGCTGTATGTCAAGCGGCTGCAAATGCTGAAACATCGACTGTTGGTCCTGTCCGACAACCCCAAATATCAGTCCTGGCATATCGAAGATGGGGAGCAAGATGAATTTCACGTCATCGCGAAAGTGCTGCTTAGTCAGTCCGTCAACTTCAAGCGGTTCGGGTAAGCGACAGCATGCTGGTCGCAGGCTGCCCAAGGCAAGAGGCGCCACGACCGCTCGACACGGCGTAAAACCAAGGCATTTTATCCTCGCCAGGGGATATTCACCGCCCTCCTCGTCCGAGAAACTATTCAGCTGACGCAATGCCGGGATTGCAGCGCATTCCGGTGCCACGCCGTTTCGTCAATAATCGGGTATCGACAGACGGAAAACTTGTTGCTGTGAGTGCTGTGAGTGCTGTGAGTGCTGTGAGTGCTGTGAGTGCTGTGAGTGCTGTGAGTGTGATGATGCGCCAGCTCAGGCTAAACAGCACTGCGCAATCCTATGATAGAGAACGAAAAACAACGCCAAGGGGAGAATCACGCGTAGAATAACGCAAAAAGAAAAGGGGCTGCTATTGAGCAACCCCTTGAAATGGATGGCGGAGGAGTAGAGATTCGAACTCTAGAACGGTTTCCCGTCGCCGGTTTTCAAGACCGGTGCCTTCAACCACTCGGCCACTCCTCCGCAACGAGGCGAACTATAAACAGAGCGCCTGATGTTGTAAAGCGACAACCGGTTCGATTGCCTTAAAAATAGGCTAATGGCGATTGGATGGGTGGAAATTCATCATTTCGCTCACACTTTCTTCTGCACACGCCGGTGAATGCAAGTAAAGAAGGGTAAAACACCTTTAATCACACAGCGTGACTACCTAATCTAAGCGTGAAATAAAGACCCCTTATAGAGAGAGTCGCCACTATGGATCGCTTTGTTACCTCAACATCACGTGAACAATCGCTGCTCAGCACCCACAAAGTGCTGCGCAATACCTACTTCCTTCTGTCGCTGACGCTGGGATTTTCCGCCGTCACCGCAACGCTCAGCACTGTCTTCAACCTCCCTGCCCCAGGCCTCTTGCTGATGCTGGCGGGATTCTATGGTCTGATGTTCCTGACCTATAAGCTGGCGAACAGCCCGGCGGGGATATTGGCTGTTTTCGCGCTGACCGGCTTTATGGGATATACCCTGGGACCGATTCTGAGCACGCTCATCGCGTCCGGCGCGGGCGACATCATCATGCTTGCCCTTGGCGGCACCGCGTTGGTGTTCTTCTGCTGTTCCGCCTACGTGTTGACCACGCGTAAAGATATGTCGTTCCTGTCCGGAATGATGATCACCGGTTTTGTCGTGCTTCTGGTCGCTACCATCGCCAACCTGTTCCTGCACATTCCGGCATTGCAGATGGCGATTAGCGTCATGTTTATTCTGTTCTCCGCCGGCGCCATTTTGTGGGAAACCAGCAACATTATTCACGGCGGCGAAACCAACTACATCCGGGCCACGGTCAGCCTGTACGTTTCCATCTACAACGTGTTCGTCAGCCTGCTGAGCTTGCTGGGGATGAGCCGCAGTAACTAAATTTAGTCCCTTCCCCCCTCGTCAGAGCCCCACCCCGGTGGGGCTTTTGTTTTCGCGCCGCCTTCCCTCAGCCAAAATTTGGTAAACTAGGCGTGTTTTGACGTCATTTCGAGGTGTTATGTTTACGTTTGAAGGCCGCGTCATCGAGACCGACGCGCAGGGATACTTGAAAAATAGCCAGGACTGGCAGGAAGGGATGGCGCCCCTGCTGGCGGAAGAAGAGGGGATCGCGTTGTCGGAAGCGCATTGGGAAGTGCTGCGCTTTGTGCGGGCGTTTTATCTGGAGTTCAACACTTCGCCCGCGATCCGGATGTTGGTCAAAGCGATGGCGCAGAAATATGGCGAGGAAAAAGGGAATAGCCGCTATCTTTATCGCTTATTCCCCAAAGGTCCCGCCAAGCAGGCCACCAAAATCGCAGGATTGCCGAAACCGGTGAAATGCATCTAAATTCAATAAAGAATATCGAACGCACGGTAATCGGTATTGCCGTGCGGCTCAGTCGACACCCGGTCGACGCGGGCATGTTTTGGTCCACCTTTTTTCACCCACTCCACTAGTTCCTCCACCGTGTCTGCTTCGCCGCAGGCAACTAGCTCGACGCTACCGTCATCACAGTTTTTGACGTACCCGGTCAACCCCAATATTTGCGCCCGAGTCTGCGTATGAAAACGAAACCCTACCCTCTGAACCAGACCGTTAACATAGACTTTCACCGCCATCTGAGACATCTGTTCTCCTCAATTTTGTCTTAAAGCTACGCCTTATGCCTTGGCGCCACACGGCTTAGCCGTGCCAAATACCCCTGAAAAACGCCTGTTATCTACGCTTGAAATTGCCGTTAGCGTACCCCATTTATAGTAAGTCAGATTCGTCTCTCGGGAGGTTATATGATTATCTGTAAATTTGGCATCGGACAGCAGATTCGTCATAAGCTGCTGGGATTTCCCGGAGTAGTGGTCGACATCGACCCTGAGTATTCGTTGGAAAAACCCGCGTGGGAAGAGCTCGCCGCTGCCGAGACGCAGCGCACGGCGCCGTGGTACCACGTGGTTATGGAGGATGAGGCCGGTCAGCCGGTCCATACCTATCTGGCGGAAGCGCAGTTGCAGCAGGATGAGCATGCCGAAACAGAATCGGACTCACCGCTGGATGAGCTCGCGGCACAAATTAAAAGCCGCGCTCCTAAGCTGCTCCACTAACTTCATCGCAGACTGCCAGCCTTATCACTTTCCATCAGTCATAAGGCCCGGCAGGTTATCTCTCCAGTCCCAACCGCGGGATTTCGATTTTTGGACAGCGGTCCATGATGACCTTCAAACCAGCGTTGCTGGCCAGCACGGCGGCCTCTTCGTTTATTACGCCTAACTGCAGCCACAACACCTTTGCGCCAATGGCGATGGCGTCTTGTGCCACGCTGAACGCCGCTTCAGGCTGGCGGAAGACATCCACCATATCCACCGGCCGGGGAATATCGCTCAGCGAGGCATAGGCCGTTTGCCCCAACAGCGTCTGTCCGGCAAGTTTGGGACTCACCGGGATCACGTCATACCCCTGACCCAGCAGATAAGCCATGACGCCATAGCTGGGTCGCGTACTTTTCTCGCTGGCGCCGACCAGTGCGATGGTCTTGACGGAGCCGAGCGCCGATTGAATCTCTATGTCGTTCAACATCATGCTACTCCTCATCGATACGAGACGATGGTTTTAGTGTATCGCATCTCCCGGACAGGCTGGCCCCCATGACATATCATTTTCCGCTGGGCCAACAAAACGCTATTCTTCGCCGTCTTTTAACGAAACATAAACTATCTGGGGTTTCTCGGTGGAAACTTTGACACATGCATCACCTTATTAAACAATATTGCGGTCGCCGAATATTCTGGGGAAATGATGAAATTCAAGTTTGCCTTTATCTGCCTGTCACTGGCCACATGCGCAACGTCTGCGATGGCCACGACGCTGAAACTCGGCCCCGACATCGAGCTGATCGTCGTCGATGGCAGAAAAGTACCCGCCCCGCTGCTCAAAGGCGCGGGCAGTCTGGAATTGAATGGCGGCGACCACCAACTCCTGTTCCGGGTGAACAAAACGACAGACGTTCGTAAAGGCATGAAAGAGGTTTTCCACAGCAATGGGCTGATCGCCACCTTCAATACCCATAACCAAAGCGCGATAACCATCCACCTGCCGGATCTTTCTACGCCGAAGTTACGCAAACAGTTTAAGCAAAAAGCGCACTATCAGCTGATGGGCGATCACAACCAGCCCATCAGCGCGACAACCGACAGGATCACGCTAACCGAGGCCGATCTGAACGGCGACATCGAGAAAAAAATGATTGCCTACAACAGCGCAGCGCTCCCGGCCTCCGTCCCTGCGCTCACCGCCCTGCCGCCGTCGCAGCCCGTGACGCCGCCTGCGAACGATGCCAATGCCGAGCCGCTGACGCCCGCTGCGGATAAAACCGATCCGTTTATCCTGATGCAGTACTGGTTTCAAAAAGCCGACCAGAAAACCCGACAACGTTTTCTTCAATGGGCAGCGGGCAACGACGGTCAATAGTCGGAACTCACCCCGGACGTTGAGGAACGACGCCCAGAAATCCGTTCAGGCATCACCCTTTTTACATTCAATTGAAAATCTGTTTTTGTTACCTGACAGACACACAGTACTAAGGAAGTCATGATGGAGCTTAAGCTCACTACCCGTAAAATCGAAGCGCGCAAGCACATCGCACTGGTCGCCCACGATCACTGCAAAGAATCGCTGCTGGAATGGATCACCGCCAATAAGCCGAAGTTCGTCGGACACCATCTCTATGCAACGGGAACGACCGGAAACCTGATTGAGCTCCACACCGGCCTGCCGGTCAAAAGCATGATGAGTGGACCGATGGGTGGCGATCAGCAGGTCGGCGCGCTGATCGCGGAAAGTAAAATCGACATGATGATATTTTTTTGGGATCCGCTGAATGCCGTACCGCACGACCCAGATGTGAAGGCGCTGCTGCGTCTGGCCACCGTCTGGAATATCCCCGTGGCCACCAACCGTTCCACGGCGGATTTTCTGGTGAACTCAAATCTGTTCACTCAGCCCGTCGATATTGCCATTCCCGACTACCAGCGCTACCTGCAGGCCCGCCTGAGATAAGCGTTAGAACGAAGGAAGGCGGCCGCTGCTGACCTTCCTTCTCAGACGCGATTCAACCACTCATCGAACGCGACTTCTCTTGCAATCCACAGGATTTTAACTCGGCTTGCGCTGCTTAGGCACGCCCAGACGATGTAGCTGTTCGACGAAGACCGACGGTTCATCTTTACGGAACAGCAGCCAGACCTGATGTTTAGCCCTCGTCAACGCCACGTAAAGCAGTCGACGCTCCTCGGCGTCAGGAAAATCTTCAGGTTTCGGCAACAGCACGTCTTCCAGCATCGACTCTCGTCCCGGCGCGGGGAAACCGTCCTTGCCATCTTGCAACCCGGCGATGATCACAAAGTCGGCCTGCTGCCCTTTACTGGCGTGAATGGTCATAAAATCGATATTCAGCTTGGGCCAGCGGGTAGGAGCTTTTTGCAGCGCTTCGGGTCTCAAGTGGTGATAACGCGCAAGCACTAAAATGCGCTCTTCGGGCTTCACATAACCACTCATTTTATCCAGCAGCCCTTCCAACTGCTCGTCAGGCAGCAGTACCACCGACTTCTTGCTCCCATCGCGCAGACTGTTAAGCGCCTTTTTTAACTGGCTGGGATTCTGCTGAACGAATTGACTGGCGATTTCGCCAATACGCCGGTTGAAACGGTAGGTCGTATCCAAGACGCACTGCGCCCCAACGCCGAAATGGCGCTCAAACGCGGTCGTCAGCGCCAGTTCGGCGCCGCTGAAACGATAGATGGCCTGCCAGTCGTCCCCTACCGCGAATAGACTGGTTTCACGGTTTTGCCGTCGCAGCGCAGACAACAGCATCGCTCGCTGGGGCGAGATATCCTGAAACTCATCGACCAGAATGTGTTTCCAGGGACTGATAAAACGCCCTTTATCCAGCAGGTTCACGGCCTGATGGATCAACCCCGGGAAGTCGACCGCCCCTTCCTCTTTCAACGCTTTTTTCCAGGCTTTCAACAGCGGAGCCATTAGCCTGATACGCTGTTGGAATACCGCTCGCCGATCCTCATCCGCCAGTTCCACCATTTCGCTCTGCGTACCGCCATGAGACCGCATCAGCCCAAGCCAACGTTCAAGGCGACCCGACAGGCGGGAGGACAGCTTTTTATCTCGCCAGAAGTCGCCTTCGGGCACGTCCCACGCCAGTTCATCGGTCAACCACTGCCGCCATCCTTTAGCCTGTGCTTTCTTATCGTTGCACTGCTGCTGCCACTCTTTGATCAGGAAGTGGCGGCGATGCTCGGCGTCGGTCTCCAATTTACTGATGGTGGGAACGCTGCGGCTGCAGCTTTGAATAATGTGCAGCGCCAGCGCATGGAAGGTTTTGGCTTTGATATCGCCCGTGCTGAGGCTCGTCTGAATGCGCTCGTTCATCTCCTCTGCCGCCTGCCGACCGAAGGCCAGCAGCAGAATCTGATCCGGCGTCGCCTCGCCGCGATAGAGCAACCATGCGGCCCGCGCCACCAGCACCGACGTTTTGCCGCTGCCCGCGCCAGCGAGGACCAATACGGCGTCTTCGCCATTGATTACGGCCTGACATTGGGAGGGATTCAGCGGAGAACTTTCCACGTTGGCGAAAAAAGGCTGCTGCGCCTCCAATGTCTGCGTCGTCCAGTGCTGGTTCGCCTTTTCACGCTGCGGTTCTCCCGCCTCCAACCACTGCTGGCAACGTAAATAGTGATCTCGGCAGCTGTCGAATTCACAAAGCCTCTCCAGCGGCAACGGTAACGCGGAAAAGGCATCGCGGATATCTTGCTGCAACTGCGCCAGCTCTTTACGCCCGAACCAGCGGTCGCGTGTTTCCAGACGGTGGATGGCGTCAATTTGGCGTTTAAGCACCTCGGCGCTGACCTGGCTCATTTCTTCGCTCCATCCCTGCCAGGCTTTCATGACATAGTGAAAGAACTGCTGCGTTTCCTGCCATTCGGTGCCGTGGAGGCGTACCACTTTTTGTGCCGGCAATTCGAACTCCAGCTCGCCCCAAATCAGCCCTTTTTTACAGCGGATCGCCATCAGTTGATTGAACGG
Source organism: Lonsdalea iberica (assembly GCF_002111585.1). Classification (GTDB taxonomy): domain Bacteria; phylum Pseudomonadota; class Gammaproteobacteria; order Enterobacterales; family Enterobacteriaceae; genus Lonsdalea; species Lonsdalea iberica. The sequence continues at coordinate 56,708 of NZ_LUTP01000017.1, forward strand.
GATAAGGTATTCATGTTTGTCGCCGCTGACTTTGACGCCGGCATTCAGCAATCTCACCCGGTTGTAAGGGTGCTGCGCCAAATGCTTGCCCATCGAGGTTGATTTAAGTTCCATTATCTCCGCGCCGTACCTTGTGAGATCTTGTTGTTTAGCCGCTAGTTTAACCGCTATTTCACCGCACGCTCTAGCCATAAAAACGCGTTAGGATATCGTTGCCAATAATGTGATAATTCTTTCTCCATCATAGCCTTTGATTCAAAACACAGGTCCTGGAGTAACTATGCGCACCGTGCTCAATATTCTGAATTTTGTCCTGGGCGGTTTTTTCACCACGCTAGCCTGGCTCGCGGCAACCTGCATTAGCATCGTCTTGATTTTCACACTCCCTCTGACTCGCTCCTGTTGGGAAATCACCAAACTGTCGCTGCTGCCCTACGGTAACGAAGCCGTACACGTCGACGAGTTGCGTCCCTCAGAAAAAAACCCTTTACTTAATGCGGGTGGCACGCTGTTGAATGTCTTTTGGGTGATCTTTTTCGGTTGGTGGCTTTGCCTTTCACACATCGCCTGCGGGATTGCACAGTGCCTGACCGTCATCGGTATTCCGGTCGGCATCGCCAACTTCAAAATTGCCGCCATCGCACTCTGGCCAGTCGGCCGCCGCGTGGTCTCCGTGGAAGAAGCCCGAGCGGCGCGGGAAGCGAATGCCCGACGCCGTTTCCAATAATCAGGCGGAAGTATTGTGATCGACACCTTTACAGCCTCTTTGCGCCGGTACCTCTATAACAGTAACTGGCTCTATAACATCCGTATTTTTCTGGCACTGGCTGGCGCCGCCGCCGTTCCTTGGTGGCTGGATATTCCGACCACCACGATCCCACTCACGCTCGGCGTGGTCGCCGCGGCGCTGGCGGATCTTGACGATCGCCTGACCGGCCGCCTGATGAATCTTCTCATCACGCTGGGCTGTTTTTTGATTGCCTCCGTCTCCATCGAGCTGTTGTTCCCCTACCCGTGGCTGTTTGGCCTTGGACTCGCGCTTTCCACCTGCGGATTTATTCTGCTGGGCGCGCTCGGGCAGCGCTATGCCACAATTGCATTCGGCGCGTTGCTGATCGCCATTTACACCATGCTCGGGATTTCGCTTTATGACAATTGGTATCAGCAGCCCGCCTTGCTGTTGGTCGGCGCGCTCTGGTACAACCTACTCACCCTGTGCGGGCATATCCTCTTTCCCATCCGTCCTCTGCAAGATAGCCTGGCTCGCTGCTATCACCAGCTTGCACACTACCTTGATGCCAAATCCAATCTGTTTGATCCCGACATCGAAGAAGACAATCAACCGCTGATCGATGTGGCGATGGCTAACAGCCAACTGGTCGAGACGCTCAATCAGGCTAAGTCTTCGCTGCTGACTCGTCTGCGGGGAGATCGCGGTCAACGCAGCACGCGCAGAACGCTGCACTACTATTTCGTCGCGCAGGATATTCACGAGCGCGCCAGCTCCTCTCATGTGCAATATGCACAGCTGCGCGAAACGCTGCGCTACAGCGATGCGCTGTTTCGTTTCCAGCGACTGCTGTCAATGCAATCTCGCGCCTGTGAACAGCTGGCCCAGTCCATCTTGCTGCACCAAAAGTATCAGCACGATCCGCGTATTGAGAAAGCCTTCACACATCTGGAGTTGACCCTTGAAAAGCTGGCGACGCAAGGCACAGCCGCCGCGCAGCTAAAGGCCATGCGTCACCTGATCAACAACCTGCGCGCCATCGACGCCCAGCTAGCCACCATTGAATCAGAGCAGTCCGTGGAACAGGAAGGTCAAAAGGAAAACCGGCTGCTAGCGGATGATAAAATTACCGGCTGGGGCGATATCTGCCTGCGTATTAGCCGGCATCTGACGCCGAAGTCGGCGCTGTTTCGCCACGCGGTGCGTATGTCCGTGCTGCTGTGCGGCGGTTACGCGCTTATTCAGGTCACTCATCTGCAGCACGGCTATTGGATTTTGCTCACCAGCCTGTTTGTCTGCCAGCCGAACTATAACGCCACTCGTCATCGCCTTACGCTGCGCGTCATCGGCACGCTGGCCGGGGTGCTATTCGGGCTGCCTATCCTCTATTTCGTACCGTCGATAGAAGGACAAATGACGCTGATCGTCATCAGCGGCGTGCTGTTTTTCGCCTTCCGTACCGTGCAGTATGCCCATGCGACCCTATTCATCACCCTGCTGGTGCTGTTGTGCTTCAACCTGCTGGGCGAAGGGTACGAAGTAACGGTGCCAAGGGTGCTTGATACGCTGATCGGCTGCGGCATTGCCTGGGCGGCAGTCAGCTTTATTTGGCCCGACTGGCGTTTTCGCTCTCTGCCGGCGGTCATCAATAAAACGCTGTTTGCCAACTGCCGCTATCTGGATGCGATCATGGAACAGTACCACCAGGGGAAAAATAACAGCCTGGCGTACCGTATCGCCCGCCGCGATGCGCACAATAGCGATGCCGAACTGGCGTCAGTGGTCTCCAATATGTCCGCCGAGCCCCATGCCACCAGAGAGATGCGCGAGCATGCTTTCCGGCTGATGTGTCTGAACCACACGTTGCTGAGCTATATCTCCACGCTGGGCGCCCACCGGGAGAAACTCACGTCGCCGGGAACGCTGCAGCTGCTGGATGACGCGGTTTGCTACGTGGACGACGCCTTGCACCACGAAGGCAACGATCGGGAACAACTCAGCGAACGGCTGGAGTCGCTGGAAGAGCGCATCCGCGCCGCCAATCCAGAGTCTGAAACCAAAGATCAGCTGGTCTTGCAGCAGATTGGCCTGATGAGCGAGCTACTGCCGGAGTTAGAAGCCTTGAAGGCCCAGATGGCGGAAACGCCGGCCGGACCTGCGCCGGCTTAATCGCGTCGGTTTTGGCGATTCCATCCTCATTGCTATTCAGCGAAAACCCGTGCGCGCCGCAGCATCCCTGCGCGCACGGGACCTCAGGCTGAATCATCAACCCATCAGTGTCTAGGCCGTTTCCCCTGGCTTGCGAGGTGGTATTTAAACCACTGCGTCAACTCCTGGCGAACATGCTCCGGCAACGCCGCCTGATGCACGCCACGGATGGCGCCTGCCAGCGCCAGCAACACGCTTAGGTTGAGGTCGTGCCTGACAACGCTTAAGCGAAGAAAGCTCTGAATCTCCCCCAATTCGCGCAACTGTTCAATGTTGCGTATCCCCGCTTTCCACAACTGCCGCTCTGTGTAATGGTTAAGATTAGGAAGATCTTTCAGCCTGATACTTCGCGTCCTGATGGCCTTATCTTGTCGGGCCCCCTCCAGCGACATCGATGCCAGTTGCAGGAGCTCCGGCTCGTTGTTCCACAACGTGTTGTCCACCTCGTAATAGTTCAGCGGGACGGGAACACCGCGGTTGGTGTAAACCATGCTCGCCATCTCCCGGGCACGAAAATGCACTTCATTTTGTCGCGACGCCCGCAGATAGAGTTCACCATTGGACACCAGCGCGAAGATAATCTTGTCTGCTGCGATGCTGTAGCCGCCAAATTGAGACCGGGAACTAATGGTTCCCAAAGGGGAAAAAACGTACTTCGACTGCCGAATCCTTTTTTCACATAACTGCTTCATAACATTGTCCTTATCATGTTCACCCTAATTGCTCAGTCGCAATATACGTAACGGGAACAAGTAATTAAGCATACGAAAACGGTTGCCTCAAACACAAAATGGCGTTACTAGACATTCCCTGTGAATTATGCGAGGCGCTTTCAAATTCCGATTGATCTTTATTTATACACGCATTACTGTATGCGCATACAGTAACCCTGCCGGTGGAATTCACTTATGCGCACACAACTCGTTAATGCTCGCCGCTTTTCTCAGTCTTCTTTACGTACGCAGGATGCGCCCGCGGCCGTCCCTCACAGCGGCGGCATCATCAGTGAAATTGTCTACAGTGACGATCAGCCTATTTTGGCGCCCTTGCTGCTGCCGCTGTTGCAGCAATTAGGGATGCAGTCTCGCTGGCTGTTGTGGCTGGCGCCTCAGCAAAAACTCAGCCGCACCTGGCTGCAGCAAGCGGGCTTGCCGCTCGACAAAATGATCGAACTCCATCATATCGACCCGGCAGGGACGTTAGAGGCTATGGAAAAAGCTTTGAGAACAGGGAACTACAGCGCGGTGTTGTGCTGGTTGCCCACGGAGCTGCAAAACGAAGAAAAAATGCGCCTGCGCGAGGCGGCGGAAAGCGGAAATACCTATGGATTTATCATGCGGCCAGAGCGAAAAGTCATCAACAGACCATTTTCTACGTTAAAAATTCACTCCAGATTGTATCATTAAGTAAATTAAGAGTATTCCTACGGGGGAAAGCCGCCAAGTTTAAAATCCCCCGCAGGCATTGAGTTCTTCACTCCCTCCCCCTCATCACCTCTCATAAATATTCTGTCCAATCTGACAATTTAATCTATTATTTGTTAGTAAGTATGTGTGAAACGCTAGGTTTTTGTCTGAGGCTTCTAACATCATACTTGTAACTTTTGCATCACGTTGTAGACTTTACCCGCAGGAGTTGCTCTTCATATAACATCAGCTGACTGGTGAGGATAATTAAGAGCAATGTCTCCTTCAAAAGATTTTAACCAAAGGTTTATTTTCTCGAAGAGTTAATTACCTGTTTGGATGATAATGAGGCGTAAAATGAAAAAAACAGCTATCGCAGTTGCAGTGGCACTGGCTGGCTTGGCTTCCGTAGCTCAAGCAGCACCTAACGACAATACCTGGTACGCAGGCGCTAAACTGGGCTGGTCTCAGTTCCATGACACAGGCCTGTACGGCAACGGTTACCAAACCACTAACTCCCCGCACGAAAACCAGCTGGGCGCAGGCGCCTTTGGTGGTTACCAGGCTAACCAATACCTGGGCTTCGAACTGGGTTACGACTGGCTGGGCCGCATGAAGTACACCGGTGAAAACCGTGGTAACTTCAAAGCACAAGGCGTTCAGCTGGCTGCTAAACTGAGCTACCCGATCGTTGACGATCTGGACGTTTACACTCGTCTGGGTGGTTTCTTCTGGCGTGCAGACAGCCACGATGACGTGACTGGCCGTGGCGGCAACGACACCGGTATTTCTCCGATGGCTGCAGTAGGTCTGGAATACGCAGTAACCAAAAACTGGGCTACTCGTCTGGACTACCAGTGGGTTAACAACATCGGCGACGCAGGCACCGTTGGTGGTCGTCCTGATAACGGCATGCTGAGCGTTGGCGTTTCTTACCGTTTCGGTCAGGAAACTCCGGCTCCGGTCGTAGCACCGACTCCGGCTCCGGCTCCGGTTGTTCAGACCAAACGCTTCACGCTGAAATCTGACGTACTGTTCACTTTCAACAAAGCAGAACTGCGTCCTGAAGGCCAGAGCTCTCTGGACCAGCTGTACACTCAGCTGAGCACCATGGATCCTAAAGACGGTTCCGTCGTCGTTCTGGGCTTCACTGACCGTCTGGGTTCAGAACAGTACAACGAACGCCTGTCCACTCGCCGTGCTCAGAGCGTCGTTGACTATCTGGTTGCCAAAGGCATCCCGGCTGACAAAATCTCTGCCCGTGGTCTTGGCGAATCTAACCCGGTTACCGGTTCTACCTGTGACAGCGTGAAAGGCCGTAAAGCCCTGATCGACTGCCTGGCCCCGGATCGCCGTGTAGAAATCGAAGTGAAAGGCATCAAAGACGTTGTGACTCAGCCGCAGGCTTAATCGCAATCGCCTTTCTTGGAAGATAATGACGTAGTCACTCACTGCGTCATATTCCAAGCATGATTAATGGCCCCTGATTTACAGGGGCCATTTTTTATTTTACATGTCGATACAGGCTGACTCACCGACTCTGTAAATCGCCTCGTCTCCTGCTCTTTTTATTTGCCTTCCCACGCCAGACCATTTCTCCCTGCCGAAAAATAATCGTGTGATTTTTATTAATCGAGCGACGTTAAAATAAAACACGTCATTTATTTTCGTCTCCGCTTTCATTCCCTGATGGCTCTTTCCTTTTCCTGCTAATTTTTAACTTAGCGAAAGATTAGGCATGCTTTCATCGTGACAATAAATAATACGAAAGCTAAATAAACGAATAAAAAAGAGGAGATAAAGAAGTGCAAAAAATAAGAATGGGGTCTAAGACAAGACCGTGGTACTGATCATCAAGGAGCGGGACGTCAGAAAATAAGTGAGCAGGAATAATAACATAGGTTATTTCGGTTGTTTTCTTCCTCTTTTACGCGATCGAAGACGCCAGATGAAAGTGCGTCGCCGCCATGGGAGGGGTACGCGCGCCCTGAAAAACAAGTACGCGCGCTAATGTTTACCTCATCAATATTGGCTTGCGCTATTCAGCGCAGCAATGTCCTCTGCTGTCAGAGACAATCGGGTCGAGGCAGCCAGGTCGGCGACCTGTTGAACCGACGTGGCGCTGGCAATGGGCGAAGTCACGCTCGGACGCGCGATCAACCAGGCCAGCGCAACCTGGCTGGACGATACGTTATGCGCTTTTGCGACCTGATCCAGAGCCTCAACAATCTTGATACCCCGGTCATTGAGATAACGATCCACGACGCCTTTGCCGCGCAAGCTCTTGGAGGCATCTTCCGGGTGGCGATATTTACCGGACAAAAATCCGCTAGCCAGCGAGTAATAACTGATCACACCCAGTCCATGCTCTTTGGCGACCGCTTCCAGACCCGACTCATAATGCTGCCTGTCATACAGGTTGTATTCAGGCTGTAACGTTTCATAACGCGCCAGCTGATGGTCTTTGCTAATCTGTAGCGCCTGAGCCAATCGGTCGGCCTCATAATTCGAGGCGCCGATAGCGCGAACTTTACCCTCGCGAATGAGCGCATCAAACGTCGACAGTGTCTCTTCCAGCGGCGTCGATTTATCGTCGGTATGGGCCTGATAGAGATCGATATAATCTGTTTTCAAACGACGCAGAGAATCTTCTACCGCATGGCGGATATAAGCGGGAGCCAGCCCCTTGGCGCCATTTCCCATCTCCATACCGACTTTGGTCGCGATAATGACCTTCTCGCGTTGACCGCTTTTCTTCAGCCAGTTGCCGATAATCGTTTCAGATTCACCGCCTTGATTCCCGTCGGCCCAGACGGAGTACACATCCGCCGTATCGATGAAATTGAGTCCCTGATCCACCAATGCGTCCAACAGACTAAACGAGGCCGGCTCATCGATAGTCCAACCGAAAACGTTCCCGCCAAACGTGATCAGAGGAACGTGGATCCCAGAACGTCCAAGCTCTCGGGAAGGGGTTGAAGCAGTCATAGGCAATCTCCTTTTTACTTAAACTCGCCTTAAGGTAGCCGCGGAAAAAGCGGCCGCATTCGTACAAGACTTAGTCAACGAAGCGCTGGTCCCCGACACCGCAGCGCCGAATAAAAGTTAATGCTATGAGACCAACGCTTTAGTTTAGGTTATTTTCCAATATATAATTCGCGCCCAGCGTCCCTACTCTCACTGTTGACGCCGACGTTACCAACCTAACGTGAAATTTGGCCTGTATCATATCTGGAGCAAACATGTCCCATCTCGTGCAATTCGTCCTGGCGCTAATCGTTATCGCCGGCCTATCGCTTTTGATCTGCCGCGATCGAAAAAGCATCCGTATCCGCTACATCATTCAGCTCTTAGTCCTCGAAATCGTACTGGCCTATTTCTTCCTTTACTCTTCCGTCGGGTTAGGTTTCGTCACCGGATTCGCGGGGATGTTCGGCAAGTTGCTCGGTTTTGCCGCTGAAGGCACCAACTTCGTCTTTGGCAACATGAATGCTCAAGGTCTGGCCTTTTTCTTCCTCAAGGTACTCTGCCCCATCGTCTTCATCTCTGCGTTGATCGGTATCCTGCAATACATCAAAGTTCTGCCTTTTATCATCCGCGTAATCGGTACCGTCGTGTCAAAAGTGAACGGTATGGGCAAACTGGAATCCTTCAACGCAGTGAGTTCGCTGATTTTGGGACAATCGGAAAACTTCATCGCCTATAAAGATATTCTGGGCAAGATGTCGGAAAAACGGATGTACACGATGGCGGCGACTGCGATGTCCACCGTATCCATGTCTATCGTCGGCGCTTACATGACCATGCTGGACGCCAAATATGTGGTAGCCGCGCTGGTGCTCAACATGTTCAGTACATTCATCGTGCTGTCTTTAATCAACCCATACAGCGTCAACGATGAGCCAGAGCTGCAGCTCAGCAACATGCACGAGAATCAGAGCTTCTTCGAAATGCTGGGGGATTACATCCTCACCGGCTTCAAAGTCGCCGTCATTGTCTCCGCCATGTTAATTGGCTTTATCGCGCTGATCGCCGCCGTTAACGCCCTGTTCAGTGCGATCTTCGGCCTTAGCTTCCAGGAAATTATGGGCTACTTCTTCTACCCCTTTGCCTGGATCATGGGTATTCCGGCGAATGAAGCCCTCCAGGTCGGCGGCATTATGGCGACCAAGCTGGTGTCTAACGAATTCGTCGCCATGATGGAATTGCAGAAAGTTTCCGCCCAGCTGTCTCCGCGTAGCGTCGGGATTCTGTCTGTGTTCCTGGTCTCCTTCGCCAACTTCTCTTCCATCGGCATTGTGGCAGGCGCGATCAAGGGCCTGAACGAACAACAGGGCAACGCGGTATCCCGCTTCGGTCTGAAATTGGTTTACGGCTCCACGCTCGTGAGTATGCTGTCTGCGGCCATCGCCGGACTGGTACTTTAATCGCTTCCAGCTGAACGCCTGACTTCACTCAACCCGGTCAACAAACGCTGACCGGGTATTTTTTTATCCGCACGAAGATCTCTTCCCTATTGTCTTCATTTATGTTTCTTATTTACTCTCTATAGTTATACGCACTTCACCCGATAGCATAAGCACTAAACCCTTTGCTAACTCCCCCAATTTGGGGCATTGGAGATCTCGTTTCATTACTATGAATACCAAACGTCTCTTTCGCTGGCTGTCATTGATCGCCGTTGTCGCCATCGCCATCATTGCGTGGCGATATTTCCACCCCACTACCCCGCCCGCGGGTTCAACGGCGAAGAGTGCATCCAGCGGCGGTAAAGGAGAAGGTCGTCGATCCATGACCACGCCGCCCGTGCAGGTGGCTCGCTCGTTTACCTCTTCGGTCCCTTACTACCTGACCGGGCTTGGCACCGTCACATCGGCGAATACCGTCACCGTACGTAGCCGGGTCAGCGGACAATTGATGGCGCTGCATTTCGAAGAAGGCCAGCAGGTCGCCGCCGGCGCGCTACTCGCGGAAATCGACCCGCGGCCGTTCGACGTTGAGGTGACGCAGGCGAAAGGACAGCTAGCCAAAGACAAAGCGCTGCTCGCCAACGCGCGTCAGGATCTGGCGCGTTATCAGGGACTGGTAAAAACCAATCTGGTATCCCGTCAGGAGCTGGATACTCAGACCTCGTTGGTCAAACAGTACGAAGCCACCGTGCAGTCCGATCAGGGCGCACTGGACAGCGCCCAGCTACAGCTGGACTACAGCAAGATTACCGCGCCCGCCAGCGGACGCGTCGGGCTACGTCAGGTGGATATCGGCAACTACATCACCAGTACGGATAACTTGCTGGTGCTGACGCAAACGCATCCTATCGACGCCGTTTTCTCGCTGCCGGAAGACAGCATCGCCACGATTCTTAAAGCTAAGAAGTCCGGTCAGCCTGTCGTCGTCGAAGCCTGGGACCGCGCCAATCAGCAGATGCTATCGCAGGGCCAGTTGCTCAGTATGGATAACCAGATCGACGCCACTACCGGTACTATCAAACTGAAAGCGCGTTTCGAAAACAGCGACGACCTCCTGTTTCCCAATCAGTTTGTGAATATCCGGATGAAGGTGGATACCTTGCTGAACGCGGTCATCGCGCCCGCCGCCGCCGTGCAAATGGGCAACGAAGGTCACTTCGTCTGGCTGTTGAATGACAAAAAACAGGCGAGTAAGCATCTGATTTCCATCGGTATCCAGTATGGACAGAACGTCGTCGTCAACAGCGGTCTAAACGCGGGCGAACAGGTGGTGACGGACGGTATAGACCGTTTGACGGAAGGCATGCAGGTGGACGTCATTCCGTCCTCCACGACTGAGCGTACTTCAGCGACCGCCGTAGACGATCGTCAGGCCAAAAAAGCGGAGACGCCCTGATGCAGGACAGCACGCCGAATCAGGGCGGCGGCCCGTCCAGACTCTTCATTCTGCGTCCGGTCGCCACCACGCTGTTGATGGTGGCGATTCTGCTGGCCGGGATCATCGGCTATCGCGCCCTGCCCGTCTCCGCGCTACCGGAAGTCGACTACCCGACGATCCAAGTGGTCACGCTGTATCCCGGCGCCAGCCCGGACGTCATGACGTCTGCGGTGACCGCGCCGCTGGAACGGCAGTTCGGCGGCATCTCCGGGCTAAAGCAGATGTCGAGCCAAAGCGCCGGCGGCGCCTCGGTCATCACGCTGCAGTTCCAGCTCAATCTGGCGCTCGACGTCGCGGAGCAGGATGTTCAGGCCGCCATCAACGCCGCCACCAATTTGCTGCCCAGCGATCTGCCGAATCCGCCGGTTTACAGTAAGGTCAACCCGGCCGATCCGCCGATTATGACGCTGGCGGTAACCTCCACCGCCATGCCGATGACGCAGGTGCAGGATCTGGTGGAAACCCGCATCGCCCAGAAAATCTCTCAGGTCTCCGGCGTCGGGCTGGTATCGCTCGCGGGCGGGCAACGCCCCTCGGTTCGGGTACGCCTAAATCCCACCGCGCTGGCGGCCTATGGCCTGAGCAGCGAAACCGTGCGCACCGCCATCACCGCCGCTAACGTCAACGCGCCGAAAGGGAGCTTCGACGGCCCAGCCCGCTCGGTAACGCTCTCCGCCAACGACCAGATGCGTTCTATCGAAGACTATCGCCAGCTCATCATCAGCTGGAGCAACAGCGCGCCGGTCAGGCTGCGCGACGTCGCCACGGTAGAACAGGCGCCGGAAAACACCTATCTTTCCGCGTGGGCGAACCGCCAACAGGCCATCATTATCAACGTGCAGCGCCAGCCGGGCGCCAACGTGATTGCGACGGCGGACAACATCCGCAGTCTACTGCCCTCGCTACAGGCCAGCCTGCCCAAGTCAGTCGACATGTCGCTGCTGACGGACCGCACCACCACCATCCGTGCTTCGGTCGATGACGTACAGTTCGAACTGATTCTGGCCATCGCGCTGGTCATCATGGTGATCTACTTGTTCCTGCGCAACGCGGTCGCTACGCTCATCCCCAGCATCGTGGTGCCGCTGTCGCTGATCGGCACCTTCGCAGCCATGTATTTCCTCGGTTTTTCTATCAACAATCTCACGCTAATGGCATTGACGATCGCCACCGGTTTCGTGGTGGACGATGCCATTGTGGTGATCGAGAACATCGCCCGCTATATCGAACGCGGGGAGAAACCGCTGAATGCGGCACTGAAGGGGGCAGGTGAAATCGGTTTCACCATTATCTCGCTGACATTTTCGCTCATCGCCGTGCTGATCCCGCTGCTGTTTATGGGGGACATCATCGGCAGGCTGTTCCGCGAATTTGCGATGACGCTGGCGATCTCCATTTTGATCTCCGCCGTGGTGTCGCTCACCCTGACGCCGATGATGTGCGCCCGCATGCTCAGCCACAAAGGTCTGACGCGACAAAACCGTTTTACGCGCGCCAGCGAACGCTTCTTTGACCGAGTGATCGCCGCCTACGGCCGCGGGCTGACCCGAGTGCTGCAACACCCCTGGCTGACGCTCTGTGTCGCATTAAGCACGCTGGTGCTTACCGTCTTACTGTATCTGGTGATCCCGAAAGGCTTTTTCCCTCAGCAGGATAACGGGATCATTCAAGGCACCGTACACGCCTCCCAGACCGTATCTTTCACCTCGATGGCGCAAAAACAGCAGCAGGTCGCTTCCATCATCATGAAAGACCCGGACGTCCAAAGCGTCTCGTCGCTGATCGGCGTGGATGGCACCAACCCGTCGCTGAACAGCGGACGGCTGCAAATCAACCTCAAACCGCAAGACGAGCGCAGCGACAGCATGACCGACGTCATCACGCGCTTACAGCAGCAGACGGCGCAGCTGCCGGGCGTTACGCTATATCTGCAGCCGGTTCAGGATCTGACTATCGATACCCAGATCAGTAAAACCCAGTACCAGTTGACCGTCCAAACGCTGTCGCTGGATACGCTCAGCGCCTGGGTGCCGAAGCTGGTGGAACAGCTTTCCGCCCTGCCCGAACTGCAGGACGTCAGCAGCGACTGGCAGGACGAAGCCGCCGTCGCTTACGTAAAAGTTGACCGGGACAGCGCCACCCGGCTCGGTATTTCGATGTCGGATATCGATAACGCGCTCTACAACGCTTTCGGACAGCGGCTGATTTCTACCATTTACACACAGTCAAACCAGTACCGCGTTGTATTGGAACAAGACACCCGCCAGCGCGACGGATTATCGGCCCTGGACGATATCCGGCTAATCAACAGCGAGGGCGGCGTCGTCCCGCTGGGCAGTATCGCCACGGTGGAACAGCGGCAGGGACCGCTCGCGATCAACCACGTCGACCGCTTCCCCGCCGCGACGGTCTCCTTTAATCTGGCGCCCGGCTATGCGCTGGGCGATGCGGTCAAAGCCATCGAGAAAGCGCAGCAGAGCATGGAACTGCCGTCGGAAATCACGACGCGTTTCCAGGGCAGTACCCTCGCCTTCCAGTCCGCACTGACCAGCACCGTCTGGCTGGTTGTCGCCGCGGTGGTCGCGATGTATATCGTGCTCGGCGTGTTGTACGAAAGCTTCATTCATCCGGTCACCATCCTCTCCACCCTCCCGACGGCGGGCGTCGGCGCGCTGCTGGCCTTGCTGGTCGCCGGAAGCGATCTGGATATCATCGCTATCATCGGCATCATCCTGCTCATTGGGATCGTGAAGAAGAATGCGATCATGATGATCGACTTCGCGCTGGCCGCTGAACGCCAACAGGGCATGTCGCCGTATGACGCGATTTATCAGGCTTGTCTCCTGCGTTTCCGACCCATCCTGATGACCACGATGGCCGCGCTGCTCAGCGCCCTGCCGCTGATGCTGAGCACCGGCGTCGGCGCCGAACTGCGGCGACCGCTGGGTATCTGTATGGTCGGCGGACTGGTCATGAGCCAGGTGCTGACGCTGTTCACCACGCCGGTGATTTACCTGCTGTTCGACCGCCTATCTCTTCGTCTTCGCCGCAAACCGGCTGAAACGCAGGAAGAAATCTGATGAAGCTGTTTGCGCTGTTCATTCATCGTCCCGTCGCGACCACGCTGCTGGCGTTGGCCATTGCGCTGTGCGGCGTGCTCGGTTTCCGGCTGCTGCCGGTTTCGCCGCTGCCGCAGGTGGACTTCCCGGTGATCTCCGTGTCCGCCTCGCTGTCGGGCGCTTCGCCGGAAACTATGGCATCCTCGGTGGCGACGCCGCTGGAGCGGGCGCTTGGCCGCATCGCGGGCATCACCGAAATGACCTCCATGAGTTCACTCGGCAGCACCCGCATCATTCTGCAATTTGAGCTGGATCGCGATATCAACGGCGCCGCACGCGACGTGCAGGCCGCCATCAACGCGGCCCAGAGTCTGTTGCCCTCCGGCATGGCCAGCCGCCCCACTTACCGCAAGGTGAATCCGTCGGACGCGCCGATCGTGATTATGACGCTGACCTCGGACACCTACTCCCCCAGCCAGCTGTACGACATCGCCACCAATCAGGTCTATCCGCGCATTTCACAGCTGGAGGGCGTGGGCGATGTAACGATCGGCGGCAGTTCGCTCCCGGCGGTGAGGGTATCGCTCAACCCGCTGGCGCTGTTCAATCAGGGCGTATCGCTGGATGAGGTGCGCGAGGCGATCGATAACGCCAACGTGCGCCTGCCCGTCGGCAGCGTGAATGACAAGACGACCCACTGGCAGATTGAAACCAACGACGAGCTGAAGACGGCGAAAGTCTATCGGCCGCTCATCGTTCACTACAATAACGGCGCGCCGGTGCGGCTCAGCGATGTCGCGAAAGTCGAAGACTCCGTGCAGGACACGCTCAACGCGGGGATGACGAACGGCGAACCTGCCGTGCTGGTGATTATCCGCCGCGCGCCCGAAGCCAACATCATCTCCACCGTCGACAGCATCCGCGCGGCGTTGCCCGAACTGAGCGCCACGCTGCCTGCGTCCGTGCATTTAAACGTCGCGCAAGACCGCTCCCCCACGATCCGCGCATCGCTGGCGGAGGTGGAGCGGGCGCTGGTCATCGCCGTCGCGCTGGTAATTCTGGTGGTGTACCTGTTTCTGCGTTCCGGACGCGCCACGCTGATCCCGGCCGCGGCGGTGCCTATCTCATTGATCGGCACATTCGCCGCCATGTATCTGTGCGGTTTCAGCTTGAACAATCTGTCGTTGATGGCGCTGACGATTGCCACCGGCTTCGTGGTGGATGACGCCATCGTGGTGCTGGAAAACACCGCCCGGCACATTGAAGCCGGCATCAAGCCGATGCAGGCGGCCATCCAGGGCGTACGCGAAGTGGGTTTCACCGTCGTCTCCATGAGCGTGTCGCTGATCGCCGTTTTCATTCCCCTGCTGCTGATGGACGGGCTATCGGGGCGACTGTTCCGTGAATTCGCCGTCACTCTGTGCGTGGCGATAATGATTTCGCTGGTGGTCTCGCTCACCCTGACGCCGATGATGTGCGCGCGCCTGCTGCGTCCGCACGCCCCCCGCAGCCAGCCGCGCCGCCGGGGCTTCAATCGGATACTCCTGGCGTTACAGGAACGGTACGCGCTGTCGCTGAACTGGGTGCTGGCGCGTGCGCGCTGGGTGATTCTGGTCTTGTTCGGCACCATTGGCCTCAGTGTCTGGCTCTATGTCGATATGCCGAAGACCCTGTTTCCGGAGCAGGATACCGGCCGGATTATGGGCTTCGTGCAGGGCGACCAGAGCATTTCGTTCCAGGCGATGAAAACCAAGATGCAGACCCTGATGAAAACCGTCAGCAGCGATCCCGCCGTGGATAACGTGACCGGCTTTACCGGCGGTAGTCGTACCAACAGCGGGTCGATGTTCATCAGTCTGAAGCCGCTAGCGGAACGCGGCGCCAGCTCGCAGCAGATTATCGCAAGGCTAAGATCTAAACTGGCACAGGAGCCGGGTGCCAGCCTGTTCCTGATGGCGGTGCAGGATGTGCGCATGGGCGGCCGCGAGGCTAACGCCAGCTATCAGTACACGCTGTTATCGGATGATTTGAGCGCGCTGCGCCAGTGGGAACCGAAGATCCGCGCGGCCCTGGCCGATCTGCCGGAGCTGGCGGACGTCAGTTCCGACCAGCAGGATAAAGGCGCCGAGCTGGCGCTGACCTATGACCGCGATACGCTGGCTCAGCTCGGCATCAGCGTGTCGGATATCAATGCCCTGCTCAACAACGCCTTCGGGCAGCGGCAGATTTCCACCATTTACCAGCCGTTGAACCAGTACAAAGTGGTGATGGTGGTCGATCCGATGTATGCGCAGGATGCCACCGCGCTGAACAAAATGTTCATTATCAACAGCGAAGGCAAAGCAATCCCCCTGTCCTATTTCGCCCGTTGGCTGCCCGCCAACGCGCCGCTGTCGGTCAACCATCAGGGGTTGTCCGCCGCGGCGACGATCTCCTTCAACCTGCCGCCAAACGCCAGCTTGTCCGATGCGACCTTCGCCATTGAACGCGCTATGACCGCGCTGGGCGTGCCTTCCAACGTGCGTGGCCAGTTCGCTGGCACCGCGCTAGCGTTCCAGCAGTCGCAGTCATCGCAGGTGGCGCTGATCATCGCCGCCATCGTCACGGTGTATATCGTGCTGGGGATGCTGTACGAAAGCTACGTACACCCGCTGACCATCATCTCCACCCTGCCGTCGGCAGGGGTGGGCGCGCTGCTGGCGCTGAAGCTGTTTGATAAACCGTTCAGCTTGGTCGCGCTCATCGGCATCATGCTGCTCATCGGCATCGTGAAGAAGAACGCCATTATGATGGTGGACTTCGCGCTGGTGGCGCAGCGCACTCAGAATCTCAGCGCGCGCGAAGCGATATTTCAGGCCTGTCAGCTGCGCTTCCGCCCAATTTTGATGACCACGCTGGCCGCCCTGCTGGGTGCGCTGCCGCTAGTGCTAAGCAGCGGCGACGGCGCGGAGCTGCGCCAGCCGCTGGGGATCACTATCGTCGGCGGGCTGGTCATGAGTCAGTTGTTGACGCTCTATACCACGCCGGTGGTTTATCTGTTCTTTGACCGACTGTCCCAGCGACGTTCACGCCGCCCGATGTCGCTGCCGGAGTCGCCCTGACGGACACGGTCCGACTCGGTGAAAGTAGTCGATAGCCACTTAAGCTGAGGTGGTTAGCCTCAATGCTCTGGTGATCAAACGCTCATGGAATCAGCGATGTCGGTTTTGCGGAAGGTCGATGGGTGAGCGGCGATGTGGCGACGGAAGAGACTCAAAACGACGCGTTTCACCGCCGGGCTACCCGCTCTAGGGGAAACAACGTTCGCGCCCGAAACCGGGCGCGAGTAGCACTACGTTTCCTGGTTCTGCCCATGGGCGTCAAGAACGCTGGGCTTCTGGAAGAGGAAAGCACTGGGGCCGGTGATTTCGCTCTCCGTGGCCGAACCGCATATCGGCGAACAGGGCTTGGGCGTTCAGCACGCCGCAATGCCACAGGATGCGGGTCCGCAACTGCCGAACGTGCGCTACTGACATGAGCTGTAACCGCGTGCGACGCTGACGACACCGGCAAGCAGTCGGTGTCGGTTTCGTGTTTCGCAGACAAGAGGCATTGTTAATAATGTATTCGCCAACATGACTCGTCTCTTCAACAACACCGTTCATTCGCGCACCGGCGACGTCGAGGATTTACATCCCGCCGTGCTGCGCCCTGATATCGCCCGCAGGAACTCGCTGATTGACGATACGATCGGCAATGGCATCGACAAACCCGGCTTCTGCCGCACGTAGCAAGGCTGTACGCAAGCGGTCACGTCGCTGTTCGCCTGGTTGGATACGGTAGACGCGCCTCTGGCCTATCACCGTTATTTGAAGGGCGTCACGATGACGGAAGCCGACTGACGGCCGTTCGTCACGTTTGTGCGTTTCGGCATGGCCTATCACGGCGCCTTCGAATGCAATGTTCTCCGTATCGAGGACTCCCCCCATCCTCGTCACTACCTGCGCGATCTCTATCAGCAGCCCGGTATGCGTGAACGGTCAACATCGACCACATCAAGACCGGCTATCACGGCATTCGCTGGCGCAATCCTACCAGCATCGTGCCGTAGGGACCGGAAATCGATCTCGATCGACCGCACAATCGCCACCCCCTCTGAGGTGGAATAAAATAGGCATACTTTTTGTAAGCCGAATACTGATTTTTCCCCGCATAAGCGCTAGAATCTGCCGCCTTACTGCTCCCGCCCGGGGGCAGCCTGACCTGAGATCAGACTTGAGAGAAACCCATGTTTAAACCGGAACTACTGTCTCCGGCCGGTACGCTGAAAAATATGCGTTACGCCTTCGCTTATGGCGCTGACGCAATTTATGCCGGCCAGCCCCGCTACAGCCTGCGCGTGCGCAATAACGAATTCAACCATCAGACGCTGGCCGAGGCGATCAACGAAGCGCATTCGCTGGGCAAAAAGTTCTACGTCGTCGTTAACATCGCGCCGCATAACGCCAAAATCAAAACCTTCCTGCGTGACCTCCAGCCGGTGATCGACATGCAGCCAGATGCGCTGATCATGTCCGATCCGGGCCTGATCATGCTGGTGCGTGAACACTTCCCGCAGATGCAAATCCATCTGTCGGTGCAGGCGAATGCAGTCAACTGGGCGACGGTAAAATTCTGGCAGCAGATGGGGCTGAGCCGCGTCATTTTGTCCCGCGAATTGTCTCTACAGGAAATCGAAGAGATCCGCGCGCAGGTGCCGGAAATGGAGCTGGAGATTTTCGTTCACGGCGCGCTGTGCATGGCCTATTCCGGGCGCTGCCTGCTCTCCGGCTACATCAACAAACGCGACCCCAATCAGGGCACATGCACCAACGCCTGCCGTTGGGAATACAAAGTGCAGGAAGGTAAAGAAGACGACGTGGGCAACATTGTCCACATGCATGAACCGATTCAGGTCGCCAACGTCGAACCCACGCTGGGCATCGGCGAGCCGACCGACAAGGTCTTTATGCTGGAAGAGAGCCAGCGCCCCGGCGAATACATGAGCGCGTTCGAAGATGAACACGGCACTTATATCATGAACTCCCGCGATCTCCGGGCGATCCAACACGTTGAACGCCTGACGCAAATGCAGGTGCACTCGCTGAAAATCGAAGGCCGTACCAAATCCTTCTACTACTGCGCCCGCACCGCCCAGGTGTACCGTCGCGCCATCGACGACGCCGTGGCGGGAAAACCTTTCGACCCATCGCTGTTGCAGACGCTGGAAGGGCTGGCTCACCGCGGCTATACCGAAGGATTCCTGCGCCGTCACGTTCACGAAGACCACCAGAACTACGAATACGGCTACTCGGTGTCCGACCGCCAGCAGTTTGTCGGCGAGTTTACCGGCGAACGCCGTAACGGTCTGGCGGAAGTCGCGGTGAAAAACAAGTTCTCCTGCGGCGACAGCGTAGAAATGATGACGCCGGGCGGCAACGTGCAGTTCACGATTGAAGGGATGCAGAACGCTAAAGGTCAGGATACCGACGTCGCGCCGGGCAACGGCCATATCGTCTACCTGCCGGTTCCGGAAGACATTTCGCTGGAATATGCGTTGCTGCTGCGCAATCTTCCGGGGACCAACACCCGTAATCCTCACGCCAAATAGTGGTCTGTCAGTCAGAGCAGAACGCTGTTCTGACGTTTTTTAGAAATGGATCACATCAATGGCCAACGCGGTCGGTTATTATTCAACCGCTGAGAAAACACAGAACGAAAAATAAGCGTAGTCACACTACCAGGAACCACCTCTTTCGCCAGCTCAATCTCCCTTGAGCTGGCTTTTTCTTTTCCTGCTCCCCCACCACGTATCCACTGTCCGCGCATCACGCTTTTCTGCTACGCTGACTACACTATTTTCGGGGGCGATCTGCGTGCTTCGCCTCATTTTCGGTTACCTCAAGGTCTTTTCAGGGAGTACGTCTTCATGGCGCAAAAACCACAATCTCTCATCATCTTGAACGGCAAAAGCAGCCAAAACGACGAGCTGCGTCAGGCGGTGAAAACCCTGCGCGAGGAAGGCTATCCTTTGCACGTGCGCGTCACCTGGGAGCACGGCGACGCACTGCGCTATATCCATGAGGCGATAGCGCTGGAAGCGGACAACGTGATCGCCGCAGGCGGCGACGGCACCATCAATGAAGTCGCCGTGGCGCTGGCGCATCAGGAAGCGGAACACCGCCCCTACCTGGGGATAGTGCCACTGGGCACGGCAAACGATCTCGCCACCAGCTGCCGGATTCCGACCGACCTGCATCAGGCGCTGCGGCTGGCGATTGTAGGCCGCGCGACCGCCATCGATCTAGCTCAGGTCAACGACCGGCACTACTTTATCAATATGGCGACGGGGGGGTTCGCTACCCGCATCACCACCGAAACCCCTGCCGCCATGAAATCCGTGCTGGGCGGCGCGGCCTACGTGCTGAACGCACTGCTGCGCATCGACACGTTGAAGGCCGAACGCTGTCAGGTTAAAGGTCCGGATTTTGACTGGGAGGGCGATACGCTGGTCATCGCCATCGGCAATGGTCGTCAGGCGGGAGGCGGACAGCAACTGTGCCCGGATGCGGTACTGAATGACGGGCTGTTGCAGCTGCGAGTGCTGTCAGCGAAAGAGCTGTTGCCGAATATGATGCAGGCGCTGATTTCCGGCGGCGACAATCCCAACATGATCACGACTGCCCTGCCGTGGCTGGAAATTACCGCGCCGAATGAGATGACGTTTAACCTGGATGGCGAGCCGCTGACCGATAAACACTTCCGAATCGAAGTGGTGCCGGCAGCGCTGCGTTGCCGTTTCCCCAGTCCTTGCCCGCTGCTGCGCGAGTAGTCGACCGGGATCGGGACACCGCTATTCGCGTCTTAGGCGCTGACTGTTCGCCAGATACAGGGTCACCACCAAGATCAAAATCGCGCCCGCGTAGATCAAGGTATAGGTGGGATTTTTGTGGTCGACGATAATCAGCCGCACGATGGCGGTGATCCCGATATAGACGAAGTAACGCAGCGGAAAATGATAGCCCGTCTCAAAATACTTCACGATCAGCGCAATAAATTCAAAATACAGAAAATACACGACCAGACTTTCAATCAACAGATAGGTGGAATCCTTCTCACTGCTCACCATCAATGCCTTCGCCAGGTGCAGCGTCTCTTTGCCCAAAAACACCACCAGAATAATAGCGAGAGCCAATAAACCTATGTTGAGTATTGTTTGTAACCCTTTGGCGATCATGATCGAACGCGTTGAACCTGCCATGTACATGACTCCTAACCATCCTTCATTTTTCTGCATCTACGCCGGCGGCGAACTGCTATTGCTATGTGCGACGACCCCGCGGACGTCGTGAATCGGCCGGAAAAACCTGACGCCGGTCACAAAATTACCGGTAGCCCCTG
>NZ_LUTP01000018.1 GCF_002111585.1 Lonsdalea iberica
CCCTGCGGGGATACCAAAGTGATAGCCGCTCCCGCATCCTTGAATACGTAGTAAGGGGCCGCAAACTCTTCCAGCCAGAAACCCGTTTTCTTGCCGGTATTGCCAAGACGATCGTGCGACGTTAATACCATCAGAATGTTCATACAAGACTCCTAAAAAGAGGATGAAGGCACGCCGAGAACCGTTCCGACGTCCCTAAGGCCCCCTGCGGGGGGAAGTAGTAATTCAGTGGTGATCAATGCCTGGCGCAACGGCGTTTTATCCTTGCTCAATTTGGATAATAGCGCCGCCCCCAGCCACAGCTGATACAGCGTTTGCGCGGTTTCCGTCGGAGACAGCGTTAAGCGTAACGAACCATCGGCTTGCCCATCGGCTACCGTCTCTGCGATACGCGCCACCAGATGCGACACGCCGTCGCACAATATCAGCCGCATATTTTCGGAAAGGTCAGCGACTTCCGCAGCCAGTTTGACGACCAGACAGTGTTCGGCCCAACTGCCCAGCAAGGGATCGTCAATCCACGCGGTCCAGTAACGCATTAACCGCTCGCGACCGCTGCCCGCTTCAGTGCTGAACAGCGTGTCCAGACGTTGTTGATATTCGTTGACGTAATCGGCCAGCAGCGCGCAACCAAACTGCTCTTTGGAAGCAAAGTAGTGGTAGAACGACCCTTTGGGGACCTGACAGGCATCCAGAATCGCTTTTAGCCCGACGCCGACAAACCCTTGACGCAGCACCAATAAACGGCCGGTGTCGAGGATTTGTTGACGCGTCTGTTTTGATTTGCTCATCGAAGTCATAACATCAAAGTAACATTAAATAGACCGGTCGTCTAGCGACGTGCGGACAGCATAGATCGCACACGACACGCCCCTCAGCCTATGAACGTTTCGGGCGCTGATTTTCAGGAAGTGGGAAGAGAGCACAAGAAAGGAACCCTAAGGCAGTAATTTAGGTCGGATGGGCGCAAGCAAGAAGCAAGAAGCAAGAAGCAAGAAGCAAGAAGCAAGAAGCAAGAAGCAGAATATATCACCGACGCCAAACTCGACATAACGGCGCACGATAATGTGAAGGACGCCGTTATGCCATTGATGATGAACGTCACCGCTCAATCAGGGCGATATCGCTGCCGAGAAAGTAGGAACGCTGCACCCGCATGTCTTCATCAAATTCATACACCAGAGGGATGCCGGTAGGGATCTGCGCACGGTTGATCTCCTCGTCTGAGAGGTGGTTCAACTGCTTGACCAGCGCCCGAATTGAATTGCGATGAGCGAGCACCAGCAGGCGTTCGCCCGCGCGGACTCTAGGAACCAGCGACGTCTGCCAGTAACGCATCACCCGATCGCCGGTCATGCGCAGGCTCTCCCCTAACGGAAACTCGCTCGGCGCCAGATGCGCATAACGACGATCGTAGCCGGAAAAGCGATCGTGAATTGACGTGAGCGGCGGCGGCGGAACGTCGTAACTTTTTCGCCACTGATGCACCAGCGCTTTGCCGAGCCGTTGGGCCGTTTCCGCCTTGTTCAAGCCTTGCAGCGCGCCGTAATGGCGCTCGTTCAGACGCCAGTTTTTTTCAACCGGCAGCCACTGCAAACCCAGCTCATCAAGCGCAATTTGCAGCGAATGTACGGTGCGCTTCAGCACCGAAGTACAGGCGGCGTCAAACGTAAACCCTGCCTGTCTGAGCAATTGCGCCGCCAGCCGCGCTTCTGCTCGTCCCTTGTCGGTCAGCGGCACATCGACCCACCCGGTGAATCGATTTTGATCATTCCATTCGCTTTCACCATGCCGCAAGAGCACCAACTTAAACACAGCCATATTTTTTCCTTAACACGCTTTAACTTTCACATTCATCCACAGCCGATGCCATCGCTTATTTTGATTGTCATGACGGATTTGGCATCGTCCGCAAGTTCCATCCACAGAGAGACTTTTTGAGACGTTGCGCCGTCGTTGCCGACCTCATTGCCCGCAGCTCACCAGCCTGATTTAACGCGGTTTGCGATCAGATTATCTGGCGTCCATACATCATGCAATTATTCATCCCCCAAATGATAGATATCGAATTAGATATTTACGCTCAAGTACTGTCCCTATAAAAATAAGCCAAAGCGTTTAATTGATTCTCCCCCATTAATTAAAAACGGTGTTACTTGCCGCCATTTAACATATTAAAAACACTCTTTACAAATGCATTCACTTATTTACCCTTTCCCCGCTCAATTTTCACATTATTCATTCTTTCAGCAAAGCAATAGATTGATATAAGTGCATCATATGCTATTCAACTTTTCTTTATGGCAAAAGATTCTAAACTAACTATTTGTTTATACTTATTTTTTTCTTTTAGGCTGTATTCACCTGCAAAAGTCATTCTCGATAATACTGAAGTGGAGCAACAGGAAGTTCTGCCTCAGCAATTTTTTCTCCGTCACGTTGGCCTGACTGAGGCAATAAAGCCGTTACCTTTTTATTGCCAATCCGGAGAGAGCTGGCAGAAGAGAAATATTTGTAGCGGTAATACCCTCTTAATTGATGACCAATTAGCGTGGCTATAAGTAATGAGGAATCGTAACTGATGCATAAAATATTACTCGACGCTTTCATTGGGGCCTCTCTGCTATCTACTGACTTCTCGGCATTTGCTGCAACATCAGCGGCAGCGGCAACCTGAACTATCAGGGCGCCTACAGCAATAGCCATATCGGCTACCACTACAACCGCGATTACCGGCAGGTCAACTATGGCTGAACGGGGGGAGAAACAGCGAGCGTGAAGCCTGACGGCGTCAATCCTGTCACCCGAAACATGTCGATTCAGTGCAATGGAATCGATGCGCATTCAGGGTGAAACAATATCAGGGAACGCTATCGTCTCCGACAACGCGAACGTTGGCTTCGTGATCACCAACAGCAGCGACAGCCCACTCTATCCGAATGATCTATTCAGCGTACTGCCGTTTACGCTTGAGGATGCGGCGAGTGCCGATGTCACGCTCACCGCCACGAATGTCGACAACAGCTGTAGCGTGAATCAAGCGTCGCAGGAGCAAACGGTCGACCTTGGCAACCTGGCTGCCGAACCGTTCTCAACGACCGGCATCACTTCCGCCGCGAAGCGTTTCCTGATCAATCTGCGCGGCCGGCGTGCAGGTGATGTTTGCAAGACGGCGAACAGCTCCGACAGCACGCGGCTTGCCCTGAACAGCCCAGCAGCGCTACGAACCTGGGCATCACCATTCTGAATACAGACCGCCATCGCATCTCGTTTGGCCAAAACAGCGAGCGTATATGCTCTCCAGCAACACCAACAACGCATCACTGGTGTTTGGTGTTTTACGGCCAATATGTGGCGACAGGCGGCACCGTTACGCCGGTTCAGCCAACGGCTACGCCAGGTTTTCACTCAATTATCAGTAGTATCATCGCTGGTAACCGTTGCGCTGGGCGAGTCACAACGCAACGGTTCCGAAGGGGAAAAGCTGTCCAGCCTTCCATGCGACATAGTGAGAGAGCCTTCCTCCTGTAGCTTCTTAATCACGCGCAGGATCGTGCTTTTGGAGAGAGAAGTTCGCTGACTGATGAAAGACAACACGGTAAAGCGTTTTCTCACGTCGGGAGGCAAACGTTCCAGCGCGGCCAACATTTTTTTAACGACAGAAACCGAATCACCACCGTTATCAACGCAATAATTTAGCAACGAATTAAAATGGTAGTTAACTATATTGAGAACATCATCGAACCGTTGATAGGCCGTCACCACGCGTAACGCGGTATCGAAAGATAAACAGGAAATTTTCCCATAATCGATTCTTTCAATATAAACCTCGTTTGCGCCGTAAATTGCGGTAGACCAACCGACAATACAGGGTGCCAACAGCACACACAGCACTCGGTTGTCTTTAGCGCTTTTCATTAGAAACTCGCCTTCCTCGATAAAATAAATCAGCCGAGTCTCTGCAACATGGAAATGATATCTGCGCTTTCCCTTAACCACCTCAGTGGGTTGGGCCAGTTGCCTGTGGGGAGAAAGTATTTTTGTCAGACGAGATATGGATTGCAGCAGACTAATCATTCGAATAACCTTTTTAAATAAAAACAAAAAACACCTATGCCGCCTGCATATACCGTTCGATGGCAAGATATTTAACTTTTTATAGATGAACGAAAAACAACCAGAGAAATACGCATTTTCTTAATGGGTTCAAGACTCAGGGTTTTTACTTAGTGGCTACCTATTCTGTATTATATTTATAGTTGCACACACATAGTGCGTAGACTTATCAATACATTTTACTGGCTTATTTTTGGCCTAAACTAAGTAAAATCAAAAATCAATATTGTTGGATTTACTCTCGAAAACGTGTGTTACCTCCTAAGAGATTTTAAAAAAACTTATAATGACGCCATGAAAGAAACCTTAATAACGCCCACACCAAAGAGTTTAGATATAAATCAGCGGATAAAAATCACTCACGGGGGGAAAATGGATCACCACAAGATTCAAATGAATACCCATGTTAATTTATTGTTCGCTCTCTTTATTGTCGCGCATGCTCTATGTTAATTGTTTGACTTTCATTTAAATCAAGAGGATATCCAGCCAAAAAAGAGCCCCTGTCGCGAGGAAATATATAAAAAACTAATATTTACAATGACATAAAGAATAAAATAATGAGTTATTCACCCATATCCCGCTGCTCACTCAACTCAATCGCCTTTGAATAGTTTCAATGAATACCTTTTGTGTCCTTTCGAAACAGAGATAGCCCTGCATTGCTTCTCTGGCATATTTTCGCCTATTAGGCTCCTCCGGCATGCTATTACCCTGAGAGGGATTATGATGTCCCGTTTCACTATTGAAAAACTCGGCCATCATACAAGGTAAAAAGTCGATAGCAGAGAAAAAATAATTATTTAAACTGAAAAATTCTTCTCACGATATGCCCTCATAAACATCCCCGGATAGTCAACACATAAGATCATCATCTCCTTACTTCAAAAAACAAGAATACCTGTAAATAATAAGATATTCACTTACAGGGTTTGACTTCCCTTGAAAACGCCAATCTTATATACACGAAAAACATAAAGCTGAAATAAAAGTTAGCCTTTCATCTTCGTTGTTCACAACAACCCTATTCCCCCGACACAAAAAAAGGAAAAAAATCATTACCTCCTAAAAAAGTGCTCAACAATGACTTACCCAACGCTTATCCTAGTTCGATGAACACTCAAAAAACAACACCACCTAAGGGTGTTCATAAAATAACAGACACTTCGATAGAAAATGACGTTCATTCATTAAATACAGCACGGGTTTTTTTAGCATTCCAACTCCCTGAAACAGATCCAGGCATTATTTTCACATTGAAGATAACTACGTCATTGATGGGTCGCTTAGCCTCGCAAATAATGCTGGAGTCTTGGTGGCTAAAATACCGTGTTCGATACAAGATTCATCGGAAGACAATGGTTATTGAGAATGAGCAGCCAGCCAAGAGTAGTGGGTGTTCAGGAATTTCAACGCCTGCGAGCGCGGGAGAAGAGAGGAGCTAAACGATAGGGCATGATGATAACACCGTCAGCGATGGTAAGGAGCACAATTATGACCAGACGGAGACTCGGCTCATCGCACTATAGCTTCCGTCACACATATGAGCACGGCGACGCAAGCTATAAATCGGTCGTTTCATCACATTACCCCGGCAACATCTAAGGATAACATCCTAGATAATTCATCATCTTATCGAGCACTTCCCGACCTTTTACTTTTTCAGTTGAAAAAAAACGCGCGCAGCTCGGGCGGCTACACGCGTTCAAAGAATAAAAAAACGCCGACAAAAAAAACGCTGCCGGCGGCCGACAACTGAAGACTCGTGTGATGCCTCACGACTTAGCACTGTCGCAACCGGCATCACCGATAAGATTATCCTTGACGACACAGCCAGGAATTAATTCTTGCGAACCTGACTATATTCTTAATAACCATTATTTTGGATAACCATTTCGAGCAAAACATCACTATCACTCGAAACAACAGCGAATAAGAGACAATACACCCTCAGGATTCCAGGGGCTGGTTTATTCATGACTCAATTTCGCGTTTTTATTATTGCTCACGGAGTTAAGTAATACTTGATAACAGAACCGATACCAGCGCAGTTCAGTACGTCGGGAACATCATAAAATAAATAAAGAGAAAAGTGATAGGTAAATTTTCAAAATACTGCGTAAATCTTTACCCCCTCAAATTTCAATACCGCCGCATCTTCGGAGTAGATGTACTGAAAACTACTAACTATCATATGGTTAAAATTAAATGATACTCAACCTCAGATTGATATATTTATAAATGTAGTTCGCTAATATATACACTATGATTTTTAACGGAGAATTGTTAATTACTGATAATGTATTTTTTCGAATATAGTCATTATTACTTAATCTCCGAATTCGACGAATAATAAAGCGGAAAAATACGAAATAAACATTTCGTTTATCCTTTATTTAAATGCCATTTAATAACCAGCGAGTGGAGAGAAGACACGGTGATAAATGGAAAACACATTAAAATAAGAATAACGCCACCAAGAATTCATCATCCACGTGGAATCAGTATTCAATAGATCCTTTAAGCCGTATGACTCCGTCACTCACGCCGCTTTCTGCTTCCAGTCGCGGAGCGCGCTTACGCGTCCAGATGACCTTCCCACGTTCAACATTAGTGCCTGATATTTGCTGCTGGTTATCATTCGAACACGAAGCGCTGAAAGCCGCAATCTCAATGGCACCCGGCTAAATCGGGTCTAAACTTTAAGTGAAAAAGACACCGGTTATATTGAAGAGAGGGTTTTTTTGACTCAGATGTTGAAGTTGTTGAATGCGCTGGTGCCGCAGGTTGCGGATCTCTCGCGAGAGATACCGTGTGAAGTACGTTATCAACGCTTGCTCCATTCGCTGCACCTCTTGATTCCGGCGGACGCTTGCGCGCTGCTGCGGTTGAAAGGCGAAGAATTGACCCCGGTGGCGACGCAAGGTCTTCATGACAACGCATTGGGACGCCGTTTCATTCTAGACGAACACCCGCGCTTCGCTGCGATGCTCGCTACCGCCAACGTGATGCGCTTTCCGCCGGATAGCGGGGCGCCAGATCCCTTCGTCGGCCTGTACGAGAGCGACCGGAGCCCGGCGATCAAGACCGACACCCTCAGCTGCGTTTTGCGTCTGGATCAGCACATCTGGGGATTGCTGACGCTGCATGCGTTTGACGGCCAAGCATTCTCCGCCGATGCGCTTAAAACCCTGGAGATATTCGGCGAGATAGCCTCCGCGACCTTGTCGGCTAGTACCCAGGTTGATCGGCTTAAGTCTACGCTGCAAAGCGAAAACCTGCGCGCCGAAGCCTTTCGCCTGACGGCGGTCAATGGACACGACGAACTCACCGGCAGCAGCGACTCCTTTCAGTTGCTGATGGATGATATTGAATTGGTCGCCTCCAGCGATATGACGGTGCTCATCACCGGCGAGACCGGGGCGGGTAAAGATTTGGTCGCTCGTCGGCTGCATGCGCGGTCTCGTCGCGCCAATGCGCCGTTCATCGTGATCAACTGTGCCGGCCTCCCCGCCCCTGTTCTGGAGAGCGTCCTCTTCGGCCACGTGCGCGACGCGTTTTCGGGAGACGCTTCAGACCGCCGCGGCAAATTTCAACTCGCCAACGGCGGCACACTCTTTCTCGACGAAATCGGCGAGCTTTCACAGGAAACGCAGGCCAAACTGCTCAGCGTATTGCAGAACGGAAAATCGCGGCGCATCGGCTCGTCTAACCCACATAACGTGAATATTCGACTCATCGCCGCCACAAATCGCAACCTGTTCGCGGAAGTTCAGTCCGGCATATTTTGCGCCGATCTCTATCATCGATTGTGTGCGTTCCCCATTCATGTTCCGGCGCTGCGAGAACGTCAGCAGGACATACCTCAGCTGGCGAATTCATTTGTCGCACAAAACCGCAATCGCATGGGGCTGAAAGGGCTACAGCTGTCACCCACGGCGCAAACGACGCTGTCCCGCTACGCGTGGCCGGGCAACGTGCGCGAGTTGGAACAAACCCTCAGCCGCGCCACGCTGCGTGCGACCGGACGACTCGGGTCTTACCCGGCTAAACGCGCAGTCCTGGTCACTATCAGCGAGCAAGATCTAGGGTTGGATATGCACGAGAGGCTGCAGCATGACGTTGCGGCCAATGAGCCGCAACAGTTCACCCCGAAAGAAGCGCCGCAGCAGGATCTGCGCTCGGCGGTCAACGCCTTCCAGAAGCAGCTCATCGAGCGGACGCTCCATCAACATCATGGCAATATCTCAGCGGCGGCCCAGAAACTGGGTATCGACCCAGACAATCTGACGCTTCTGGCCCATCGGTTAGGCGTCGTCACCCAGCTCGAAAAAGCCGTTCGTACCAGCAATTCCGACCGCTAATCTTCCGTTTTTCCGCCCCGGTTATGCGGGGCGGCGGCCTCATTCGTGACGCCTGTTCAACTTGTCCCCGGTAATTTATACGCAGTGATGTCATCGCTCCGTTTGGTGACTAACGACCCATGCCCCCGGCGGCAATCACCACGTATTGCTAGCCGTTAACGGCATAGGTCCTCAGCTCGCTTGCCCGCCGGCAGGCAGACGCGCCTCCCAGAGCCGCACCCCGTTGGTGATGTTAAACGCCCACAGCGAGTTGTCCGCCGTCGCGGCGAAAAACAGCACATTCCCCGCGCTGGTGACTGGTGCGCCCAACATGGGCCTGCCAACGTTGAACGGCAGCGGCAACGGCGAGCTATCGCGCACGGTTCCGTTCCGTTTTTTCAAACGATAACGTTGGTGTTCAGATCCACGGCGGAGAAGAAACCCCATGACGGCTGCTTGCGCGGGATATCGGGCGGCGATAAAAAACGCATTTAGCGTCACGCCGTAAGGAACCCAGTATGCGGAATATTGCGCGGAAACCGGGCGAAGAAAATTGACCAGACCACAGTCTCCTAGCGAAGACGAGGGAACACCGTGCGGCTTTGGGAATGACGGCCGGCAGGATACCGGCCGTAAGGGGGAAGATTACTCTTTGACCGTATCTTCGAGGAAGAAGCGGCCCAGCGGGTTCTGATAGAAGCCCTTGATGTTTTTACGGCTGACGTTGCGGTACGGGCTGTAGTACAGATCGATCCAGTTCACGTCGGCTTTCGCGATTTTCTGCAAATCGATGTACATCTGCTCACGTTTTTTAGGATCGACTTCCAGGCGTGCCGCCGCAACCAGCGCCTTCACTTTCTCGTTGTGGTAACGAGTCATGTAGTTCATGTTCGCATCGTGACCCAGCACGAAAGTGGTTTTCTGATCCGGGTCGAGCACATCGTTGGTCCAGTACATGACAGAGATATCATAGTCGCCGGATACCAGCATGCCCCAGCTCTGGCTCGGGTCCACTTTCTGCAACGTAACGGTCACACCGGCTTTAGCCAGCTGTTGCTGCAACAGGATAGCAATTTGTTCATCCACTTCATCGCCCGCGTTCACCACGTAGTTGAGCTTCAGATGAGACGCGCCCGCCTCTGCCAGCATTTTCTTGGCTTTTTCCACGTCATAGGGACGCTTCAGGTTGTTGGCATAGTGGTAAACCGCACCGGCCGGAATATACGAGTTCGCCACCTGACCGTAGCCGAAGGTAACGGTTTTCACAATGGCATCCTTGTCGATTGCATAGTCCAGCGCCTGGCGCACTTCCACTTTCGACAGCAGACCGTGTTCGTGGTTGATCAGCAGATGATCTTCACGCGTTGACGGATCCAGATGGATAGCCAGGTTCGGATCTTTTTGCAGGGAAACGATACGCGAGAACGGAACGTTGATCGCCGCATCCAGTTCGCCCGCCTGCACTTTCAGCATACGCGTGTTGTCGTCCGGAATGGTCTGCCACTCGACGCCATCCAAAGAGACCTTGTCCGCACGCCAGTAATGCGGATTTTTGACCAGCACCACACGGTCGCCACGCAGCCACTCTTTCACGCTGAATGCGCCGGAGCCGACTGGTTTTTCCGCGAACGCTTCTTCGCCCATCTCCTTCATTGCTTTTTCAGAAATGATGGACGCATTCGGCAAAGCCAGCTGAGATAGGAAAGGCACGGACGGCGCTTTCAGGGTGATCACCAACGTACGCGGATCCGGCGCTTCCACTTTATCCATCACCATAAACGGGTCGCGCCACAGCGAATTTTCATTGTCACGCAGGCGCAGCAGGCTAAATGCGGCGTCGCTGGCCGTCACCGGCGTACCGTCCGAGAATACCGTATCGCGGATTTTCAGCGTGTAGACTTTGCCGTCCGGAGAAATCGTCCAGCTTTCAGCCAGCGCGGGCTCCAGTTTGGTGCCGGTCTTATCCACCCAGATCAGACGGTCAAGAACGTTGGAGAACACCCAGTTGTCTTCATTCTGCGTGGTTCTAATCGGGTCGAAACTGGTGCTGTCCTCACGTCGTCCAATCGTCAGCACGCCTGCCGCTTGCGCCATCTCACTTGCCACACAAGCCGCCAGCAAAAGCCCGGCAGCTGCAACCTTTAAGTATTTACGCTTCATCAAACATTCCCTCATTTAACGGATTAATGGCTTGTTCGCCTTTGTCGTCCAACACGCAGGCGAAGGTATGACCGACAATATGTCGGGTCTCTGGCGGCGCGCCATGCTGGCAGCGCGACAACGCATAGGGGCAACGCGGGTGAAACGCGCAGCCACGCGGCAAAGCTAGCGGGCTGGGCGGTTCGCCTGAAAGAGGATGGGCGGGCAGCGGCCGGTCGGGATCGATTTCCGGAATGGCCGTGATCAGCGCCGCGGTATAAGGATGGCGCGGATGGGTAAACACCGCCTCGACCGGACCCGACTCGACAATGCGCCCCAAATACATGACGGCTACGCGGTCGCACAGGCGTCGTACTATCGCCAGATCGTGGGCGATGAACAGGATGGCGAGGCCCATTTTGTCCCGCAGGTCCATCAGCAGGTTGATGATCTGCCCTTGAATGGAGACATCCAACGCCGCCACGCACTCATCGGCGACGATCAGCCGCGGCTCCAAGGCCAGCGCCCGGGCAATGCCGGCGCGCTGGCACTGTCCTCCGCTCAGGGCGTCGGGCCGACGCAGTCCATGCTCTGGGTTTAGTCCCACCAGAATCAGCAGTTCTCTCACGCGTTCCTGGATCGCGGATTTCGGCACCTTGTGATGCACACGCAGCACCTCGGCGATGCTGTCGCCGATGGTCTGACGCGGGTTCAGGGAGGAGAACGGGTCTTGGAAGATCATGGCCGTTTGCTGCCGCAAACGGGCGATTTCCTGTTTGCTGCCCGGCGTGATCGGCTCGCCGTCAAAGTACACGCGGCCGCCAACGGCGGGCTCCAGTTGGAGCAGCGCTCGCCCCAATGTG
The DNA here is from genome assembly GCF_002111585.1 of Lonsdalea iberica. Classification (GTDB taxonomy): domain Bacteria; phylum Pseudomonadota; class Gammaproteobacteria; order Enterobacterales; family Enterobacteriaceae; genus Lonsdalea; species Lonsdalea iberica. The sequence goes on from NZ_LUTP01000018.1 coordinate 11,462, forward strand.
CTTTTGCCGCTGCCGGACTCGCCGACCAAACCGAGCACTTCCCCGGCCTGAATATGCAAGCTGACGCCGTTAACCGCGTGCAGACTCCGTTTATTAAACAGAAAGCCGCCGACCGGGAAACTGACTTGCAGATTGTCTGCCGCCAGTAGCGGCGCCGTAGATTCAACCGGACTCACTATAGACTCTCCTCGTGGTTCAGCGTGGCGAACGGGTGATGGCAGGCGGCGCCGTGCGTATGATTCTGCATTTCACTGTACATATCGGGTCGTACCGCTTTGCAAATCTCGGTGGCGTAACGACAACGAGGATGGAATCGACAACCGCCGGGAAAATGTTCCGCCACCGGCGGTTGGCCCTTGATGGTCGCCATGTGTCCGCTGCCGCCGGCGCTGACCGGCTGGCAGTCGATCAGCCCCTGCGTGTAGGGATGCAAGGCATCGGCCAGCACCTCGCGTTTACGGCCCAGCTCACACAGACGCCCGGCATACATCACCGCGATCCGGTCGCAGGTCTGCGCCACGACGCCGAGGTCATGCGTAATCAGAATAATCGCCACGCCGAGCCGGTCTCGCAAATCGCTGAGCAGCCGCAGGATTTGCATCTGTACCGTGACGTCCAACGCCGTCGTCGGCTCGTCAGCAATCAGTATTTTGGGCTCGGACGCGAGCGCCACGGCGATCATCGCCCGCTGACGCATACCACCGGAGAATTCATGGGGATAGTTGTGTATCCGTCGTTCGGGGTCAGGGATCCCCACCTGCCGCAACAGCGCCACGGCGTGCGCTTTCGCCTCGCGGCGGCTGGCGCCGAAGTGCAGACGTCGGCTTTCGGCAATCTGCGCGCCGACGGTCATCACCGGGTTTAGGTGGCTGGTCGGATTCTGGAAAATCATGCCGACCTGCCGACCACGCACGCTGGAAAGTTCCCGATCCGACAGCGAGAGAATATCGCGTCCGTTAAGGTTAATTTCGCCAGAGACAACGCGCAGCGCTTCTCCGGGGAGCAACCGCATCATCGCGCGACAGGTCACCGTCTTGCCGGAACCGCTTTCGCCCACCAACCCGAGGATCTCGCCCTCGCGCAATTGGAGTGAAACATCATCCACCAGCGCAATGCCCTGGCGGTTGACGACCGTTAGATGTGATAACGCCAGTAACGTCATGGCCGTTCTCCTAAGAGGTCGCCCAGACCGTCCGCCAGCAGGCTAAAGCCCATTGCTAACAGCACAATCGCCAGCCCGGGAAACGTGGTGATCCACCAGGCGGTGGTAATGAAGCTTTGCCCTTCGGCCACCATCACGCCCCATTCGGCCGTCGGCGGCTGTACGCCCAGCCCCAGGTAACTGATCGCGGCGCCATTAAGCAGCACCAGCACGCAGTCAGACATGGCGAAGACCACAGAGCCGGTCAGCGCGTTAGGCAACAAATGAACGAAGAGAATACGCGGGTGGCTGAATCCCAGACTGCGCACCGCCAGCATGAAATCACGATGCTTTAACGACAGTACCTGAGCTCGCACCAGTCGGGCGTACGTGACCCAACCCACCATCGCCATCGCGATATAAAAGCTGGCCAATCCCGGCCCCAGGACCGCGATAATCGACAGCATCAGCACCAAAAACGGAAACGCCAGAATGATGTCGATACAGCGCATCAGCAGCGTGTCCACGACGCCGCCGACGTAGCCGGACAACGCGCCAATCGAGGTACCGATCATAAAGGGAAAGATGACCCCCAGCAGGCAGATCTGCAGGTCAACGCGCGCGCCCCAGATGACGCGGGAGAAGATGTCCCGGCCGAAGTTATCAGTGCCGAACAGGTGACTGAGGCCCGGCGGCATCAAGCTGGCGGTGGGGTCCTGCGCGATCGGATCGAACGGCGCGACCCACGGCGCGAACACGGCCAGTAACGCCCAAAGCCCGACGATGGTCAGGCCGCCGCGTAATGCCAGATGGCGGGGAAACGCCAGCCACGGCAGCCGCCGCGTCACAGGTATCTGACTCATAGTTTGATCCTCGGATCCAGCGCGACCGTGAGCAGGTCGGCGATCAGGTTAACCGTGACGGTCCCCAACGCAAAAACCAGCACAACGCCCTGCACCACCATATAGTCCCGGCTGAAAATGGCCTTGATTAACAACTGCCCCATGCCGGGGATAGCGAATACGCTTTCAATCACCACGGTGCTGCCGATCAGCCAGCCGATGTTAACCGCCAGCAGATTGATGGTCGGCACCAGCGAATTCGGCAAAATATGCCGCCAGAAAATACGCGACTCCGGTTGCCCGCGCGCGCGCGCGGCCGTCACGTAGTCGCTTTTCATTTCCATCAGCAGGCTGGCGCGCAGGTTGCGGGTCAATACCGCAGATAGCGCCAACGCAACCGTCAGGCAAGGCAACACCATGTGATGCAGGCGATCCAGCAGATCGCGGCCATAACCGGACACCGGGAACCAACCCAGTTCAATGCTGAACAACAGGATCATCATGATGCCGAGCCAAAAAGCGGGAAAACCCAGACCGGCGGTGGAGAAAAGTCGAATCACCTGATCGGCCAGTTTGCCGCGCCGCCGCGCCGCCCAGGACGCCAGCGGAATGGTGAGCAAGAGCGCTAAAACCACGCTACCCGCAATCAGCCAAATCGTCGGCTCAATACGCGAACCGATGACTTTCAGGGTATCGACTTTATAAACGATGGATTTGCCCAGCTCGCCGTGAAACAGATTACGAAGAAAGTAGAAGTACTGTAACCATACCGGCTGGTCTAAGCCGTACTGTTCGCGCACCCGGGCCAGCGCACCTGGGGTGGCACGCACGCCGAGAAGAATTCGGGCCGGGTCGCCGGGGATCGCTCGCACCATCGCGAAGGTGATGATACTGATGCCGAAAAGCACCGGCAGCAATTGCAGTGGTCTAAATAATATAAACCGATAACGATGCATACTAATTCCCTGTGTTTATGCTGGCGTATCTATTAATGACACCGCTAAGAACGGTTTGGCACAAACGGGTTGAGCCAAAAATCAAGCATCGCGCAGCGTGACCGGAAATGAAGAAACCGGCCGCAATAACGCGATTGCTAGGGAGCCTACCAGGTCGTTTTTATGGATTAACGACTTACCAGAATGAAGCTCTGGTCGGTGAAAGCATCATTTTTCAAAATGACGAGTATCCATACCCAAAAATGACCATTCACTTCAATAGTATGCCTTTTTTGTCTTTTCATTTCATTCAACATAAGGGTTACTAATGAAAGAAAAACACAAAACATCACAAAAACCCCTGACAGACGGGAATCTACCCAATCATACCGGCCGTGAATAGTTAGCAAAAATGCTAGTTTTGCCTTAGTAAAAATGCTAGGTTACGCTTGGTTATTGACCGGGTTGAGGCCGAACATGCGCTCTGGCAACTGTACCGACCATCGTCCTCTTTTTAACGGGCTACATTTTGCGGAGGGTAATCATGGATAAGACTACTCAGCTTACCTCGTTGAAATGTTCAGCGACTTCGCTGGACGACGCTTTTGATCATATGTTCGCGCAAACGTTACACCTCGGATTCGACCGGGTGATTTATGACTACGCTCCGGTTCCCCGGACAATGGATGGGAAATTGATCAACCCTTCGCTGCTGCGTGTCAATAACGTGCCGGAAGACATGCCGTTGCAATGGTTCGAGAATGGTTTCTTTCAGATGGATGTCGTACAGCATCACGCTCTGGAGACCTGTGCGCCGTTTGTGTGGTCATATCAACGTCCAGAACGGACCCCCCTTCGCTCACGTATCGGCGAAGAACATGAGTGCGTCACGCATTATATGCGTGAAAACGGCATGCCATGCGGCGCGACCGTTCCTTTACATCTGCCTCGCGGAGGCTTCGCCACCGTAACCGCCATTTTGAATAGCGCTCATGAAGAACAGGATATCGGCAGTACCTTGTCCGATCTGACCTTTATTGCTCACCGCTTCCAGGAATCGGCATTCCCCCTGTTCAGCGAAGATCTGATGACCTGTCAGTACGTCCACCTGACCAAACGCGAACGCGAATGCCTGGCGTGGTCGGCGGAAGGTCTGACGGCGAAAGAGATCGCCCGCAAACTGAACCGTTCTGTCGCGACCGTTACGCTGCATCTGAACAACGCCACCAAGAAGCTAGGGGCGAATAATCGGGTGCAGGCCGTCGTTCGCGCCATGTACTATCACCTCCTCGATAGCTAAAACTATCTATTTTACTAGCTTTCCGCTTTCGCTGACGCGACATACTCTTAAGCCAGACTTAACAGACATAAGAGTGGCCGTCATCTATGAACACTGTCAGCGAAGGTTTTGCCCCTTTTCTCCAGTATCAAACCTGGTACCGAATCACCGGTGATTTACATAATGGTATGACACCGTTGGTCGTTGTCCACGGCGGTCCCGGCTGCACCCACGATTACGTTGATTCATTTAAAGATATCGCCAACACAGGGCGCCCTGTCGTTCATTACGATCAGTTAGGTAATGGCCGTTCGACGCACTTACGGGAAAAACCAGCCGATTTCTGGCAGATCGCTTTATTCCTTGATGAGCTGGATAACCTGTTAAAACATCTTAACATTCAGGACGACTACGCACTGCTGGGTCAGTCTTGGGGCGGCATCCTGATTTCAGAACATGCCGTAAGGTGTCCAACCGGTTTGAAAGCTATCGTTATCGCCAACTCGCCGGCGTCTATCCCGTTATGGCTGCAGGCCGCCAAGAGACTGCGCGCCGAATTGCCAGAAGCGGTCCAGGCCACGCTGCTGGAACATGAAACGGCGGGAACAGTGGATAGCGAACCTTATCGCGAAGCATCACAGGTGTTTTATCAACGTCATGTCTGCCGCTTAAATCCGTGGCCGGCAGAGGTAACACGCACTTTTGATGCTATCGATGCAGATCCTACGGTTTATCACGCCATGAATGGACCGACCGAGTTTCATGTTATCGGCAGCTTGAAAGACTGGAGCATCATCGATCGCGTCAAGGCTATCAACGTCCCAACCCTTTTGATTTCGGGGCGTTACGACGAAGCATCCCCAGAAACCATCCAACCTTTTGCAGACGGCATCGCTGATGTTGAGTGGGTTATTTTTGAACACTCAAGCCATATGCCGCATGTCGAAGAGCGCGAAGAATGCATGAAAACCGTCGGTAGTTTTCTGCAAAGAAAGATTAGTTAACATAAGAAGAAAGGCCAATACCAGGGAAAGCGACATTTTGTCGCCATTGTAAAACGCGCCGGCGAAAACGGCCGGCGCGTTTCTTTTTCTAGAGCGCTATAAAGCGCCGGGCTGCCCCTTTGGCCCCGAGGTTAACCCCCGCTGCCTGAGCCGAGCGTTCAGGCAATAGGCCGGTTCCTCATCAATTCCTGACAAGATCGCCAAGGAATGGCGCGATCTTATTCACAGTCGCATTCCTGTTTTTCCTCACACGCCCGGTTGATTTTTGCCCTGCGCCAGTCGCTACGACGGCGGGGTATCCGCGCCTCTCGCAAATTCCCGGACCCGCCAAGTCTCCTCTTTTTCCATCAACAAAAGGGGATTAGTCAGAATGGCTCCCCCGTTCAACCACGGTAAAATGCGACACACAGCATCAGCGTCGCATCACGTTAGGCCAACGGCCCAGAAACGGCCTGGCGACGTGAATGTCGATACCGGAAAGCCACGCCAAACACAATCCCCAACACCAGCGTGTAGCCGGCGAAAGTCAGCCAGAAAGCCTGCCAGTCCTTGATGTCGTTAGGCGACGCGCGCTTTGAAAAATGCGCGGATCAACCGGATGAAGTCCCCGGAGGCCAGCGCCGCGCATCGCAACGTTTGCGCATGCGACAGCACCGTATCGGACATCCCTTCGGCATAGTTCGTCATCGCAGATACTGCGAGCACCTTCAAACCGCAGTGGCGCGCGGCCAGAACCTCGGGGACCACCGACATCCCCACCACATCGCATCCCACCCTTTTCATCATGCGAATTTCCGCTGGCGTTTCGAAGTTAGGACCGGTGTACCCGGCGAACACGCCCTCGGCGAGATCGATCCCCAATTGGGTGGCGACCTGATGCAGCTCCCCGCGCAACTCGCTGTCATAGGCATTGGCCAAGCTGAAGAACCGCGGCCCGAAGCGTTCGTCATTCTCACCCACCAGCGGCGATTCCGGCATGAAGTTGATATGGTCGGTCAACGCCACTAACCGGCCGGGCGCCACCGACTGACGCAGCGATCCCGCCGCGCTCGTCACCAGTAGGAACTCACAGCCCAACAGCCGGAACGTCCGCACGGCGGTCGTCATCACCGTCATGCCCCGGCCTTCGTAGTAATGGCCACGGCCTTTCATGCATAAAACGGGAACACCTTCCAGGTAGCCCGCCACCAGCTTGCCTGCATGGCCTTCCACGCTACTGACCGGGAAACCGGGCAGTTCGGCGTAGTCGAATTCAACGATGTCGGTCATAGCGTCGGCCAGCTCGCCGAGACCAGAGCCGAGAATCAACGCCGCGTTCGGCTTAAAATCCGGTCGTTTTTGGCGAATCAGCGTCGCGCAGGTGATGGCATCTTCGGAGTTGAACATAGCAGTTCCTTGTCTAGAGAGAAGCCGTGGGAACGGCCTGACGTTGAAAACCCGTTCACGCCCGTCAACACCTGCGGACCCTTCGGCTAAACGTCAAAAGAGGTTTTCATATTAAGAACTTTTTCTGCGGACACGAATAGCAAAAGCTTATTAATATGGGCGGCGTCATCCCCCAACACTCACGCCAGACTGGCGAGCGTCGGTGCGGCATCTTATGATGACCCGCTATGTGCCCAAGAGGTGTTCCCGCCTCGCTAACCCGGACGAGGCCATATTGGACGCTCAAGGCGATACCTGTCGCCGTCTGAATCAATCCGCATAACGCATTTATCGTGATAAGGAAGACACAACATGCACACCCCCAGCACCCCATTGGACGCCGACGACGACGCGCACGCCGGTTTCGATCTCGCCTCGCGTATTAACCGACTACGCTCTTCCGCAGGGCTTTGGCGTTTTATCGCCCTGCTTTCGCTCGGGGGATTTTTCGAACTCTATGACCTCTTTCAAACGGCATACATCAGCAGCGGACTGGTCGCCGAACATATTTTTCACGTAGGCGAAGCCGGCCTGTTCCACATTACCGATCAGGCCAGCTTTGCATCGGCCACGTTTCTGGGCCTGTTCGTCGGCGCCAGCCTCCTGGCGCCGTGGGCCGACAGGCTGGGTCGCAAGATGACCTTCATGTACGCGCTGGCCTGGTACGGTGCGCTCTCTTTCCTGATGGCGATGCAAAGCAGCGCAGAAGGCGTCATCCTGTGCCGTTTTCTGGTCGGTATCGGGCTCGGTATTGAACTGGTGACCATTGATGCCTATCTCAGCGAATGGATGCCGACCTCTTTGCGTAGCAAAGCGTTCGCCTTCGCCTTCTTTATTCAGTTTCTTTCGGTGCCGACGGTGGCGCTGATGTCCTGGTGGCTGGTGCCTCACACCTTTTTCGAGATCAGCGGCTGGCGCTGGGTCGTTATCGCGGGCGCCGCCTGTTCGATCTTGATCTGGGTGCTGCGCAAAAACCTGCCCGAGTCCGCCCGCTGGCTGGCGCAGCAAGGAAGACATGACGAAGCCCATCAGGTGTTATGCGATATGGAGCAACGTTGCGGCATGACGCCGCAGAGCCATTATGTACACGCGAAGAATACGTCGCAGAAGCCGGCTCCGCGCGGCAGATTCCGCGAAATCTGGGCGCCAGCATATCGTCAGCGCACGCTGATGCTGGTCGCCATGAACTTCTTCCAATCCATCGGGTTCTTTGGCTTCGGCAACTGGCTGCCGTCGCTACTGTCCGGGCAAGGCGCGGGGATTACCCAGAGCCTGTTTTACGCCTTTTTCATCACGCTGGCCTATCCCATCGGCTGTCTGTTGTGCAGCCTGTATGTAGGACGCTTCGAGCATAAATGGCAGATAGTCGGTTCATGTTTGATGACCGTAATCTTCGGCCTGCTGTTCACCCAGCAGACGCACCCGCTGCTGCTCATCGCCTGCGGCTTCCTCATCACCTACTCCAACGCCTGGCTGACAATTAGCTACCACGCCTATCAGGCCGAGATTTTTCCGACGCGCATTCGCGCGCGGGCCGTCGGCTTTTGTTACTCGTTTAGCCGGCTGTCGACGGCGTTCACCAGTATCCTGATCGGGCTGTTGTTACAGCATGTGGGCAGTGTCAGCGTCGTGATCTTCATCGTATTCAGTATGTTGATGGTGATGCTGTCGGTGGGCGTCTGGGGGCCGAAAACGCGCGGCATCAATTTGGATAATGTCTGAGAAACCTCGGCGGGCGTCCCGATGGGCGCCCGCCCTTCCGTCAGTGTTTAATCATGATGTGTCGTACGACCGTATAATCCTCCAACCCGTACATCGACATGTCTTTGCCGTAACCGGACTGTTTCTGGCCCCCATGCGGCATTTCGCTGACCAGCATGAAATGCGTATTCACCCAGGTACAGCCGTACTGCAGTCGCGCGCTCAGGCGATGCGCCCGGCCTAAATCCCGCGTCCAGACGGAGGAGGCCAGCCCGTAGGTTGAACTGTTGGCCCACGCCAGCACCTGATCTTCGTCATCAAACTCCGTCACGCTGACCACCGGCCCGAACACCTCTTTCTGGACGATCTCATCCTCCTGCAACGCCCCGGCCAGCAGCGTTGGTTGGAAGTAATACCCCGCGCCCGCGACTTTCGCCCCGCCGGTCACCACCGAAATATGCGGCAGCGCCTTCGCCCGTTCGACAAATCCAGCCACGCGGTCGCGATGCGCGGCGGTGATCAACGGCCCCAGTTCCGTGGTTTCATCCTCCGGAGACCCCACCTTGAGTGAGGCAATCGCCTCGCCCAACGCCGCCACCAGCCGACCGTAGATCCCCTTCTGGGCATAGACACGACAGGCGGCGGTACAGTCCTGTCCGGCATTGTAGAAGCCGAAGTTGCGGATCGCCTCTACCGCCGCCGGGATATCCGCGTCGTCAAAGACGATGACCGGCGCTTTGCCGCCCAGTTCCATATGCGTACGTTTTACGGTGGACGAGGTATGGCGAATGATGTGCTGCCCGGTCGGAATAGAGCCGGTCAACGACACCATCCGCACTTTGTCATGACAGGTCAGGACATCGCCGACGGTAGGTCCGTCGCCGAATACCACGTTCAGCACCCCACCGGGCAGAATGCCCATCGCCAGTTCGGCCAGCTTCAGCGTCGTCAGCGGCGTCTGCTCCGAGGGTTTAATGACAGCGCAGTTGCCCGCCGCCAGCGCCGGGCCCAGCTTCCAGGCCGCCATCATCAGCGGATAATTCCAGGGCGCGATAGAGGCAACGACGCCAAGCGGATCGCGGCGGATCATCGACGTGTGTTCCTCCAGATATTCTCCGCTGGCCATCCCGTTCATACAGCGACAGGCGCCCGCGAAATAGCGGAAGACATCCGCTACCGCCGGGATCTCATCGTTCAGTACGGCGTGATACGGCTTGCCGCAGTTGAGCGACTCCAGGCGAGAGAAGGTCTCCGCGTTCTGTTCGATGCAGTCCGCAATCTGCAGCAGGCACTCCGCGCGCGTTTTCGGCGTGGTCTGTCCCCACGATGCGAAAGCTCGATCGGCGCTTTCCACCGCCCGCGCGATCTGCGCCGGGGACGCCTGAGCAATGTGCGCGATTTCCTCTCCCGTCGCCGGGTTATAGACAGGCAGGAGACTGCCTTCGCCGGCGACTAGATGTCCGTTGATCACCATGTTTGTCTGCATCATTTTGTCCTCAGTCATTGTTTCTCATCACAGCACGCACGCTGTGATGTTTCTTTGCGGCGGCCTGCGGGCTATTTGCCATCGCCGGACACCTCTGTGGTTTCTTTTGTGAGATACCAGGCCCCGAGGATCGGGATCATGGTCAAGATCATCAGGCATAGCGCCACAACGTTGGTCACCGGCACGTCGCGCGGCCGCCCCAGCTGATTCAGCAGCCAAATAGGCAAGGTGCGCTCATGGCCTGCGGTAAACGTCGTGACGATAATTTCATCAAAGGACAGCGCGAAGGCGAGCATCCCGCCGGCCAGCAGCGCCGTCGCCAGGTTGGGAAGCACGATGTATCGGAAGGTCTGCCAGCCATCGGCGCCCAGATCCATCGACGCCTCGATCAGAGAGTGAGAAATGCGCCGAAACCGAGCGATGGCATTGTTGAACACAATCACAATGCAAAACGTGGCGTGGCCGATGACGATCGTCATCATGCCGGGCTCGATATCCGCCGCGTGGAAAGCGGCCAGCAGCGCCAGACCGGTGATAATGCCCGGCAGCGCCAGCGGCAGCATCAACATCAGCGTGATGCCGTTCTTACCGAAAAAGTCCTGACGATACAGCGCGGCCGCGGCCAGCGTGCCCAGCACCAGCGCAATCAGTGTGGACAGACAGGCGATCTGCAACGACAGGCTGACGGACTCGAAAATATCCCGCCGCTCCGCCGCGAGATGGAACCAGTGGAGCGTGAAGCCTTTAGGCGGAAAGCTAAACGCCGCCTCTTCGGTATTGAACGCGTAAATAGCGATGATCAGCAGCGGAACGTGCAGAAACAGCAGTCCGCCCCAGGCCGCCAGCCGGAGCGGTAACGGCGCGCGTTTAGAGTGCATCGAAGGCCCCCCATCGTTTCACCACAGAGAGGTAAATCGCAATCAGGACAATGGGTACCAGCGTGAACGCGGCCGCCATGGGCAGGTTGCCGATGGCCCCCTGCTGCGAATAAACCATATTGCCGATGAAATAGCCTGGCGGCCCCACCAGCTGCGGCACGATAAAGTCGCCCAACGTGAGTGAGAATGTGAAGATGGAGCCCGCCGCGATGCCCGGCACCGCCAGCGGCAGGATGATGTAGCGAAAGGTCTGTCGCGGCTGCGCGCCCAAATCCTCCGACGCCTGAATTAGCGATATCGGCAGACGTTCCAGCGCCGCCTGGATCGGCAGGATCATGAACGGCAGCCAGATATAGACGAACACCAAAAAGCGCCCCAGCCCGGAAGTCGACAGCGTACTCCCGCCAATGCCGGGCAGCAGCAGCAGGCTATTCAAGCCGCCTTCCAGCCCGAGGTGACGCAGAAACCACTGAATGACGCCATCCCGCGATAACAACAGCGTCCAGGCGTAGGCCTTGACGATATAGCTGGCCCACATGGGCATCATCACCGCGACATAGAAAAAGGCTTTCTGCTTACCCCGCGTGTAGCGCGCCATGTAATAAGCGATCGGGAACGCCAGCACGGCGCTGAACAGCGTGACGCACACCGCCATCGCCACCGTGCGCGCAATAATGTCGTAATTCGTCGGGCTGAACAGCGCCGCGATGTTCGCCAGCGTCAGCGTCGGCGACACCGTCATTGTGAAATCGTCAAAGGTATAAAACCCTTGCCACAGCAGCGTCAGAAGCGAGCCCAGATAGACCGTCCCGAACCACAGCAGCGGCGGCGCCAGCAGCAGCGCCAGATAACAGCCCGGACGACGATAGAAGAAGTCGAACAGTCGATGCAGCGCACCTCGACGGACGGCGGGAAGCAAGCTGTCTGCGGTCGTCATCTCAGCCCACCTCCTGCAACGCGATCATAGCGTTACGCGCCCAACAGGCGATGAGCGGTTGGCCGACCGTCCTGGCGGGCTGAGCGGCGACGCGCTGATGGTTGGTTTCGCTCGCCAGCAGGCGCTCGCCAGTCTCCAGCATCAGCTCGTAGCGGGTCGCGGCGCCCAGATAGTGAATATCCTTAATCTGCGCCGAGACGCAAATATCCTCAGCGCCACCGCCCGACATGGGATCCAGCAGGCGGATGTGTTCCGGGCGAACGGCGAAACGTTCCGCCGCGCCGGTCAGCCGCAACGCCTGATCGGTCGACAACACGTTGGACGTGCCGACAAACTCCGCCACAAACGGCGTCCTGGGATTCATATACAGCTCGCGCGGCGTATCCACCTGCTCGATGCGGCCGTTATTGAATACCGCCACCCGGTCAGACATCGACAAGGCTTCGCTCTGATCGTGCGTCACGAAGATAAAAGTGATGCCGAGCTGGCGCTGGAGCGTCTTGAGTTCGCCCTGCATCTGTTCGCGCAATTTGAGATCCAGCGCGCCGAGCGGCTCATCGAGCAACAGCACGCTAGGCTGGTTGACCAACGCGCGCGCCAGCGCCACGCGCTGACGCTGCCCGCCGGACAGCTGAGCCGGTTTTCGCGCCGCCACAAATCCGAGCGCCACCCGTTCCAGCGCCTCCTGCGCTCGGGCGCGACGTTCGCTTTTCCCCATGCCCTTTACACGCAGCCCGTAAGCCACGTTGTCCAGCACGGTCATATGCGGAAACAGCGCATAATCCTGAAAAACGGTGTTCACATCACGCTGATAAGGCGCCAGCCCGGTAGCTTCGCGTCCGTGAATACGGATGGAACCCGAGGAACTTTGTTCGAAGCCGGCGATCAGTCTCAGACAGGTGGTTTTTCCTGAACCAGACGGACCGAGCATGGAAAAGAATTCACCCTCTTTTATCTCGATGGAAACATGGTCCACGGCACGCACATTCCCAAAAAGTCGGGATACGTCAATAAACTCCACAGCGTTGGGCATAATAAACTCCTGGCAGGCCGGATTATTTATCTCGGAAATAAAAACCCAATCTAAAACCAAACAAAAATGGCAAAAAAATAACGGATGTGATTTGAATTAGAAAAAGACGAAGGATGCCCCTCTCCGCCGAGAAATAATGAATTTCATTTCGCCGACTGAAAGTCCCTTGTTATTTTCTCTTCATCCGTTGAAGTTAACGCCCGCCCATGATGGCAATATAATCCTGCGTCCAACGGCTGTAAGGGACGTATTTCCCGCCTTCTGACTGCGGCGTTTTCCAGAATGCGATTTTATCGAACTGCGTTGCGCCGTTATTTTTACACCCTTCAGCCCCCAGCAGCGCATTGTCTTTACAGGCGACCGGCACAGCCGGTACGGAGCCGAACCAGGCGGCGACATCGCCCTGTACTTTGGGCTGTAGCGACCAGTTCATCCATTTGTAAGCGCACACCGGATGTTTGGCGTCCGATGCCAGCATGGTGGTGTCCGCCCACCCGGTCACGCCCTCTTTTGGCAATACGGTGCCAATCGGCTGACCTTCGGTTTTGAGCGCATTCGCCTGATACGGCCAGGCGCTCGATGCCGCCACGCCCTCATTTTTGAAGTCGCTCATCTGAACGGAAGTGTCGTGCCAATAGCGATGAATGAGCGCATGCTGGCTGCGTAACAGCGTTAGAGCCGCCTGATACTGGGGCTCCGTCAGTCGATAAGGGTCGGAAATACCCAGCTCAGGCTGGGTGTTTTTCAGGTACAACGCCGCATCGGCAATGTAAATCGGGCCGTCGTAAGCCTGCACCCGCCCCTGATTCGTCTTACCGTCGGGCAACGCCTGCGCGGTAAATACCACCGACCAACTTTCCGGCGGAGACGGGAAGACCTTCGTGTTATACATCAGCAGGTTAGGACCCCACTGATACGGAGTGCCGTAGACTTTGCCGCCGACCGTGTACCACGGCGCATTGATCAGCCGCGGGTCGATACTATTCCAGTTAGGGATGGCGGCCGGCTCAATCGGCTGAACGCGCTTGCCATAGATCAGTCGCAGCGAGGCGTCGCCGGAGGCCGTCACCAGATCGTATCCGCCTTTCGCCATCAGGCTGACCATTTCATCCGAAGTCGCCGCGGTTTTGACATTGACCTGGCAGCGGGTTTCCTGTTCGAACTGCGTGACCCAATCGTAGTTTTTATCGCTTTGACCCCGTTCGATATATCCGGGCCAGGCAACGATATCGAGACGCCCTTCTCCTTGAGCGGATAATGCCGGCGCGGTTGCCTGGGCCATATTCAATGCACACAAGACGCCCAGACAAATAGCGGACAATGACACCTTGGCATAATATTTTTCCATACTACCCCCGTCAAGATTGGCTTATTTTTGGCACGATAACGCCACCCATTTTTTATTATCTGTGTCGGCGTTTATTAATAAGAAAATACTATCACCGCATCGCGGCATTAAAATTGTCGTTTAAATTTGGCCATAACATGCCGAACCACGCTGTAACTTTGTAATGAATAACTTGAAAGGTCATTACCATATCCAGAACGTTTTAATCCCCCGTGCGGCATTTCGCTAACCAGCGAGAAATGGCTATTAATCCACGTCGTCCCGTATTGCAAACTGGCCGCCATCTGCATGGCGGTATCAACATTCTGCGTCCACACCGAAGACGCCAGCCCATACTCCGATTCGTTCGACCACAACAGCACTTGTTCGAGTGACGTAAACCGGGTGACGCTGACTACCGGGCCAAAGACTTCGCGCTGCACAATCTCGTCGCTTTGCAGGCAACCGGCTAACAGCGTCGGCGGGTAGTAAAAACCGGGGCCGTCCACTGCGCTGGCACTCGTAACACGTTCTATGTGTGGTTGATTCAGCGCGCGTTCGACGAAACTGGAAACCCGGTCGCGCTGGCGGGCGCTAATTAAGGGTCCCAGATGGTTGTCTTCATCTCGCGGCTGCGCCAGACGCAAACGGGACACTGCGGCTCCGAGCGCGTCAACCAGCTGCGCATAAATACCCGCCTGCGCATATACCCGACAGGCGGAGGTACAATCCTGTCCCGCGTTGTAGTAGCCCCAGGTGGCGATCGCCTTGACGGCATCATCGATATCCGCGTCGTCACAGACGATAACCGGGGCTTTGCCGCCCAGCTCCAGATGGGTGCGTTTCACGTTGCTGACGGCAGCGTTCAAAATTCGCTGACCGGTCACGATATCACCGGTCACAGATACCATTCGAACCTTCCGATGATTGACCAGCGCGCTGCCGGCACTCTCGCCGCGCCCGGTGATGATATTCAGCACACCCGGCGGCAGCAGCGCCTTGAAGGTTGGCGCCAGCGCCAATACGGTCAACGGCGTATGTTCGGAAGGCTTAAATACGACGGTGTTGCCCGCCGCGAGCGCTGGAGCGATTTTCCAGGCCGCCATCATCAGCGGATAATTCCACGGCGCAATGGAGGCCACGACGCCGACGGGGTCCCGGCGAATCATGGACGTATGCCCGTCCAAATACTCACCTGCCAACTGCCCCTGCTGGCAACGCACCGCGCCGGCGAAAAAGCGAAAGACGTCGACGGCGGCGGGAAGATCGTCATTGAGCGCCTGATATAGCGGCTTGCCGCAGTTAATAGCTTCCAGCTGCGCCAGCGACGCGGCCTGTTGCTCTATCGCCTCCGCAATACGCAACAGTGCCATGGCGCGCTGCGCCGGCGTGGTCCTGGCCCATGAGGGGAACGCTCGTTGAGCCGCCTCTACCGCTTCGTCAACCTGCCCGGCGGACGTTTCTCCCAGCCTGGCGACAATCGCCCCATTGGCGGGGTTAACGATGTCCTGCAACGTTCCCTCGCCATCAATCAACTGCCCATCAATCAGCTGCTTGCTGGAAAAGCGGCCAATAAATTCCTCATCCGACATCGCGTCTCCCTGTTTCTACTTTCGCGCTCCGGAAGGTGATATCTGCATAAAACCAACGCCAACGTGGTGTGAAATAGCGCGTCTAAAAACACAATAGGAAAACACGGCGGCCATCAACCACTATTAAATATTGAATGCAGCATTCGAATAAATCGAATGCTGTTCGATTTCAATACTGGTGGGATTAGGAACTCTTGCGCAGCCCGCTGTTTTCGCGGGCTACGGTAAGAAAGGGGGAAACCAGTTTGGGCCGGGTACTGCCTCTGCGCCAAGCCATACCGATTTCTAATGGTTCGATTGGATCGGTCAATGTGCTCGCTTCTATCATATTTCCTTCCAGCGACCAGGCGCGATACGTCATGTCTGGAAGGATGGACAGCCCCATCCCGGCCGCGACGAGGCTTCGCACGGCTTCGGTCGAAGTGGTTTTCATGGCAATTTCCGGTTTCAGACTGGCTTTACTCCATATCTGCCGGGCGTGGATATCCATTTCATCGACATTGAGCTGAATTAACGGCTCCGTCACCACATCGGCCAGGCTGATACTCTCGCGCTCTAACAACGGATGCAGCGGCGGCAGCCACAGGCGGTACGGCGAATGGCACAGCACTTCGGTCTGCAAGGCGGCGCGATCTTCGAGATTGGAGAGGATCAGCACGCCGATGTCGATCTCGCCGCTCACCAGCAGATGTTCGATGTAGCGGCGCTCATCCTCCACCACCTGGACCACCACATTGGGATAGGCGTCTTTGAAATGTTTAAGCAGGTCGACGAGGAAATAGCCCGCCACCAGGCTCGTCACGCCCACGGTCAAGGAGCCGGTAATGCTTTCACTGCCGCTCCTCAGGCTACGGGTGGCATTTTCCACCGTCGCCAGAATCAGGTAAGACTGCCGTAAAAACTGATGCCCCTGATGCGTGAGCGTCATGCCTTTGGCGTGACGTTCAAACAAACGCACCCCAGTCTCGGTTTCCAACTGTTGGATCGCCAGCGTGAGGGACGACTGTGAAACAAAGGCCGTTTGTGCGGCCGCCGAAATGGAGCCGGTCTCGGCAACGGCAATAAAGTACCGGAGTTGACGTAGCGTTAGCATACTCGTCAGGCGCCTCTTCAAAATGAGTCGATACCCCATAGATATCACGCCATCAGTTTTATCGAAAGCGCTATGGCTTTATGAACCCCCATACACAGCAATAATTTTTATGCTGATTAATCAGATAATTACCGTTAATCCAGTGAAGCTGGCGCGCGGAAAACATCCGCCGCTGACGCACGCCATCACGCGTGTGCGCGTCAGCTGAAAGCACGGATCGGCAGGGCCGAAGGTGCTCAGCGGCCTGGCGTCGGCAAAAAACCCCACGCCGTTTCACTCCGACATCACGGCGTTCCGAGCAGGGGCTCAGCCGCCGGTGAGTTATCTCTTTTTGGAGTAATGCATTGCCAGATTGGTGCTTTTGATTCGCCAGCCGGCGTTGTTATAAGTGAGCTATCTCTCTCCCTACCCGCGAGACTCTGCACATGATGGCTATCCAGGCGCCGCAAAACTATCTCAACCGCGACGGATTAATCAGCGAAGTGGGCGACTTTGTCGGGCCGCTGGCCTCACGCATTCTGATTGTCACTGGCCCTCAAGCCTGGCAGGCGACATCTCAGGCTATTGAGTCCAGCCTGCGTCAACATAACATCTTGTATGAAGTGACCTTCCAGCAAGGTCCGTGTACTCATCAGGCTATCGATCAGGTGGCGACGGCGGCCAGAACATGGAACGCCGAGCTGATTCTGGGCGTCGGCGGCGGCCGCGCGTTGGACTGCGCTAAGGCCGTCGGCGACCTCCTGGGGCAGTTGCCGGTAGTCGCCGTCCCGACCATTGCCGCCACCTGTGCCGCCTGGTCGCCGATTAGCGTGATCTATGACGGCAGAGGCGCGCATGTCGCCCCCTTGCCGTTGAAACGACTGCCGGTGTGGGTACTGGTGGACAGTGAGGTGATAGCACGTAGTCCCGCACGCTATCTCAAAGCCGGCATCGTGGATGCGCTCGCGAAGTGGTACGAATTCCAACCCTATTTGCAGGCGGATCCCACGTCGCTGGCGCTGGTGTTGAAGGCGCGGGCCGCAGGTCTGGCGCTGGAAATGTTTAACCGTCACGGCGACCAGGCGCTGAAGGATATTGAAGCACAGCGCGTCACGAGCGCGCTGCGGCAGGTCATCGACGCTAATATTGCGCTGGCTGGATTAGCGAATAGCATGAAGGACGATGTGGCCCGCGTCGGCGTCGCGCACGCCATTCATAACAGCATGACCCGCCAGCCCGAGCTGCATCACTGGCTGCACGGCGAGAAGGTCGGTTTCGGGCTGGTGGTGCAGGCGCTGTTAAATACCGAGCGGGAAGAGGAACAGCAGCCGCTGCTCGCGCTGCTGTCGCGCTTCGGCAGTCCGTTAACGCTGACCCAATTAGGATTGGCGGACAAACCGGAGCAGGTAGAAAGCATAGCGCGCCATGTGCGCATTCGTTCCGCCGCGCTCCTGCCTTTCGCCGTAGATAACGATGCGATACTGAAAGCGCTGTGGAAGACCGAAAATCTGGCGACCGTCGCCGCCTGACAGCCGGATGCCGCCCATTTTTGGGACCTTGGCGGCGGCAGAGCGCCTCTGCGCCACTCGCTCTGACGCCACGCGCCTGAGCAAATTGAAGACTATGCGTCAAAATGCCGTAAACGGCACCGAACCGGCTAAGCGTGAGTCCTTCTCCGCGACATCACAACCCGCATTTTTCAGACCGCCAGATCCCCCGCCTACGCCCCCTCCCCCTATCGACGGAGAAGGTCGGCGCGCACGCCACGTCATCAACCGTTTTGAGTCGCCCTGCGTTGGACATTTCGTCAGGCGCATACTCTGGAAACAAAGCGCATTGCCGCGCGTTCGAACAATTTATCCTTGCGCTGATACCGGCTCCCCCATGTTTTCGCCGTGTAACTCCGCTATATTATCTGTGGTTCCAGACCCGACAAGGTGTAAAATTTCGGTTCAGAATCAGGTTCTATCCACCATGTAACCGTTATCACTCTCGGCTGTGAGGATGGGATACAAACTGGTTTTCATCTGGAGCCCATCGTTCAATTATGCAGGAGGCGTAATACATGCAGAGGAAACAGAAGATAAAGTATGCGGCAGCTGCCGTCATCGTATTGCTGGTGCTGGTCGGGTTCTTCCTGTTTAGAGACAGCAGCGATGCGCTGTGGAATACGGTCTCGGAAAAGTGCGTCCCCAGTCAGCAGCAGGGATCTCCCGCGCCTTGCCTTGCGGTTAATAGCAGTACTCAATCCGCGCTACTTAAAGACAGAAATGGTCCCTACCACGATCTATTGCTGCCGACGGAGAAAATCTCCGGGATCGAAAGCCCCGCGTTGCAAGCGCACACGGCTCCACCTTTTTTCGCTGCCGCCTGGGAGGCCCGTAAGCACCTGTCCCACGAAGCAGGTAAAACGCTGCCGGATGATATCCTCGTGTTGGCCGTCAACTCACGCTATGCGCGCACGCAGGAACAGTTGCACATCCATATCTCCTGCCTGAGGCCCGAGGCCTACCAGACGCTGCGCGAGCAGGGAAATACCCTGTCAACCGACTGGCAGCCGCTGGGCGAAGAGCTGCGTGGACATCGCTATCTGGCGAAGAAGCTGACCACGCAGGATTTGACGCGAGACGACCCCTTTAAAGAGCTCTACGCCTATGCACAGCGTCAGGGGGATAGCATAGACAACTACGGACTGGCGTTGACCGTCACGCCCGATGGCGAGAAACTGCTGCTGGCTAACCGGGGCGTCCGCTTCGGCTTTAACCGCGGTTCGACCTCTGAGCTGATCGACCCCCAGTGCTCACTGGCGCATTAATCGATGACGGGACCCGTTACCGGGTCCCTCTCTTTTTTTCAGGCCATAGCCTGCGACATAAGCGCGAACGCCCGAGGCCCCTTGCCATCATTCTTCCACGGTTCGCCGCGCACCATCACCACCGGGGCATCTACCTGCATCAGACCGCACCGTGATAACCATTCCCCCAGCCCCTGCGACGCATGCGTATCAATACGCACAAAATCGCCCATTCTGTCCTGCATAAGCTGTGCGATGATCCGCTGCGCATCCGGCAAGCGCCAAGCGATAACCGGACCGAGAGTCCAGCCGCGTCCGAAACGACGACGGCCGCCCCAACCGACGATGCGCTCGCCTTCTTCCAACACCCAGAGTTCCGCATGGCGAAACAGATCGGACACCAGCGCCGAACGCACCAGACCGTTGGCCTGCCAGTCCTGTTCCGTTAAGTCGGGGAGATCCTCTTCGCGCGCAAGACGAAGCCGCTGCTCAGCTTTATCTTCCACGCGCGGAACAGCCGTCAGACAGGCGGTCTGAAACTGCTGAGTTTCGCCGACCGCCGTGAAGCCCAACGACTGATACAGCGGAAGCCCGGCGACGGTGGCATGCAGCCTGAGCTGTCGCTCGCCCAACGCCGCGACTCGCTGTTCCAAGAGGCGACGACCTATGCCCTGCCCCTGAAATTCCGCATCGACCACAACCAAACCGAGCGTGGCCCACTCGGCTCCCCAGCGCCAGCTCAGCGCCGTGCCCACTATCTGCCCCTCGCACTCGGCAACCGTCCCATCGCCCAGTCGCAACGCCTCCTGCCAATCCTCCACCCGATGCGGCCAGTGCAACTGCTGGGTAAGTCGATAACCAGCCAGGCAGTCGGCCTGCGTCATCGGACGCAATATGATCCCCATCACCGTTACCCTCTTGTTCTGTT
Source organism: Lonsdalea iberica (assembly GCF_002111585.1). GTDB lineage: Bacteria > Pseudomonadota > Gammaproteobacteria > Enterobacterales > Enterobacteriaceae > Lonsdalea > Lonsdalea iberica. The sequence goes on from NZ_LUTP01000018.1 coordinate 31,836, forward strand.
AACGTCCTCGGTGCCATGCATAACGTTAACGAGTCAAACCCGCTTCGTCCCCGCGACTTTCGCCTTGCGCACGCCGAGACCTCATTGTTCGAACCTATCTGAAGCCCCTTTCCAACTCAATGCTCTCACATTCCGGCCCAATCGCGGCCAGCCACTGCTTGCCGAGCCTACCAAGACTGACATAACATGAATTCTATCGCGCCTATCACTAGGTGCCGCTGCCTGCAAGCGCGCTCATATCAAACCAATGAAGAATATCATGGCCGAAAAACAGCATACTTACCGAGTAAACGTACGTTGGACGGGAAATCAGGGCAGCGGAACTGAAAGCTATCGCGGCTATAGCCGCAGCCATGAAATCAGCGCCCAGGGGAAATCCTCCACCCTCGCGGGCTCGTCAGATCCCTGCTTTCGCGGCGACGAGACGCGGTGGAATCCGGAGGAGCTGCTGCTGGCCTCCCTTTCCGCCTGTCATAAGCTGTGGTATCTGGGTCTTTGCGCCGGGGCAGGCGTGAGTGTGCTGGAGTACGAGGACGCCGCTGAGGGCGTCATGGTCGAGGAGCAAAACGGCGCGGGACAATTTCTGTCGGTCACGCTGCGACCACGGCTGATCGTGACCGCAGAGTCAAATCTGCAAACGGCATGTGAATTGCACCATCAGGCTCACGAAATGTGTTTCATCGCCCGTTCGGTGAATTTCGAGGTGCACTGCGAACCGGTGATCGAATCAACAAAAATTAAGCAATAACTCGTTAATTTCCTCCGCTTGCGACGGACTTTTCCCTTAACAGTCTTATTTTATCTCACCGGCCATAACTTTCCCTTTTTAACAAAAAGGGATATTATTGTGAAAACGTAAATGCCGTAAGATTAAGTATTCAATGATATAAACTTCAATCTAAACCGGATTATCTCCAAGCCTAATGCTACAAGGAGTGTAATATCGTGGCTGAACAAACGGCAGTGGATTCCCCTTATTTTAAGGTGATATATAAGATCTTGAAAATAGTTCCCATCGGTGAACGCTTTCTCGCACAGGGGAACCGAAAACAGCAAATAAAATTTGATAGAGGCCGATTACATCAGAAAAGCCCAATGCGGCCACCCAGCAAAAAAACAGTGCACTGTCATATAGTTCCATTAAAACCTCCCCATTCCAGCGCCAACACTCCCGTACACCCTCTTCCTGTAAACGATTCCACTACTCACTTCCCGTTTATTTTATTACCAATAATAGTTATGTATTCTTTTTATCATCCGGTTCTGCTTAGGCGTTATTTCCAAGCAAAAAACCACCGGCCAGCTCCCTTTTTCTTTCACTTTAACGATGTGACTCTTATGAAAAACAATTATCTTTTACACAATATGAACAGGCTTTATTTCACACTCTCGCCTTACCCTATTTGGCTTGCGATAATCAGACCGTTAAAAATATCTGAGGCAAAAATGAAATGGGCTTGTAGCGATAACACGCTGTACCGAGAGGAAAAGGCGGGCCACAGCGGGCCGCTGATTATGCGGTCGCGGCGCTGGAAATATTTCGCCAGCGGGGAATTCTATTTGTTGTACAGCCGACGCCACGAACAGAGCGCCAACGGGTTGACGCCGGCGGGTGAGGCGGGAATGGCGGATGCACTCAATAAATGGCGTCGAGGCCACCTGCTGCCAAGCAAATTGGCGCCCAGACTGGCCGAGGGATCCCATGACTGACGTTAACTGGCCGCTGTTTCTCATCGCCTCATTCACCTTCTGCGCCATCCCTGGAAAGGATGTGGAGTGCATTACCGGTAACTTTGATCGGTTTGGCAAGAGAGCCGCCCTGAGCGGAATCGTCGGACTGGCGCTAGGCTACTATTGCTATGTCATTTTGTCCTGGCTGATCGTCAGCTTCACGCTGGCGGCTCCCCCCGTCGTACTGACTGTCCTCAAGCTGTTGGGCGCGCTGTTTTTAATCTGGGAAGGCTGCCGCATTTACCGTATGCCTCCCGCGTCGCGTTATTTGTCTAAACACACGGCGATGACCACAATACATCCCTCATCCTTCTTTCTACAGGGGACAACCCGCAGCCTGCAGAACCTCCGTGGGGGCCTCTTTTATCTGGCCTTCTTTTCCCAGTTCATGTCGCCGAGCAGCACCGGCGATAAGGTCATTCTGATGGGATCGCTGTTTTGCCTGGGGACTACGGCGTTCAATCTGGCGTATTGCTACCTGTCTCCCTGGCTTAAAAAACGGAGCGTCAACGATATCGATTTCTTCCTTTCGCAAGTGCCGGCCATGTTGCTGTTAGCCATTGGTAGCTGGATGACATGTGAAATTGCCTGGGGGGTGATGCCGTCGTAGAGAGAAAATGACAAGCGCCGCGCGATGCGCCAGCCGCTAAATAGCACGGCGCATCGCGCAGCGTTCGTTAAAACAGATCTTAGGTGCAGGCCGCCGTGGGATACGGGCCCGGAATAGGGCCCGCTCGCTCGGATGTTTTATGCCCGAGAGTCACCGGAAGGCGTCGTCTGACGCAGGCGCCATGAACTCCAGACAAAGGCGAGCAACATAATGACGACGGCATACATCATGTTGTCACCGATGACTCCGGCGACGCCAAGACAAAACAGGCTCGCCAACAGCGCCATCACTCGTTGATGACCGTGAAGCAAGCGACATGCCGACAGAGAAGCCGCCAGATAGATCATCACAAAGACGCCGTTAGCACAGGCGATCAGGCTATCCAGACCGATAGACCAACCGTACTTGAGGGCGACGGTGATGGCGACGGGAAGTACCGCAAACAGCGTCGCCACGACCGGCGCATGAAAACGGTTACGGTACGCCAGACAACGACTTATCGCGTCCTCTCCCTTCATCGAAACAATCAATCGGGTAAAACTGATGATGTAAAGATTGACTGCGGCAAGACAGGTCAAAAAACCCATCAGGCCGATGACTATTGCCCCAGTTCGACCAAAGGCTTGTCCAATTAGCCGGGGCAACGAGGAGATATTTTCGACTTCGTTGCCGAAGGCGGAAAAACGCAGCACGGTATAGCTCAACAAGCAATACAGGCTGAGCGCGATAGTCAGAGAGATGACAATTGTGCGGGGAAAGTCTCTTTCAGGAGACGCGAATTCTGGCGCGAGATGCGCTACAGCCTCAATGCCCACGAAGCACCAAAAAATAATGCCCATCGCCTTGAAGAACGACAACAGGCCATCGCCGCCAGTCGGTATGACCTTAGGAGCGGCGAGCGGTGCTTCCATGAAGCCCACCACAATGACGCTGATCAAGACCAGCGCCGTCAGCACCGTGATGCCGAACTGCACATTGCCCGAGAGCGTGACGTTGAAGGCATTAACGATCAGAATCAGCGACAGCATGAGCAGCGCGAAATAACCGCAGTAGACCGGGGAAAGCCCGAGGCAATACGCCAGGTAGTTGGCGCCGGTGATCACCACCACCGGCGGACCGATGGGGATGACGGAAAGGTACAACCAGGAGATGCTCTGCCGCAGGCGATGCCCGTAGGCCAGTTCAACAAAGTGTGCTGTACCCGCGCTGTGGGGAAAATGACGCCCCAGCAGCGCGAAGGTGAAGACCACGGGCAGCACCAGCATCGTCATTCCCAACCACGCCAACCACGCCCACGGTCCGGCAAGTCCGGCCACCATGGCCGGAACAATAAAAACACCTGAACCTAACAGCGTAGAAACCAGAAAACCCACTCCTTGATGTAGACTTAACTTACCGCACTGCTCAGACATGCCATTTCTCCCTTTATCGAACTCCTGTCATCCAAATGACGACAATGGCACAAACCATGAACACGTAACGCTTTATCGTCGGGACGGTCCGCATTCCATATATCGATCAGCGAGCGCTCACGAATATTGCCGTAAGTGGGCTGGCTCATATTGAAACAATCGTAAACGTCCCCGATGGAATTCACGTTCAGATTCGTACCGATACGATGACAATCTCCGGCCAATTCGCCGACGATAATTCCGCGATCGTTTTCACGCTTAATGATTTTAATTGGCCATTCGAAGCCCATCTCCCGATCATATTGCCGGATGCGGCTAACCTCTTCAACCAGACGCGTATAGGGCACAAGAAAATCGTCATAACGATGCTGTTTGGCGCTGCCTTCATACAGCACGGTATCAACCAACGGAAAAATAGTGTGACTGCGGCAATAACTCCAAATATCGTAAATCTCGTCGATATTCTCCGGTAAAACTGACGTTTCAATCGCCAGTCGGGTATTTCCTTTTTCCAAACGGTTGAAGCCAACGTCCATGAGGTTTTTCAACCCACGTCGCATTTTAGACGCGGCATTATGAATGCCACCGACGATTTCATTTTGGACATCGTCTTTGAAACTATTAATTTTTCCGATAATAGAAACGTCGCGCGCATAAAGTTTCTCTGCGGTATCACTGTTAATCGCCGTCATATTAGAGAACAGGATACAGTGCAGACCTTTATCGCCAATATAATCGATCACTTCCCAGAAATTACGCGCCAGCAGCGGCTCTCCCGCCCCCGCGACCAACACGGTTTTAATGCCTAGCGCCAATCCATCGTCCACCATTTTTTTGATCTCTTCTGTAGACAGTTCGTTGTCGAACTTTTGCGTCTGGGTATAGCAGAAGGGACATTTAAAATTACAAATGTTTTCCAGCATAATGGTGAGCGTTAATAACTGACGATCTCTTAACGCGAAATAAACATCCTGTTTGGTAAAGGCATTTCCATGAAGTGAATACATTGATTCTGTCTCCTTAATTAAAAAATCGCAAAATGCCCAGCCACACTATATCCATGTCATTTATTTAAATTTAACCAAGGTCAATCTAAAAAACTGTCAATTTTAATTATTATTGAGAATATAAAAATAAAATAAACAATATTCACTAAAAGCACTTCGTTACAGGTAATAATAGCGGACCGTCAAAGGGATGGTTCTCTGACTTATCGATATAAGAAAAGCCCGACTCCTGCGTACTGTAAAAACACTGCATTCCTAGCAGATAAACATGCGTCATTAAAATCTAAATACGAATCAATTAAAGAAATAATAACACCATTAAACCACCGCCACGATGAAATCAATCACACGATTGGACGTCTTATTTTAATACCCCTATATCATGCGATCGTCTGTTACCATCTTCCTTGCTGGCGCGACTATAATTTCTTGTCTCGATAATCAGCCATCAAACCATTGTTCCATATTGGTGCCTGACCGGAGTCTCATGCTGAGAAAGAGTGCAATGACGTCGTCGCAAAAAGGCACAGCCCCTCCCGGGTTATTCGGCGCCAACTTACCTTTTCCCTCGCGGCATAGGCGATAACAGTAGGAACGTGTATTATCCCGGCCGGATTATTCCGTTTAACACACTGGCGATGGCACATTATTTGCTGCCGTTAGCGCATAGCAATCATAAATTCTTAGATGGAACGGGATACTGTTATGGCGAAAGAGCGCGCAGACAACCAAAAAAAACTGGGGTTATGGCAGGTGGTGATTATTGGTGTCGCCTACATGACGCCTATGACCGTTTTCGACACCTTCGGGATTGTATCCGGCCTCACCGAAGGCCGCGTGCCGCTCGCCTATTTGCTGGCGCTGGTGGCGGTTCTGCTTACGGCGCTCAGCTACGGCCGCATGGTGAAAGCCTTTCCCGAAGCGGGTTCAGCGTATACCTACACCCGTAAAACCTGCGGTAATCAGGCCGGGTTTCTGGTCGGCTGGGCCTCGCTGCTGGACTACATGCTGCTGCCGATGATCAACGCGCTGCTCGCGGGAATTTACCTGAGGTCGCTGTTTCCCCAGCTACCGCCATGGATTTGGATTGTCGTCTTCACGTTGCTGGTCACCTGGATCAACAGTCGCAATATCAAATTATTAGCCAACCTGAACTTTCTCTTTGTCGGTGCGCCCGTCGTGCTGATGGGCGTGTTCATCTATCTGGTGATTCAGGGCGTCAGCCATCAGGGCGGTCCCCATGCCGTCTGGACCCTGCGCCCCCTGCTGAACGGCGACACCAGCGTGATCCCGCTCATTGGCGGCGCGGCAGTGCTGTGCTTCTCTTTTCTGGGATTCGATGCCGTGACGACCTTGTCCAACGAGACACACTCGCCAAAGCACACCATCCCCCGAGCGGTCTTCCTCACCGCCCTGATCGGCGGCGCCATCTTTTTCACCGCCTCTTGGTTCATTCAGTTGTATTACCCGACCAACGCGCAGTTCAAAAACCCCTCAGAGGCGATGCCGGAAATCGTTCTGTACGTGGGCGGCGCGCTGTTTCAGTCGCTGTTTCTGGTGGCGATCCTCGTCAATACGTTCGCCTCAGCGCTGGCCTCTCACGCCAGCGCCGCGCGCCTGCTGCACATCATGGGACGCGACGGGATTTTCCCAGGGTCGTTGTTCAGCTATGTCCACCCGCGTCTTGGCAGCCCGCTGTACTGCGTACTGTTTATCGGCGGACTATCGATGAGCGCCATGTTCTTTGGGCTGGATACCGCCGTGTCATTGATTAGCTTCGGCGCGCTGGTGGCGTTCACCGCGGTCAACGCGTCGGTCATCGCCCTTCATGTCGTTAGAGACAAACGACTGTCCTCAGCCAAAGAGTGGCTATTCAACCTGATTCTTCCGCTGCTCGGCATCGGCACCATTGGCGTCATGTGGGCACATCTGGAAAAGGATTCCATGATTCTGGGTCTGGTCTGGTCGGCCATCGGGCTCGGCTGGATCATTTGGTTCCGGGTCACCAAACGCGAACTGGTGTTCTCCTCCTGACCTGTCGCGGTTCCCGAACCGCGCAGGGCCTCCCGATTGTTTGTTAGCCGCGACGCCGTATCAGATCTTTCCGACGTTCGGCGTCGGCGCGCGACTTCTCACTCACCCGCAAAAACCAGTGAGCCGCGCGTTCCGCGCTCAGAATAAACACGCCGTCATCATCTGCCAGCGCTATATCGCCGGGGCGAACAGTCACCCCGCTGACGACGATGGAATTGTTGACCTCGCCGCCGCGTCCCTGTGCCCGCGTGGTGATGGCACTGACACCGCGGCAGAATACCGGCCATCCTAATACTCGCAACGCCCGCGCATCCGTCACTGCCCCTGACACGATCACGCCCGCCACGCCTTTGATTTGCGCCGCCAACGTTCTCAGTTCGCCCCAGCAGGCACGCTCGGCGTCTTCCATCGCGTCGATGACCAGCACATCGCCCGGCTGACTCAGCAGCAGCGCCTCGCGCAGTGCGCCGCCGTCCGGCATCCGGAGGCTGACGGTCACCACATTCCCCGCCACACTGACGCCCGGAGACAACGCTCGAATGCCGCGCAAATAGCCCTCATCCGTCAGATGGCCGAGCGTGGAGGTCTCGATTCGCCGCCACTGGGCCAGTAGATCGTCGCTCGCATTCTGCTGACGCGGCAATAGGTCGTAAGTCATCGGATCGCCTTCTCTGACGCTGGCCGCTCGCGGCCAAAAGGAATACACAGCGGGGTCTGGAAAAAGGGGTCGGGGATAATACGGCAGTCCAGGTTGAACACCGTTTTCACCATTGCCTCCGTCAGTATGTCGGCGGGTCGCCCCTGCGCAAACACCGTGCGGTTATGCACCGCCACCATGTGATCGGCGTAGCGGCAGGCCAGATTCAGGTCGTGAAGCACCATAACCATCGTCTTACCGGCCTGACGGTTCAGATCGCGCAACAGATCCAGCACTTCAATCTGATGCGCCAGATCGAGATAGGTCGTCGGCTCATCCAACAACAATACCTCCGTATCCTGCGCCAGCGTCATCGCAATCCACACCCGCTGTCGTTGGCCGCCGGACAATGCGTCGACCGGCCGTTCGGCCAACTCCGTGGTCCCGGTCTGCTGCAAGGCCTGAGAGACACGGACTTCATCCTCCTGCGACCACTGCTGAAACCAGTTCTGGTAGGGATAGCGCCCCAGACTGACCAGCTGCCGGACGGTAATCCCCTCCGGCGCATCCGGCCGCTGCGGCAAGATCGCCAGTTGCCGGGCCACGGCGACCGTAGACTGGCGATGGATGTCCTCGCCGTTGAGGAGGACGGCACCGGCTTGTGGCGCCAGCAACCGCGCGAACGACTTTAGTAGCGTACTTTTCCCGCAGCCGTTGCTACCGATAAGCACCGATATTTTGCCTCGCGGCAGCTGAATGTTCAGCCGGTCGATGATGATCTGATGCGGATAGCCGAGCGTCAGATCGCGGCTGGTGATAGCAGTCATTTCCATTACCTCAATGACGTTGTTTCAACAACAAATACAGGAAAAACGGCGTGCCTAACGCCGAGACAAAAATACCGGCCGGCAGGTCCAGCGGCAGGAACAGCGTACGTCCGCACAGGTCGGCCAACAGCACCAAACCCGCGCCGCATAGGGCGGTCATGGCGGCCTGACCGCCGAAAGCGGGACCGACCAGCCGCTTGGCGATGTGCGGCGCGATGAGTCCGACAAACGCCATTGCCCCACCCCAGGCAATCGCCGCGCCGGCCAGCGCCACGCTAACGGCCAGCAGCCCGAGCCGTATCCACTGCACGTGGAGGCCGATCCCCCGCGCCAAATCATCGTCGAGCCGCTGCGCCGTCACATGCCGCGCCACCCCCATCCAGAGTGGAACGATCGCCAACAGCCAACCGGCGAGCGTCCCGGTTTCCTGCCAACTGGCGGCGTAGACGCTGCCGGTCAACCAGACATAAGCCGATAGCGTGGTCGTTAACGGGCTGAACACCAACAGGAAGGTCGTGACGGCGGTCAGCAGCGCCGAAATTCCCACGCCGGTCAGCACCAGTCGCTGCGGCGAGACGCCCGCCCGCCAGGCCAGCAGATATACCGCCAGCGCCGCGACGGCGGCGCCCGTCATAGCGGCGAGCGGCAAATAGCCCGCCCCCAGCGCCACCGTCGGGAAAGAGAGATAGCAGACTGTGGCGGCGCTGGCCCCGCTGGTGATGCCCAGAATATCGGGCGAGGCCAGCGGGTTGCGGATCATCGCCTGCAACAACAAGCCGGAAAGCGCCAACGCGCCGCCCACCAGCATCGCCAGCAGGCTGCGCGGCAGTCTCAATTCCGTCACGATAAAGGCGATACCGCCCTGTCCTCCGACAGCCAACGACTGCAACGCCGCCCAAGGCGACAACGGGATCTTGCCCAGACACAGCGAGAGCAGCAGCAGGCTCAGCAACACCACACAGGCGATAAGCAGACGAACCGCCGTTGAGACATTGATCTGCCGGGAAAAGCCGCGCCCACGCACAAGCAGGATCTTATCCATGCCGACCTCCCCGACGCAGTAAAGACAAGAAACATGGCGCGCCGAGCAGCGCGGTCATCACCCCGACCGGCACTTCTTGCGGCATGATGACGACACGCGCCAGAATATCCGCCAGCAGCAACAGCGACGCACCCAAGAGCGCGCATCCCGGTAGCCGCCAGCGCTGGTCGACGGGAAAGAGCCGCCTGGCGATATGGGGGACGACCAGACCGATAAAACCGATATTGCCCGCCATCGCCACGGCGCTGCCCGCCAGTACCACCACCAATACGCACATCATTAGCCGTATCAGGCCGGTGCGCTGCCCAAGCCCACGGGCAATCGCCTCGCCCGCGCCCAGGACGTTCACCTGCCCCGCCAACAGCAGCGAGGCCGCCAGCGCGATGAAGCACCCCGCCAGCAGCGGGCGAACCATCATCAGATCGCGATCTGCCACCGATCCGGCCAGCCAGAACAGGACCGTATCCAACCCCTCCTGACTCACCACCAGAATCGCCTGACTGAATGCCGCGAACATCGCCGAAATCGCCGCCCCGGCCAGCACCATGCGCAGCGGGTTGAGCCGCCCCTGCCCCAGCGTGCCGGTCAACCACACCAGCCCGCCGGCCAACGCCGCGCCCGCAAAGGCCGACCACTGGCCAACCTGCAACGACGCCGAGGGCAGCAGCGCCGCACACACAATCAGAAAAAACATCGCCCCGGCATTGACGCCGAACAATCCCGGCGACGCCAGCGGATTTCGAGTCAAGGCCTGCATCAGCGCCCCAGCGACGGCCAGACTGCCGCCAACGACGATGGCGATCGTCGTCCGCGTCAGCCGTGTCGAGGTCACTATGCTGTGACTCACGTTCATGACGTCCGGATCCAGAAACGCCGCCGCCACCTGTGTCGGCGGGACATATACCGGCCCCACCGTCAGGCTGAACAGTGCCAGCAGGAAGACGAGCAGAACACAGCTCGCCAGTGCGATAACACGATAACGTTCCCGTGCGTGGCCCCGACTCATGATACGCCGCCTTGCATGACCCGTTCGACATCCTCCAGTATGTGCTGCGCGCCCAGAATGCCGCCGGACAAGCTCCAGGTGACGCCGTCCACTCGCCACACCTGCCCCCGCTGCGGAGCACGCATCTGCCGCCATAGCGGGTGTGCGATAACGCGTTCGTAATGACGCATGGCGGAAGCGCGCTCCGTACGCAGAAATACGAAGAAGATATCGGCGTCCACGACCGGAAGACTTTCCAGATTGGTGAGTTTGAGCGAGACGCCCGGCTGCGCGCGGCTGGCTTCGCTCCAGCCAAATCCCAGCTCGGTGAGCACCGATCCTGGGAAGCTCGCGGGCAGATAGCTGCGAATGTGATCCTCGCGAATATCCAACACCGCGACGGTCGGCGGCCACCGACGGCCAAACGGTGGTTGCAGCCGTCCTTGCAACTGCGCTACCCGACGTTGCCAGTCCGCCAGCAATGCCTGTGCGGCCGCCTGCCGTTGCAGCGCCTGCCCCATCGCCAGCACCGTTTGCTTGAACTGATAGATCTCATCCAGCATCGTCACCGGCGCAATACGCGACAGTAGCGCGGAGATCCGCTGGTGCCGAAATCGGGACGCGATAATCGCCTGAGGGCGCAGCATCACGATGTCTTCCAAGCTGGGCTGCGTCTCCAGCCCGACAATCGGCACCCCCGACAGCGCCGAGCGCAAATAACGGTAGGTCGGCTTCTCACTCCAGGACTCCACCACGCCGACGGGCGTCATGCCCAGCGCCACGGCGGTATCCGTCGCCCCCTGGAACAGGGTGACCACCCGAGGTTCAGCCGTCTCGGCCCACGCCAGACGCGGCCAGTTCAGCCCCAGCGGCAGCAAGCCCAACGACAGCCGCAGTGCGCTGCGGCGAGAAAGGTGTCTGCGATGCACGTTAGTGGAAACCTCTTTCTAGCTGCACAAACGGGTTCACCACCTCGCCTTTGCCGAATGGCATGCTGCCCGGTCCGCCGCGCGGCGATAGTCGGAGTGATCAGCAGCTTTTGCGGCCAGGTTTCGCGCTCAAACAGCGAATCGTGCAGCATCTGCCGTATATCCGCTTCCACGATGACGTCCGCGATAGCCTGTTCGATCTCAGCCCGCAAGGTGCGCCACAGCATGGCGGGCGCGATGGCGTAGACGGCGGCCAGCGTGTCGATGATGGCGCGCAGGTTGACCTGTATGCCCAGCGTTTGCAGCCAGAACAGCAGGTCCTGCAGTCGTTCGTGATAGAGCGTGTTGGCGGTATTGCCGGGTTTAAGACGGTAGACCGGGTCCTGCATGCCATGCTTATTTAGCGTCGGGACGTGGACCCGCAGCGAGTCATGGTCGCGCAACAGCAGGCCGTGCGCCCGCCCCGCCTTCCAGACCAGCACCGCGTTTTGGCCGTGAATCTCCCCCAGCATCCCCAGCCGGAACAGGCGGAAATTCAGCGTGAAGAAGCAGCGGCACAGCTCGGCGAACAGCGTCAATACGTTCTCTTCGGAGACAGGCAGCGCACGGTAAGCCAACCAGTCGTCGAAGAAGTGGCGACGGCTGTCGGGCAATAACGTGCCTAACGCCGCCATCGGCAGCAGTCGGCACTCCGCATCCTGCAACAGCTGAGGCGGATAGCGGCGCACCATCGCGGACAGGTGGCGCGGCGCTTCGTCGAACAGCGTCGCCTGCGGCGGCATATACGCCCACCAACGTCGTTCATCGCAGAGGAACAACCGCGCTTTTAGCTCCTCATCACGCGCCAGCGCCTCATGCAACAGCGCCTCGCTCAAATTGCCATTGATCATTTTGACGGCGGGTAAATAGCGCGACGCGCCCAGCGAATAGATCGCCATCGGCAGCTTCAGGTAATCCGCGCTGGCGAAACCGGGCGTCATGGAGCGCAACGACGAGGTCGGCAACGCCCCGTCGGATCGAAACGCCAGCCGGCGGCAGCGTCCATCGTGCAACGCATCGCCCAAAAGTTGATCCAACACGTGCGTGTCCTGCCAGGGGTGAACCGGCAGCGCTACGTGACTTTCGTCCAGTCCGCGATCCACCAATTCGTCGGCCAGCCGGAGGCGATCGTCCGCCGTCAACAGATAGTCCGCCGGGGTTTGTCGAGGAAGCTCCTCAATCCCTTCGCCGCACAGCAGGCAGTTACGGGCGACGGCCACCCAACACAATGTCACTGGCCGGGCGAACTCCGCCACGTAGTGCTGATAATCTTGTGCATTCAACCCCTGCTTCGCCTTGGCGGTCGGGTGATATGGCCGGTCGCGCAGCGAGGCCCACTGCTCCATGATATGAAAGAAGTCCGCATTATCGCGCGCAAGCAATCCCTCGGTCTCAATACGGTGTGACTGCGACAGCGCCGTTTGCTGCACGCTGGTTTCCAGCGCTTCAAGAAACAACCGCTGTCCCTCCGCGTTTTGCTTCGATGCGCCCTGAGCGGCGAAGACCCAGCGCATGAAGTCTTCCGGTGACAGCGCCTGCCACTCCGCCGTTTCAGGATCACCGACATAAACCGACGACAGCGGCGCTTTCTCCCACGCCTGAGTGATGCCCGGCCTGAGCGCCACCAGCAGCGTCATCGCCTCCGGCGATTGGCCGCGCCACAGCCACAGACGTGCATACTCCGACGAAGACAGGCAGGCGCTCAATGGACTGGGGTGACCGTACTTCTGTCGCCACGCGGTTTCCGTCAACAGCGTGAGCGCATCTGCGCCGAAAAACTGCTCTGCCAGCAGGCAGTCGATCAGATCCTGCATGACGATCTGTTCCGCCCGCAGACGATGAAAGGACAGTGACGTTTCCATACTTAGACTCCCTTATCCGACGAAAATGTGGTGGCCAATCTGGCCTGTAGTGCGCGAAAAGCGATGCCTCGTTCATCCCCCAGTACAAATGCCCCGACGCCGCGCGCGCGCCAACGGTCGAGGTCTCCCGGCTGGCGTGGAATAGCGCAATAGGGCACGCCCCGTTGTTGCGCCGCCCGCCATACCGTTGTCAGCGCGCGCTGGACCGCCGGGTCGTCAATGCGCCACGGTATCCCGAGCGACTGAGAGAGATCCGCCGCGCCCTCCAGAATCATGTCCAGCCCCTCGACGGCGGCGATAGCCTCCGCCTGCGCCACGCCCACCCCGCTTTCAATCATCGCGACCAACAGAATTTCCTGGTTGGCCCGGCGTACATACTCCGCCAGGCTCTCCTTGCCGAACGCGCCGGGACGGCCCGCGTTCAAACTTCGAATGCCCCTGGGGTGATAGAAGCAGGCGGCCAACGCCTCCCGCACCTGCTCCGCCTGCTCCACCATCGGCAGCACGATGCCCTGAGCGCCGCCATCCAGCAGGCGCAGCATGGTTTTCGGGTTCCCGTCGGCGACCCGCACCAGCGGCGTCAGGGCATAAGATTCCGCGGTGCGGATCATGTTCTCCACCGTTTCCGGGTTTATCAGCACATGTTCGGTGTCGATAATGACAAAGTCGAAGCCCGCCTCCGCGATCAGCTCTATCGACGCGGGCGACGGAATTGAGGCAAACAGCCCGTAGGCTGGCGTTCCCGCCGCCAGCTTGCGTTTCAACGCGTTGACTCTCAGCATGAGGACGGCCTAAAGGGATAGAGCGGATTCGGCACCGCTTTGAAGCGCCGTTCGCCGTCGCCAAACAGACGGCGCTGGGTGAGCGCTTCCACCTCGTAGGTGGGCGCGAACACGTCAAAGAGGTTATAGCGCGAGCGGTGCTGCGGATGCGCGGCCTGATAGTCAAGAATGACGTCGGCGGTCATTCGCCAGAAGCGCGATTCTTCCAGGCCATAGTGCTGGCGCAGGAAAATCGCCATTTCCGCCAGACAGATAAAGAAAAAGGCGTCGCAGGTGAAGTCGCGCACCGCGTCCACATCGTCCGTCAGAATGAACGAATTGCGGTTGATTTTGGCGTGGCTGGGGGGTAATGGCGCCAGTTCCGGACAGCGATCCGGCCGCGCCAGATGCTGCGGCGAGTAGCGCACGCCGTCGTGAAAATCTTTAAGTGCGATGCGCTGCGGCCAGCCGTCGCGGGCGATCAGCACAATGTTCTGACCGTGCGACTCCATACCGATCCCCTCGGCGAACAGCATATGCACAATCGGTAAAACCGTGACGTTCAGCAGCTGCCGCGTCCAGTTGCCCAACCCATACTGCCGTATCCAGACGTCGATAAACGGAGCCGGCGCCCCTTCACAATAGCGATTTTCGACATGACTTAATCCGTTGAACGGGATCGCCTGTTCGCCCGGCTGCAAATAAGGGTGAATACTTTCACGCCACAGCGCGCCGAGCACGCCATAGGTCTGGGCGCTGCGGCTGGCGGGATGCAGACGGGTATCCAGACTCACCCCGGCGATTTCTCCGAGAATGACAAATTTCAGGTTACGCGCGGTCTGATCGCTTTCGATCAACTGCTGCAGCCAGTCGGTGATGATCGGCCCGTTCATGACCGTGTGGCGGGCCAGAATTCGGGTGCTGGAGGTGTTAGTGATACTCAGCGACAGCTTGACGTAAGGCCGGGTGTTAACCGAGCGGTTCGCCAACGTGCGGATCGACTGCTGCGCCTGCCAGCGGTCTGACGTCGTCCCCAGACAGATCAACGCGCCGCTAACCAACTCGGTATGACAGGCCGGCAGGATCACGTTGCGCCACTGCCAGGGATGCGCCGGGATCAGCCAGTAGTCTTCCAGCCGGTATCCCTGCCGTTCCAGCTGCTCGGCCCAGGCTCGCCGACAGACCTCGCCCACTTCTTCGTCCAGAAAGCTGACCAAATCCAGACGCGATGAATGATTGACGGACGCCAGCCCCTTTGCCACGGCCAGCCAGACCAGCGAAATCGGTTCTGCGAATTCCGGTCCCCACTGCGCGTTATCATCCAGCGTGAAGCCGATGCGGGATTTGTAGCAGGGATGGTAGCTGTGGGCGTCCATAAAGTGGCGCTCCAACGCGTCGAAATCCAGCCGATGCGGCTCCGCGTTGGGCGGGTAGGACTGCGCGCGGGACTGCAAATCTTTTAGCTGCGTCTGTTCCAGCTCCTGGACGAAGCGAGCCAGACAGGCCGGATCTTCTCTCTCGCTCAACAGCTCGGACAGCAACTGATGCAGTGACGGGATCGCGCCCCCACCGTCACAATCGAACCGGCGAAGGCTGGCGTAGTCCAGTCGAATCAGATCGAAGCTGTCGCTGAACAGACCTGTGCAACGATATTCCACCGTGCGGTGTTCCGCGTCGCGGCCCTGAATCACGAACAGCGACTGCCCGTCATCACGCGGCGTCCGCCGGAAGGTCAGCACCTCTTCATACAACAGCGTTTGCAGCAGTTGCCCGACCACACGCTGCACCACCTGCTGGTAACGCGTCTTATCCATCTGCAACAGCCACTGACAGTCGGCGGCGTACGCACGCTGTGCGGCGGGTAACGATGTCTCCATGAGTTTTACCTTTATCCGTTGACGGTTAACAAAATCCTTCGCTTCAGTGCGGCTCCCTGTACGGGGCCAGTAAATCCGCCGCCTCGTCCGCGCGGGGGAAACGCAGAGCGCACGGCAGCGCCAGAAAAATCAACAGGCCGGTGGCGATAAACGTTTCGCCGATGGCCGACGACCGCAAGGTCGCCAGCGCCGCCGGGCCGCCGGTCATCCGCCATTCGAGGTAGAGCGCGGCCACCACCATCGCCAGCGAGGCCGCCAGCCTGCGCGCGATGTTGTTCATCGCCGCGCCCTGCGTCACCAGCGCATCCGGCAGCACGTTCAATCCGGCGGTGGTCACCGGCATATAAGACAGGCCCAGCCCCGCGCCGCGCAGCACCATCAGGACGAAGACCACCCAGAGCGAACTCTGCGGCCCCAGCAGGCCCAGCCCGCAGGTCGCGAGACCGGTCAGCAACAGACCCGTCGCGACCACGCGTGACGGCCCGTGGCGATCCAGCAGACCGCCGCCGATTTTCCCGAACAGGCTGGCGCTCAGCGCGGTACACAGCAGCGCCAGACCGGTGTCGATCGCGCTGTGGCCCAGCACCAGCTGCACCAGCAGCGGCAACAACACCAAACACTCAAACATGCCGACGGACTGAATCACGGTGATCGCCACGCTCAGGCGATAACCGCGCAGCCGGAACATACGCAAATTCAGTAGCGGCTCGGCCTTGCGCCAGGCGCGGCACGCGAAGAGCGTCAAACTAAGCGCCGCCAGCGCGAGCAGCGCGATATTCAGCGGTTCGGACAACGCGGAGATCTGATGCAGGCGGCTGGTCGCCAGCAGCAACAGACCAATACCGGCGGCGATGAGCGCGTAGCCCTTGGCGTCGAACGCCGCGTTGGTATTAGGGGGCATCGAGGGTAAAACCCGCCCGCCCATCAGCAGCGCCAGCAGCCCGAACGGCAGATTGACGGCAAACAACGCGCGCCAGCTGAACACCTCCAGCAACAGCCCGCCGCACAGCGGCCCCACCGCCGGCGCCAGCATGACCACGGCGCTCCATATCCCCGTGATGCCCCCGCGCTGCTCCCGCGGATACACCGCAAAAATCAGCGTCAGCGACAGGGGGATCATCAGGCCGCTGGCGATCCCCTGAATCACGCGCGCGCCGATCACCCCGAACATTGACGTCGCCATCGCGCCAGCGAGCGACCCCGCAATAAACAGCGTCACGCCAATGAGATAGAGCCTTTTATGCCCCCAACGCGCACCGAGATATCCGGTCAGCGGCATGGTCATCGTCATGCTGACCATGAATCCGGCGACGATCCACGTCGCCAGCAGCGGCCCGACGCTGAACGCGCTCATAAACGCGGGCAGTGCCGGGTTGAGCGCGCTGTTGCTGAGGCTGACGGTGATCGTGCCGAACAAGACGTTGGTCACCACCAGCGCACGAGCACGGGCGCTAGCGCTCATGACGCTCCTCGCCCTCTTCGGGGGCGGACACAAACCACTGCGGCGGACGCGGATGGCACAGGAAGTCGGCGTGAGAGATGTTGTAGCCGTAGGCCCCCGCCATCGGGAGCACCAGAAGATCGCCGATGCGGACATCGGCCAGTCGACGGTCTCGGCTCAGGACGTCTTTGGGCGTACACAGCTGTCCGACGACCGTCCACGTCTGCCAGTTTGTCGGTTCGCGCGCGTCTTCCGTCAGATGAATCACCGGATGATCGTGCCCCTGAGCGACCGGTAGACGGAACTGATGCGTGCCGCCGCGGCAGACCAAAAACCCCTTGCCGTGGCTGACTTTCGTGTCCAGCACCTCGACGACGTAATAGCCGCAGTAGGCGCTGATGAACCGCCCCGGTTCGAAGCGCACCACCGGCGCATCCTCCTGCGCGGCCAACCGCTGCGCCAGAAAACGGCACAGCGACGGCCAGTCAAACTGCGCCGCGTTGAGGTAGTCCACCCCAATACCGCCGCCGACGTTGAGATGCGTGATCGTCTCCGGCTGGCGCGACAGCGCTTTCCAGCCAGGCCAGCGGCTGAGATAGAAGTCAAGTAGTTGGTGATGTCGCTCCGCCTGAAGCTGGTGCGACATGGCATGGACGTGGAACCCTTGCAGCCGCAGCTGGCTGGCGTCGTCAACCGCCGTGACCGCCGCCGCCAGTTCAGACTCGTCGATGCCGAACGGCGTCGGCTTCCCCGCCATCGCCAGCTTGGTGGTCAGCCCGTCGGACAGCTGGGGGTTAATACGGATGAATACCGGCTGTATTCGCCCATGCCGCTCCGCGCGGCGTTGCAGGCGGGTGATTTCGTGCAGGCTCTCCACATGCACCGCCGCCACCTCGCGCTGCAACGCCGCATCGAAGTCGGCATCGAGCTTGCCCGGACCGGAAAACACGAAAGGCCGCGGCGTCGAACACCCCGCCACCCGCTCGATTTCGCCGCCCGACGAGATCTCAAACCCGTCGACCCACGGCGCGACGGTGTCCAGAATCGGCGTCTCGCTGTTGGCCTTGATGGCGTAGTAAAGCTCGACGCCGGGCGGCAGCGCGGCCGTGACGGCCATCACATGCCGTTTCAGCGCCGTCAGGTCATAGACGAAGGCCGCCAGCGGGTCGGACTCCTGTTGTTGCAGGCGTCGGATGGCCGCGACGACGTGGGACGGAAGCTCAGTCATAGCGTCCCTCTTCGAACCAGGGCGCAGGCAGGTGAACGTAGCCCGCAGCCCGGTCTGCGTCGGCGGAAAGCCGTACCTTGAGATTGGTTTTACAGGCGATCGGATGGCCCTCAATCAAGGCCTCCAACTCGGGTGACGGACCTTGAAGCTCGCTCTGGATTGCCTTCAGTTGGTCACGCACCCGTTGCCACATTTGCGGCGCCAGCGCCGGGCGTGCGTCGCTCAACGCCAAGACGGCTTCCGACAGATGATTCACCAGCAAGCAGTACTGAATGCGATTCCAACCCTGCTGGCGCGAATAGCGTAGCGAAGCCCGCACGCGGGGATGCACCTCGTCGCCAACCACCCGCATGCCGTACTCGTCGGTTAACTTCACGCCCTCGAAGTCCCGCAACAACACCTGATGCGGCCGTCCCTCCCGGTGCACCAGGACGCTATTTTGCAAGTGCGGCTCCATCACTACCCCGTGGTTGAAGAACAGCGCCAGCACCGGTCGCAATAGCAGCGACTGGTAGTCGTCGAACCAGCGCAGCAGGCTGAAATCGTCAAGCGGATACCCATAGTGCGCATGCAGGAAGGGGTGGATCAGCGGGCGCAGATCCGTGCCGCGAGCGAACAACGTTCCGGCCATCAGGCTGTTTTGCGCGCCGGTACGACGGCAGAAATTCTCCCGCAAAATGGCGCCGGTCTGCTCCCTGAACCAGTGGCGATCGCTTTCGCTGGCCGCCGCCGGACTCCAGCTCAGCACGCCCGGCTCCCTGGCCGCCACCAGACCGCCCAGCGAGTCTGGCTGTCTCGCCATTAGATCGGCGAACAGGCGGTCGATCAGCACCGTACTTTCCAGCTCATACCAGGCATTTTTGCGGACACAGTTGGTGATGCGAACGTTCAGCGATCCTTTGATGAAATAGTCGTGTTCGTCGAGGTACCAGGTGCGGATCGAGGCGGTTGGACTGGCTAACCGGCCGCTGGCGCCCAGATCGCGGATTTCGCCGGCGCGCAGCCGCTGCTGCACCCGTTCGTCCTGCATAAACAGCCTTGCTTGAACCGGATGCATGCAAATGATGGCCCGGTCGGCCCCCGCCTGGCGCTGGTCGGCGAACCCGTCCAGCACCTGTTCCGGCGTGAGGCCGTTAGCGCCGATGTGCAACCCGTCCTTCGGCACCTCGAACTGGTGCAACGCCGCTTGGGCCTGAAACTCGGGCGCCCACGGCATTTGCCCCAACTCGCTAGGCCACAGCCGTGCCTTGGGCGCAGGATGGCTGGGATGACCGAACCACAGCCCCTGTTCGCTGAGCAGATAGTGGCTGAGAGGCGAAGCCGCCGGGCGACGACCGTTGTGCGCAACAATCGCTTGCACCAGCTGTTGGCTCTGCGCGATTTGAGCCTGCAGCTCGGGGTTGCGGCGGCCGACCCAGGTTTCGCAGGCGGTGAGCAGGTCCGCGACCAAGCGGTCGAACACCGGACAGTGCCAACATTCGCCCGGCCGTTTTAAATAAACGTCCGAGAGATAATACTGACTTCCAAGGCTATCCCGACGGTCAACCATGACCCACAGTTCCCCTTCCGCGGGAAGCTGGATCGTCAGCGGGATCCCTCGCCATTCGGCTCCGTCGAAGTCAGCGCCGGGCGGGATACCGCGCATATCATCGGGCCAGGTATAACGAACATAACCCTCCGGAATGGCGAACTCTTTGATCAGGCAGTTCAGCAAGCCGTGTACGGCCGCTTTTTCGCCCGTCATTCTCGATAAGACGGCGTGATCGAGGTTATTCATCTCTGCTCCATAAATAGTGCGATCGTCCGGGTGCCTCTACCGTGGCGAGCGTTTTTTTCATCCTGAAAAGCGAGTTAAAAATCGACGCTGTACCCCAGCGTGAGGGTCCTTCCCCGCCCGGAAAAGTAACGTTCGGAATTCACAATCGCGCTTTGCGAGTAGTAGGTGATGTACTCTTTGTTGAATAGGTTGGCCACGGCCAGCTTGAGCTTGCCGCGCGGCAGCGCGTAGCCCACCGCGGCGTCGACCAGCAGGTAACCGTTGAAGTCTTTCTCCGCGTCGTCCATTGTGCGATCAAACGCATAGTTGGCCTGGATAAAGGACGTCCAGTTCGGCGACCAAGTCGCGGCCCAGCTCGCGGTCAGGCGGTCCGGCGGCACATTCAGGCCATCGAGTTTGCCATCAAGGCTGCCGTTGCCGTCGCTGTCGTAGCGGCCGCGAATGTGGGAATAGCCCACTTTCAGGCGATGGTCGTCGTTAACCTTGTAGCCCAGCGTCGCTTCGATGCCGTCAATGCGGGTTTTCTGGCGTTCGCTCTGGTAGGTGCCGTTCACGTCCACCACGCGTTCGCCCAGTTTGGAGGCGGATTCGTAGTAGCTGACCTCAAGGTCGAACGGATCTTGCTGGACGCGGAACCCGGCTTCGATGTTGTCGGTGACGATAGGCTCCAGCGGCAGCTGGGACACAGACTGTCCGGCGGTGCGAATACCGCGCAGCGTACGCCCAACGTCCGGGATACCGAAGCCTTGTGAATAGTTGGCGAACAGGCTCAGCGGCTGGTAAGGCGTGGTCCAGACGGCGCCGACGTTATAGAGCGTTTTGTCGAAGTCCAGCTTGCCGCCTTCAACATCGACGCCGTTGTTGGCCGCGACGGTGCGGAAACTGTCGATATCCAACTTGGCGTATTCGTAACGCACCCCAGCGGTGAGCTTGAGCGAGTCTATCGGCTGGATATCCAGCTGGAAGAACGGCGACAGATCGGTGTATTTCATTTCCGGCGCATAGGTACGCTGGGTCAGCCAGAGGTCTTGTTTGCCTCGATCAAACAGGGTGTCGAAGCCCAGCGTGGCCTTGAGGTAATCGTCCCAGATATCGTCTTTGGTCAGCGCCAGCTTGCTGCCATAGCGGCTGGAGACGACGCGCGACTGGTCGTAGAGCTGGCCGTTCGGCGCCAGCGCAGGATCCTGGAAGGAGGCCGACCGGTCCGCGCCAAACAGGGATTCATAGTTCTGGTAATAGACCAGCGCGTTGAATTTCATGCCGCTCAGGTTGTAATTGTCATACGTCGCGGAGGTGGTCCAGACGCTGTTCTGCGGCGCATCGCCGACCGGACGCCCTTTTTCCGAGGTGGTTGCTATACCGTTGTCGCGATCGCCGGTCACGCTCAGATAGTTCATTTTTCCTTTGATCTGATAACGGTTGAAGCTGAGCTGGACGCGCTGGTCGTTATCCAGCCAGTAGCCGACCTTGGCGAGGATGTCGTAGGCGCGTGAGTCCATCAAATCGCCCTGCGTGTTATCGACTCCGATCGCCCGATCGTCGCCGTCCAGAAACAGTCCCTGATCTTCGTAGCTGAGCGAGAACAGGTAATCCAGATACTCCTGGCGACCGCTGAAACCATAGGTGGTTTTGTAGTTCATGGTATCGCCTTCCAGCTGTGACGTCGGCGTCGTGGCTTCCACGCTGAAATGCTGGCTGAAGGAGTCCGGCGCGGGGCGTCGGGTGATGATATTGATGACCCCGCCGGTCGCGCCGATGCCGTTGCTGGCGCTGGCGCCGTGGATCACTTCGATGCGCTCGACCATTGAAAAGTCGATGGTGTGCATTTCACGCCCCGTGGGACGCAGCGGGTTGGACTGGGGGATACCATCCACCAGAATCAGCGGCGCGCGACCGCGAAAAGTTTCGCCGCTGCCGCTCATTTTCTGGCGGCTCGGCGCCATCGACGGCAGCAAATTGCTCAAGATTTGCGACGAGTCGGAGGTCAACTGGCGCTGCTGTTCAATCTGTTCTTTCGAAATAATCGTGACAACCTGCGGCGAGTCCTTCTTTTCCGTGTCCGTTCGCGTGGCCGTCACCACCAGTTCGTTATCATTGTTGGCGACGCTGTCCGCCGCATTGGCTTGCGACCACAGCAACAACGGCGTTAACGCATAAAATGCCCGAGCCTTCATTCAGTTGACCTCGTGATGTTTTCCCAGAAATACGGCCCGACCTTGGGACGGTGCCGGAAATGTCGCGTCGGCCTGCATTGCCGCCCGCGTATAAATCGTTATGGGCGGGCGATAACCAGCGCCTCGCCAAGCGCCCGCTCAAAGCGCGCAACAGCGATTTCACACTCCGCCGGTGAAATCGTCAGAGGTGGCAGCAGCCGTACCACGTTGCCATGGCGGCCGCCCCGCTCCAACAGCAGACCTTGCTGGAAGCAGCACTGTTGGATCGCGGCCGCCAGCGGCGCATCGATGGGGTAACTGCCGTCGGAGGACGGCGGCAAGCGCTCGTCCACGATTTCAATCCCCAGCATCAGACCGCGGCCACGGACCTGCCCCAGGCAGGGGAAGCGTTGCGTCAGAAAAGTCAGTGCCTGCGTCAACCATCGACCGCGCGCGGCGGCCTGTTCGGGAAGCCGGTCGCGGGCCAGGATCTCCAGCGTGGTTTTTCCGCTCGCCATCGCCATCTGATTGCCGCGGAACGTGCCGCTATGCGCACCCGGCTGCCAGGCGTCGAATGCACGGCGGATCCCCAGCACCGCAAGGGGCAGCCCGCCGCCGACGGCCTTGGACATTACGATGATGTCTGGCTCAATACCGGCCTGCTCGAACGCGAACAAGGTGCCGGTGCGTCCGAAACCTGCCTGGACTTCGTCCACAATTAGGACGATGCCGTACTGCCGAGTGACGTCTCGCAGCGTCCGCAGCCAGCTGTCCGGCGCAGGATTGACGCCGCCTTCTCCCTGTACGGCTTCCACAATCACGGCGGCGGGCAACGGCATTCCGCGTTCTACGTCGGCGAGAAAATCAGTGAGATAGTGATTCAGCGCCTTCACGCCCGCCTCACCGCCAATCCCCAGCGGGCAGCGGTAAAGGTGTGGGAAAGGCAGGAACTGCACGCCGGGCATCAGATTCTGTAGCGGATCTTTCGGGCCGGTGTTGCCGGTAACGGCCAGCGCCCCGTGCGTCATTCCGTGATAGCCACCCGAGAAGCTGATAACGCCGCCGCGTCCGGTGAAGGTTTTGGCCAGTTTGAGGGCCGCTTCTACGGCATCGGCGCCGGATGGACCGCAAAACTGTAGACAGTAGCTATCCGCGCCGCCGGGTAGCAGCGCCAAGAGCGTTTGGCTGAATTCGTCTTTGAGCGGCGTGGTGAGATCAAGCGTATGCATGGGTAAACCGGAGAGCAGGAAATCCTGAATGCTGGCGACCACTTCGGGATGATTATGACCCAGCGCCAACGTTCCCGCGCCGGCCAGACAATCGAGGTAGTCTTTGCCCTCCACGTCCGTCACCCATGCGCCGTGCGCTTTGGCGATCGCCAGCGGCAACTTTCTGGGGTAACTGCGCACGTTGGATTCCATCCACGACTGCCGTGTCAGGAAGTCTGAATTTTTTTGATTAAGATGCCGACTCATTGCCAACTGCTGCTGTGCCATCCTTCACCACCTCCTGTGATTATTTTGGATGACAACGATTATCATTAACAATTAGAGGACACAAGTGTTATTTTCTTGATGTAAAACTGATTAAATCCTTACAAATGGCAGACTTAAACCATCAATATGTTGATGAGGAAGTAACTTTTATCGAAAAAGTGCGAAGTCAGAGAGGCGAGCATGAAGTGTAAATATCGATTTTTGTGGCCGTGGTCTCAAAAATCATGTTTAAAAAAATTGATTAAGATACGCATAAAACAGATAAGCCAGCGAAAATAGCCTGACCTTTCAAGTAAAAAGCCAGCCTGTTGACAGGCTGGCTTGGGTCCCGGTCCAGCCCCCTAGGCCGACCTTATGCTTTTGCTACAGGGATAATTACAGGGCGAATTCCGTGTCCGCGGAATTCGTTTCAGCTTCCTTTTCGCAGGCCGCTCGCACGTTTTCAAGCGCGCGTTCCGCTTCTGTCAGAATCTGGCAGCATTGCTGATGCGTAATCGTCAACGGCGGCTCAATACGCACCGACTTCGCATTGTTCAACGTACCCGCAACCAGTACGTGTCGCTGGAACAACTCGCTGGCGAACGCGTAACCAATCTCGTTTTCCTGGAACTCGAAGGCGAGCAGCAGCCCTTTGCCTCGCGCCGCCAGGATCAGATCTGGATATTTGGCCGCGAGTTTTTGCAGCCCGTCCAGTAAGAACTTGCCCTCTTTGGCAGCCTGACCCGGCAGATCGTCTCGCAGCAGCACATTGATGGTCGCTAACGCCGCCGAGCAGGCCAACGGGTTGCCGCCAAACGTCGTGGTGTGCAGGAACGGGTTTTCAAACAAGACGGAGAACACTTCTTCCGTCGCGAGTGTGGCACCGATCGGCATTACACCGCCGCCCAGCGCCTTCGCCAAACACAGGATATCCGGTTGTACGCCATAGTGCTGGCAGGCAAACATCTTGCCCGTACGCCCCATCCCGGTTTGCACTTCATCCAATATCAATAATGCGCCGATTTCATCACAGAGCGCCCGAACGGCGGGCAGATACGATTCCGGCGGCAAAATCACCCCGCCTTCGCCCTGGATTGGTTCCAGGATCACGGCGGCGATACCTTCACCGTCCTGC
The DNA here is from genome assembly GCF_002111585.1 of Lonsdalea iberica. Taxonomy (GTDB): domain Bacteria; phylum Pseudomonadota; class Gammaproteobacteria; order Enterobacterales; family Enterobacteriaceae; genus Lonsdalea; species Lonsdalea iberica. The sequence continues at coordinate 56,798 of NZ_LUTP01000018.1, forward strand.
TGGCATTGTTGGACCTGCTGTTTCATCGCTTCGATATCGCCGAACGGAACATGGTGAAAACCCGGCACCAGCGGCATGAACGGTTCGCGGAACACCGGCTTGGCGGTGGCTGAAAGCGATCCCAGCGATTTGCCATGGAACGCGCCGTTCGCGGCGATAAAGCTGAATTTACCGTGGGGAGCCTGATAGCTTTCGCCAGCTTCAGGGCGGCTTCGACAGACTCCGTACCACTATTACTGAAGAAACTGTATTTCAGTTTACCGGGAGTGATGGCGGCCAGCGTTTTCGCCAGCATGCCACGCAGCGGGTCTAACAATTCTTGACTATGCAACGGCTGCTTTGATAGCTGTTTTTCTACTGCGGCCAAAACGGTGGGGTTACGATGCCCAACGTTGAAAATACCGTAACCGCCCAGACAATCCAGATATTCATTTCCCTGCGTATCGAGTAACGTGTTGGGGCTGTTCGAGCGCCATTCGACAACGCCGTAACCTCCGTCTGAGGTGACTGACTTTCTATATTCAAGAAAACCCGGGTTAACATAATCGCGAAAAGCGTTAAGCGTTTCTTTATTTAGCGTCTCCATGTCTTCCTGACTAAGGGTATCGCTCATGATCCATTCTAATGCCTGCTGAGAACACTCTAGCGGGTTAAGTTGAGAAAAGGGTCTGGACAAAATGCGCTCCTTATTACACGGGTATCACGTGATACCATTATTAGTAATGCACAAAACAAGCCAACTAGCCACCCCTTTATTTTCTGAACTTTACGCTTAATAACAGGTGTTTTTCGATAACAAATACAAGACCACCCCCTATTTAAAAAATAAAATACCTATAAATTACATAATGTTATGCTCAGGTAAAACATAATGGATTTAATTGCACATTTTGAGTGCAAAATTTCTTTCTCGCCCTAATAAGGGGCAAAGTGAAATCTCGCCATCGTTTTTTAATGACCTGACAGTCATTTAATTTCAATAAATATATATACAGAATAAATAATAATGGTAACTCTGAATAATAATGAATATTTTGCTTTATCAAGATATCTCGTCGGACTACTTTATAAAATTCATTGCGATAAGAACCCAAAATATCGTCGGGAGCGCTATGTTATATTTTCGGTCACCTCTGGATGGCGAGAAGGAGCGCGCGATGTGCTCCAGCGGCGCGTCATGATGCCCATTGAGGGACTCATTGCTCTTCCGTTTAGCGGAGAAAGCACGGGGTGTGCCTTACATCACAGGGAAAAGGCGAAGTGAAATGATGCCGTCCTACGATGGCATCAGAATAGATGAGATCGTCTATTTAGCCACTCATTAAAGGAATTCCCCCTTCACTAATAAAGCCTAACTAACGGGAGGAAATTGTCCGACAAAATACAAATTGCGTGATGAAAGGAATGTTTTCTTTTGTCCTGACCTTTCTCGTCATACTGATAAAGGACAATGATGAATTGAATAAACAGAGTAATACCGAATGCTGTTTCTTGATGAGCTCCTGCAACGGTATTGACGGCGTCATCCCCTTCCAGCCATAACCTGAATAATAAAAATCTTATTCATTTTATCACTCAAATACCTCAAGCCGCACAGGCTACTCAAACATCAACCATGTTCTTCTCTTTCATTCTCATGCGGTTTTTTTACCATTCATCCTTTTGCTAACGAGTCTCGCTCATGCCGAGAGCTGACTCGGATTGACTTCCAATGAAACACACAAATGGTTAATAAAAACAAAAAGATATAAAATAGTGACGCATCAGTTTTCCGTTTTGATAAATACGACTTATGAATAAAACCTCATTCGACACAAAACAAAAACATCATTTAAACAAAATAAAAACATGAAAACTCACTGATACCTTTAAATAGCAAAAGAATGAAACAGGCGAACTCGGCCTTATAAACCGCGTGAGCTAATATTGATTAATTTAGTTAAATAACTAAATTAATCAACGACACTTATTATTGAGAGCCACATCCCCTATTTAACGCAAAGATAGAGAAATTTTAAAATTGGAGAGATAGATCAAAAAATCAGACGGGATGCGATATCTATAGTACCCGCGACAAAAGTAAGTCAATTTTAATTAACGCACTCGTTTCTGTGAGTAATGAGGATTTTATGGACTTTATCATTCAACTGGTCATTGTCCTGATCTGTCTATTTTACGGCGCAAGGAAAGGTGGGATCGCGCTAGGATTACTAGGCGGCATCGGGCTGGTCATACTGGTCTTCTTCTTTAAACTCGAACCTGGGAAACCGCCCATCGACGTCATGCTGGTGATTATCTCTGTCGTCGCAGCGTCGGCCACGCTACAAGCTTCCGGCGGGCTGGACGTCATGCTGCAAATGGCGGAAAAAATGCTGCGGCGCAACCCCAAGTATGTCTCCATCATCGCGCCTTTCGTTACCTGTATTCTGACCATTCTCTGCGGCACCGGTCACGTGGTTTACACCATTTTGCCAATTATCTACGACGTCGCGATCAAAAATAACATTCGTCCGGAAAGACCGATGGCCGCCAGTTCGATTGGCGCTCAAATGGGCGTCATTGCCAGTCCGGTTTCCGTCGCCGTCGTCTCACTGGTGGCGATGCTGGCCAACTTCACGTTCCACGGCAAGCATCTGGAGTTCCTCGATCTGCTGGCCATCACTATTCCCTCTACCCTGCTCGGCATCCTGGCTATCGGTATCTTCAGCTGGTTTCGCGGAAAGGATCTGGATAAAGATCCGGAGTTCCAAAAATTCATTTCCGTACCGGAAAACCGAGAGTACGTCTATGGCGACACGGCGACGCTGCTGGACAAAAAACTGCCGCGCAGCAACTGGGTCGCGATGTGGATTTTTCTGACCACCATTGCCGCTGTCGCGCTACTGGGGGCGGTGGAAGAACTTCGGCCGGCCTTCGGCGGCAAAGCGCTGTCGATGGTGCTGGTTATCCAGATGTTTATGCTGGTGTCCGGCGCCTGATTATCATCGTCACCAAAACGAATCCGGCTTCTATTTCTAAAAACGAGGTCTTTCGCTCAGGCATGATCGCCATTGTTGCCGTGTACGGCATCGCCTGGATGGCGGAAACGATGTTTGGCGCGCACCTAGATCAGATTAAAACCACCCTCGGCACGCTGGTGGTGGAGTATCCCTGGGCCTATGCGCTGATCCTGCTGTTGGTGTCCAAGTTCGTCAATTCGCAGGCCGCCGCGCTCGCCGCTATTGTGCCCGTTGCGTTAGCCATTGGCGTAAACCCTGCCTATATCGTAGCCTCCGCGCCTGCCTGCTATGGCTATTATATTCTTCCGACCTATCCGAGCGACCTGGCGGCCATACAGTTTGACCGTTCAGGAACGACGCGTATCGGTCGTTTTGTGATTAACCACAGCTTCATTCTTCCCGGCCTGATTGGCGTCTTCACCTCCTGTGCGTTTGGATGGGTGTTCGCCGCCCTGTACGGCTACTACTGATTCGCACTATCACGCCGACACATGCTGACGTCGGCGTTTCCTCTGTTTCAACGTAAAAAAACCGCCCAGCGTCATCCTGACCGGGCGGTTTTCCATTGCCACAATCGACACGATACGCGTTATCGAGACGACGCGCGGGACTGCTGCCAGAGTTCAACGCATGCCTGTGCTAATGCCTGCGTCGTATCAATGCTGCGCGCCTGCCACCGTGAGTTGACTGCAGCCAGCGCGGGAGCGACCTCCGTGCAGGCCAGAATTAGCCTTGTTACGCCTCGCTCCGCCAGCCTTTCGGCCAGTTGCTCCAGCAGAATACCGCCTTCGACGAGTTCACCACGTTTGACCGCGTAGCATCCCGGCACGAACAGTTCTTCCATCTCCTGCGGCGTGGGCGCCAGCACTTCGTTGCCCGTAGCAGCCAGACGTTGCTGATACCAACCCGCGCGCAACGTACCGTGCGTGGCAATCAGTCCCGTCACCTCCGGCGGTGCGGTGACGTGCTTATGCATCGCTGCCAGCGTGACGTCCGCGATATGCAGCAAAGGCACACGACTGCCCGCCACGAGGGCATCAAACCAGTGGTGCGCCGTGTTACAGGGGATCACGATATGGCTAAGCGGCAGCCGATTGAGCGATCGTATGGCCTCCAACAACACCGGTAGCGGCGATGGGCCGGTTCCCGCCAGCGCTTTTTGGCGATCCGGGATCTGCGGCACATTCCAGACGACCAGCGGGACATGATCTTGATCGCGGTCGGCTGGCGTCGACACGATGATTTTCTGCACCAGATCGGCCGTCGCCAGCGGCCCCATGCCGCCTAACACGCCGATCAGACAATTCGTCACGTTCAGCGTTCCTGTTGCTCGAAGAACTCTCGGTAGCCGAACAGCCCGGCCGAGCCGCCCGTATGAATAAAGACGACCTGCTCGCCTTTCTTGAAATCCCCTTTCCTGATGAGGTCGATTAGTCCCGCCATCCCTTTACCGGAGTAGACCGGATCGAGCAGGATCCCTTCCAGGCGCGCCAGCAGTTGGAGTGCCTCTCGCGTCCCCTCGTTAGGGATGCCATACCCTTTGCCGACATAATCGCTGTTAGCCTTCACGGCGGCGCGCGGCAGCACTTCATCAATCCCCAGACGCTGCCAGATCTGCTGCGCCAGACGATAGACATTCTCTTCCTGCTTCTCTTTTGGCGCACGTACGCTGATACCCAACACCGGTATGCCGCTGCGAACCGCCGTCAGCCCGGCGACCAGCCCCGCCTGCGTACCGCTGCTGCCGGAGGCATGGACAATATGATCGATGCGCAGACGCTGCTGGCTGGACTGGAACAGCAGCTCTTCCGCGCAGGCGACATAGCCCAAGGCGCCAGTGACATTAGAGCCTCCGCCGGGAATGACATAAGGGCGGCGGCCTTCTCGACGCAGCTCGTCCGCCAGCGACGCCAGCGCCTGCTGCATGTCCGTGCCTGCGGGCAGATGGTCGACAATCTCCCCGCCTAACAAATGATCCAGCAAGATGTTCCCCGACCGCTGATAAGGCTCGCCGTAATCCTCAACCCGTTTTTCCAGCAACACTTTGGTTTTCAGCCCCAGCTTCGCCGCCGCGGCGATGGTCTGGCGCACGTGATTCGACTGCGTGGCGCCCTGCGTCAGGATGATATCGGCTTCCTGCTGCAACGCCTCCGCCAACAGGAATTCCAGCTTGCGTGTTTTATTGCCGCCCGTCGCCAGACCGGTCGCATCATCGCGTTTGATATAAATCGTCGGGCCGTTGAGATAGGCCGTCAGCGCCGGCAGGGGTTCGAGCGGGGTGGGGAAATGCCCTAATGATAAACGTGGGAAGCGAGCAAGGTGCATCTTATTCTCCTCAAGAAAATCGGTATCGTGTTTTATTTGAAGCGGGCTGTGTCGTCTGCGTTATGGCGCCAGACAACCTAATGAACAAATGCAATACACTTTAATGGCGTCGTTGAATCAGAAAATATCGGGATGCGCCTGCTTACGTGCAATTCTGGTCTTCATCGCATGTCAGAAATCATTCGATATAAATGCAAAAGTTTCCGACTTAAACCGCGCAACGACGCACGCCGCCGTTATTAATCATCAGGCGACCTGCGTTTGCAGCTGGCTTAATTGGGCCCAACTGGTGTCATCCACATAAATCCCCTCTTTCTTCCGCTGACGATAGGCTATCTGTTCCGGTTCGCCCGGCAGCAGTAGTTCGCCATCTTCGCGGGATTGCCGGATCCACTCCAGCAGTGCGGGGATCTCCTGATGATAGCGCGCGTTTCCACCCAGCCTATCGGGATCGATCAGAATGGAGAGCATGCTGTTGATGATCTGGTTGCCTTTTCCCGTGGCCGTGCGTTCATTGCTGCCGCCGGTTAATACCGCGCCCAGCAGCGAGCAGATGATGGCCAGGCCGGAGCCTTTATGCTGCCCGAACGCCAGCAGCGCGCCGGTGGGCTGCTCCATCAGCCAACGCGGGTCCACCGCGGGCTGGCCCTGATTGTCCACGATGCAGCCGGGCGCCAGCAGTTTGCCCTCATTCCACGCGATGCGGGCCTTGTTACCGGCAATGACGCTGGTGGCAAAGTCCAGAATGACCGGCGATTTGCCGGCAACCGGGATACCCGCGCAGAACGGATTCGTGCCCAACCGAGGTTGGACGCCCTGCCACGGCATCACCACCGGGCGGTTGTAGACGTTGGCGAAATGCAGGGACACCAGTCCGGCGTCCGCCGCCTGTTCCGCCCAGGCGCCAATGCGCCCAAGATGATGCGCATCCGCCAGTCCGACCACGGCGACGCCGTGTTCTTGCGCGCGCTCAATCCCCTCCGCGATAACCTGACGGGCGACCACCTGACCGAAGCCATGCTGTCCAGCAAAAGAGATTAACGGCCCCGCATCCAGCGTTTTCTCCGCCACGGCGTGGGGGCATAGCCCGCCATCACGAATGGCGGCGATGTAGCGAGGCAGCATGCTGACGCCGTGAGAGTCATGCCCTTTCAAACTCGACTCCACGAGGTTATCCGCAACTAGACCGGCAACCTCTTCCGTCACCTTAACCGCCAGCAAACACTCGCGCAGATAACCGCGTAAATAGTGATGAGAAAAAACGGGCATGACATTTCATTCCAGGTCAATAGACAGAGATGAATATCATGCACCGTATTTTTTATTCGATAAGTCAAAAATAGTGCTTTGAATAGCAGCAAATTTGCTAAGCAATATTCAGGCTTTATTTAATCGAGATTTATACAAATAAAATACCGATAAATTATTCCAAAATAACCTTTATAAAATTCACTCACCTGCTCATAGCATACGCAGACTTTATTTTCTTCCGGCGAAGGCCGCTTCGTTTTTCTTTATTTTTTTATTTAATATAAGTGAGAAAGATATGAATTCATCAGGAAATCAGAATAAGACGGGCTTTACCGGACGACTGGCGGCGTTGTCCTTATTGGCAGGCCTGGGGCTGAGTGCCATCCCCTTATTCGCAAAGGCGGAAGGCAATCTCCGCATCGCTCAGCAGTTCGGCATCGGCTATTTGATCCTTGATGTCGTACGAGACCGGCAGTTAATCGAAAAACAGGGCAAGCGGCAAGGCGTAGATATCAACGTGGAATGGCGCACGCTCTCCGGCGCCACCATTATTAATGAAGCGTTGCTTTCGGGTTCGCTCGACGTGGCTTCCGCCGGCGTACCGCCCGCGCTGACCCTGTGGGACCGAACCCGCGGTCGGCAGAACGTGAAAGCCATTGCTTCGCTGGGCTCCATGCCCAACTTTCTCCTCAGCAACAATCCAGCGGTAAAAAATGTGCGAGACCTGAGTGAAAAAGACCGCATCGCCACCCCCGCCGCAGGCGTCGGCTTCCAGTCTCGCACCTTGCAGATTGAGACCGCCAAGCTGTTCGGAGATGAAAACTTCAAGCGTTTCGACACCCTCACCGTAAGTTTGCCCCATCCGGATGCCAGCGCCGCGCTGACCGCGGGTGGTTCTGAGATAACGGCCCACTTTTCCAGCCCGCCGTTCCAGTATCAGGCGCTGGAGAACCCGAAAGTGCACAAAATTCTGAGCTCTTACGACGTACTTGGCGGTCCTGGCTCCTTCAACCTGTTGTACACCACCCAGAAGTTTCATGATGAAAATCCCAAAACTTACCGGGCGTTTTACGATGCGCTGAAAGAGGCCGCAGACATCATCAAAGCGGACAAAGCGGCCGCGGCGGAGACCTACCTCCGCGTGGAAAAATCGCGCCTGCCGCTGGCGCTGGTGAAGCGGATTGTCGAAGACCCTGAAATCGACTTCACCGTAACGCCTCAGCGCACCTACGTGTACGCCGAGAAACTGTATGAACTGGGTATTTTGAAGAATAAAGCCGCATCGTGGAAAGACTACTTCTTTGAAGAAATTCACGATCAACCAGGCAGTTAAACCCCCTATCGCGGAAAGGGTGATACCACCGCTTGTTCACGGTTTAGACGTCTTTCCCCTGGCCCGGGCGTGATGAGGTACAGCATCAGCGGCGCTCGTCCAAGGCATAAAAAAACGCAGCGGAACTGAGTCACGCTGCGTTTTTAACGGGGCCGCACCGGCTTCGGCACAGTCCCGTCATGAGGAGCAAGAATATCAGAGAGCGGTTTTGGAACTCGGGTCGCGAATTTCACGCTCGTAAGCACGCGCTTTTACCGCATCGAACTGTCCTTCCCACTTGGCGATAACCAGCACGGCCAGAGCATTACCCACCACGTTCAATGCGGTACGCGCCATATCCAGAATACGGTCGACGCCCGCGATAAAGGCCAGCCCTTCCAGCGGGATACCCACACTGCCCAGCGTCGCCAGCAGTACGACAAAGGATACGCCCGGCACACCGGCGATCCCTTTAGAGGTCAGCATCAGCGTCAATACCAGTACCACTTCCTGGCTGATGGTCAGGTCGATTCCGTACAGCTGCGCAATAAAGATAGCCGCAATACTCTGATACAGCGTGGAGCCATCCAGATTGAAGGAGTAGCCTGTCGGCACCACAAAGCTGGTGATGGCTTTCGGCGCACCATAAGCTTCCATCTTTTCGATAATGCGCGGCAACACCGTTTCGGAGCTCGCCGTAGAGTACGCCAGAATCAGCTCGTCTTTCAGGATACGGATAAGCATGCTGACCCGCAGCCCGCAGATGCGAGCCACCAGTCCCAGCACCACCAGTGCGAAGAAGATGATCGCGCCGTAAACCATCACTACCAGCTTGGCCAGCGGCCAGAGCGAAGCGAAACCGAAGTTGGCGACGGTCACGGCAATCAACGCGAAGACCCCAACCGGCGCATAGCGCATGATCATGTGGGTCACTTTAAACATCGTTTCCGATGCGCTGCGGAAGACGTTTAGCAGCGGGTCACGCTGTTCGCGCGGCAGTGAAGACAGGCCCAGACCAAACAGCACGGAGAAGAAGATCAGCGGCAGCATGTCTCCTTTCGCCATCGAGTCGAAGATGTTAGGCGGAATGAGCGACAGAATCGTCCCGACCAGGCTATGCGCCCCGCTCTGTACCTGTTCGGTGGTTTTCTCATATTGTGAAATATCAACGCTGGTCAATGTCGACATATCGATGCCGTGTCCCGGCTGGAAAATATTCGCCAGCGTAATGCCGAGGATGATCGCCACCGTCGTCACAACTTCGAAGTAGAGAATCGTTTTCAGACCAATACGGCCCAGCTTCTTGGCGTCTCCCACGCCAGCGATCCCGACCACCAACGTGGTGATCACAATCGGGACCACAATCATTTTGATCAACCGAATGAAGATATCTCCGGCCGGGCTGAGAACATTGACGATCAGCCAATGTTTTTCGGTCGGATGTTCATGCAAAAAGGCACCAAGGGCAATACCAATAACCAGGGCGATGAGAATTTGCCACGCCAGGCTAATTTTTTGTTTTTTCATATCACTTTCCATTTCCTGTGCTCCGATCCTCGCAGGCAACGGTTCTACCGGCGCCTCACTCCATCAGCGGATGCTGAATATGTTCAGACGAGGGGGAGGTTACAAAGATGAGGTGGTTTTTATTATCGCAGCGGCCGAATGAGGCGAGCTGTCTATTTATCATGCAAATAGTTATTCATTTAAAACGAACAACTATTTGTATTTAAAAACAAAATCGCTGTTTTAATCAACAACGCATCTTGTCTAAGTTATTGTTAAAGCGAGGATGCTACTATCCCAGGTGGGTGAGATCAAGCCAATCATAGATAAGCGTTTTCATAATTATGCTGTTAAGCAATACGATTTCTCTTGCTTTGGCTACAGAAAATTCAGGAATATCAGTGCTATTTTTTAGCGCCATTAAGAATATGAAATCGCGCTGCCTCGCAGCAAAAAAGAGTAAAAAGGCCGAGATAGGGCCGCAAAAGGAGCTCCACGGCTTTTTTGCAAGAATGAGAGGGAGGTCAACGTCGCTGCTCTAACAAGAGGAACCGTGGTGGTCTCCGGATTGTCAGGCCCCCCCTGTCAGGAACAGGACGCGGATGACGATATCGCTGGAAATAAGACAACGCGAGCGAACAACAGTCTAGTTCACAGGTGCCGTCTATCAGACGTTAAATCTGATAATCGATGACGCTTTCGTTGTCGCTCCCGGCGAAGACCCGTTGTTTGATCTCTTCCAGCGTCAGTTCCGGGTTGCAAAGTTGGATAAACTGCCAGGTATAGTTGCGCTGCAGCTGACCGCGTTTGAGTCCTAACCAGACGGTATTGGCCTCGAACAAGTGCTCCGCTTCGAGACGCACCAACCCGGCGTCGCGCACGGGGTCGTAAGATCTGTCCGCCAAAATACCCACGCCTAAGCCCAATTCGACATAGGTTTTGATGACGTCGGAGTCCTGCGCGCTGATGGCGATATGCGGGGAGAGTCCCGCGGCGAGAAACGCCCGATCGATGCGGGAGCGGCCGGTGATGCCCTGCCGGTAGGTGATCAGCGGCACCGAGTTGAGTTTATCCAGCGTGATGGGGCTGCCGTCCGCCAGTGGATGTCCTGCCGGCACCAAAATGGAGTGGTGCCAACGATAATAGGGAAAGGCGGCCAACGACGTCGTATTCATCAACTGCTCCGACGCGATGCCGATATCCGCTTCGCCCGAGGCCAACATCGCCACAATCTCTTCCGGCGTGCCTGATGGAGCACCAACTGCACCTGAGGATATTGCGCCTGAAAAGACTGGATCACCGAGGGCAGACTATAACGCGCCTGGGTGTGCGTGGTGGCAATCACCAATACGCCCGCATCGTTGTCACTGAATACATTAGCCAATCTGCGGATATGGTTGGCATCGTTCAGGATGCGTTCGGCCATCACCAGCAGCTCTTTCCCTGGCTCTGTCATCCCCAACAGACGCTTGCCGCGCCGGATGAATATTTCAATGCCCAGCTCGTCTTCCAGCTCACGAATATGACGGCTCACCCCTGACTGCGACGTGTAGAGCGTGTTTGCCACCTCGGTCAGGTTATAGTTGCACCGTGCCGATTCCCGAATGATTCTCAGTTGTTGAAAGTTCACACTTCGCTCCGCCTTTGTGCTACTTGTTAGCACTATTCATACGAAGTAATGTTATTCCGTACAAATAAACAAAATTTCCTACATATAACTTTTAAAGATATAGAACGGCGCGAAATGAGTATGTTCCACCGGCAGGCCGCGGCGGGCAGCCCGCTACGCGCATCATCCCAACATCATTCATCAGGATCGAAACTGTGTTATCGGGAATTTTTTTTGCGCTATCCGCCGGATTGATGTGGGGACTCATCTTTATCGGGCCTTTGATCATCCCCGACTATCCGGCGGCTCTGCAGTCTAGCGGACGCTATCTGGCGTTTGGACTGATCGCCCTGCCGCTGGCATGGCTTGACCGCCGCCGACTGCAAAAATTGTCTCGCAGCGACTGGCTTGAGGCGCTCCGCCTGTCGGCCGTCGGCAATCTGCTCTATTACCTGTTCCTCGCCAGCGCGATCCAGCGTACCGGCGCGCCGGTTTCCTCCATGATTATCGGCACGCTGCCGGTCATTATCGCCGTCAGCGCCAATCTGTTATACGGCCGGGAAGACGGTCAGTTGGCCTGGCGACGGCTGGCGCCGTCCCTACTGCTGATTATCATCGGGCTGGTGCTGGTCAATATTGCGGAGCGTCAGGGCGCCGCTGAATCCGTACCGCTGCCGCGCTATCTCAGCGGTATCGCCCTCGCGCTGCTGGCCGTCGTATGCTGGACCTGGTATCCGCTGCGTAACTCCCGTTGGTTACGGCAACACCCCTCGCATCATCCCATGACCTGGGCTACAGCGCAGGGCGTCGCTACACTGCCGTTAGCTTTCGCGGCGTACGTCCTGGTCGGCGGCTATCTGTCGCTGACTTCGCCCTCTTTTTCCCTGCCTTTGGGGCCTCAACCCGAACGATTTATAGGGCTAATGCTGGCCATCGGCCTGTTGGGGTCCTGGCTGGGGACAATTTGCTGGAATGCCGCCAGCCAACGGCTCCCCACGGCGTTGATGGGGCCGATGCTGGTATTCGAAACGCTCTCTGCGCTGGCCTATACGTTTATGCTGCGCCAAAGCTGGCCGCCGGTGATCACGCTCGCGGGCATCGCCTGTCTGGTTTGCGGGGTCATTAGCGCCATGCGCATCAAGCCGCAGCCCGTTGTCAGCGTCGACGCCGTTCACTAACGGTCTTCCCCTTTTTCCGCTCAGACGATTATCGACGAGAGCGAGCGCTCGCCAGCTCTTGATAAAACACCGCGCGTCATTCCCGTCCCTCCTATGTCGCCGCGCCGTCTTTATCTGAACGAGCGCCGTTATGACGACGATCAGTAAACCTGTCGTCCGCATCGGTCATCATCTGGCATCAGGACACCGTATCAAGACTATGCCGCGTCGTGTTCTCTGCGGAGCCAGTCCGGCTAAAAAAACCGATTCGCCTCGGCCAGATCAACGAGAAGCGGACTAGGCTGTAACGCAGGACACGGTTCGCGGCCACGGCAAGCAGCGCTGCCGATACGCCATTGGGAGCGCTCTCCAGCGAAGAGCGCCTAAGGAGATACCCTCATGAAGAAAGTGATTACCGTCTGCCCTTACTGCGGGTCGGGCTGCAAAATCAACCTACTGGTTGAAAACAATAAAGTCGTCGGTGCGGAAGGCGCTCAGGGTGTGACCAACGAAGGCGAGCTTTGTCTAAAAGGCTACTATGGGTGGGATTTTCTCAACGATACCAAGCTGCTGACGCCGCGACTGAAAGCGCCCATGATCCGCCGCCAAAAAGGCGCGCCGTTCGAGATGGTCTCGTGGGATGAAGCCATCGTTTTCGCCAGTTCTCGACTGCTAGCCATTCGCGAAAAATACGGACCCGACGCCATCATGCATACCGGATCGTCCCGCGGTCCCGGCAACGAAACCAACTACGTGATGCAGAAATTCGCCCGGGCGGTCACCGGCACCAATAACGTCGACTGCTGCGCCCGCGTGTGCCACGGCCCCTCGGTTTCCGGCCTCGACGTGACGCTGGGCAACGGCGCGATGAGCAACTCGATTTGCGAAATCGAACATACCGAGTGCGTGCTGGTGTTCGGCTATAACGCCGCTGACTCACACCCTATCGTCGCCCGCCGCATTCTCAAGGCGCGAGCGCGCGGCGCCAAGATCATCGTCTGCGATCCACGCCACATCGAAACCGCCCGCATCGCCGATTTATGGCTGCCGTTGAAAAACGGCTCTAATATGGCGCTGGTCAACGCTTTCGCCAACGTGCTGATCAATGAAGGCCTCTACGATAAGGCGTTTGTAGAACACCATACCGAGGGCTTTGAGGAATATCGCGCCATCGTCGAGAAATACACGCCCGAATATGTCGCCGAGATCACCGGGCTGGAGCCCTCGCTGATCCGCGAGGCAATCCGCATGTATGCCGCCGCCCCTTCCGCCACCATCCTGTGGGGCATGGGCGTGACGCAGTGGACGCAAGGGGTGGACGTCGTCAAAGGACTGTCAGGACTGGCGCTGCTGACCGGTAATTTGGGCCGTCCTAACGTCGGCGTAGGCCCGGTGCGCGGTCAAAACAATGTTCAGGGCGCCTGCGATATGGGCGCGCTGCCCAATCTGTTCCCCGGTTATCAAGACGTCACCGATCCGGCGATTCGCGCCAAGTTCGCCCAAGCCTGGGGCGTTCCTTCGCTCCCGGCACATAAAGGCTTCACGCTGACCGACGTGCCGCACAAGATTAAGGCCGGGAAAATCAAGGCCAACTACCTGATGGGCGAAGACCCATTGCAAACCGAACCAGACCTGTCGCTGGTACGTCAGACATTCGATGAGCTGGAATTGCTGATCGTTCAGGATATTTTCATGACGAAAACAGCGTCCGTCGCCGACGTCATCTTTCCGGCCACCTCGTGGGGAGAGCACGAAGGCGTTTATTCCGCCGCCGATCGCAGCTTCCAGCGCTTTTATAAAGCGGTTGAGCCTCAGGGAGACGTGAAGCCCGACTGGGAAATCATCAGTTTGATGGCGACCGCCATGGGATATCCGATGCACTACGGCAATACGCAGGAGATCTGGGACGAAATGCGCGAACTGTGTCCGCTCTATACCGGCGCCACCTACGAGAAGATGGCCGGCCTGGCCTGCATTCCGTGGCCCTGCGAAACGCTTGAAAGCCCCGGAACCCCTTGGCTTTATGCGGGTAGCCAATTCGACCGTCCCAACGGCAAGGGGCTGTTGTTCGCCACTGAATGGCATCCCCCAATGGAGCAAACCGACAGCCAGTACCCGATGGTTCTCTGCACCGTTCGCGAAGTCGGCCACTACTCCTGTCGTTCCATGACCGGTAATTGCACCGCCCTGCAAACGCTGGCGGATGAACCGGGCTATGTGCAAATCAATCCCCAGGACGCGGCCGAGCTGGGTCTACAGGATCAGCAACTGACCTGGGTGGCGTCGCGACGCGGTAAAGTCATCAGCCGAGCCGCGGTCAGCGAGCGCATCAATAAAGGCGCTGTCTATATGACTTATCAATGGTGGATTGGCGCTTGTAACGAACTGACGCTCGACGAGGTGGACCCCATCGCGAAGACGCCGGAATACAAGCACTGTGCGGTGCGGCTAGAACCGATTGAAGATCAGAACTGGGCGGAAGAGTATGTGCAGCGGGAGTACAGCAAGTTGAAAGCCCATCTGCGCGATACAGCCGAAGTGACTCATTGAAACATCGCGACACCTACGCGCCCTGTTCGAGGGCGCGTTTGACTCATCAGCTTTTTCGATAAGCCCGGCTTAATGGCCCTAACAGGCGAAATTTACTCGCCTTTCTTCTCAGACACTTGTCAATAGACGCGTATCACAAGGATGAAAAATAACGGCATCATATTTAACGACGACAATACCAACAAATAACATGGTAATTACATGCCAGGAGTGAATTTAATTGTTCCTACAATCGCCGTCATGATATCGATAATATTTGACGGATATATCCGCTCATATCGTGAAGTCCAAACGCGTTATTCAAATAACATTTTGGGCGTAATATCTACGCGTTATTCCATTTAATAAACCACACGGATAATTTTAATTGCTGCTAATTTAACCTGCACCATAAGTAAATCTAATACCTAATTCAAGGGGATATTTTCCCGAAGAAATATGTCACCAAACCAATTAAAAACAATAAGATAAAAGCGAAAAACACTCAAGCCGCGAGCTCCCCGTTCCCGTCGAATATCAAAAAAAAATCACTTTTCACTTTTTTTAGCGACTTTTGTATTTCCCCTGGCGGGAAAAAACGGTAAAACCCTTGATTCGCTGTTATTAATAAGGCAAACACAATACGCCCAATAACAAGTCAGGGTGTCGGCTGAGTGTGTGAGGAAATACGCATGAAACGCCCCGCTGCAATAACACGGTGTTGTCTGTACACATTCATCAACATGAGGTTCGTATGCAAAGGCAGAAGTTACTTTTACAGATAGTGGTCGCTATCGTCGTGGGGATCATCGTCGGGTGGGCCTGTCATGAGTATCTGGATAGTGCTCGTGCCAAAGAAATCGCGTCTTATTTCAATCTGATTACCGATATTTTCCTGCGCCTTATCAAGATGATTATCGCACCACTGGTCTTCGCCACGCTGGTTTCCGGTCTTGCCAGCATGGGCGACGCTTCTGCCGTGGGACGAGTGGGTCTGAAAGCCATGATCTGGTTCGTCACCGCCTCCATTCTGTCGTTGATTATCGGTATGGCGCTAGCCAACCTCTTCCAGCCGGGCGCTGGCATGAATCTGGTCGCGACGACCACGCATGTGTCGACCGGCTTAAGCACCGATGGGTTCACGCTGAAAAGCTTCATCAGCCACATCTTCCCCAAAAGCATTGTCGAAGCGATGGCGAACAATGAAATTTTGCAGATTTTGGTCTTTTCACTGTTCTTCGGCTCCGCGCTGGCTTATGTGAAACAACATAACAAGCATGCCACCACGATTCAGTCTTTGATCGACGAGCTGGCTAAAGTGATGTTCCGTGTCACAGATTATGTCATGGGACTGGCGCCGATTGCTGTATTCGCCGCTATCGCCTCCGCCATCACGACTCAGGGCTTGGGTCTACTGTATGACTTCGGCAAGCTGATCGGTGAGTTCTACATCGGTCTGGCGTTGCTGTGGGGCGCATTGTTCCTGGTGGGCTATGCCTTCTTGGGCAAACGCATCGTCGTATTGGGTAAATTGATTCGGGAACCGACCGTACTGGCCTTCGCTACCGCCAGCAGCGAGTCCGCCTATCCGAAAACCATGGAAGCGCTGACCAAATTCGGCGTACCGAAGAAAATCTCCAGCTTCGTGCTACCGCTGGGTTACTCCTTCAACCTCGACGGTTCCATGATGTATCAGTCCTTCGCCATCCTGTTTATCGCGCAGGCCTACAACATTGACCTGAGCCTAACCCAGCAGATTCTGATCCTGCTGACGCTGATGATCACCAGCAAAGGCATGGCCGGCGTCGCCCGCGCTTCCGTTGTGGTCGTCGCCGCAACGCTGCCGATGTTCAGCCTGCCGGAGGCCGGTATTCTACTGATTCTGGGCATCGACCAATTCCTGGATATGGGCCGTACCGCCACCAACGTCATCGGTAACAGCATTTCCACCGCGGTGGTCTCCAGCCTGGAAAAAAATGTCCACGACGACGAGGAAGCGGATGAAAAAAACGCCACCTCCGCACCTCAAGCAACTCAAACCGGGCAACAACACGCCTGAGTATGCTCGCCAACCACAAAAAACAGCGGCGATTTAGCCGCTGTTTTTTTGCCCTCCGCGCCTACTTACTCCGCAATCGTTTCTAAAAAAACATCACTTTGCGCATTCTGCCAGCAAACGAACTGAATTTAGGGTTTCGGCCTTTGACATGCCCTCTGCCCCTCGTTATTATGCGCCCCGTTCACACGATTCCTCTGTAGTTCAGTCGGTAGAACGGCGGACTGTTAATCCGTATGTCACTGGTTCGAGTCCAGTCAGAGGAGCCATATTTAGAAAAGCCCGCTTCAGGAAACTGAAGCGGGCTTTTTGTTTTTACATGTACCTGTGCAAGATCTTGACACGTTTTGATAGGACTAAGAAACGAAAAGGCGTTCTGCTGCCTTTTCGTTTACCCTCCGCATCGTGAAAATTTGGTGGTTAGATTTGGGGCCAGATTGGTTCGATGACGGCGAGACCCCCAAATGTCTCTTAACGACTCAAAAATCCGCAACTTAAAATCATCCGCTAATCCCTTCAAAGTTTCCGATTCACA
>NZ_LUTP01000019.1 GCF_002111585.1 Lonsdalea iberica
GGACGGGCCGGTCTCAGTTACGCAGCAGCATATAGAGACGGAACAGATAAATGAGCAGCAGTGCGGAGATAAAGTTGCTCAGGCCGTTAATGACGATAGCCATCACGGTAGGCGCAGCCAATGGCAAACGCGCGACCAGCAGCAGCAACACCACTTTAGCGACCAGCCACAGCAGTACGGCCGGGGCGGTGACTCGGAAGTTAGCAAAGACCAGTTTGCTGCTCTGGCGCATGGAAGTGAATACTCCGCGCTTTTCAGTGGCGCTGATCACCGGCGATAAACTGAGGATGATGGCCAATAGGACTCCCGGTACGATCAAAAACAGCATGCCTAACTGAATCAGCAGCGTGCAGAGAAGGATCAACAGCAGGAGACGAGGCAAAATCGGCAGGGATGCGCCGATCGCTCGCAATGCGCTGGTGGGGGTGCCAGCGGACACCATCTGAATCAGCAGCAGCAACCCACCCACGAGCAGCGTATTGCCGACCAGTGAGGCAAACGTGCCCGCTGCGGACGCTTTCAACAAGACAATCTGCTGTTCGGGAGACATTTGTTGAATGAGGTCGCTAAGCCCCAGCTGTTCGCCCGCGGAGAGATCAATATTCGAATCATTGAGTATTTGCAGTTGTTCACTTCCCGGAGTAAACAGATGCCCCAAAACCACGGTGATAAGCGAGGCCAACAGCGACAGCAGGAGAATACTGACGAATTGGTTACGCGTGAAATTCATTGTGTCACGGTACAATGTACTGGCCGTGATAGGCATGACAACTCCTTGGCAGAAAGGTTAGCGATAGAACACAGTCGTTAATCGCTAATTGTAACCGGTTCGGCAAGACAGTGGCACCCCGACAGCGACCTCAACTATCTAATTCTTTTTATTCCAAACTTTCTTCCGCTTGCGGGATCACATCGCTGCATCTTAGCGGCGGCATGCCGTAATGTGCTCGCGCCCGATCGCAGGCGTCATTCGGGCGCTGATTTTCGCCGGAAGCCGAAAACTCTCGGCAGGGCGAAGGGCGATCGGCATAGATGCGGCAACTGACGGACTCGCCGATAGCGCCGTCCAACGCAGAACAGCGAGGGCTTTTACTGTTGGTGCCCTGTATGCAACGCAAGAACGGCGTCAAAGGCTCAGTCAGCTCAACCGGAACCGGACCCGCGGCATCATTGCCTTCGGCCCAATAAAACGACACGCGGAAATAAGCGCAGCAGGCGCCGCACTGCATACACGGATTCACGCTTTCTACCCTCGAATCTGTCATCGAATAATCCCACGGTCTCTGACCGCTTAAATTTGGGTTAAGAATAAAAATCTACTGCAGAATCGTGTTGTTGGGCAGAGGGATTTTTGTGCAAAGCACATTCTGTATCTTCACGACATCAGCGGTTCAGTGGGCACCCAAGCGGGGCGGGTGAAAGCGTCGTTGCCGTTGCAGCGCATTGGCGCTCATCATCGACGGCCTTCACTGTATAGTTTGGCAAGGCTAAAAAAGCAAAAGAGATGAGAGAACCCAGTAGCTGTTTATCGCGGCGGCCGCCATTAATCCGCATGGGCTTAGTATCAAAAACGGTCATCAAATCAGCGATGGGTGATGGGCGTGTTTAAAGGATAACGTCAGGGCGACGCATTCAACGTCGCCCTGGCGTCAGGCTTCTCCGCTGAGGGGAATGCAATATTGCTTAACCCGGCTGGCGTGTTGCCGCTTTCATGCGGCTGACAAATTCGCCCAGGTGTTTCAGCATCGCGTCGGGTTGCTGCTGGTGTTGCTCAATGATTTTCACAATGGCGGAACCGGAAATCGCTCCGGCGGCGCCAGCTTTGAGTGATAGCTCAACTTGCGAAGGCTCGGAGATACCGAAACCCTGCAGAGGCGGCGCCGCGTGATACTCGGTTAATTTGTCGATGAGATGATTCAGCGGCAGCTCGGCCCGATTTTCAGAACCGGTCACGCCGGCACGCGAAAGCAGGTACGTATAGCCGCGACCAAAAGAGGCAATCGCGCGCAGCAAATCGTCATCCGCATTCGGCGGACAGATGAAAATCGGCGCGACTTCATGGCGCATCGCCGCCGTGCGGAACGGCGCCGACTCTTCCAGCGGGACATCCGCCACCAGTACGGAGTCCACGCCGGCCTGCGCGCAGCGCTCGTAGAAGGCTTCGATGCCGTTATTGAACACCAGATTAGCGTACATCAACAGCCCGATGGGCAGCTGCGGATACTTCTGTCTCACCGCCGCCAGAATATCAAAACAGTGATCCGGCGTGACGCCCGCTTTTAATGCACGCAGATTCGCGCCCTGAATCGTTGGGCCATCCGCCAGCGGGTCGGAAAAGGGGATCCCCAACTCCAGCGCATCCGCGCCGGATTCCACGAGCGTATCGATGATGCGCAAAGACATCTCAGGAGAGGGATCGCCCAGCGTGATGAAGGGGACAAAAGCGCCTTCTTTTTTCTCTGCAAGACGTTTAAACAGTGCGTTATAGCGTTCCATTACACCTCTCCCCGAGCTTTCAAAATGTCGTGTACTGTGAAAATGTCTTTGTCGCCGCGGCCTGACACGTTGACGACCAAAATCTGCTCTTTGTCGGGATCGGCCTGGATGATTTTCAGCGCTTGAGCTAGCGCGTGGGAAGATTCCAACGCAGGAATGATGCCCTCGTGGCGAGACAGCGCTTTGAAAGCGTCCAGCGCTTCGTCGTCGGTAATCGACACATAGTCAGCGCGACCAATGCTATTGAGGTAGGCGTGCTGAGGTCCGACAGACGGGAAGTCCAGCCCGGCGGAGATAGAGTAAGACTCTTCAATTTGGCCGTCCGCCGTCTGCATCATCGGCGATTTCATCCCGAAGTAAATACCCGTACGTCCATGCTTCAGCGGCGCGCCGTGCTCTCCGCTCTCGATGCCATGTCCGCCGGGCTCGATGCCAATGAGTTTGACGGACGGTTCGTCGATAAAGTCGGCGAACATACCGATGGCGTTGGAGCCGCCGCCCACGCAGGCCAGCACCATATCCGGCAGCCGTCCTTCACGCTCCAGCAACTGCGCTTTGGTTTCCTCGCCGATCATGCGCTGAAATTCACGCACGATGGTCGGGAAGGGGTGCGGACCTGCCGCCGTGCCCAATAGATAGTGTGCTTTGTCGTAATTGCCGGACCAGTCGCGCATCGCTTCATTACAGGCATCTTTCAGCGTGGACGAGCCGCTGTGCACCGGGATCACTTCCGCCCCCATCAGCCGCATGCGGAACACGTTGGGGGATTGACGTTCGACGTCCTTGCTGCCCATATACACGCGGCATTTTAGGCCCAACAGCGCGCAAGCCAGCGCTGTCGCCACGCCATGCTGTCCGGCACCGGTTTCCGCGATGATCTCCGTCTTGCCCATGCGCTTGGCCAGCAGCGCCTGACCCAGAACCTGGTTGGTTTTGTGCGCGCCGCCGTGCAGCAGATCTTCACGCTTTAAATACAGCTTGGTGCGGGTGCCTGCCGTCAGGTTTTTACACAGGGTCAGCGCGGTCGGCCGCCCCGCGTAATTTTTCAGTAAATCGACAAATTCGGCTTGGAATTCGGGATCGCGCTGCGCGCTGACGAAAGCCTCTTCAAGCTGACGCAGGGCTGGGACCAAAATCTGAGGGACGTATTGCCCGCCGAACTCACCGAAGTAAGGATTGAGTAATGTCATAATCAGCCTGTCTTATTTTTGCAATGAAGTACGATTCTGTTGCGCTGTGCCTAGCGTTTTGAATATCGACTGGATTTTCCGCGCATCTTTAATGCCCGGCTGTGACTCCACGCCGGAGTTCATATCCAGTCCGGCGCAGCCGAATGTAGCGGCCCGGTCGGCGTTATCTGGGGAGATCCCGCCGGCCAGCAGCACGTTATCCAGCTTAGCGCCTTCCAATACTTGCCAGTTGAACGCCCGACCGCTGCCGCCTTTCGCGTTATCCAACACAATGCGATCGACTTGGGGGCGGTCTAGGGTGGGGAGGGATTCACCGACGCTGACGGCCTGCCAGATTTGACAGTCGTCCGGCAGTTGTTCACGCAGCGCCGCGATGTAGGCCGCATCTTCGTCGCCATGGAGCTGTACCGCCGTCAGTCTGAGTTTACGGGCTGTGGTGGCGATGTCGCTTAACGGCGCATTGCGGAACACGCCGACATAGCGCAGAGGTGCCCCGGCCATCACGTCAGAGGCTTGCTGTAAAGTGACGCTGCGCGGCGACGACTCGACGAAGATCAAACCGCCGTAGACGGCTCCGGCCTGATAGGCGGTCTGGGCGTCTTCCGCCCGGGTCAACCCGCAGATTTTGTTGTCGCCCAGAATCACCCGGCGTACGGCCATGGCGAGGTCAGACTCCGACATCAGCGAACTGCCGATGAGGAAACCGTCGGCATAGCGGCTCAGCGCCTGGATCTGCGCATAGCGACCGATGCCGGATTCGCTGATGACAGTCACGTCCGGCGGTAGCTGCGGCGCCAGCGAACGGGTGCGATTAAGATCGATGGACAGGTCACGCAGATCGCGGTTATTGATGCCGACAACCTGAGCCTTCAAGGCAATCGCTCGCTCCAGTTCTTCCGGGTTGCTCACTTCGGTCAGAACGCCCATTTTCAGGCTGTGCGCCACCTCGGCCAACGTCTGATATTGGCTATCGTCCAGTACGGAAAGCATCAGTAGGATCGCATCGGCTTGATAATAGCGAGCCAGATAGATCTGATAAGGATCGATAATAAAATCCTTGCACAGCACGGGCTGGTGAACGGCGGCGCTGACACGGGTCAAAAACTCGACGCTGCCCTGAAAATATTTTTCATCCGTCAGCACGGAAATCGCCGAGGCGTAGCCTTCGTACACCTGTGCTATCGCCGCCGGGTCGAAATCTTCGCGAATCAGTCCTTTCGAGGGCGATGCTTTTTTGCACTCCAGAATAAATGCAGGCCGGGTTTGCTTCAGCGCCTGATAAAAACTGCGCTGACAGGGGACTACCTGTGACTGGAAATCCGTCAGCGGCTGCTGTTGACGACGTTGTTCAAGCCAAACGGCTTTATCCCGTACGATTTTGGTTAACACGGTATCCTGCATGATTTACTGTCCTCTCGCTGCCAGATCTTTCACACGCTGATAAACCTGGCCGCTGTGAATCACTTCCAATGCCTGCTGCGCATTTTGCACCAGGTTCTCCTGCCCAAACACTTTTAACAGCAGTGCGACGTTGGCTGCAACGGCGGCGTTGTGCGCCGGTTCCCCTTTCCCTTGGAGCAGGCGAGCCATCATGTCGCGGTTTTCTTCCGGAGAACCGCCGATCAGCGCCGACATCGGGTAGGTTTCCAGCCCGAAATCCCGATGAGTCAGCTCGTAGGTGTCAATGTCACCGTCGCGCAGCTCCGCCACCTGAGTCGGTCCGTGGATGGCGACTTCATCCATCCCGCAGCCGTGAACCACGGCGGCGCGCTGGTAGCCGAGCAGCTTTAACGTTTCCGCCATAGGTTTCACCAGGGCGGGACTATAGACGCCGATCAGCGCCAGCGGCGGGCGCGCCGGATTACTCAAGGGACCGAGCACATTAAACAGCGTGTGGGTCTTCAACTGCTGGCGAACGGGCGCCGCATGACGAAAGCCCGTGTGGTAATGCGGCGCAAACAGGAAGCAAACGCCTAATTCGTCCAACGCTTTGCGAGACGCTTCCGGCGACATATCTAGCTGAATACCGAAGGCGGCCAGCAAGTCCGACGAACCGGAGCGGCTGGTGACGCTCCGGCTACCGTGCTTCGCTACTTTCACGCCGCAGCTCGCCGCGACAAAAGCGCTCGTCGTTGAGATGTTGATGCTGTTGGTGCCGTCGGCGCCCGTCCCGACGATATCGGCAAACGGATAATCCGGGCGCGGAAATGGCTGCGCGTCTTGCAGCAGCGCGCTGGCCGCGCCGGCGATTTCATCCGGCGTTTCGCCGCGAATTTTTATGCTGATCAGCGCGGCAGCCAGCTGTGAGGGTTCCAGTTCATTGCGGATGATCGCCGCGAATAACTGTTGGCTCTCCCCACGGCTCAATGTTTCTGCAGAGTAAAGCTTTTGAAGTATGGTTTGCATTGTCGTGTCCTTGCTTAATTTATGCCAGAGCCCATTCCAGCGTTTGATTCAATAAGCGGGCGCCATGGGCGGTAAGAATAGATTCCGGATGAAACTGGAAGCCGCAGACGCGATCCTGGTCATGGCGAACGGCCATCACCATATCGTTGAAGCGTGCGTTGACGGTCAATGTTGCGGGAATATCGCTGCCCACCAGAGAATGATAGCGGGCGACCGGCAGCGGGTGACTCAAGCCGCTGAACATGGCCTGTCCATCGTGTTCGATGCTGGACGCTTTGCCGTGCAGGATTTCTCCGGCCTGACCTACGTGGCCGCCGTAAGCTTCAACAATTGCCTGATGCCCCAAGCAGATGCCGATAATCGGCAAATGGCCTCGCAGGCGCTGTAGTAGTTCCGGCATGCACCCGGCATCGGCAGGGGCGCCCGGTCCCGGCGACAGCATCAGCACCGGCTGTTCCATCCGTTCTAGGTGTTTGATAATCGTTTCCGCCGACATGATGTTGCGATACACCACCACATGATGTCCGCTGGCACGCAGTTGGTCGACCAGGTTGTAGGTAAACGAGTCGATATTATCCAGTAACAGGATATCAGCCATCAGAACACCTCCTTGGCGAGATGGGCGCTGGCGATGGCGCGCAAAACGGCGCGAGCCTTATTGCGGGTTTCATCGGCTTCTGCTTGAGGGTCGGAATCCAGCACAACACCGGCTCCCGCCTGTATGGTGGCAATGCCGTCTTCTACATAGGCAGAGCGAATGACGATGCAGGTATCCAGATCACCGCGGGCGGTGAAATAGCCTACGGCGCCGCCGTAGCTGCCGCGTCGCGTTTTTTCGCTCTGGGCAATCAGCTGCATGGCGCGAACTTTAGGCGCGCCGCTCAGCGTGCCCATATTCATGCAGGCGCGGTAAGCGTGCAAGACGTCCAGGTCGGCGCGCAGCTCACCCACCACGCGGGACACTAGGTGCATGACGAAGGAGTAGCGGTCGACTTTGGTCAGGTCGGCGACATAGCGGCTACCGGGTTCGCAGATGCGCGCCAAATCGTTGCGCGCTAAATCGACCAGCATCAAGTGTTCCGCCAACTCTTTATGGTCGGTGCGCATTTCCAGCTCGATGCGGCTGTCCAGATCGCGGTCCAGTGAGCCATCCGCCCGGCGCCCGCGCGGTCGGGTTCCCGCGATAGGGTAGATTTCAATCTGGCGGCTAGCGGCGTCATATTTGAGCGCGCTTTCCGGCGAGGCGCCGAACAGCGTGAAGTCCTGATCCTGCATATAGAACATATAAGGGCTTGGGTTGTTTTCTTTAAGCGTCTGATACGCCGCCAGCGGGGAAGGGCATGGCAGAGAGAAACGGCGCGACGGCACGACCTGAAAAATTTCGCCCACTCGAATGGCCTGCTGCATCTGTCTGACGACATCGCCGAAATCATCGTCGCTTTGATTGCAATCGAGCGTCATGCTTTCAACGTGCTGGCAGGGCAGCGCAGGCGCAGGTTGGGTCATCTGATGCAGCAACTGTTCGAGACGTTGTTTCAAGCGCTGACGCTCGTCGCCATTCGGCGTAAACAGGCTTGCCTGCAGTTGCGTCGTCTGGTGCTGGTGGTCGACAATCAGCAAGCTCTCGGCGAGATAAAAGCAGTAATCCGGGCAACGTTGCTGCTGGCTAAGCGGGGGCAGCGCTTCAAACCCGGCGACCAGGTCATAGGCGAACAAGCCGCCGAAGAACATGGCATCGCGTTCATTGTCCGGGCTACTCACCAGCGTCAGCAACTGCCGCAAAGCATCGAACGCGGACAATGAACGCAGACGCGCATCCTCGTCTTGCATCGCGTCTATGGCTGGAAAGGTCAACTCTCGGCTATTCGGACGCGCTTCAACCCGCACTTCCGGCGGCAGCGCGTGATCCAGTAACGGCAGTAGCGATGCGCCGTTGGCGGTCAGCGCCTGAACGGAAACCTGCGTTCCCATGGCTGTGATGCGCAGGGCGCTGTCTACGATCAGCAGGCTCTGCAAATTCTGCTTGCTGTCGACTTCGGCGGACTCCAGTAACAGCGTGGCGGGTCTGGCGCCGCACAGCTGATGAAAAATCGCGCTCGGATCGTCTCGGTATTCTGCCTTGGCGCGCAGTAATTCAATTTCTGGTTTTGTCTTTGGCATGATAGTCACTCTGTTTATCCATAAAAAAACCCGCTTAAAGCGGGCTTAAGGATGCTGCATATCAGATAATGGGTATGCGCGATCGATTCGCCCTTAGAGGGATAAGCGCCACCAACCTGCACTGTATTTTTTCGATTGCATCGCCATTTGTCTGCCTTTAAACCGTTACTGAACTTGCGTACTAGTTAACTGGAGCACTCTAGGTAAGTCAACCCAAAAAAGAAATTATTTGTCGTGAAGAATACGGAACCGACGGCCATCGCCATGATTATCTTTCTTACCTTTTCATGGCTATTAATGGCATCATGCCGTCTGAACTTATCTTTGTCCGACGAGATGGATACCACTGAGTGCCAGAAGAAACTTCCCTCCTTGCTTCATTCCCACTGTACGATCTGCACAGTCATACCCAAGCTTCAGACGGTGGATTAACGCCCGCCGAACTGGTGCGCCGCGCCGTGGCGATGCGGGTTGGCGTGTTAGCCATTACCGACCATGATACGACCGCTGGTTTGCCAGAAGCGCGAGCAACGATTCGGGACGAAGCGCTGCCGCTGAAACTGGTGGCAGGCGTCGAGGTGTCCACGCTGTGGGAAAATCATGAAATCCATATCGTCGGGTTGGGGATCGATCCCGATCACGCCTCGATGGTGGCTCTGCTTGCACGGCAGGCGGACTATCGTCAGCAACGTGCCGAGCAAATTGCGGCCCGGCTGGAAAAAGCACAGGTCGCCGGTGCGTTGGAAGGCGCTACCCGTCTCGCGGCTGGCGGCGTGATTACGCGCGGGCATTTTGCCCGTTATCTGGTCGAGCAGGGGAAGGCTACGGCGATCAATCAGGTGTTCAAACGCTATTTGGCGAAGGGCAAAACCGGCTACGTGCCGCCGCAGTGGTGTACAATAGAACAGGCCGCCGACGTCATTCACGCGTCCGGGGGGGTAGCGGTCATGGCGCATCCCGGCCGTTATCAGCTTAGCGCCAAGTGGCTAAAACGGCTGCTGGCGCACTTTGCCGAATGTCAGGGTGACGCGATGGAAGTCGCGCAGTGTCAGCAGGCACCCGATGAGCGAACTCAACTGGCGCGTTATGCGCAGGACTATCATTTGCTGGGATCACAGGGCTCGGACTTTCACTCTCCCTGCGCCTGGATAGAACTTGGGCGCAAATTGTGGTTGCCTGGCGGAGTGGAACCGGTTTGGGAACATCCGGCACTGCACGACAGACTGAAGGCGTGATTGTCAGTCGCACGTGAAAACGCCTGGCGCGGAGCGCTGCTATGGCGGATTCCACGTTTTGAAGAGATGAGGTGGTACATGAGTCAATTTTTCTATATTCATCCCCAAAATCCGCAGACGCGGTTGATCGCTCAGACGGTCGACGTCGTGCGCAAGGGGGGCGTTATTGTTTATCCGACTGACTCCGGCTATGCGTTGGGCTGTCAGTTGGAGGACAAATCGGCGATGGAACGCATTTGCCGCATTCGTCATTTGGACAGCAGTCACCACTTTACGTTGATGTGCCGCGATTTATCGGAACTGTCCACTTACGCACATGTGGACAATGCGGCGTTTCGGCTTATTAAGAACAACACGCCGGGTAACTACACGTTCATTCTGAAGGGCACGAAAGAAGTTCCGCGGCGCTTGATGAATGAGAAGCGTAAGACCCTTGGCCTGCGCGTTCCGGCAAACCCTATTGCGCTGGATCTGCTGGCGGCGATGAACGAGCCGCTAATGTCCACCACATTGATGTTGCCGGGCAACGACTTCGCCGAGTCCGATCCGGAAGAGATCCAAGATCATCTCGGCAAGCAGGTCGACCTGATTATTCACGGCGGCTTCATTGGGCAACAACCCACGACGGTTATCGATCTCACCGGCGATGCGCCGGAGGTGATTCGTGAAGGCACCGGCGACATCACTCCGTTTCTTTAACGCGCTCCACCTCGGCAACATTCAGAATACATTCGGCGCGAATGCAGTTATAATCGCGCCGCAAATTTTCTTGCGCGGGCGTATTTGACGCCGGTGCATCTCTCCCCCCGACGCCTGTGAAGGCGACACTCAGAGGTTGCTCAATGAGCGAAAAGCTACAAAAAGTACTGGCGCGTGCAGGACATGGTTCACGCCGGGAAATCGAAACAATG
Organism: Lonsdalea iberica; assembly: GCF_002111585.1. Classification (GTDB taxonomy): domain Bacteria; phylum Pseudomonadota; class Gammaproteobacteria; order Enterobacterales; family Enterobacteriaceae; genus Lonsdalea; species Lonsdalea iberica. The sequence continues at coordinate 10,399 of NZ_LUTP01000019.1, forward strand.
ATTCAGGCAGGGCGCATCAGCGTCGATGGTAAAATCGCCACGCTCGGCGATCGCGTCGACGTGACCCAAGCGACCAAAGTGCGCATCGACGGTCATGTGGTGACGGTGCGCGATACCGAAGATACGGTATGCCGGGTCTTGATGTACTACAAACCAGAAGGCGAACTGTGTACGCGCAGCGATCCTGACGGTCGTCCGACGGTGTTTGATCGCCTGCCTAAAATGCAGGGGGCCCGCTGGGTCGCGGTCGGTCGACTGGACGTTAACACCTCCGGTCTGCTGCTGTTTACCACCGACGGCGAGTTAGCGAACCGTTTGATGCACCCCAGCCGCGAAGTCGAACGTGAATATGCCGTTCGTGTCTTCGGCTCGGTTGACGACGATAAAATCAAACAACTGAGCAAAGGCGTACAGTTGGATGACGGCCCGGCATCGTTCCGCACTATCCGCTATCAGGGCGGCGAAGGCATGAACCAGTGGTATAATGTGACTCTGACGGAAGGACGTAACCGCGAAGTGCGTCGTCTGTGGGAAGCCGTCGGGGTTCAGGTTAGCCGCTTGATCCGCGTACGTTACGGCGACATCCAACTGCCGAAGAGCCTGCCGCGTGGTGGCTGGTCTGAAATGAAGTTGGAAGACGTCAACTATCTGCGTGAATTGGTCCAGTTGCCGCCCGAAACGGTGAGCAAACTGCCGGTTGAACGTGAACGCCGTCGGATGAAAGCGCATCAGATCCGCCGTGCGGTGAAACGTCACAGCCAGGTGAGCGCTGCGCCAAGCCGCCGTAATCCGCCTTCCAAGCGTAACGGCTGATTTATGACGGGATACCCAATCCATACGGTATCCCGTTTTATTTCTCTATAACATCTGTCTTATCAATACAGTCTTATTCCGCCTGCGTTATTCCGCTGCTCCTGGTTTTCTTCTCGGCTGAGCATCAAAACTCATTCCCGTCTTACGTCGACTGTCATCGCCCATAAGATACAAATAGAGCGGCATGATATCCGCTGGCGTTTTCAGTTTTTTTGGATCTTCCTCAGGGAAGGCAGAAGCCCGCATTGATGTTCTCGTTCCGCCTGGATTGATGCAGTTCACCCGCAAATTACGATGACGATACTCTTCGGCCAGCACCTGCATCATGCCCTCGGTAGCGAATTTGGAAACGGCATAGGCGCCCCAGCCCGCGCGGCCTTCGCGCCCCACGCTGGAGCTGGTGAAAACGAGTGAAGGGCTGGACGATTTGAGGAGCAAGGGAAGTAGCGCTTGCGTGAGCATAAAGGTGGCGTTCACGTTGACCTGCATCACCTGTTGCCAAACGTCGGCCGACTGTTCCGTCATGGGGGCGATCTGCCCCAGCAACCCGGCGTTGTGCAGGACGCCGTCCAAACGCGGCATCGCCTGGCTCAGCGCCTCCGCGATCTGTTGAAATTGAGCCGGATTAGCCGACAGCATGTCGCACGGAATCAAGTAGCTATGGGCACCGCACTCTTCTTGGATCTGCTGCTCCACAGCGCGCAGTTTGCTCTCGGTACGACCCAGTAGCACCAGGCGGGCGCCATAGCGGGCATAGGTCAGCGCGGCTTCGCGTCCGATGCCGTCGCCCGCGCCGGTCACCAGAATAATGCGTTGTTTTAGCAAGTCGTTTTTAGGCTGATAGTACACGTCAATGTCCTCTTTCCGTCGTCAAACCAGACGCTGAACGAAGGGGGATGGCTGTCGGCCACGTAGGGCGGCCTGAATCCGGAATCGATTTAGGCAGGTATAAATAGAGGATTTATGCCTGAAACGATAGGCACTTTCAATCAGACTGGGGCGAATTCAGGGCGGTGCGTTGGAAAAAACAGCGAAAGTGTGAATTTCATTGCTGAGGCATCGCCATTACGTATGGCATACGCTACGTTATGACACTGATGTTAGGCAACCCAAGCAGGGGCGCTGGCGAAGTCAGTTCCCTGCTCGTCATAGAATAAGAGGCGGTATCGTGGAATTAGTGGCTTTATATGGATTATTTCTGGCAAAGACGTTGACCGTGGTGGTCGCCATCGGTGCGCTGGTGGTGCTGACCGTCGGCCTGTCTCAGCGAAAACGTCAGCGCAGCGGCGAGCTGCAGGTTATCGACCTCGGCGAACAGTACCGCGGCGTGCAGCAGGAAATGGAAAGTGCGGCATTGAGCGACGCGGAACGCAAGGCGCTGGAAAAAAAGCATAAAAAAGAGGAAAAGGCGAAAGCTCGGCTTGAAAAGCAGCGCAGTCGGCGCGGCGAGGAAGCGCACGGCAAACCCAGCCTGTATGTGCTTGACTTCAACGGCAGTATGGACGCCTCAGAAGTCAGTTCGCTGCGCGAGGAGATCTCCGCCGTGATGGCCGTAGCCCGCAACAACGATGAAGTGTTGCTAAGGCTTGAAAGCCCCGGCGGCGTGGTGCATGGCTACGGTCTGGCGGCCTCCCAGCTCCAGCGTTTGCGCGATAAAGGGATTCGTCTGACGGTGGCGGTGGATAAAGTCGCGGCCAGCGGGGGGTACATGATGGCCTGCGTGGCGGATCGCATTGTGGCGGCGCCGTTCGCTATCGTCGGTTCCATCGGCGTGGTTGCGCAGCTGCCTAACTTTAACCGGTTGCTGAAAAACAACGATATTGATGTCGAACTTCATACGGCGGGCGAATATAAACGTACCCTGACGCTGTTTGGTGAAAACACCGATGCCGGACGGGAGAAGTTCCGCGAAGAGCTGGATGTCACGCATCAGTTGTTTAAAGATTTCGTCAGTGAAATGCGTCCAGGTCTGGATATTAATGCGGTGGCGACGGGCGAGCACTGGTTCGGTACTCAGGCGAGGGCGTTGGGGCTGGTGGACGCGATTGGCACCAGCGACGATTTGCTGATAGCGGAGATGAATGCATTTAACATTCTGTCAGTGCACTATTCGCGCCGTAAGCGTCTGATGGATCGCTTCACCGGCAGCGCGGGGGCGACGCTGGAACGTCTGATGCTGCGCTGGTGGCAAAAAGGGCATCAGCCTCTTCTGTAACTTGCCCGTCCTGGCCCGCTGCCACGGCGGGCCAGGACTGAATCAAACTTCCTGCTTTGCGCTCCTCGACTCTTTTCCGCTGGCTAACTAATCCTTCAGGCTGTATTTGTCTGACAGCTCGTGCGCCAAATATTTGAACATATTGAATACGGCGGTAGTCTTGCGCGAAGGAAGCCCTTCATCGTCAAGAAAATAGTCGCCGCGGAAAACCAGAACGCCGTTTTTTTGTTCGACATCGGTGGCTTCAATGCCTTGCAAATAGTCGTCGTGATTTTTGATAAGGGTGTTGGCTTCAGCCAGCAAGGTGGCGCGATCGATTGGGGTCTTTTCTTTATTCGTGTGCATAACGCCTGTGCTCCTGCGGATAAAATTCTGCCGCATTGTACTGCCTGACGCCTTTACACGGCAAATTACCAGATTTTTATCTTACCTGTTTAAGTTCTCGCGGGGCGATCGGTGGCGAAAACCGCCTTTACATGCTAATTAAGTTGCGTGGTCGCATTTATCAGGTAGAGTGTGGGATTTTCCATAGTCAAGCAGAATAATTTATTTACGCCGTGGATGATAACCGTTAACTATGGTTACAATGCGGTAAATGACTATTCCCACGGGATCATAGAGTTGCGACGGATCCGCGGTGCCTGCGAGCCCGTGAAGACAAGAACAGAACGATGTTCCTCGCAGCCGAAAGCGAATTGAGCTGGGGTGATGACGGTTATCATCCCGTGTTGGTAAAGATTTTTTCTTTTCTCAAAGAATTCAGTAGGTAACAATAAATTATGGGTAAAGCTCTCGTCATAGTTGAGTCCCCGGCAAAAGCCAAAACGATCAATAAGTATCTTGGCAATAACTATGTGGTTAAATCCAGCGTCGGTCATGTGCGTGACCTGCCGACCAGCGGCTCTGCGAGTAAAAAGAGCGCGGATTCTGCACAGGGAAAAACCAAAAAAGCGCCTAAAAAAGATGAAAAGACCGCACTGGTCAATCGTATGGGCGTGGATCCCTATCATGACTGGGAGGCAAATTACGAGATCCTGCCGGGCAAGGAGAAAGTGGTTGCCGAGCTGAAAACGTTGGCGGAGAACGCTGAACACGTCTATCTCGCAACCGACCTTGACCGCGAAGGGGAGGCCATTGCCTGGCACCTGCGGGAAATCATTGGTGGAGATGAAACGCGCTTCAGTCGCGTCGTGTTTAACGAAATCACCAAAAACGCGATCCAGCAAGCGTTCGAAAATCCGGGCGAGCTGAATATCGACCGTGTTAATGCTCAGCAGGCCCGTCGATTCATGGACCGGGTCGTGGGGTACATGGTCTCGCCGTTGCTGTGGAAAAAGATCGCCCGTGGCTTGTCCGCCGGACGCGTCCAGTCCGTCGCGGTGCGCCTGGTGGTGGATCGCGAGCGTGAAATCAAAGTGTTCGTTCCTGAAGAGTATTGGGAACTTCACGCGGACCTGCTGGCGTCAAGCGACATCGCACTCAAAATGCAGGTCACGCATCTTAACGGCAAGCCTTTCAAACCGGTCAGCAAAACACAGACCCACGCGGCGGTTTCTCTGCTGGAGAAAGCCCGCTATGTCGTCTCCGATCGCGAAGACAAACCGACTAGCAGCAAACCCGGTGCACCTTTTATTACCTCCACGCTGCAACAGGCTGCCAGTACACGTCTCAGCTTCGGCGTGAAGAAGACCATGATGATGGCGCAGCGGTTGTACGAAGCGGGTCACATCACCTATATGCGAACCGACTCCACCAACCTGAGTCAGGATGCGCTGGAGATGGTTCGCGGCTTTATCGGCGACGAATTCGGTCAACGCTACCTGCCGGACGCGCCTAATCACTACAGCAGCAAAGAGAACTCCCAGGAAGCGCATGAAGCGATTCGTCCTTCCGACGTCAACGTGCAGTCCGAACAGTTAAAAGATATGGAGCCGGATGCGCAGCGGTTGTATCAGCTGATCTGGCGTCAGTTCGTCGCCTGTCAGATGACGCCGGCGCAGTACGACTCAACAACGCTGACGGTCAGTGCCGGCGACTACCAGTTGCGCGCCAAGGGCCGCACGCTGCGCTTCGACGGTTGGACCAAAGTGATGCCCGCACTGCGCAAGAATGATGAAGATCGTTCTCTGCCAGCGGTCGAGGTAGGCGAATCCCTCACGCTCGACAAGCTGTTGCCGAGCCAGCATTTCACCAAGCCGCCTGCGCGTTACAGCGAAGCGTCTTTGGTTAAAGAGCTGGAAAAGCGTGGGATTGGTCGTCCTTCCACCTACGCCTCCATCATTTCGACCATTCAGGATCGTGGCTACGTTCGCGTCGAGAACCGCCGTTTCTACGCGGAAAAAATGGGCGAAATCGTCACCGATCGCCTGGAAGAAAATTTCCGTGAACTGATGAGCTACGATTTTACCGCACGCATGGAAAGCAGCCTCGACCAGGTCGCCAACAATCAGGCGAAGTGGAAAGCCGTGCTGGATGAGTTCTTCGACGAGTTCACTAAGCGTCTGGAAACGGCCGAGCTGGATCCGGAAGCGGGGGGGATGAAGCCGAACCAGATGGTGCTGACCAGCATCGATTGCCCAACCTGTAGCCGCAAGATGGGGATTCGTACCGCCAGCACCGGCGTGTTCCTGGGCTGCTCCGGCTATGCGCTGACGCCGAAAGAACGCTGCAAAACGACGATTAACCTGATCCCGGAAGAGGAAGTACTGAATATCCTTGAAGGGGACGAGGCCGAAGCTCATGCGCTGCGCGCTCGCCGTCGTTGTCCGAAGTGCGGTACGGCAATGGACAGCTATCTGATCGACAATCAGCGCAAGCTGCACGTCTGCGGTAACAATCCGTCCTGCGACGGGTATGAGATCGAAATGGGCGAGTTCCGCCTGAAAGGTTACGACGGTCCGGTGGTTGAATGCGACAAGTGCGGCGCGGAAATGCATCTGAAAATGGGGCGTTTCGGTAAATACATGGCGTGCACCAACGACGACTGCACCAACACGCGTAAGATCCTGCGCAGCGGCGAAGTCGCTCCGCCGAAAGAAGATCCGGTGCCGCTGCCAGAGCTGGCTTGCGAGAAATCCGACGCCTATTTTGTGCTGCGAGACGGCGCCGCCGGTGTGTTCCTGGCCGCCAATACGTTCCCCAAATCGCGCGAAACGCGAGCGCCGCTGGTGGAAGAACTACTGCGATTTAAGGATCGGCTGCCGGAAAAACTGCGTTATTTGGCCGATGCGCCCGTCAACGACGGTGCGGGCAACAAAACGCTGGTGCGTTACAGCCGCAAAACCAAACAGCAGTATGTCTCGTCTGAAAAAGACGGTAAGGCAACTGGCTGGTCCGCTTTCTACGTGGATGGCAAATGGGTTGAGACCAAGAAATAATTTTCACTCTGGCTGAGACGTCACGTCGTGCCGTTCGACAGGTAAGAAGATGAAACGAGGCTGTCTCTGACGGCCTCGTTTTTTTATCGTACGATGGCACTCTTTCCTGCACTTTGGAAGTGATATCGGTCGCCGTCATTGCGCACGGCTATGCCTCTGGGCAAAGCCCACCGCACCGACCATCCGTACGACGCTGAGCCTGAAGGGCAATCAGATGGTCGGCAATAGCCCGGATAACCCAAAATGCCGTCTGCCCGATTTCGCTATTCAAGTCAGGCGCCAGACCATTCCCCGAGGACTGCAAAAAGTCCGCTTCCAGTGAATCCACGAATACGTCGAAATCAAACAGGCCAGTCCGTGGTTGATCCTTCTGGCCTAATATCTGACGCATTCGCGACAACACCAGGTGGATCGCCTTATCGAACGCACGTTTTTCGGCGGGCGACAGCGAACCGCCCGGCGTGACCAGGTCACGCCAACGGGGGGAGACGTCGTGGGATAGAGAGGACGTTCCGCCATTCATCTCAGCTCACCTGTAATGCGGCCGAGGTCGGCACTTTAAATGGATTATTGACGTTACTCAGGCTGTTATTTTGGGCGGTGACGTTAAGCCCTTCGCTGTCGCTTTTAACAAAGGCAAACTTGCCGTTTTCCGCATCAACATGGCTGAGATTGAGATTCCAGTTTCCTTGCTGGCCACCGTTGGTTCTCACGAAGGTGCCGAAGTCTTGAACCTTAAAATTATCCACAATGAAGTGGGCGTCCGCATTCAATTGGAAGACTTTGTCGGAAGCGCCCTGCGCACTACTGTTGGTGATCGTGACATTGGCAGGATTGCCGGCGTTGTCCTTCACCGTTAACGCATCCTCGCCGACGTTGGTCCAGTGAACATTATCAATCGTGGCGTCGCCGTGCAGGTGAATGCCATCCGCGGCGTTATCGCCAAAAATGACGTTTTTCACTGAGCCGCCGTCTGCGACTTCAAACAGCGGTTTCTGTCCTTCCGTTTGGCTGCCGTTGCCTAACCTCGCCCCCGCGACATAGGTTTTCCCCTGGCCGTCGAAGGTTTCCCCGGCACCGACTTTGATCGGCTCGTTGACGACAACTGCATTGGCGTTATCGGCGGCAGGGAAACTGACGGCTGCGCTCTGACCGTTTGCGGACGGCGTTTCGTTAGAAGGCGCTGGGGAACTCGTCAATGGCGGGTGGCTGCCATCGGTTCCCAGCAGCGTTGTTCCTCCGAGGGACGAAGGCATTGTCTCCGTGAGCTTGGGCGACTCCACCGCGGAGCCTGACGTGCGATTGATCGGCTGCGAGCCGGGCACGGCGGATGCGCCGCTGCTGCTGGTGCCCCCCTCTTGTGGTTGGCCGAACGGAATCCTTTGGTTATCCATCAGCATAGCGATCAGTTGCAGCAGCGTTTGAGACAGTGGGTCGCTGCTAAGCTGCCCACCGCCATCCTGTGTCGGCGAAAGGCTGCCTTGCAGTGCGTGGCTTCCGGCATTCTGCAAAGTGTCGCGGCTCAGATCTTGTGGATGCGCTGCTGTGGAGATATTGCTCTGCTGCGTACTTTGCCCATTTTGCGGCATCAGCGTATCTAATAGCTGACCGAGCATCTCAAGCAGGTTTCGCTGATTTTGTCCGTCCTGGCCTCTGATATCGCCTGCGGCGGCACGGCGGTCATCCGCGGGGCGACCGCCCTCAGATCCCCCTGACTAGCCGCCTCAAGGGTCAGCAGCAGTGCCGCCAACAGTTTAGCCACGCTGTCGAGTGCCGTTTGATGTTCTGTGGTGCTGGCGTCGGTGTTCTGCCTTTCCGTTGACAGGTTTTGGGAAGTGACGCTGTCCAGACTGGCATTATTCATGCCGAAACCGGGCAGAGTAAGCGTGATGTTCAGGTCTGACATAGCGAGTGCCTCCGTAAGATGTGGTTGAGTGAAAAACAGGCTGTGACGAATTTTGAATCGACGGTTCGCCGTTATGTGGGTGGTTCAAATATTCGCCGGGTTCCCGTCCCTCCGGCACACGAATGAAAAGGCGCACGCGTCCATCCCCCGTTTTCATTTCCGAGCGGAACCTGATGCCTTTTCCTGACCACTTACTCGGCAATCACCTTTCATCAAGAACATCCCTGGGGGACGGCTATGTTGGGCAATATCAGACACATTCATCATAAGACGGTGGCGGAAGTCCATACGCCGCCCGTGTCCGGAGAGGGGCGCGCGGTCTCTCAAGGGCACGCCTCCGTTGCCGGACAGAAAGCGACGAGGTCGTTGGCGCAGGAAGGAATGCGCCTGACGGCGACCCCTCGCGTCAGCCAGCCCGAGGTGCCGTCTGCCTCGCTGGGCTCGCAGGTAGGGCGCTCTCCCAACCTCCGTGACATGAGAGACGCCATCGACCGTGCGATGCAGGACACTGCTGGATCTTCGTCGACGGGAGAAGCCCCGGTGAAAACCGTCACCACGTTACGGGAACTGCTGCAACGCTCTCCGTCGCGTGAGGCGGCATCCAGCGTGAATTCGTCCCGAACGGCCAGCATGCATAGCGCGGTGTCTCATTTCGATGGGGGGACGAGCACGAATGCCCATCACGCCTCCGCGGCGATGGGGCTGGGACTTTCCTTGGATAAAAAAGGCAAGGTTATCTTGGGCGACGATGTGCCGGCCCCGTTGAAAACGGTGCTGTCGCAAACGCTCGGTAAACACGATCTGCCGTTTGTGGCGCATCACAAGAATTCGAACGGCACCCACCATCTGTTGATGGATAAAATAGGGCGATTGTTCAGTCTTCATCACGGCAAACACGGGCTGGTCGGTGTGCACAGTAGCGCGCCCTCACGGAAAGATAGCGAATTACTGCACAGTAAGGCATCGGCAGGATATTCATTAAATTCGTCTGATACACGGGTGCATACCGAAGCGAAGCTCAACGGTAAATTGGTCGGTTCGCAGTCGCTGCCCAACCCTACCGGCGGGCTCCAGTCTCAACTGTCCGGAATTTTTCTGGACGATCATGACGAGGCGCTGCGACTCCACGACGGCAAGCTGTTCAGCCTGAGCCCCGAGGGCGTCTGGCAGCCCAAAGACGACCGCAAGCACGCGCAATTATCCCGGCAAGCCGACGGCAACCTGTATGCGGTGAAGGAAAGCCGCTCGTTGAGCAACCTGTCGACCGGCATGGAGTCGGCCGCATTCACAGATAAAATCACTTCGTTCTCCTCTAACCTTGACGGGCAGACAGTGGTGTTGACGACGCCGGACCACGGTGCGGGCCTGCTTTATTTGTTGCCGACGCTGAATGCGCCCAAGAGCGAGCACCGAGCGCTGCAATTGGCTTTGAACGGCACGAGCGCGTTGGCGCGCGGCAGCGAACAGGTGGATGCCAAAGCCGTAGGACTCGATCGGCAAAAGCTGTTGGTAGCCGATCGTGAGGGGCAGGTTTTTGTCGGGACGTTACCACAGGATGACGGTCATCGAGTCGAACTGACCCCCTTGCACAGTCCAGACCTGGAAGGGGCGTTGGGGAAAAGTCATCACACGGAGGGCTTTGTCAGCAACGGCGAAGGCCGTCTGCATGCGGTGATCAAGGACGCGCTGGGGCATAAACATCTGGCCGCGCCAGCGGCGGAAGGCGGCGGTTTCAAGCCGGGCTGGAACCTAAGCGATTCATTAGTGGTAGACCACAAAATGGGACTGCTGCACGTCGCTCCGCCGCCGTCGTCCGTCATGAATATGGGCCGCTTCGGCATGATGGCGCTGCATGAAGGCAAAGTACATTACGTGGACAGCGTGACCCGCAGTTGGACGCCGACGACGATTTCCGGCAATCAGCTTAAGCGCGGTTTGGATAACCAACCCTATCTCCTGCATGACGGTCAACTCAAAGCGCTGTCGATAAATCAGAAAGCGGACAGTGTCGTGCATGGTGACAGCAACATTTTCGCCCTGAGCCACGCGCGTAACGCGCCAAAATCCGGCGATGCGTTGCCGGGTCTGGGAAAAGACAGTGGCGCTGTCGCGGTTGCCGTGCTGAATGCCAATCGGTTCATCTCCGCTAATAAAGAGGGGGAAATCCAGTTGCATCAGGTCCGTCCCGGCACCCATCGTGAGTCGGTTCCCGCCATGGGGCTGCCGAAGGACGGGCTAACGGGCGAGATCCACGATCTGGCGCTGGATCGCGATAGCAACCTGTTCGCGCTTAACAAAGAGGGCGCCTTATTCACCTTGCCGCGCGAAGCCTGGCAAAACGACCGCGCGGAGTCCGGTGAAACGCGATGGCAACCGGTGGGAACGCCGCAGGGCGGCAAGGTTGACCGGCTGGATACCACGCCTGAGCATGACCTGCTGGCGCATCAAGGCGATCGTCATCTGCGTCTGAACCAAAGCGGCTGGACGGAGCATCGGCCAAACACCGACATCACCGCGCCTCAGCCCCGAGAGGCGGAGGCGGTTTACCAGCGCTTAGGCGGCGCGACCAAAGCCGTATCTATCCCTGGAACGGGATTAACGGCGAAGCTGGATACGCAGGTACTGGGGCAAATGGCGCAGGAAAACAAAAAGACCAGCAGCGGTTTTGTTGATCGCATGCGTGCGAATGTCATCAAGCTGCCGGCTGAGCTCGGCAAAAGCGTGGGCGATGGCATTCAGCATCACTTTAAAGGTCGTGCCGGGTTACATCCTCTCTATTCGGCTCATGCCTCGGTCTTTAAACGGCTAGAGGTGCTCAATACGCAACGTCAGCCAAGTCCGCAGGCAAACGGCCCCGACCTGAAAACCAAGTTGAGCCAGTTGAATCTGGGAGAGGCCGGCAAGCCGCTGATGGCGGCGCTGCATCAGTTCCATCAGGATCTGGAACGCAGCTCGGGTAACGCGGCGCTGTTGCTGGGTCAACATCAGGGGCTGATTAACGCCAAAGGCGAGATCAATCACCAGTTCACCCCGTCGGCGCTGAAGTCCGCCATTCAAGGCATGAATTCGCATCGTTCCGGGAAAAGTCTCAGCGACGCGTTAATGACGGCCACCCTGGCGCATCCCTCTTCGGCGGACAGCAAGGCGAGCGCGCTGTTGAAGCAGTTCGTCATGAAAAAGGTGGATATGAGCTACCAGAGCGACACGGTGGTTCAGGGGGCTCACCGCGACGTACATGATGAGATGGCGCTGACAAAGTCGCGGCTGGCTTTGGACACGCTGACTCTCGGCGATCTGCACGGCATCGTGGATAAGCTGGCGGGATTCTCCGGCGCATCGCCGACGAAAGCGGCGCTCAAGCCGATGGAGGCGGCGTTGACGCTGCTGCGAGATCATCAGTATGGCAATCACAACGTTAAGCGCGCCACGGACATGGGATTCAGCAGTTTTTCAGCGTTGGAGGCGGATTATGACGCGGTGAAAACCTTCATCCGCGCCTTCAGAGATGAACGCCATGCCGTCAGCGTGACCTCGCGCACGTCGCTGCAGGCGGAGGATCAGGGGCAGCTGCCCCAAAATGAAAGACACCGTGCTGTCGCTGAATGCCGGCGAAAGTATCAGCTTCAATCGAAACTATAACGCGGGCCTGAGCTCGGTCTATGTCATGCCGACGCAACTGGCCAAGATGACCATCAACCACATCCCGTCGCCGCTGATCGCCAGCGGCGGCATAACGGGCGAGCGGGGCTACAGCTTGAGCTTCAGCCGGGGTGACAACGGCATTGATGTCAGCTTTGGCCGTACCGGCGGCCTCAGCGCCAAGGCCGGTGTGATCGTCGGTCATGAACCCAAGGCGACGAAAGAAAATCTCATTCTGGATGATGACCACACGCTGACGTTCGATCTGAGGATGGGCGTCAGCGGCGCTGCCACCATTGGAGCGACCCGCCAAAACGGTCTCAGTTTCACGCTAAGCGAAAAAGAACTGCCGTCATTTATTGATGCGCTGACGCAGGGGGAGATCAATCCGCTGGATCTCATGAAAAAGGGCACGGAACATCAGGTTAAGCAGGGGCTTTCTGTGAGTTTCGATGTGGACGGCGCTTTCACGCTCGACGGACGCGCCGCGGTCAACATGACGGACAACGACAACACCACCTTTTCCACCACGACGCGAGCTTCACTGGGCGTCAGCGGCGGCGTCAACGTGTTGTCCGCCAGTCACGAACACAGCACGGTCCGGGGCGAACTGAATGAGAAAAACACCACCAGCAACAATCGAGTGCGATTCTTTAACCAAGCGTCCGTAGGCGCGAATGCCGCGCTCTGGGCAGGGATGGCGATGACGCAACCCGGCAAGGGGACGCTGCCGGCGGGATTCGGCACTGGCGCTTCGGCCACGCTGTCTGTCGATACCAAAACCAGCCACAGCATCTCTCTCAATGTCAAGGTGGCGGAGCCGCTACAGAAAAGCGATATCGAAGAACTGACCGCTTCGCTTGAGAAACACTTTGGCGATGTGGAAACCCAGCAGCTGCTAGGCGGCGTGAACACGCTGGATGATATCGACGAACAGCTGGCCATCATGAATCGGCACTTCGACGCTAAAACGCCGCAGAACGATGGGCAATACAGCGCAATGCAATCGCTCGGCAAAGCGGTTCGGCAGCAGTCAGCGGCGAAACATCAGGCGGTGACGCTATCGAGCGTCAGCCACTGCGCCAGCTACGGCAACTTGTCGAAGTTGGACAGTAATGGCGTGCTGCATGCGCTGCGCAAGCTGGTGAACGATAACTTGCCACCCACTAATGCCGAACGCATCCATGCTTTCATGAATGCCGACCCGGCGTTGAAAGCGGTCATGACCCATCTACAGTCGCTGCCCAACGCCTCCGCCAGCGTGAACCTGGAACCGAAGGACGCGGTGAAAGAGCAGGTGGAAAAAGGGATTCAGAACAACAGCCTGAGTAAACAAGCCATCGTCGACCTGTTCAAAGACAGCAACAATCTGCGTATTGGCTCGATCAGTTTTACCGAGACAGTGAAGAAGAAGGAGGGCTTCACGTTCCCGACGCCTATCGTCGGGGCGTCAAGCAGTGTGGACGTCAGTATGAGCAAGTCACTGGGAGAAATCCATTTCTCCTACGGACAGAATCAGGACACGCCGAGACATTTCAGTCTGGAAGGCGAAATCGCACGGGCTAATCCCACCCTGGCGACAGCGCTGAACAGCCTGCATCAGGAAGGCATTACGCTGGCAAAACTTTAATCCACGATGGCATATGGCTAAAGGAGCACCACAATGCATTCTCAACAACAACACGTCACCCGTTTACTGCAAGCGTTTGGTCGGGCCTCGCAAACCACGCTAAAACTTGAGAATGGGATTTGCGTGCTTAATGACGAAAATGGCGAAGAAGCGGCGGTCATTGACGTTCCGACGCACAGCGAACAACTTTTACTGCACTGCCGGATAGTCGCGCTGGACGGGCTGGAGGGGTTGGACCCAACGGCGATTTATCGCCTGATGATGCAGCTCAATTTTGAGATGGCGGCAATGCGCGGTTGCTGGCTGGCGCTGGATGAATTCAATCAGCTACGACTGTGCTTCCAGCACTCACTCAGTGCGCTGGATGAAAATCGCTTCAGCGCCATGCTTTCGGGATTCATCCAGCAGGTGAAAGAGACTCGGGACTTTATTATCTCATTGCTGAGGCAGATACAGGCGGCGTAACCGCGCGCGGCCGTCATGGTTTGATGTGGGAACGCGACGGTGGCGTGACGCCGCGTATTACGCCGTAGCTCACGCTACAGCGCCGTTATACCGCTTCGACGTCGATGTGAATGGCGTCATAGCGCCAGTATTCGTGGTCGCAATCGATGATCCGATCTGACTGGTCCCGGTTGATACGGGTGATAAATAGCGCGGGGCTGCCTGATGCAACGTTGAGTGCAGAAGCGGCCAGAGGTGGAACCGGCGTCGGCAACATCGTGAAACGCACCCGGCCATAGCTGACGCCATAGCGCGTTTCATAGATATCGGTCAGCGATTGCGTCAGGTCGGACGCCAGAATGTTCGGGAAAAAGGCGGGATTCAGGTAGTGCTCCACATACAGCACCGCGCGCGCGTCAATGCGACGCAGGCGGCGGATCTGGTAAACCTTCGCGCCGGCCGGCAGCGTCAGTTGCTGACTGATTTCGTCGCTAGCGGTGATCTCGCGAGCTTCCAGCACCTCTGTGGCGGCTCGGCGCCCCTGATGTTCGACCATGGCGTGAAAATGGCTGCGCTGCAAGGGGTTATAGACGATCCTCGGTGGCGAAATAAACCATCCTCGGCGCGGCTCCCGGTAAATCACTCCCTGAGACTCCAACTGCAGCAGCGCTTCCCGCAGGGTAATTCGGGTGGTGGAAAACTGTTCGCTCAACGTTCTTTCCGAGGCAAACGCGCCTCGTTTCGCCATGTTCCTTCATCAATTTGCGTCCGTAACGTCCGGCAGATCAGCGCCACGGTTGTCGAGGGGGGTTGCATGAGTTCATCAGCCTATTTTGGGGCACGCCGTGCACCACGGTGGGTGCAGCGCCATTTTTGGTCAGATCGCTATATTGCCACGCAGCCGCCAAAACGTCTCGCTCGTGCCGCGACGGGGAGGCGGGCGTATCGAAGGTTAATTTCCTGACCGTACACCCCGCAGGCGAGAGGGAGCGACTGACATACAAATTTCATCTTGAGGGCGTAGATTGGCGTGGATTTTGCTGGACTAGACCAGCGCTTATTCCTATCACCAGGAGCACTTACGATGAAAATTAAGGTTGCATCCCTCTTCACGACAGCCGTCGCGCTGTCGCTTTCATCCGCTCACGCGGCTGAAGTTTCCGTCGCCGGGCTAGAGCAAGCGGCGCGAGCAGAAGGACAGGTCAATAGCGTGGGTATGCCGGACAACTGGGCCAACTGGAAAGATACCTGGAAGGATCTGAATGAAAAGTATGGCCTGCGCCATACGGACACCGACATGAGTTCGGCGCAGGAGATCGCCAAGTTCGCCGCTGAAAAACAGAATGCTAGCGCGGATATCGGTGATGTCGGCGCGTCGTTTGGCCCCATTGCAATGCAAAAAGGCGTCACCCAGCCCTATAAGCCGACCACCTGGTCGCAGGTTCCCGACTGGGCCAAAGATAAAGACGGGCACTGGGCGTTGGCGTATACCGGCACTATCGCCTTCATCGTCAACAAGCAGCTGGTCAAAGACGTGCCTCACAGCTGGGCCGACCTGAAAAAAGGAAGTTACACTGTCACTATCGGAGACGTTAGCTCGGCGGCTCAGGCCACCAACGGTATCCTGGCGGCGGCCTATGCCATGGGCGGCGATGAGCACAACCTCAAACCGGGGCTGGATTTGTTCGCCGACCTGGCTAAGGCCGGTCGACTCGGGCTGACTAATCCGGTCATTGCCAATATTGAGAAAGGCGAAGTGCAGGTGGGGGTGGTTTGGGACTTCAACGGCCTTAACTACCGCGATCAAATCGATAAAGACCGCTTTGTCGTGCTGATCCCGTCGGACGGATCGGTGACGTCTGGCTATACCACAATAATCAACAAATATGCCCAGCATCCTAACGCCGCCAAGTTGGCGCGCGAATACATCTTCTCAGACGCCGGTCAGATCAATCTGGCGCGGGGCTACGCCCGCCCGATCCGCGCGGAGCATTTGTCGCTGCCGGATGAGGTGAAAAGCAAGCTGCTGCCGGCGGAACAATATCACTCAGCCCGTCCGATAGCCGATCCGGCCGCCTGGGAGAAAAGCGCGCGTCTGCTGCCGCGGCAGTGGCAGGAATCCGTCATGATCAACATGCAGCAGTAACCGGTCTGGGAGCGAACGACGTATGAAATGTATTCTGGTCGTGTTGGACGGTCTCAATTATCAGGTTGCCCGCGATGCCATGGGATATCTGCAGGCGCAGTGTGATGCGGGACGAGGCCGGCGCTATGCGTTGACCTGCGAACTGCCCTCTCTCTCACGACCGCTGTACGAGTGCATCCTGACCGGCGTCACGCCCGTCGAAAGCGGTATCATCCACAATGAGATTCAACGACTGTCGAATCAAATGAGCATTTTCCATTATGCCCGCAAAGCGGGGCTGGCCACCGCGGCGGCGGCTTACCATTGGGTGAGCGAGCTGTATAACCGAACGCCCTTTGACCCGCCGCGCGATCGGCATACCGCGGATACGCATCTGCCCATCCAGCACGGTCATTTTTACTATGAGGACGACTACCCGGATTCGCATCTGTTTATTGACGCCGAGAGCTTACGTCGAACATATCAGCCGGATTTTCTATTGGTGCATTCAATGAACATTGATGATGCGGGGCATCAATACGGCCTATCGTCGCCGCAGTACCGGAATCAGGCCCGAAGGGTGGACGGCTACCTCTCGCTGCGTTTGGCTGACTGGTTGTCGGCGGGGTATCAGGTGGTAGTGACGGCGGACCACGGTATGAACGACGACCGTAGTCACGGCGGCGTGCTGCCGGAGGAAAGAGCGGTGCCGTTATTTGTTTTCGGCGATGCGTTTTCTCTTGTCGATGCCTCGCCGCGTCAGACGGAACTGTGCGGAACGATCTGCGATGTCCTGGGGGTTCCGCATAATAAATCACGCTGTTCGGTACTGCTTACCGACGGCGTAGGAGCGAGCCGATGAAGAAAAAAGGGTTGGCGATGCTTTGCCTGCTGCCGTTCGCCGTTTGCTTTATCGCTTTTCAACTGGTGCCGCTAGGGTGGATCGCGGTCAACAGCTTCTACAGTGAAATTAACGCCCGCTGGGGTTGGGATAACTACCGGGACATTCTGACGTCGCCGTTCTATCTTCAGGCGATACGGTTTTCTCTGGATATCTCGTTCTACTCCAGCTTCTACGGTTTGTTGATCGCGCTCCTCGGCAGTTACTCGTTGAGTCAGCTTAGGGAGGGGCGACTGCATCGCTGCGTCATGGCGTTCACCAATATGACCAGCAATTTCGCCGGTGTGCCGCTGGCGTTCGCTTTCGTCATCCTGCTTGGGTTGAATGGCTGCCTGACGCTATTGCTGAGGCAACTGGGTTTCATGGAGACGTTCAATCTCTATTCCCGCTCCGGGCTCGTTATCCTTTACACCTATTTTCAGATCCCGCTTGGCGTCCTTCTGTTGTATCCCGCGTTCGACGGCCTGAAGGCGGAGTGGCGCGAGTCTGCGGCGCTGCTTGGCGCGGGGCGTTGTCGCTATTGGCGGTATATCGGTCTGCCCATCTTGATGCCGGCGCTGTTGGGCACTTTCGTGATCCTGATGGCGAATGCGCTGGGCGCGTATGCCACGGTGTATGCGCTGACCAACGGCAACTTCAACATCGTCCCCGTGCGGATCGCGGCGCTGGTCGCCGGGGATATCTCGCTGGATCCTAATCTCGGCAGTGCGCTGTCCATGCTGCTGGTGGTGTTGATGACGCTGATTACGGCGCTTCATCAGTGGCTGGTGCGTCACAGCTACCTGAATGCGAAACGTTAACTCATCACGGAGAATCGCTATGTCTTTCTCTGAACACGTCTACCACCGTTTCATGGTGGGGACGCTGTTGTTCGTGTTGGTGCTGCCGCTGGCGGCAACGCTGGTCTATGCCTTCGCCACCCAGTGGGCCGCCACCGTATTGCCAGAAGGTTTCACGCTGAAGTGGATGAAAAGTCTATGGCTCGATCCGCGCTTTCTGACGGCGTTGTGGCACTCCTTATTAATCTGCTGTGTTTCGCTGCTGCTGTCGCTGATATTGATTCTGCCGGCGATGTTCGTCATCGCCTATCAGTTTCCCCGTCTGGACGCGGTGATGAATATCCTGATTTTGCTCCCCTTTGCGGTGCCGCCCATTGTTTCTTCCGTGGGGCTGCTGCAGTTGTACTCTTCGGAACCGCTGATGCTGACCGGCACGCCGTGGATCCTTATCGGCTGCTATTTCACCATCGCGCTGCCGTTTATCTATCGGACAATCACCAACAATTTGCAGGCGATTAATCTGCGCGAGCTGATCGATGCCGCCCACCTGTTGGGCGCCAGTACCTGGCAGGCGGCATGGCGAGTGGTGCTGCCTAATTTGCGTAAGGGCGCTTTTATTGCCGTCCTGCTCTCTTTTTCCTTTTTAATCGGTGAGTTCGTCTTCGCCAATCTTCTGGTGGGAAGCCGCTATGAAACCTTGCAGGTCTACCTGTTCAACATGCGTAACGGCAGCGGACACTTCACCAGCGCGCTGGTGATCTCCTATTTCTTCGTCGTGCTGGTTGTGACGTGGCTGGCGAATTTGTTAAATAAAGATAAGGGGTAAACATGGCCTATCTGCACGTGACGCAACTGACTAAAAGTTTTGGGTCAACCTCTGTGTTCAACCGCATCGACTTCATGGCGGAAGAGGGCGAATTCGTGACGCTGCTGGGCCCGAGCGGCTGTGGGAAATCCACATTGTTACGCTGTATCGCCGGTCTCACCCCGGTCGATAGCGGACAGATCCTGCTACAAGGGCAGAATATCGTGCCGCTATCACCCCAAAAGCGCGGGATTGGCATGGTGTTTCAGAGTTACGCGTTATTCCCCAATATGACGGTGGAAGGCAATGTCGCTTTCGGATTGAAAATGCAAAAACTGTCGGGTGATGAAGTGCATCGCCGCGTGGCGGAGGTTCTGGCGCTAGTGGAACTCGAAACGTTCGCCCGGCGATATCCGCATCAGCTTTCCGGCGGTCAGTGTCAGCGCGTGGCGCTGGCGCGTTCGCTGGTGACGCGACCCCGGCTGCTGTTGCTTGACGAGCCGCTTTCCGCGCTGGACGCCCGGATCCGCCGCCACCTGCGGGAGCAAATTCGCACTATCCAGCGTGAGCTGAAGCTGACCGCGCTGTTTGTGACCCACGATCAGGAAGAGGCCTTGACGCTATCCGACCGCATCGTTCTGATGAATAAGGGCGAAATCGTGCAGAATGGTGACGCGGCGCGACTGTATACGCAGCCGGTTAATGCATTCGCGGCCGGCTTCATTGGCAACTACAATCTGTTAAGCGCGGAACAGGCGTTCCGTCTGACCGGCCAGACATTTACGCAGCAAGTGGCTATTCGCCCTGAGTCGATCTCGCTGACTCATCCGCAGCAGGGCGTGCCGGCGACGATCGTCAGCCATAGCCTGCTCGGCAACGTGATTCGCTATCGGGTGATGACGCAGGGCATCGAACTGCAGGTGGATACGCTCAACCGCTCGATGGAGCAGGCGTACGATCAAGGCGCTCAGGTGGGGTTAAGTCTCGATCTGGCGACTGTTCAGGAGGTGGCCTGACGCTATCTTTTTCGGACGGACCGAGAGTCTCACAAAAGCTTAACCAGAACTCGGTTAACCGCATCTGAGGGCGACGCCCCCCTGACTCAGGGCCGCCGCCGATGTTCTTCACTGGCTAAAGAGTGGCGGCGGAGAGGGGCAACTGGATAGTTTTTTCTGCCGCGCGCCCCATTTCCGCCACATCACTTGCGATAAGGAACGTTGATCGCTGACTGTTAAGGAGCTCTCTGTTTTGTTGATACTGCTGCATTTGTTGTCCGCCGTTTCGTTGCTGGTTTGGGGGACGCACATTGTCCGTACCGGCATCATGCGAGTGTATGGCGCAGAATTGCGTCGTATGCTCAGCAAGAATGTCAGCCACAAGCCGCTGGCCTTTATGGCTGGAATTGTGGTCACCGCGTTGGTGCAAAGCAGCAACGCCACCATGTTGCTGGTCACGTCGTTCGTTTCTCAGGGCTTGATTGCCTTGGCGCCTGGGCTGGTGATTATGCTGGGTGCGGACGTCGGCACCGCGCTCATGGTACGTATTCTGACCTTTGATCTTTCATGGCTCTCTCCGCTGCTGATATTCAGCGGCGTCTCACTGTTCCTGAGTCGTAAACAAGCGCGCATCGGACAGATGGGGCGAGTGCTAATCGGTCTCGGACTGATTCTGCTGGCGCTGGAGCTGATCGTGAATGCCGCCACGCCGATTACCCAGGCGGCCGGGGTGAAGGTGCTGTTTTCTTCGCTGACGGGCGACATCTTGCTGGATGCGCTGATCGGCGCCTTGTTCGCTATCGTCAGCTACTCCAGCCTGGCGGCCGTGTTGCTGACCGCGACGTTGACGGCGACCAGCGTGATTTCGTTGAAGGTCGCGCTCTGTCTGGTGGTCGGCGCCAATCTGGGCAGCGGCATGCTGGCGATGATCAACGCAAGTAAACAGAGCATCGATGGTCGCCGAGTCGCATTGGGTAGCCTGCTGTTCAAACTCGTCGGCTGCGTGGTGGTGCTGCCTTTCGTCGAGATGTTGGCGGTGGAAATGGAAAAATTGCCCGTCAGCACCGAGAACCTGGTCATCTATTTCCACGTGGTTTACAACCTGCTGCGTTGTTTGCTGATGTTGCCGGTAACGGGGCGCATGGCGGAGTGGTGCCAGTTGCTGCTCCGCGATAATCAAGAGCAAGACCCGCGTCTGCGTCCGCGTCATTTGGATCTCAGCGTGCTGGATACCCCGGCGCTAGCGCTGGCCAATGCCGCTCGGGAAACCTTAAGGATGGGGGACATCGTGGAAAATATGCTGATTCTCACCCACGAAATGATGCACGGCAATCATCTGCAGGAGAAAACCATCCGTCGTCTGGATGACGATGTGGACGTGCTTTACACCGGGATCAAACTCTATCTGGCGCGAATGGCCAAAGAGGATTTGGGTGAGAGCGACTCGCGCCGCTGGGCGGAGGTCATCGAAGTCACCATGAATTTGGAGCAGGCGGGCGATATCCTGGAAAAAATGGCCGGCGACATTCGCGCAAAGGCGCAGGCATCACGCCGGGCGTTTTCCGCCGAAGGGTTGGAAGAGCTGGATGCGCTCTATTCCCGACTGCTCGACAACCTACGGATGAGCCAGACCGTGTTTTTCAACAACGATCTCGCCAGCGCAAAACGTCTGCGTCGTTCCAAGCACCGCTTCCGTATCATGGATCGTCGTTTCGCTCACACGCACGTCGAGCGTCTGCGGCAGAAGAACGTGCAGAGTCTGGAAACCAGTTCGCTGCATTTAGGGCTGTTGGGCGATATGAAGCGTCTAAACTCGCTATTCTGTTCGGTGGCGTACAGCGTGCTGGAGCTTGAGGATCGGGACGATGGCGACCGTGACGTGACGGAAGCCAGCTAACGGCGTGCGCGCTGTCGAAAGCGTGATTGAGGGGGATACTCGTAAATCAGGGCTTCGCGAGAGTGTGCGAAGCCCAAAAGGTGAGTTTGCCGCAGGGCTAGTGGTGTGAACTGTCGTTGCAGCTACAGCCCCAATTTTTCAGCTTAGTGGTTTTCCCGATACCGGGATTGAGGGTATTGGTCGGATCATTCTGCTGATAAAACGCCTTAAGCTGTGGTTTGGCCTGATATAAATGGCCGACGTTGTGCTCTGCAGGGTATTCCGCGCCTCGCTTGTCGAGGAGTTCCAGCATCTGTTCTTTCAGCTTATGGGTATCGACGCCTTTTTTCACGATGTAATCCTGATGGAAAACGTGGCACATAAAGTGTCCGTAATAGAGGCGATGCACTAGCTGATTGCTGATTTCCGGCGGCAGGTGCTCAAACCACTCCCGATCGTTACGACGCAGCGCGATATCCAGCGGCAGAATGTTCTCCACCTCGCGGCTATGCACCGCGTGATAACGAATAGCGGCTCCGGCGGCGGCGAACCGATGCAAGAACGCTTTATTGCCTTCTTCTGGCGTACAAGCGAAAAATTCGCCGTCCGCCTCGCGGAAATAGCTTTCCAACCAGCGATGCGCCTCGTCGATCCCATCTCCCGCCATTTTCAGCATCAGGTGATGCTCGTAGCGGTCACGATAGGCCCGCATCCGCTCAGGTAACTGAGAGGGCAGCAAACGACTAAGTAGCTGCATGGTGCGATCCACAAGGTGCGACGGGAGGAAGGGGATTTTATCGAAAATGGCGTCCATTCGTCCTTTGAGGTTAAAGAACATAGGCATTTTGTCGGTGCCTAGCTTGTCGATCATGACGAAAGTATCTTTGCCGTAGACCTCAGCGATATTGAACATGTCGCGGTGGAGATATTCTCCCGCGACCGGCAAATGAGTGAAATTCGCCAGAATATGGCGACGAAGCTCGGTCAGCACCTGAGGCTGATTCGTGCCGATGTAGAAGACCTGCTGAGACTTTTGCGCCGGAAATGTATCCAGTCTAACGGCAAAGACGGCCAGCTTTCCGGCGCAGCCTGCGGCTTCAAATAGGCGACGTTCGTCGGCATTGAAGCGGGAGGGGGTATCGGCATCCACGTCACGGACACGGTCGGCGTACTCGTGGTCGGACGCCTGTCGCTCATCATTGACCACGTCCGCCTCGGTATACTGACGTTGTTCAAGACGGATCAGAATCTGCTCCGGCGTCTCGCCCAAATCAATCCCCAGATGATTGACCAGCTCTACCTGGCCTTGATCGTTCACTCGGCCGTACAGCGCCATTTCCGTATAGGCGGGACCGCGATGCACCAGCGAACCTCCGGAGTTATTGCAGATCCCCCCAATGACCGATGCGCCGATACAAGATGAGCCAATCACCGAGTGCGGTTCGCGACCTAATGGCTTTAGCACGCGCTCCAAATGCCATAGCGTACTGCCGGGCAGTGCGACGATTTGTCGCCCCTGATCCAACAGTTGCACCTTATCCAGTCGGAGGGTGTTGATGATAACGATTTCACGGTCATAGCCGTCGCCGCTAGGAGTAGAACCTTCGGTCAGACCGGTATTAGCGGCCTGCATAATCACAATGCGATCGGCTTCCACGCAGGCCTTGAATACTTTCCATTGTTCCAGTAGCGACCCCGGAAAGACAACGGCAAGCGCCTCTCCTTGACCGGAGCGGAAACCTTTTCGATAGCGTTCAGTTTTGTGCGTGTCCGTGAGGATATGAGATTTACCGACGATATGGGTGAGGGTGTCTATGAGTTCCTGGGCGTTTCCACTCAGCGTGGTTGAAGTTGCATGATCCTGCATGAGAGTCCGTCCTGTTAATTAATCTTATGATTTCTATAAAAGGATAGTGCTTATTCAGATTTTTGCGCGTATCCCCGGAATGCTCGGTGAGCTATTGTAACGGCCGTTCACTTGGAGGCCGGAAAGCGTTTTTTAACCGCCCCCGAACGTGAATAACATGTTAATGGATAAGTTAAATTCATCTAATTATCACCACAAAAAGGGCGTGCTTCGATGGCATACTGGATGACTGCGATTGAGCGTGTGGAAAGAGCGTGAAGGTGGTGAAACTGGCAGGCAAACTGTGTAAACGTTTTCTTATCTGTGCCTGTCACCGGTCATAGCAAAAGTTCAATGTTTACTCCGTTGTGCCGATAAGACAAAAACCCCAGGCCAGCGTTTATGTTTCCCGCCATTTCTGGTTTTCCTGTTGAAAGCCCCTGACATGAGTCGGTGACCGGCCAGGACGGCGGCGTAATATCCATTCGTGTACCCATGCAGTCAACCTGGTGCCTAGGGCTGCTTAAATCGAGATTGCTGCAGATGGACTTATCGATAAAGGAACGATAACCCGTCTGTATGGAGGAAATAACAATGAAGATGGAAGGTCCGGGCGCTGATTACTATCACATATTGCTCCCCGCTTTGGAGCAGACGATGTTAGCTGTCGTCCTCATTGATGAATGCGACCGCGTCCTGTTTTTTAATGCGGCCGCAGAAAGGCTGTGGGGGTACGCTCGCGACGACGTGCTGGGACAACATATACGCCTGCTGTTGCCCAAGGCTATGCGGGAAGTGTATGGCCGCTATATCCGCAGGATTCGGCAGCCAAACTTACCCCGACCAGAAGCGATGAGTCGCGATATCCTTATGGAAAAGCGGGATGGACAACAGCTTTGGGCGAAGTTTTTCCTGTCTAAGGTCGATGTCGGAGGACGCATCCATTTCATGGCGATCGCCCGTGACGTCACGGATGAAGTCGCCCGTCGGGAAGAGACCCGACTGCTGCTGCTGGCGATCAACAATACCGACCGCGTTGTTTGCGTGTTGGATGCGGCTCGACGAATTGTTCAAATCAATCGTGCTTTTACTTCGCTGTTCGGTTATACGGCCGAAGAGTCCATTGGCAAAGGTCCGAGCGAACTGCTGGCTAGCCCCCGCACAGACAAATCGTTATTAGACACCTTACGCACTAAAACTCAGGACTGGCTCGGCGTCCACGGCGACATTCTGACGCTGACCAAAGACGGTCGAGACGTCTGGGTGCGCTTTTCCGTTAATCCCATCTTCGACGAGAGAAATAACGAGCAGATCAAAAATTATGTGGTCGTGCTGTCGGATGTGACCGAGGAGCGGCTGATCCAGGATTTAGAGCGAGATGCGCTGGAAGCGCTGACCAGCAGCCTGTCGTTCAGCGAGCTCGGCAATTTCCTGTGTCGTCGCATAGAAGCGATTGTTCCCAATGTTTTGGTCTCCGTCTGTCGGGTTGAGGACAACAAGCTTCGTCCCTGGGCCGCGCCCAGTTTTCACGACTCTTACGGCCCTGACTGGGAAGGCGTAGAGATAGGCGAAGGCGTTGCGGGCTGCGGAACGGCCGCGTTCAGAGGCGAGTCGGTGATGGTGGATGACATCGAAACCAATCCACTTTGGGCGCCTTATAAGCATCAAATATTACCGCATGGTCTGCGGGCCTGCTGGACCTATCCTATCAAACAGCGCGATGGTCGGGTTTTGGGCACCTTCGCCTTCTATTTTCGGCAGGGTTTGAAACCGAACACTTTTCTTGAACATATCGCCGACGCGAGCATCCATCTGTGTACTCTAGCGATTGAACGAGAAGACAATCGTCGGCAGATGGCGAGAGTCGTTAGATTCGATGCGCTTACCGGATTACCCAATCGCAGCTATATGCATTGCCATGTGGATGATCTGCTCGCCTCCTCCAGCCAGAAGATCGGTTTTTTTAATCTCGATCTGGACCATTTCAAAGATGTTAACGACATGTTTGGACACGCGGCGGGCGATCAGGTGCTGGTGGCGATGGCGAACCGATTGCAGTCGTGGATACGTTCTGATGAGTTCATCAGTCGCACCGAGACCGATCAGTTCGTCATTGTCATTCCAAATTTTGATGTTTCGCGGGCATCTACGCTGGCAAGTCAGGTTCTCAGCATTGTACGAGAGCCAATCAAAATCAGCGGCCATCGGTTGAGCTTGTCAGCCAGTCTCGGTATTAGCCTGTACCCTGAAGGCGGCACCACGCGGGAAGTGCTGCTAACGAATGCCATGAACGCCATGTACAAGGCCAAGAAGTCTGGCGGCAACGTATTTCGATTCTTCAGCGCCGAAATGAATGTACTGGCGCGTGAGAGACTGTTGCTCGGCGCCGCCCTCAAGTCTGCCGTGGCGCATCGGCAACTCCATCTGCACTATCAACCTCAGGTATGTGCACGGAGCGGAAAACTGTTTGGCGTCGAGGCGTTGGCTCGCTGGCATCACCCCGAATTCGGCGATGTGCCGCCCGACCGGTTTATCCGTCTGGCGGAGGATATCGGCGAGATTGACGGTATCGGACGCTGGGCGTTAGAAGAGGCCTGCCGGCAAATGGCCGCGTGGCGGGCGGAAGGCATTTATGTGCCGGTAGTGTCGGTGAACCTCTCGTCATATAACTTCAATCATCCGGATCTTCCGGCGTATGTGGCTCGCCAGCTCCAGACTTACGGACTCGCGGGGTCGAACCTGACCATTGAGATCACTGAAAGCCTGATGATGGCGCTAACGGATGAAACGCTCGATATTCTCAATCGCATACGCGCATTGGGCGTCGGACTGTCGGTGGATGACTTTGGCACCGGCTTCTCCAGCCTGTCCAGCCTCGCCAACCTTCCGGTCACGGAAGTCAAAATCGATCGCAGTTTCATCGACCAGTGCGGCAAGGAAAACCGGCTGCGTTCGGTGGTGCATGCCGTCATTGGGATTGGACGCAGCCTGGATTTGATGGTGGTGGCGGAAGGGGTGGAAACGGACGATCAGCGCAACCTATTAATTGCGCTGGAATGCCCGGTGGTTCAAGGCTATTTGTTCTCGAAACCGCTACCGCCGAACGGCTTGAACCAATGGATGGCATCTTCTAGTCCGGTCAAGCAGCATTGAATGCCGGATCTCAGCGGCGGAAATCGACGTCTGGGGTGAATATAGGGGTGTTTGCTTACTGACTATGACATGCAAACCCCGGTCACAAATAAATCGAAACGACCATCCGGTTTGGCCGGGTGTTCGTTTTTTGAGGTTATAAAGCTTCCCCTTCAGCCATCATGAGCGCCAGATCGACCAGCCGACGTCAGGGACGATGATGAGGACTTCTTTCGTGTCCTAAAAAGCACACCCTCCACAAGTCAACCATTCATACTTTGTGCATTAAATACTCTATAAATTTTGATTGTGGTTTTAAAATAGAAGACTGGTAAAAATTCAATTTAAGCATACCTACGATCATAGCTGTCACTTAAAAATAATTCTTCCAACGTGCTGATAATGCTTCACAATACTTAATTGGATGTTTAGGATTCATTTGCATTACATTTGTTCAATGGGGAGTATTATGAAAAAAACAGGAATGGCGATCGTAATTGCACTAGTTCTTGCAGGGTGTGATAAGCCGAAAATCGATACATCGAGTGAAGCGACGGCAAAAACATCGGTTAAAGAAGTGCGGGAATCTTTACCCGAAAACAAACGCGCAGCTTACGATGATGCACTAGAAGTCGTTGCTCTCAGCAATGTGAGCATGCGGGATTTGATGAAAGCCAAAATGGCTAACGATATGTCCATGGTTCAAGAAAAGATGATGAGTAACTTGTCAGGTAAGACAGGCGAAGAAATACTCTCGTACGCGGATAAAATCAGAAAGGAAAAAGCTGAGAAAAAGAAAGAACAGGCGATTCAAGAAATTTTGGAGCTGGAGGAAAAGCAAAAAAAAGCTGAATTAAATCTCGAGAAAAAGAAAGAATTCGTTATTTCTCGTTCACGCTTTTATTTTAAGAAAACAGAATATGGCAAAGATCAGCCAATTATTGAATTAACTGTGGAAAATAAGACAGGTAAAGCTATTTCTCGGGCTAAATTTAAAGGCGACATCACTAGCCCTGGCAGGCAGGTGCCTTGGTTCACGGATACCTTTATAAGTACTATTCCCGGTGGTTTAGAGCCAGGTGAAAAGGCTGATTTAACCCTGCCACAAAACCCTTACTTGAAGTGGGGAGATGTCGAATTACCTTCGGATGCCGTATTTACAGCTACTGTTGTTAGTATTAATGACGCTCAGGGAAAACCAATGCTTGACGATGACGATTTTTCTGATGAAGATGCTGACCGCCTTGCCACTTTAAAAGCTAAATATTCTGACAATAATAAATAATAGAGTTCCGGTGACTTACCCGTAGGTAATTCACCGGAAAATTAGAAAATTTTGCAGGTATTAGCGAACTGACGGTAGTGCAAAATATGGCGAAGGATGATGTTGCAGCGAAACTTATTATCCTGCAGTTTAAAACTGCATATGGGAGCCATTCGCTACTACTTAGCGCATATGCACGGTTGTGAAACTCAATGTGCGGATAGATCACGTACAGAACGCCATCCAGCCTGAGCGTTACAGACCTAATGGGGTTTGTGAAAGGACGAACCGCGATAAGGCTGTTCGCAAAATTTCCCTATCTGAGAAAGAAAAAAATCGTGGGGAAACCACTTCTGGCAAAGAGGATATTTTGTGAACTCGGTAAGAGCGAGCGAAGCGATTATTCGCAGATATGTCAGGTATCAAGAAAAAGTAGTAAAAGAGGAAGCGGAAAGACAAATACAACTGGGGTTGGAGAAATAGTGTTCAAGCCCCCTAAAAGGGGGGAACCGTGTCAAAGCCGCCTTCACAGAAGGCGGCTTTTTGTGGCCGGCATGAGGTGAGCTGAAACCTCATAAGACAACAAATTTTATTTAGACGTTAAACAAGAAGTTCATGATGTCGCCGTCTTTCACGATGTACTCTTTACCTTCTGAACGCATTTTGCCGGCTTCTTTAGCGCCTTGCTCACCTTTGTAGGTGATGAAGTCTTCATAAGCGATAGTCTGGGCACGGATGAAGCCTTTTTCGAAGTCGGTATGGATTTTACCGGCGGCCTGTGGGGCAGTGGCGCCGACAGGGATGGTCCATGCGCGTACTTCTTTTACGCCAGCGGTGAAGTAGGTTTGTAAGTTCAGCAGCTCGTAGCCTGCGCGAATCACGCGGTTCAGGCCCGGTTCTTCCAGTCCCAGCTCCGCCATGAACTCGTCGCGTTCTTCATCATCCAGCTCGGCGATATCCGCTTCAACGGCGGCACAAACGGCAACGACGACAGAGCCTTCTTTCGCGGCGATTTCACGCACTTGATCCAGGTATGGGTTGTTTTCGAACCCGTCTTCATTGACGTTGGCGATGTACATCGTCGGTTTCAACGTCAGGAAGCTCAGATAACGGATCGCGGCTTTTTCTTCGTCGCTCAGGTCAATCGCGCGCAGCATACCGGCGTTTTCCAGCTGTGGCAGGCATTTTTCCAGTGCTGCCAGCTCAGCTTTAGCGTCTTTATCGCCGCCTTTAGCTTTTTTCTGGATGCGGTGGATAGCGCGTTCGCAGGTGTCCAGGTCGGACAACGCCAGTTCGGTATTGATGACGTCGATGTCATCAGCCGGATCGACTTTGTTGTTCACGTGGATGATGTTGTCGTTTTCAAAACAACGAACAACATGGCCGATCGCTTCAGTTTCACGAATATTGGTCAGGAACTGGTTGCCCAGACCTTCGCCCTTAGAGGCGCCTTTAACCAGACCGGCAATATCCACGAATTCCATCGTGGTAGGCAGCGTACGCTGCGGTTTGACGATCTCCGCCAGTTTGTCCAGACGCGGATCCGGCATCGGTACTACGCCGGTGTTCGGTTCGATGGTACAAAACGGGAAGTTGGCCGCATCAATACCTGCTTTAGTCAACGCGTTGAAGAGGGTGGATTTACCCACATTAGGCAGCCCAACAATACCGCATTTGAATCCCATGTTTATATCACCTTAAATAACTTGTTAATCAAACTGTTAACGCAACAGCCCGTTTGAATATGAAAATGACGCCCAATTATACACACATGCAGGAGCGTTATGCGATTGACCCTGTCAAACCTTATGACGCCTTGAAGGCATGCAGCCGATTCATGGCCTTGACCATGCCTTCGCCCAGCATTATTTCGGTGCAGCGTAGCGCTTCATCAATGGACTGATCGATGAGGGTTTGTTCACTGACAGGCGGTTTGCCCAGAACGAAACCGACCACTTTGTTTCTGTCGCCCGGATGGCCGATGCCGATACGCAGTCGGTGGAAGTTCGGGTTATTCCCCAGCTTGCTGATGATATCTTTCAACCCATTGTGGCCTCCGTGGCCGCCGCCCAGTTTTAATTTGGCGACGCCGGGCAACAGGTCTAGTTCGTCGTGTGCGACCAGAATTTCATCAGATTGGATGCGGTAAAAGGTCGCCATTGCCGCCACAGCCTTGCCGCTGAGATTCATAAAGGTGGTCGGCACCAGCAATCGAACATCCTGACCAGCAAGTGTCAGGCGTGATGTGTAGCCGAAAAATTTGCTTTCTTCTTTAAGCGGCTGGCGGTGGGATTCAGCCAAACGGTCTATATACCAGGCGCCTGCGTTGTGGCGGGTAGCCGCATATTCAGCACCCGGATTCGCCAGCCCCACAATCAGTTTGATACTGCTCACGATACTTTTCCAGATAGGGCGTTACGCCAGTAACGCTGATGTCAGAGACAAATAACAGGCTCGCTAGTTTACACGCAGGGAGAGGGGATCACCAATATCACGCCGGCCGCGGGAGGCATAAAGCCGCCGTTTCATCGGACTATGAAAAGAAATTGTAGGTGGGGTGACTATTTTTTATTCACTTTCTGTGATCGTTTACGCAACGGTAATTGGCGTAGCACCTATAATTTTAACTAATAAGAGGGCGTGCAACGACATCCCCGTTATCTGTTAATCCTTTTCAGGAGGTGGGTATGAAACGCAAACATGCAGTGATGACAGGAAATCTGCTGATGAGTGTTGGCCTTGTGCTGATGGTCGCCAGCGTCGGCTATGCCATCGTCAGCCAGTTGCCGGGATGGCATCTGCCAGGTTCGGGCCGCTATTTGGATTTGATGGGAATCTTTTCCGGCGCGATTGTCTGGCTTATCGGCGCACGGCTTGGCGGTAGAGATACGATATCGGACCGCTATTGGTGGGTTAAACATTTCGATAAACGCTGCCGTCGCACAGAACGTCTTCCCTAACGGTTCGTCCACCTAAGTCGAACCAACAAAAAAGCCATCGGAAAACCGATGGCTTTTGCTGACATCACTGACGTGAACGATTAATGCTCGAACATGGCAGAGATGGATTCTTCGTTACTGATGCGGCGAATGGCTTCAGCCAGCATGCCTGACAATGTCAGCGACCGCACATTCGGCAGCGCTTTGATATTCTCAGCCAGCGGGATGGTATCGCAGACAATCACTTCATCGATCTGAGAGTTTTTGATGTTGTCGTGGGCATTGCCGGAGAAGATTGGGTGAGTGGCGTAGGCAAACACACGTTTCGCACCGCGTTCTTTCAACGCTTCCGCCGCTTTACACAGCGTACCGCCAGTATCAATCATGTCATCCACCAGGATGCAGTCACGACCTGCGACGTCACCAATGATATGCATCACCTGAGAAACGTTGGCGCGAGGACGACGTTTATCGATGATGGCCATATCCGTATCGTTCAGCAGTTTCGCAATGGCACGCGCGCGAACGACACCGCCGATATCCGGAGAAACAACGATCGGGTTAACCAGATCTTGCTGGAGCATGTCTTCCAGCAGGATTGGGCTACCAAATACGTTATCTACCGGCACATCAAAGAATCCCTGGATCTGCTCAGCATGCAGGTCAACCGTCAGAACGCGGTCAACACCAACGCTGGAAAGGAAGTCAGCGACAACTTTTGCCGTAATAGGCACACGAGCGGAGCGGACGCGACGGTCCTGGCGAGCATAGCCGAAATAGGGGATTACCGCGGTGATTCGTCCAGCAGAAGCACGGCGCAGAGCATCAACCATGACAACCAGCTCCATCAGGTTATCGTTGGTCGGTGCGCAGGTGGACTGGATGATGAAAATATCACCACCACGGACATTTTCGTTGATTTGCACGCTGACTTCGCCATCGCTAAAGCGACCGACGGCGGCGTCACCAAGGCTGGTGTACAAACGGTTGGCAATACGTTGTGCTAGTTCCGGGATGGCGTTACCAGCAAAAAGCTTCATATCAGGCACGAGAAGAACCTCAAGCTTGCGTCCAGAGAAATACTCGACCCACTGGGGTAGGAAGAATATGCATACGGGTATGGGTAAAGAGCGTTAAAACACCACTGATGCCGGTGGTTTTTTAGCGACCCTCGGGTAGTCCGGAAAGCGTTCGTTGCAAGGGGGATACATTAGCACCGCGAGCAATAAAACCGTTTAAATTTTCCGGGGCTTGGTCGAGCACCTGACGAGCAGCAGACTCGGTGTCGAACTCTGCAAACACACAAGCGCCTGTGCCGGTCAAACGCGCCGGGGCGTATTCTAACAGCCATGAAAGAAGCTGTTCAACCTCACGAAAACGTTTTCTTGCTACAGGTTCACAATCATTGGCGAAGGGATAAGCCAATAGTGATGGCAATGTGCGCACTGGGGTATCACGTTTTAGATCGGGATCGTTGAAGATCTCGGGTGTTGAAATGCTGATGCCGGGGTGGGCGACCAAATACCATTTTTCTGCCGGTTCGACGAACGTCAACGCTTCGCCGACGCCTTCCGCGAACGCTGCGTGACCACGAATAAACACCGGTACATCGGCGCCCAGTCGTAAGCCCAGCTCAGCCAGCGTGTCGGGTGACAATCCGCATTGCCATAAATAATTTAGCGCGACCAGCACGGTGGCGGCGTTTGACGAACCGCCGCCCAAACCACCGCCCATCGGCAACCGTTTATCAATAGCGATTTCCGCACCGAGACACGGGAGACCCCGCTGACGGCAATGCGCTTGCAGCAATTTGGCCGCTCGAACGATGAGATTCTGCTCAACGGGAACGCCATTCATTTCCGTCAGAAGCGTGATCGCTTCACCCGCATGCGGCGTGATGGTTAATGTATCGCCGTAATCCAGGAACTGAAACAGCGTCTGCAGATCGTGATAACCGTCTGGCCGGCGCCCGGTGATATAGAGAAACAAATTCAGTTTGGCCGGAGATGGCCAGCTCATTTTATGCGTGGACATGGCTTACTGAACCTTCCAGTTATCCATTCTGAGCTTGATGCGCTGTTCGCCCTGACTCAGCTCGAGGCTTTTCGGCATCGGCATGATGCTATCGGTGTACTGCTGATACTTGACGTTCCAGCTCTGCCCGCTCTGTTGATAGGTCACGGTGTGTAGCAAATAGTGTTGGTCGAGCGTGAACTGCTGGGCGTCGCCGGGCAGGCCGACAATCCATTGACGCAGGTTGTTCATCGGGATATCCATACCGGTCAACTGGCGGACCATCTCTTCAGCATCTTTACCTGCATAACGTTTTCCCTGACCGTCGGTAATCTGAACGCTATCCGGCTGTGCTTTCAACTCCAGTTCGGTACTGCCAAGAGGGTTAGTCAGGAGCAGGCGATAGTTCTGCTCAGAGGTTTGTTGCCAGAAAAAGCGGGCATAAAGTTTTTGCCTATCTGAAATATAGGCAAAAGATCCCCGAGTTTCGTATTGGCTTAAATGTTGTACTTTTTGCTCATGCTGCCGCCACTGCGGAGAGGTCGGGCTTTGCCCGGGCAACTCGGGCTGTCGCGTACTACAGGCCGTGAGCAAAAGACCCGCGAGAGGCAGTAATTGCAGGCCACGGACAAGTTTTTTTGACATGGATTTGGCGTCCTTAGAAACAGGGATGATGCGGGATAAGGTGTCACGCTAGCGGGCTTCAGGTTTATCGTCAATCATTGTTATTGCTGTCGAAAAATGACCAACCGCCGTATTGGGGGCATATTCCGTCACTTTTCTTGAATGGTGGCTTCAAGTAGAATGCCCCCACAGATGAAGTCCATACTAATATCGGTATTACTCGAAGACTCATGACCCTGCTCGCGCTTGGCATCAATCATAAAACGGCTCCGGTTTCTTTGCGTGAACGCATCGTGTTCTCGCAGGACACTCTCGGGGCAGCGCTGCACAGCCTGTTACAGCAACCGCTAATACAGGGTGGGGTACTGCTATCCACCTGTAATCGTACTGAACTCTACCTGAGCGTGGACGCTGAAGAGAATCGGCGTGAACAGCTCGTCCACTGGCTGTGCGAGTATCATCACCTTAGCGCGGAAGACGTGCGCAAGAGTCTCTATTGGCATGAGGGCAATGCGGCCGTCAGCCATCTCATGCGTGTCGCCAGCGGGCTAGACTCACTCGTCCTTGGCGAGCCTCAAATCCTGGGCCAGGTCAAAAAAGCGTTTGCCGAATCACAGCGTGAACGTTCATTGTCAGGCGATTTGGAACGTCTATTCCAAAAATCCTTTACCGTTGCGAAACGCGTTCGTACTGAGACGGATATCGGCGCCAGCGCTGTATCTGTGGCCTTTGCCGCCTGTACGCTGGCGCGTCAGATTTTTGAATCGTTGTCCGAGGTGAATGTCCTGTTGATCGGCGCGGGCGAAACAATCGAGCTGGTCGCGCGTCATTTACGTGAACACCAGGTCAAGCGGATGTGGATCGCCAATCGTACGCGTGAGCGAGCACAGTTTTTGGCCAGCGAAGTGGGCGCGGAAGTCATCGCGCTCAGCGAACTGGACGGACAGCTGGCTCAGGCGGATATCGTCATTAGCTCCACGGCCAGCACGTTGCCGATTGTGGGGAAAGGGATGATGGAGCGCACGCTCAAGGTGAGGCGTAATCGACCTATGCTGATGGTCGATATTGCCGTGCCGCGCGATATCGAGCCTGAAGTTGGCAAATTGCCCAACGTTTATCTATACAGCGTGGACGATCTCCATGCAATCGTGCAGCAGAATCTGGCCCAGCGCAAAGCCGCCGCTGTGCAGGCTGAATCAATCGTGCAACAAGAAAGCTCGGAGTTTATGGGTTGGATGCGTGCGCAAACGGCGGTGGAAACCATCCGCGACTACCGCTCTCAGGCGGATACATTGCGCGAGGAAATGACCGCTAAAGCGATGGCGGCCATTCAGCAAGGCGGGGACGTGGAAGCGATTGTTCAAGAGCTCACGCATCGGCTGACCAACCGTCTAATTCATGCCCCAACCATCTCTCTTCAGCAGGCTGCTCGCGACGGCGATCAAGATCGTTTGCAAATTTTGCGTGACAGCCTTGGCTTGAACTAGCATTCTTCTCACCCTTTTTCGATTAACGACAGGATATAACACCACGCATGAAGCCTTCTATTGTTGCCAAACTGGAAGCACTGCAAGAACGCCATGAAGAGGTCCAGGCGCTGTTGGGCGATCCCGGCGTTATCGCCGATATGGACCGTTTTCGTGCGTTGTCTCGGGAGTATGCTCAACTGACCGACATTACCCGTTGTTTTCAGCGTTGGCAGCAAACGCAGGAGGATATCGCCACCGCGGAAGCAATGCTGGACGATCCTGAAATGCGAGAAATGGCGCAGGACGAGCTGAGCGAAGCCAAATCCGCAGGCGACGAGCTGGAACAGCAACTGCAGGTTCTCCTGTTGCCGAAAGATCCTGACGACGACCGCAGCTGTTATCTCGAAATTCGTGCCGGCACTGGCGGCGATGAAGCCGCGATTTTCGCCGGCGACCTGTTCCGCATGTATAGCCGCTATGCCGAGTCTCGACGTTGGAAGGTGGAAATGGTCAGCGCCAGCGACGGCGAGCATGGCGGTTACAAAGAGGTCATCGCCAAAGTGGTCGGTGACGGCGCATACGGGCAACTGAAGTTTGAGTCCGGCGGCCATCGCGTGCAGCGTGTGCCCGCAACTGAATCTCAGGGGCGGATCCACACCTCCGCCTGCACGGTAGCCGTCATGCCGGAAGTGCCTGAAGCCGAACTGCCGGAAATCAACCCGTCGGATTTGCGCATTGATACCTTCCGCTCATCCGGCGCGGGCGGTCAGCACGTTAACACCACTGATTCCGCTATCCGCATCACGCATATTCCAACCGGCATCGTCGTTGAGTGTCAGGATGAGCGCTCGCAGCACAAAAACAAAGCCAAAGCGCTTTCCGTGCTGGGCGCGCGCATCCGTGCCGCAGAAGTACAAAAACGCCAGCAGGAAGAGGCATCGACGCGCCGTAACCTGTTGGGCAGCGGTGACCGTTCCGACCGTAACCGTACCTACAACTTCCCGCAGGGGCGCGTTACCGACCACCGTATCAATCTGACCTTATATCGACTGGATGAAGCGATGGAAGGCAAATTGGACATGCTGATCCAGCCGATTGTGCAGGAATACCAGGCTGACCAACTGGCTGCATTGTCCGAGCAAGAGTAATGGATTATCAACGCTGGCTGCAGCAGGCCATCCAACGGTTGCAGGATAGTGACAGCCCCCGGCGCGATGCGGAAATCCTGATCGAGTTTGCCACGGGAAAAGCGCGTACTTTTATCCTGGCGTTTGGTGAAACCCTGTTGTCGGAGACAGAGCGGCTACAACTGACTCAACTACTGGAACGGCGTGTTGCCGGTGAGCCGATCGCCTACCTCACCGGCCAAAAAGAGTTTTGGTCGCTGCCGCTCACTGTTTCACCCGCCACGCTCATACCGCGTCCTGATACGGAGTGCCTGGTCGAACAGGTGTTGAAGTTTCTCCCTGTAGGATCTGCCGACATACTGGATTTGGGAACAGGCACCGGGGCCATCGCGTTGGCTATCGCCAGCGAGCGTCCGGATTGCCGTGTGCAGGGGGTTGATGTCCAGCCCGATGCGGTGACGTTGGCGAAGGAAAATGCGCAACGATTAGGTATCCGCAATGTTTCTTTTACTCAGGGAAGCTGGTTTTCCGGAGTGACAGGCCAGCGCTTCTCCGCCATCGTTAGTAACCCCCCCTATATAGACGCTGAAGATTTTCATTTGTCGCAAGGCGACGTGCGTTTTGAACCGAGTAGCGCGCTGATCTCGGGCGATGCCGGCTTGGCCGATCTGCGTGTGATTATCACTGAATCTGCCCAGTATCTGCTGCCGGGAGGCGGGTTGCTGTTGGAGCATGGCTGGCAGCAGGGCCGCGCCGTCCGTGATTTGCTAGAACAGCATGGTTTTATCCGGGTTGAAACCTGTAAAGACTACGGTGGCAATGAGCGCGTTTCTCTGGGGTTTCGGCCTGAATGACCTACCTTTGTCACTGAACGCTGACAAAGTGATACACATCACGCATTTTGCCTGTCTCTCACCGTGGAATGCTGGCTGAGAGAGGACCCGTTTGGCATAATTGCTTACCTTCTGCCTCGCGTCCGAGGGTTGTGACACCCGTGACGACGACAGTCGATTAGCAGGATAGCGTTACTGTTTGACCTTGGTGGGCCTGCTATCAATGAAAATGCTGGATTTTCACCAAGTTACCTATGCTGATGGAATACCTATGAGTGCTATTGCCGATTTCGAATTCAACCGCTCACCGTTGAGTGAAGGGGTAATCTTAGTTTCCCAGGAAATACGCTGTGACTTCTCCGCGACGGAAGTACGACGAAATCTGCAACACCTTGTCGATGAGGCTCGCTTGGCCATCCCGACTCATCTTGGCCCGGAACAAAAGCTGGAAAAACTGATTGCGCTGTTTTTCGGTGATTGGGGGTTCGGCGGCGCCAGCGGCGTGTACCGCCTGTCAGACGTGTTATGGCTCGATAAAGTCCTCTCTACACGTCAGGGGATGCCGGTTTCACTGGGCATTATTTTCATGCATATCGCTCAGCACATTGATCTGCCGTTAATGCCAGTTATTTTCCCGACCCAGTTCATTATCCGCGCCGACTGGCTGGATGACGAAATGTGGCTTATCAATCCGCTTAACGGCGATACGTTGAGTGAACACGTGCTTGATGTCTGGCTGAAAGGGAACATCGGCCCTTCAACGCGCCTGTTGGATGAGGATCTGGACGAAGCGGAAAACGTGATGATTGTCCGCAAACTCCTAGATACGATGAAAATCGCGCTGATGGAAGAAAAACAAATGGAGCTCGCGCTGCGCGCCTGCGAAGCCGTGCTGCTATTCGACCCGGAAGACCCTTACGAGATTCGGGATCGGGGATTGATCTATGCTCAGCTCGATTGTGACCACATTGCGCTGTCTGATCTGAGCTACTTTGTAGAACACTGTCCAGAAGACCCCGTCAGTGAGATGATCAAAGTGCAAATACACTCCATCGAACAAAAAGACATTGTGTTGCATTAACTGCGAATTTGGTTTTTTGATTTATCCGACATTAAGGTAACTGTATGAATAACAAAGTGGTAAACGTCGGGGATATCCCGGTTGCCAACAATCTTCCTTTCGTACTGTTTGGTGGTATGAACGTACTCGAATCACGCGATCTGGCTATGCGGGTTTGCGAGCATTACGTCACCGTCACGCAGAAGCTGGGCATTCCCTACATCTTTAAAGCATCGTTTGATAAGGCTAACCGTTCTTCCATCAACTCATATCGTGGTCCGGGTCTGGAAGAGGGGATGAAAATCTTTCAAGAGCTGAAGCAGACTTTCGGCGTGAAAGTGATCACCGATGTCCACGATGCGCAGCAGGCTCAGCCGGTATCAGAGGTCGTTGACGTTATTCAATTGCCGGCATTTTTGGCGCGTCAGACGGACCTGGTTGAAGCGATGGCCAAGACCGGCGCTGTTATCAACGTGAAAAAGCCGCAGTTCATCAGCCCCAGTCAGGTAGGGAATATCGTTGATAAATTCCGCGAGGGCGGAAATGAGCAGGTTATCCTGTGCGATCGGGGCAGTAACTTTGGCTACGATAATCTGGTGGTCGACATGTTGGGCTTCAACGTGATGAAACAGGTCTCGGATGGTTCACCGGTGATTTTCGACGTCACTCATGCCTTGCAGTGTCGCGACCCGTTTGGTGCCGCATCGGGCGGTCGCCGCGGACAGGTAACTGAACTGGCAAGGGCAGGGATGGCTGTCGGTTTGGCCGGTCTGTTCATCGAGGCACATCCTGATCCGGATAACGCCCGTTGTGATGGCCCTTCGGCGCTGCCGCTGAGCAAGCTGGAGCCATTCTTAAAGCAAATCAAAGCCATCGACGACTTAGTGAAAAGTTTCCCGGAACTCGATACGAATCGTTAAGTTCTCATCATATGCATGTTACGAAGCCCGCCAATTAATAGCGGGCTTTTTACTTTCTAAAACGGCTACCTTTAGTTACAACATGCTTTTTGCTACATTTAAAAAAAGTCACACTAAACATCAGTATATTGACTTATTCAGGCAGGATGAGAAAGATGCGATGCTCACCCTTCGTGCGAGGAATACACAAGAGTCGCGCTGCTTTTTTATCTAAAAACGATGCCGATAATTCGATGGGTATTGAGAGGGACAAAGCAACGGGATACCGACTAATAGCCGATATCCCGTCAGGAGAGCGTTATTTGTAGAGGTCGGCGCTAATCGTGTAGCGATCGGCGTTGTCCTGCCACTCTTTGGTGATGTGATAGTACTTTGCGCCTTTATCAGCAGCACGTTTGGCGATGGCTTCAGTCATCTCCGTCGGCGTGCTGAACCGACCGCGAATGCTCACGGAGTCGAATGGCACCATCTGCGCCGCCGTCGCGTTGTTCAGTTCCTGAATACGATTACCGTCTCTTGTCGTCACCGTATAACGCGGACCGACGGTGGAGGATTGCGTCTGGAAGAAGTTGCCGACATTGCTGCTCAGACTGGAAGAGGTCGCCACGCCAGGGATTTCCACGCGTTTAGCCGTTTCTCCGCCTGCGGCCAGCGCCGCTTTACCGGCCTGGGAATCGGCAGGGATGACGTCCGGGCTCTGAACAAGGCGTTTAGCCGCCTCTTTCTTATAGATGAAGGCGGTGATGTTTTGGCTGTTGCCTCGGGAATTGATATCCACCTGGCGAACAATGAAGAATGAATAAGCGGCTTTACGCCGGGCCGCTTCGCCAATCGACGCCGCAACGTCTAGTTGCGTTGGGAAATAACCGCTGACAGTAACCGTGTCAAAGGGCTCCAACTGCGACGCCTCATTTTTTGGCAGCTCTTTTACGCCGCTGAATTCGCGATAGGTTGTGACGTCGGAAACTTTAGGCGCATCATTATGGTACAGGTCAACCGTCACCGCCCAGCGACCGCCATTAACCTCGGCCGTGCTCTGGATGTAAAACGCATCCGCGCCTTTTTCGTCGGCACGTTTAGATGCATCAGCAGCAGCTTCATAGATGGCGTTGTAACGACCCATAAAAGTGATACGTTCAAAAGGTTTGACGGCTGCGGCTTTTTCCGGAGTCAGTTCCTGCGCAGACTGCGCGGAAAACGCTAATATGGAGAGGAGGGTGGATGCAATAACGCGAGTTCTCAGCTTCATAAAAAAATCCTTTCGCCTGGCGCAGTACGGTTGATTCGAATAGGCACAACTATGTGTTAGCCGCCGATTATGTCACGTAATAATCCCCAGTGCTTCAGCATTTTAAAGCCGAAGTACTCACCTATTCATCGATTGGAAAGAGGAGGGCAAACGAGGAGTTAAAGACAACTCCAAAACCTCAGCCAATCATCACAGTTTTTTATCAGTATTCCCCGCCAATCACCGCGACTATCGGCTGATTTTGTGAACAAATCGAAAATAATTCTCTGACGATTATGTTAAGGAATGTAGGGCTCTGGACGCCGCGGACGCGAAAAATCGAGGTTTGGCTCGCCCTCTCCGGGGTTTTAGACCAAAATTATTTTACGAGTGGATCATTACTCCCATTTTCAGTAGGTTATAACGGCATTTATCGAAAAGTTCGAGGGTATGAACTTACGCGATAAATAATTCTTCAGGTAAATCATTATAACAACCTTCGTTAAATATGAGCGAAAAGGGATTCCCTATGCGTATTGGTGTACCAAAAGAACGGCTAGCCAATGAAGCCCGTGTAGCCGCAACGCCGAAAACGGTGGAGCAGCTGCTGAAATTGGGCTTCGAGGTAGCAATAGAACGTGGGGCAGGAAAACTTGCCAGCTTCGATGATTCCGCTTACGAACAAGCAGGTGCGACACTCCTGGATACCGCCGATATCTGGCAGAGTGACATTATCCTCAAAGTTAATGCGCCGGAAGATGACGAGGTCGCACTGACTCGCGCAGGAAGCACCGTAGTCAGCTTTATCTGGCCCGCGCAAAACCCTGAATTACTCAAAAAACTGGCCGACCGTCAGGTAACCGTCATGGCGATGGACTCCGTGCCGCGTATTTCACGCGCACAGTCGCTGGATGCCCTGAGTTCGATGGCCAACATCGCTGGCTATCGTGCGATTGTTGAAGCCGCCCATGAATTCGGCCGCTTCTTTACCGGACAAATCACCGCGGCGGGTAAAGTTCCCCCGGCAAAAGTGATGATAATCGGCGCGGGCGTGGCCGGACTGGCTGCTATCGGCGCAGCAGGAAGCCTGGGCGCTATCGTTCGGGCCTTCGACACGCGTCCGGAAGTGAAAGAGCAAGTGCGTAGCATGGGCGCAGAATTTCTGGAATTAGACTTCGAAGAAGAAGCAGCAGGCAGCGGCGATGGTTATGCCAAAGTGATGTCCGAGGCCTTTATCAAAGCGGAAATGGCGCTGTTCGCCGCTCAGGCGAAAGAGGTGGATATCATTGTCACCACCGCGCTGATCCCCGGCAAACCCGCACCACGCCTCATCACCAAAGACATGGTGGAGAGCATGAAACCCGGTAGCGTCATCGTCGATCTGGCCGCTCAAACCGGCGGGAACTGCGAACTGACGGTAGCCGATCAGGTCACCGTCACCGACAACGGCGTCAAAATTATCGGCTACACCGATCTGCCAAGCCGTTTACCGACCCAATCTTCTCAGCTTTACGGCACCAATCTGGTGAACTTACTGAAGCTGCTGTGCAAAGAGAAGAATGGCGAAATTGACGTTAACTTCGAAGATAACGTGATTCGCGGCGTGACCGTTGTGAAAAGCGGTGAAATCACCTGGCCGGCCCCTCCCATTCAGGTTTCCGCTCAGCCTCAGCAGGCTCAACCCGCGGCTGCCGCACCGAAGAAACCGGAAGCAAAACCGGCCTCTCCGTGGAATAAATACATCATCCTCGCGGTGGCTATTGTTCTGTTCGGCTGGCTAGCCAACGTGGCGCCGCCGGAGTTCCTGTCGCATTTCACCGTGTTCGCGCTGGCCTGCGTGGTCGGATACTACGTGGTATGGAACGTCAGTCACGCGCTGCATACGCCGTTGATGTCCGTGACGAATGCCATCTCCGGCATCATCGTCGTCGGGGCGCTATTGCAGATAGGGCATGGCGGCTGGGTGTCGTTCTTTTCCTTTATCGCCATACTGGTTGCCAGCATCAATATCTTCGGTGGTTTCACCGTCACTCAGCGCATGCTGAAAATGTTCCGCAAGAATTAAGGAGTCAAGGATGTCTGGTGGATTAGTCACGGCAGCCTACATCGTCGCTGCCATATTGTTTATTTTCAGTCTTGCTGGGTTATCCAAACATGAAACCTCTCAACAGGGGAACATTTTTGGGATCACCGGTATGGCGATTGCGCTGCTGGCGACCATTTTAGGGCCAAATGCCGATAATGTCGGGTGGATCATCGTGGCAATGGCCATCGGCGGCGCTATCGGCGTGCACCTGGCGCGCAAAGTCGAAATGACAGAAATGCCGGAGCTGGTCGCGATTCTGCACAGCTTCGTGGGTTTCGCCGCGGTATTGGTGGGCTTTAACAGCTATATCGATCACGGTGAAATTACCGATCCTGTTCTGATCAATATTCATATGACCGAGGTTTTCCTTGGCATCTTTATCGGGGCGGTCACCTTCACAGGGTCCATCATCGCCTTCGGAAAGCTGCGTGGAACCATCTCTTCCAAGCCCCTGATGCTGCCTAACCGCCATAAGCTGAATCTGGCGGCCCTGGTCGTATCTTTCCTGCTGTTGTTGGTCTTCGTGAATACAGGCAGCGGTTTTCTGCAGGTACTCTCTCTGCTGTTGATGACGGCTATCGCGCTGGTATTTGGCTGGCATTTGGTCGCGTCCATCGGTGGCGCGGACATGCCGGTCGTGGTCTCCATGCTGAACTCCTATTCAGGTTGGGCCGCCGCCGCCGCTGGCTTTATGCTGAGCAACGATCTCTTGATCGTCACCGGAGCGCTGGTCGGCTCTTCCGGTGCAATCCTGTCATACATCATGTGTAAAGCGATGAACCGCTCATTTATCAGCGTCATCGCAGGCGGGTTTGGCACGGACGGGGCGGTCTCTTCAGAGAGTGAGGAAGTCGGCGAATATCGTGAAACCACGGCGGAAGAGGTTGCTGAGCTGCTGAAAGGCTCCAGTTCAGTCATCATTACCCCAGGATATGGTATGGCTGTCGCACAGGCTCAGTACCCGGTTCACGATATTACCGCCAAGCTGCGTGAACGCGGCATCAACGTTCGTTTCGGTATCCATCCGGTCGCCGGACGTCTGCCGGGCCACATGAACGTGCTGCTCGCCGAAGCCAAGGTACCTTACGACATCGTGTTGGAAATGGATGAAATCAACGATGATTTCGCCGACACCGACACCGTGTTGGTTATCGGCGCCAACGATACGGTCAACCCCGCAGCGCAGGAAGATCCGAACAGCCCCATTGCGGGAATGCCGGTTCTGGAAGTGTGGAAAGCACACAACGTCATTGTGTTTAAACGCTCGATGAACACCGGTTATGCCGGCGTGCAAAACCCTTTGTTCTTCAAAGAAAACACACAGATGCTGTTTGGCGATGCCAAAGCTAGCGTCGAAGCCATTCTGAAAGCGCTTTAAACTTTTCATTTTGACTGCCCCAACGCCGCCTCGTGCGGCGTTTTTTTCTCCCAAAGCTTCTTACTCGCCCTCCAACACTCTACACGCACAGGCATTAATCATAACGTCGCACGCCACCATGAGGTCGTTCGCGTTTCATTTAGGGAGGTCGACACATGCAACGTTAAATATTGCAGGACGAGGATGCGCATCTGCGTTCATTGTCAGCCTTCGAGGCCGTTCGGGGTTTTCAATGTATCAGGCGAGTCAGGCGGTAGGGAGAAGCGGGGCGCCCAACGTGTTCCGCGCCCCGCTTGAAGCGATAGTTTTGCTACGGCACGCGATTCAAATCTGAGGCGGCATCGTCGTCACTCTCGCCTGAGGCCAAGGGAGAAACGAAGTCGTCAGGCTTGATAGCCAGTAAATCGCATTTCAGACGATCGATCACATGTTCGACCGTATTTCCAATAAAGGCTGCGGACAACCCCGTTCGACCGAGAGACCCAAGAACAACGACGCCCGCTTGCAGATGTTCCGCCAAATCGGGGATCACCTCTTCGGGCAACCCTTTTTCGACGTGAGTCAGACGCTCATCAATGCTGAATTTTTGCCTTAGTGCCTTCATCGCTAACAGGTGCTGGCCGCGGATGGCGTCGTTGTACACGCTGGGATCAAAGTCCGGCAGTTCGATGGCGACATTGATGGGAGTTGCCGGGTAGGCCCCTACCAAATGTACATCGGTCTGATTAACCTGTCT
This sequence comes from Lonsdalea iberica, assembly GCF_002111585.1. Taxonomy (GTDB): domain Bacteria; phylum Pseudomonadota; class Gammaproteobacteria; order Enterobacterales; family Enterobacteriaceae; genus Lonsdalea; species Lonsdalea iberica. The sequence continues at coordinate 54,559 of NZ_LUTP01000019.1, forward strand.
GGCCAGATCCAACGTTTCGGACACCAATTTGATATTAAGGGGGTCGTGCAAAGGGTCTTCACTCGCCAGGTTCACCGCCACCAAAGCTTGTCCGCCGTCAGGCCAGGGCTGGTCTTTCACCATCCAAACCGGGCAGGGGCATTTGCGTAGCAGCTGCCAATCGGTCGGTGTAAAAATGACCGCTTCCAATCGATCGTGCTGGTGTGCCATTTTCAGCAACAGGTCATGCTTGCACGTGGTGACTTCCTGAATAATGGCTTCAAATGGCTTACTGTGCCAGACCACCTTAATGTCGATAGGAATGCCCATATCTCGGTAGTACTGACTTTGTTGAGCAATCCATTCTGTTCGCTGATCAATGACGCCTTGCCGCATCTCCGTTCGCTCATCGGGGGATAACAGCGTCGTCATTTCATAAGAAAAATCGTAGATTGGCAGAAACGCCTTGATACGGCCGCCAAGCCGCTGCACCAAATACACGGCGCGACGCAGTGCCGGTTGGTCATCCTGATTAGGGTCAATAGCGACCAGCAAATTCTGATACTTCGCCATAGGTCCTCCTTTCGGCTGACGATTCGCAGCCTGTAAAATAAGAGTACCCCAAGAAAATTATTTTGAACAACGGATGATGGGAGCCGAATCAATAATTGATAACAACCGTTGATTCGGCAGGGGAGATTAGCTTTTCTGGCGGGCGGTTCCGGCCAGTTCGGCCAAGGCTTCGATTTTTTCGATTGTGATGTATTTGCCTTTCACCGCCAGCGTCCCGCTTTTTTGGAAGCGGCCTAGCAAACGGCTGATGGTTTCGACCGTCAGGCCAAGGTAGTTACCGATGTCGCCGCGGGTCATGGTCAGACGGAATTCACGGGGGGAGAAGCCGCGTTCCGCAAAGCGACGTGACAGGTTGTAGATGAAGGCCGCCAGACGCTCTTCCGCGTTCTTTTTCGACAGCAACAGGATCATGTCCTGATCGCTACGGATTTCGCCGCTCATCAGACGCATCATTTGCTGACGCAGATTGGGCATTTTTCCAGACAGGTCGTCCAGCGTTTCGAAGGGGATTTCGCACACCATCGAGGTTTCCAGCGCCTGCGCGAAGCTCGGGTGCAACGAGTTACCAATAGCATCGAAGCCGACCAGGTCGCCGGCCAGATGAAAACCGGTAATCTGCTCGTCGCCCTGTTCGGTAATTGTATAGCTTTTAATCGTTCCAGAGCGAATGGCGTAGAGAGATTTCAGCTCATCGCCGGCCTTGAATAACGCTTGTCCTTTCTGGATCGGTTTCTTCCTTTCAATGATGTTGTCGAGCTGGTCCAGCTCGTGCTCATTTAAGGTGAAGGGGATGCAGAGTTGGCTGATGCTGCAATCCTGACAATGGATTGCGCAACCACCAGACTGGATGCGTCGGATTATGCGCTTTTCAGGAATCATAAGTTTTGCTCTGGCGATAATTGACATTGGTCAATTTTAACAGCTTTTCAGGTCACTGATAAGACCACAGACACCCAAGATGAGCGAATATCACGCTCCGAGAGTTCAGAAATGTGAATGGCTGGTAACTATGTGTTAAGCCCTGAAGGCGAAGGTATAAGCCAATGTGAAAATGTTACCCGGTCAATTACAGATAGCTATGATAAGTAACCTTCATGTATTAGCAGCCATTGCTTACGCTGAATGCCGCCGGCATACCCGGTCAACGCCCCTCCTGCGCCGATGACGCGGTGGCACGGTACGACGATGCATATGGGGTTAGCGCCGTTTGCCATACCGACGGCGCGCGATGCCGTCGGGCGTCCAAGACGGGCAGCTAGCTGACCGTAACTCATCACGGATCCACATGGAATATCTCTCAATGACTTCCACACTTGCTGCTGAAAGTCGGTTCCCGCCGCGGCGACTGGGAGCGAATCAATCGCCGTCAATTCGCCGGCAAAATAGCGCTGCAGCGAATCGCTGAGGCCGCCAGGATTCACGCAGGGGACCAGCCGCACGGGAGAGTCGCGATAGCGGCGTTCAAACGTACGGCGCAATTTCCCTTCGAACTCGCTCCATTCGAGCGCGCGCAGGCGATGATCATCATCGGCAACGACCATCAGCTCCCCAATCGGCGTGGCAATCTTATCGAGTAGAAATGTTTGCATCATGACTCCCCAGAAAGATGAATTGCTTAACGAGCATACTATCGGCGTCACTTTTTGACTAAGGTTAGATTACCGATATAGGGGAGCCAGACGCAGCCGGTTTATGGCTGTGCCCTTGCTTTCCATGAATTGCGGGTTTTTAGCACAAACGAAAGCGCGACAGAAAAGAATTTGGAAATACAGCCGATAAGAACCTATTGAGTCAAAACATTCACTTTTAATGAAGAAATAGGGATGAAGCTATGCCGATGAGATTTCGGGTCCGTTATATCGCCGCCGCCGTGCTGCTGACGATGCCGGTTATGAGCCAGTCGCGAGACGCCAACGCAGACATGATTGAGGGCTACACGTCGCAGGCGCTGGCGTCTGCGCTGCCGGATACGATTAACGGTTTGATGCGACGCAGCCTGAATACGGACACAACTAACCATATTATTGATGCGGAGTACATTGAGGCGACGACGAACCGCAAGGCGCTGATCTCGTTGTATACGCTACCGAGCACTGCCAACGGTGAAACACCGCATGCTGATAAGGAAACCGATGTGGATGCCGTCATCGCCAGCGCGGAAAAAGAGATGCTGCGCCAGCGGATCCAGCCGGAGAAACGGACACTGACCAGCAGCAGTGGGTCAACCATTCGCTGTCTGCAAACGATGCTGAACAAGCAGGTGTTGCACTCTCTGTGTGCAACTTACATCCAGGGACGGATTATGGAAGTGCAGCCGGTGACGTTCACTGATACCGCCGTCTTGCCGGATGCAGTAGCGGCTCAGGATAAACTGGTGCTCGAAATCAGCGATAAAATGCATGCGCTGCCGGCAAAATAATCGCGACCGGCCGTGGTCTGATGCACAGACTTACGGCCTTTTCTTTGCTTAGCCGCCCGTACGAGGCGCCGCTAATGCCGCCTGGATCCGCATCGGATTGAAGTACTGACGCATTAGCACCACTTTATAATCTTCATCAAACTCGTAGCGAATTGCCCAGTCGTAGCTGTAGGGTACGCGCGTCTTTTTGGTGATACCCTGTTCACCGCCGTAGGCCATCGCTTCGTTGCCGTTAAAAAACACGTTCTGAATGCCAAGACTGCTGAACTCAACCGTTTGTTCCATTAGCGACCAGTAGCGGCTAAAGCCGTCATGTCCATAAAAAATGCCCGCATAAGGAACATCGATGGGGCCGGAGATATCCCAAACGATGTGTTCGCTCATACACGCCACCGCCTTCCTTACATTGCCGCAAGCATAAGCCTGCATCAGCGTATTCAAGGTGTCTTGATTGCTGTTAAAGCTAACGTCCTGCACCACGGTTGGTGACGTTGTCACTTTTAACGGGGTATATTCGAACGTGGGGGCACAAGAGTAATCGCTGTCGCCGGGGTACGGCATACGGACGATATGCCGGAAGTCGTCTCGCAGCGACTGCATGGACGCCAGCGCGGGCATCAGCTTTTGAGGTTTGCCGCATAGTCCTTGTTGCAGCTGTTCTAGCAATGCGCAATAGCGACGATTAAACCGCACGATCGCCGCCTGCGCGTCGCCAGCGGGATAGTCGCAGGCTTTGAATCCGCTATGGGTTTTGACGGCATGGTCCCATCCCGTAGACAGTTGTATGCCCGACGGTCCGCTCGCGATGGTATCGTCGGACACGTAACGCCGACCGCAGTAAATCTCATTAAACCTATAGTAGTGCGCTATCTCGCCATCCCCCCTTTGCAAAAGCTCGCTCGGCGACCCTTCACCCTGTTTGAAAATAGCGCTGACCGCCTCTATGGCGCTGTTCAGATCGTATACCGGGATCATGTCGCTACCCACGCCGCTCGTGAAATGTTCGGGGGCGATCTGTCGGTTAGCATCACCGCAAAAAACGGCTTTTTCACCAAACGTCTTCACCGCCGCCCGCAAACGAGATTCGATGTAGACGTAAAACTCACCGATGTTCATATCGCTACAGACATGACTTGCCACGATCCCAGGCCGGATAGATTTCGGGTGCTCAATCTGCATCGCCTGATAGACGGCGTGAGGGGAAAATGCATGTAGCTGAATTTCGAGGTCATCGATGCCAAACGGCAGCGGTGCGGGATAGTCCAGCAAGAAATCGGGCGCGTTAACCTGCGGCGTTCCGCCCACGGCATTCAGTAGGTTGCCGACCAGCACGAAGTGCAGCATTTCTTCTTCGACGACACTGCGAATAACGTCGGATATCCAGTGGTCGCTATCATCGTTGAGCGTGTAAAGCATGGTGAGGTAAGGGGGGATGACGGCGTGCTCCAGCACCATTGCCTTTTTCAGCAATGTGCGGATATCCTCCAGTTCCTGGCTCAACGAGAGTCGACTCTCCAGTTCGACAAATCCATTGACCTTGAAGTGGTTCTCCCTCTGAAGCTGACAAGCGTGGTCATGTAAATTCATGGTGAATATCTCATTTTTTTGGCTGTGCGCGTCGTGAAAAAAGGTTTCACGCAAAGAAGGCTTTATTTTTATTTCGTTATCTCGATAAGGCCACAATCCATGCTGATTTTGTATGGTTTTTGTCAGGTTTCTTTAAAGACGTTGATCTGGATCGTTTTATACGACGCATAGTTACGACGCAGAATCCTGCGTGATAACAAGGCGAGAATCGAAACGGCAGATCGCCTTGTCCGTGGCATAGTCGGTTTAAGAGAAGGATGAGAAGGGCAAGGGCGTAGCAGCTGTGACAAGGAAGATGCTCAAGAGAAAAAACCGCACCTGATATCATCAGATGCGGTGTCGACTGGTTTACGCGTCGGACTTGATCAGCGCCAGGACATGACCCAGACGCTCGCGCTGTTTCGGTTTAATATCCCGCCCAGCGGCATAGCCCGCGTTGCGAATAATGGTTTCGTTCAGACCGATCAGCCAATCGTAGATGTGATAGGCCGTGCTATTGGTCGGCGTCGCGGACAGGCGCGTCAACCGCTGTGCCGCGCCAAAACTGCCCGCCTGTTTTTCAGGACGAGCGAAGATTTTCTGCCCTTTATTAACCCGGCTCTCCGGTCGTTCCGCTTCTTTCACCCGCTGGAAGCCCAGCCAAGCGACAAAGTCGCCCAGCACGGTCAGCGCGCGGGAGACCTGTCGGTCGGTTTTATTTTCACGGTTCAGATCTAACTGCTCCGCGTTCACCAGGACCGTCAGCAGCTCTTCTTCAATTTTCAGGCGAATTCCGGCGGTGATTAACTCTTCCACCAACATTTCGATGGTGGGACGGGCTACGCCGAGCAGTTCGATGATGGCGTCGTTTTCCGGCAAATTACGCAGGTGGGTGATCCAGTAGCGATAAACGCTGCGAGCGAACTCGGCTTCGTATCCCTGACTGTCTGCGATATCTGTTTCCGGGATTTCTGGCTCTTCAGCGTCTTTAGATGTTTCGCTGACTGGCTCATCGCTAAACAGATCGATCTCCAGCCCGACGCCGAAAGGCTCATAGCTTGCAGGGGGCGCAACGGCGTCCAGATCGTCCGGATGCGCGTTGTAACTGCGCGAAGACGGTTCCTGTTGTTGCAGATACAGCCTGCGCAGCTCATCGCGTGACGGCAACAGGCGCTCCAACATCTCGCCGTGAACGCCGGTACGCGTCTGCAATGCTTTCAGCATCGACTCGGCAATCTGCTGTTTTTTCGCTGGCGCATCCGCACCGCTGGGCTGATACCAGCTACCCAACAGATTCTCTGTCAGCTCACGCTGCAACTCGCTCAACTGTTCGTTAACCCGATTAAGTTTCACTTCGCGGCGGACTTCCGCATCCAACCAGGCCGCCATGCGATTCACGCCGCGCTTGTCCAGCGCCAGCATCGTTCCCCACGCATCACCGGGGTTGCCGACATAGCGTTGAACGGCTTCGTCGTTATTGTGCCCGTGGGTGAAGCGACGATCGAATTTGGTGACCGCCCATATTAATCCGGTTTTACGGCGGCTGCGTACCTGAGGGTTTTCGCCCTGGGTATGGCGCACCCAGTAGTCTAGCGCTTTACCCACCGTCTTCACGTCCTGCTTACCCGCCGCGGCGGTACAGACCAACAGCACGTTCATCTCCTGACTGTCGGTATAGCGTTCCAGTAAGTAAGCGCGTTTAGCATAGAGCAGAGTCTGCGCCAGCGGGTGAGGGGTACTCCGTAATGGACGACTGAAGTCTTCCTCCTGGTCCTCATCCGGCTCGTCGTTCACCAGACTGAAACCGGGGAAATCCAGCAAATCGACCTGTTCGAACAGCGTTTCACGCGGCGCGTTGAGCAGCGGAATTTGCAGCTCCGCTGTCAGCATCATCAGCTCCGCCAGAGACAGCTCGACGGTTTTCGCCGCACGGCCGCCCACGATAGGCCGCACCTGAACGCTCATGTCCGCCGGGCTGTTCAGACGATCGAACAGACCGGCATTCAGAATACCGCCGTCGGCGTGCATGCTCTCGTCAACCAGTACGCTGAGCGGCGCCAACACTTTTCGCGCACTGGAGAGGTGTTGCAGCGTATAGGCAAAGTAGCGGTAGGCGGCCGTGATATCGGCCTGTTCGGCCCATAACAGAGAGAACAGGCTGGCGCGATCGTCCGCGCTTAGGAACGGCGCCAACTCAACGGCCGTCGGCCAGAACTGGCCGGCCAATATCGTCTGACGCTTGGCGTCGTGACGCACCAGATAGTCCCAGAGAGCGACCACGTCGTCACTGTCCATACCGGGCACCGGCGTCGTTTGACGGTGCATCGCCAGCATTTTCAGGTGCTCGGCGATGTGCGGTTCATCAAGTTCGTCATTCGCCGGCGTACGACGGTGATACAAAAAGGCATTCGCCATAATCCGCGCGATATCTGCTTCATTCAGCAGTTGCAGCTGAACCGGGTTCGGCGTGTTTTTACCTTCGGCCTGACGGGTAAAGCGGGTCACAAACGCCGAAGACTGGCCCGTCGGGTTGAGATGCTTTTGATAATCCAGCGTCAATCCGCCGACGCTGGTTTCCAAACGACCGTTTTCACCGGCGGCCAGAGAGGAAATCAGATATGACTTGCCCGCCTGCGACAGGCCGAAGAAGCCCATCGCGATTTCTTTGGTCGCGGAGTCCATCAGGTCGCGCGCCTGGTTGCGGCTGCTGCGCAGCTTGATGCTTAGGCGATCCGCTTCCATATCCAGACGTGGGACGTTGCGCCGTGTATCGTCCAGCCAGGCTATCGCTTCGTCGACACCCTGAGAAACGGACTGCAGTTGGCGATTGAGTCGGCTCGATAGTTGTTTGGGCGTTAATGGTTTCATTTCTTAAAGACGCTCCCGCTATCGATCCAGTAATGAGTCATGCCCGAGCCGGTACTGGCCAGGGTGTTCAGACGGAGTTTCAAATGCTGCGGCGGCACCGGTTCGCCATCGCCCAGAATCGCCTCGGCAATCTGGAAACACTCCGGCGTATCGTGGCCTTCGCCTTTGACAACGTCTAGACGCACATGCAGCACGCTGTCGCCCGCGACTTTTCGTGCCAGCTCCGGGTCCACAATCGAGAGGGAATAAAGCGGAGAGGCGGGCCAGCGGTCGTTGTCCAACTGACGGAAACCAAGACACAGCGATCCGCGCACGTCGAATCCCGGCTGCTCGCGCAGGGTGAAGTCGGCGACATCCAGATCGATATCGTTGTAGTAAACATTATCCATGGTCAACGCCTGGCTGCTGTCCAGCATACCCAGGTAACGCACGGTGGAATAAGGCTGGAAATCGCCTGCCTTGAAGTAAAAGCCCGGCAGACGTAGATCAAGCGCCAACAGGCATAACATGGCGCCGACCGCCGCGGTCGATTTCGGGTTGTCGATCCGGCCGCGCTTGTTGAATGGATACCAGTCGCTAGTGTGGTAACCATCCAAAGACAGCATGCGGTTGATCGGCAGCGGTTGAAGATGGCGGAACAGGGCCTGAATACCGGGGAAGCGGGAAGGGCGCCCCGTTAACAACAGCACGTCGCAGGCGTATAGCGAGACGACTTCGGACATCAGACGCAGATGCTGGGTGATGCTCATGCGGTTGGACAGGAATTCGGCGTGCAGCTTGCTTAAGCGCAAAACCAACGGCACCTGAAGAATATCGAAACCCACTTCCTCTTCCGGCAGTTCGCGCTGTACGCCGCTGTTGACGTAGTCCAGGACTTTCTGCGTTGGCAGCTGGCTTAGCAGCTCGCCGAACGTGGCGTCTATCTCCGCATTGAGATCCAGCGGGTCGAAGTTTTCATACGCCTCCAGCACCGCTTGGCCAATCGGAATAAACAGCTGCAAGGTCACCTGCTGACGCAGCGTCAACTGACCGTCCATCCGCCCCTCGCTACCGAACAGGCGGGTCATCACGCCTTCCGGGCTGGTCATGCCAGCCTTTTTCAGTGCGGCCTGCAGCGCGGGGAGGACGTACATCTGAATGACGTCGAGCAGGATATCGTCGCCCGCGACTTTGAATCCTTCACGGAACAGCAGACGAGGAATGATCTTCACATTGCTGCCGACGCCGTCGTCCAGCCAATACTGCGTGATCGCAAGGTCGGTCGTGCCGCCGCCGATATCAATCGAAGCGATGCGTAGCGTTTTGCCAGGCTGCTCATCGTCCGCAAGCTCTTTGTCGGGACGCGCCATGCTGGCGAAGAACGCCTCCGCACGGCCGCCGAAGTTCACCTGCGCTTCGTTATACAGGTACACCATCTGGCCGCAGGTCGCTTCGTCCCATTCCATCTGGACTTCCGGCACGGGAACGCGGCTTAGCGCTTTATCCTGTGACGTGTGGAAGTCTTCATCCGCCGGATGCCAGCCCATGGCTTTCCATACCAGCCCGATGGCTTCATACATGCGGCGACGGAAGATTTCCCGCTCCGGCTTCGGCATGGCCGAGGGCAGGGTGAGAATGATGTTGCGCAGCTGACGCGGTGCGTTGGCGTGGATCATTTTCTGACGCTGCGCCGCGCTGTTCATCTGCATCAGCGCCTGGGCCAGCAGTTCGGATAACATGAACGTCATCACCGCGCTGCGGCTGTAGTGGGGCGCGAATACCGGCAGTCGCTCGTCCAGAGGGAGGTTAAACAGCGGCTGACCTTCGTCGTTGACCAGCATGGTCAACGGCATCGCCGTCGCCAACGGTTCTTGCTGGGCCGTGCCCACCGGCTGACCAAAACGCCAGCCGGGCATGTAAGGTTCTTCATCCCACAGATAGCGACGCGGGCTGGAGATACCGCTGGAGCCTTCCGTCCCCTGACGCTGCAGCGCCATACGGCTGGCCTCGCGTCCGACGCGGGTGATGGACGGCCAGACAAACGCGTCTTCTCGTCCACTTTCGTAGGAGAAGTTCTGTTTGCCGAATGTGGCCTGTGCAAACTCCACGCGACTGTCGAACAGCTCATTGTATTGATAGTGGGGTTCGCTCAGATCGCGGATCTGCATTTCATAGGTCTGCTTCAACCCATTGCTTTCGTCCGCATGGTCTTCGACCATGATTCCGGCGGTGTGCGAGTTGCCCACATCCAGGATCAGGTCGACGTTAACGGCCGGCTCCTGCAGCGTACTGGCGGTGATTTGAACCTCGGGGATTTCCAGCTGGCTGCCGAGCACATCCAGCAGATTCAGGAAATGCGCCTGATATTCGAAGTCGCGCAGCCCCTGACGAATTTCATGCGGCTTGCGGCGTTCCCGCTTCGCGGCCTGCTGGGAGAAAGTCTCGCGCAGCCAGCCGTCGACCCAGGTCATATCCAGAAACTCGTATAACTCATCGCTGTGGTAGGCCAGCGTGTAGTTTCTTCCGGTATTGATGTCGTTCTCGCTCGGCGCCAGCGACTCATACTCGTGGCTTTCAGGATAGACCTTGGTATCGAAGGCGAGACAGATGCGATGGGTGTTGCCGTCGTCATCCGGCTCTTCCAGCTCCAGAACCTGAACGCGCGCCCAGTTATAAGGGCCGCCCAGGAACGTCCGCGGCGGGTTGAAGCGGAAGAACGGCAGCGGCAGCCAGGCCTGGCTCAGCAGGCTCAATGATTGCTTCACCGTGAAGTTCGACTCGGGGTTGACCGCCTCCGGCAATACGGTGGTTTCGCCCGGCAGCACGAACTTGCCGTTGTTTTCGTTGTAAATCAACCGCAGGAGAGGGCCATTGGCACTCTTGCGGATAAACCGGTTGGCAATGTCTGCCTCAGAATTGAGTTTTATCGCGAAATCGAGAAACTGGATACCGCTATTCTGAATCAGCGTAATGCGTTGTTTATAATCAGTAATGGTCGCCAGCATTATTTTTTACTCTCACGCTTAATCGTCATCGGTAATATCGTATCGGCGTCAAAACGGCCTTTACAGTCCGCCGCCTCAGCGTTGTCCACCCGGTTACAGACGACTTCAGGCATGCTGTAACGCGAACCGTCGCTGCACCGCGCACGATAACGGCTGTTGATCACCAGGTTGCCTGACTGATGTAGACCGGCTTCGACGTCCGCGCGACAGGTGACTTTATCGCCGTAGGTGAATCTCACGCGGCCTTTACCATTCTGGATCTGATACTTCAGTACCGGCGGCTTGCCGGTCAGCGGATTTTTCACAATGGCGGTCGCCTGCCAGTTACCATTCAGGAAGCGGACGGAACCAACGCGAATAGATTCCGCCGGCATGACCAGCACGCCTTTAGGCGCTGGCGTGACGTGCGCAGCGTCGCTGGCAGGTGCGGCTTCCGGCGCTTTTTCTTCACTCGCCGCCGCAGGCGGGGCTACGGGCGGCATTAAGGTGGCATCGTTCAACGGCAGCCCCGCGAAGCTCAGAAGCGGAGATTCAACCGGCGCAGTCGTCGCATCCAGCACGCGTTTTTCGGGTTTGACGACGGCCATGGAAGGCGCTTTCTCGGACGGCGGCAACGAAACGCAACTGCGGATCTGCATACCTAAAGTGACCAACAAACCGGCGCAGGGGATCAGCCACCACGCACGCATCCAGACAGAACGCGCGACGGGTTTCGGCTCGTCCGGTATCACGAACGCCGGAGCAGGTTCGACGGGCGCTTTTTCAGGCTCAGGCGCCTGTTCAGGCTCTTGAGGCTCGGGTTCAGGGACTTCAATCGGTTCCGGCTCAGGCTCCGGCGCGACCTCAATCACCGGCGGTTCAGGCGGCGCCACGGGGCGCAGGCATTCCAGCGCATCGGCGCGGAATTTTTTGCCGAGATTGACGAAGCCCCAGAAGGTAATGACCGGCTTATCGTCCACCAGGTAGACATGATTGGGGCCGGGGAACTGGATAGCTTTCGCCAGGAGGACGCCAAACAGTTTTAGCGCGGGCTTTTCGGAGGTTTGCGCCTTCTCGCTAATCCCGGCGACGGTTTGCTGGTATTGTTCCAGCAGCTCAAGCGCGTGCTCGCGCTGTTCATCACTCGCAGCCATCCAGGACGTCATCTTGCCTGCGACGGGCGCATACCAGTCGATGCGATCGCCTTTTTCATTGGACTGGGGTATTGCCAGACAGTCAGCGATCGGCTGCTGCTTACGAAGACGCAGTGTTTCCCTGAGTTGCAGCGCCGAAGCGTAAACGGGCTGTCCGTTCTCTCCTAACGCCAGAAAGTCGTCCAGATTGCCACTGCGTAAAAATAGTTTTGCCACGCCAAAGAGACCTTGTGTAGTAGATGTTTCACGGCAGAAAAAGCTCGGTGTATGTCTGCGCCAGCGTAAATTCTACCTTTTTGCAAGCAATTCAAACGCCAAAAGAAACGGCAAAAGGAGTAAATGCTTGCCTTATCAGCGTTGATTTTGCCCATACCAAGGGTAGCCCGTAACGCAAGGTAATGAAATGTAGCAGAGAGATCCCCCCTCATAGCGATATGCCACTAAACGTCAGAAAAGCTCCCCGGCGACGCAAAAAGGGCGCGAATGAACAAAAAGAGTGCGCGGCTGCGCCGGATTCGCACCGTGGAAGTCCGCCATTGCGACAAGTCGAAACAGAATGCTGGGGGAGGTGATCGCCGCATCTAAACAGCCCCCGGCCTCGTAAGGCGAATGATTCCTGAATGAGACAACACGTTACTTGGTGGGCTGGCTGGTTTTTCCTGCCTGCCCACCAACAGGTGGCATAGATAGTGCTTATCACCCCCTGGGGCCAGCATTGCGTCATCATCACAACAAGACCGGCCTCCCATCGCAGTTTTTTTCGACGCATCTGAGGATGCGCGATGACATTAATACGCAGGGGGAATAATTAGTGACAACGCTCAGCATGCCGATTCGGGTCTCTGCCCGCACCAAGTGGATTCAAATGGTGTTGGGATTAATCTGTATGGCCTCGATATCCAGTCCGCAATACGTTTGGACCTTAATGACTAAACCGTTTACAGAGAAAATCGGCGTCAGCCTGCCTGAATTGCAAGTGACATTTTCTCTACTGATTATCCTGCAAACCTTCTTCTCACCGTTTCAGGGCAAGCTGATCGACCGTTTCGGTCCACGCCTGCTGATCTCGCTGGGGACGCTGTTGTCAGGACTCAGTTGGGTGCTCTCCGCACAGGTGCAGAGTCTGGCGATGCTGTATCTGGTCTACGGTTGCCTGGGCGGCCTGGGAACAGGGATTGTATACGTCGGCGTCGTGGGGTTGATGGTACGCTGGTTCCCGCGTCATCGCGGATTCGCCGCGGGCATGGTGGCCGCAGGTTATGGCATGGGGGCGATTCTTACCACGTTCCCGATTTCAATGAGTCTGGGTCAACAAGGGCTGGAGTGGACGTTGCTGGTCTTCGGGGGCATTTTCGCCGTGGTGGGTCTGCTGGCCAGCCAGGGGTTGAAGGTGCCGGTTGAAGAGGACACCGCGTCGCAGCCGCCCAGCAAGCTGGAGCAAAGCCGTCGGCAGTTTACCTCCAAAGAGATGCTAAAACAGCCGTTGTTCTGGCTGATGTTTCTGATGATGGCGATGATGTCGACATCCGGTCTGATGGTCACCTCGCAAATGGCGATCTTTGCGCATGACTTCGGTATTACCAGCGCGGTCGTATTCGGGATGGCGGCGCTGCCGCTGGCGCTGACCATCGACCGATTTACCAACGGATTGACGCGTCCATTATTTGGCTTTATTTCCGACCGTTTCGGGCGTGAAAAGACGATGTTCATCGCCTTTGCGCTGGAGGGGTGCGCCATGACGCTCTGGCTGATGTCGCGGGACAACGCATTGCTGTTCGTGCTGCTGTCGGGCGTCGTGTTCTTTGGCTGGGGAGAGATCTTCTCGCTATTTCCTTCGACGCTGACCGATACCTTCGGGACTCAAAATGCGACCGCCAACTATGGCTGGTTATATATGTCGCAGGGCGTAGGCTCTATTCTGGGAGGGCCGCTGGCGGCGTTGCTGTATCAACACACTCAGGGATGGCACATCGTCTTCGGCTGCGCGATTACGCTGGATTTTGTCACGGCGGCGCTGGCGATAGGGGTGCTTAAACCTTGGCGTTCGCGGTTTATCCGCAGCCATAGCTGATGAGGCCTGCGGTGGGCTACAGCGGCCTGCCCGTATGCTCCCTCAAAATAGTGGCTTTTGTGCCATAACCCGCGGTGCTATCCCGCAATATCCCGCAACGCTAAACGTGTTGAGATTCTGTTTATAGGAACTCGATCGCAGTATAGTTAGAATTAACTTTATTTTACTTTTGATTGGGTATCATGAAAAAGACCGTTGTTATGACGTTAATCTTAATAAGCTTGACGGGTTGTGTTCAGTATCAGTGGGTTAAGCCTGGCACCGACAAGCAGCAGGAAGTTATTGCTGAAACGCAATGTAAAGCGCAGGCGCTCAGGGATTTGCCACCTGACAATCAAATCTCGGGCAAGTACACATCTAAAGATGAAAAACATAAAACTATTAGTACAAGCTACTCAACGAGTGATGAAAATGAGAGTAAGCGAGACATCCTGGTGAAAGACTGCATGTATAGCAAAGGCTGGACTCAGATTGAGATCCAGCATTGAGAAATAGTTGAAACTTCCTGCTGAAGATAGCCCCACATAGATATGTGGGGCTTTATTAATAACATTTATCTTTCAATCATATTGGTGATCCGACCGCGGTTGATTTCATGTCTGAACCCCCCCGCGTCCTTATGGGTTATCAGTCCCGTAAATCAGTTAGCGCCTGACGCATTGCCGTGGGTGGACGATATCCAGGGGCAAACATGCATAATGTGATATTTGTTGGATAACCCGCTATTTCACTTCCATACAGGGTGGTGGCTGAAGACGTTGCCTCGATCACCCCTGTCAATCACCCAAATAACCCCCGCAAATAATGAGGCTCACAGCGCAAATATTGCGGCGAAACCGTTATCGTATCGCCCAGCTTAGCGGCGGCATGCCACGGCCAGCGGGGATCGAACAGTACAGCGCGGGCGAGGGCGATGAAATCCGCCTGCCCGGTGGCAATAATGGCTTCGGCCTGTTCCGCTTCGGTGATTAACCCCACGGCAATGGTTGCGATGCTGATCGATTCGCGGATCCTCGAGGCCAACGGCACCTGATAGTTCGGGCCGACGGGGATGTCCTGTTCGGGAGCCAGGCCGCCGCTGGAGACATGAATGTAATCGCAGCCTAACGCTTCTAGCTGTTTTGACAAGATGACCGAGTCTTCTAAGTTCCAACCGCCGTCAACCCAATCTGTGGCGGATATTCTAACGCCCACGGCGATAGAAACGGCCTCCCGGACATCTGCGAAAACCTCTAACACCAACCGCATCCGGTTCTCCAGCGAACCGCCATAATCGTCGCCGCGATGGTTGGATAGGGGGGAGAGAAACTGATGCAGCAGATATCCGTGGGCGGCATGCAGTTCGATCAGATCCAATCCCGTTTTTTCGGCCCGTACGGCGGCAGAAACGAAATCCGCCCGGAGCTGGTGGATTTGCTCCATCGTCAGCGCTTGCGGCTGGCGGCTGTCCGCATAAGCCAGTGCGGAAGGCGCCACCGTCTGCCAGCCGCCTTCGGCGATAGCGACATCCGCGCCTCCTTTCCAGGGTTCTGCAGTAGAGGCTTTGCGCCCCGCATGTGCGAGCTGAATACCGAGCTTGATAGAGGAATAACGTCGAATATTTTCTACCTGTTTCGCCAGTTCGGCGGCTTGTTCGTCGTTCCAGATCCCCAAATCTTTAGGGCTGATGCGGCCTTCAGGCTGAACTGCGGTCGCTTCCAGAATCAACAAGCCGGCGCCGGATTGTGCCAGATTACCCAAGTGCATGGTGTGCCACTCGCTGGGAAACCCTTGTTCGGCAGAGTATTGGCACATTGGGGCGATGATGATGCGA
>NZ_LUTP01000020.1 GCF_002111585.1 Lonsdalea iberica
TGTTGGGGGGGGAGAGTAACTATGGTTACGTTTACAATCCTAAAACATGGATCGATCCGCTGGGGCTAACAAGTTGTCAGCTATCATCTGCAATGGAAAAAAGTGGAGTTCCACGGCCAGCAGATTCGGCAGCGCATCATATTGTAGGAGAGACATCTAAAGCTGCTAAACCCGCCCGAGACATCTTGAACAAGCATGGTATGATGTTAATGGTGCTGAAAATGGAGTGTTCTTACCAAACAAAAACAACAGCGATGGTCTATTGGGAATATTGCATAACGGACGACATCCTGATGACTATTTAAGAGCGGTGAACAATCGGATTGAACAAGCGGATATTCTTGGCGGTAAACAAGAGGTAATTCGAGAACTGGACCGAATTAGAGATATCCTTACTTCTGCTAAAAGAAATGCAAGTTGGTACACTATATTATGATGAAGATATATCTGTTACGCTCAACTTCAAAGAATACCTGTTCATTCATTCAGGACTATCCGAGTGGCGAAAGAAGCATAATTGGCCGCTCGATGATGAGATGCTGGAAACCGTTTCTCAACGATTATAGTGAAATCAGGTTAGAACTGAGGAAAAATGACTTTGGTAAGAAAAACTACCAATTTGATTTCAGTAGTGCTCTTGGCCCTTTTTTTATAATAAGCGAGTCGGTGCTAGATAAACTCAGCGATATTTTAGAATCAAGAGGGCAAATACTTCCAGTTATCACTGACAGTAAAAAGAAGAAGTTTTTCGGTTATTACCCTACCAATCCATTGACAGGCTGCTTTGATACAGAAAAATCTATTTATCGTGTGGCTGAGCGAGGTTTGATTATTGAAAAACCCGTATTGATTGCTTCGAATATCGTTGATGAATATTTGTTCTCAATTGAAGAGGACATTAGCCGAGTATTTGTGACAGATCGTTTCAAACAACGGATCGAAGAAGCGGGGCTTTTAGGTTTTGATTTCTCAGTTGAAATACCAACCTCGTGATTTAAATGGCCGGGAGGAATATTATATCCCCCAGTTGTAAGCATTCACCGATTTCGGTACTACGACCCCACCGGCGGCGGGTATATCTCGCCGGACCCGATAGGGGTGCTGGGGGGGGAGAGTAATTACGGGTACGTCTCAAATCCCATGTGCTGGGTCGACCCATTTGGGTTGGCAAAGTGCCCGACGTTAACTCATGGCGCTAACGGGGAAATATTATCAGCCAAAGCCACCGTATCGAAAGCCGAGCTTAGAACGGGTTCCGGAACGAATCAAAGCTCCAGAGATTACGCCCGTTCATTAGGTAATCAAACCGACGATGCCGGACACATATTAGGCAATGTGCTTGGTGGTCAAGGCGGTAAAGGGAATGTGTTTCCACAATTACCGGGTATTAACCGTGGTGAATATCGAGTGTTCGAAGAGCAAGTCAGAAAATATATCGATAAAAATGGAACAGTAGATATTGACTGGGCGTTTAAATATGGAAATGGTGGAACCCGACCTACAGAAATCTACTATGACGTCTATCAAAATGGACAGAAAGTCCTTGGTAGAATATTCAATAAGTAAGGTATTTTTATGACTGAGTTATCTAAAGCTGAAAAGGTTCTAAAAGAATTTATCATTCAAATGAATCAGTGGGAGTTGAAGTATTACCCATTATTCAGAAATGAAGGAATGACTGCGTATAAAGATGCAGCCAAAAAGGAACTTGATGATATATATACTCTCTTCTGCACAAAAAAAGAAAGAAAACAGGGCAGGCAAGTATCGCTATCATGTGGTGAACCACCGGAATACTCACCAGATGAAGAAGTATTAAGCAACGAGTTAAATAAAAATAAATGTGTATTTATAACTCAACAACATACTGGATTTAAAAATCAATATCGCTATACTCTTCAATTTAAGAATGATGAGTGGCGAATTGATAAGAAAGAATGGTTTGATGACAAGTGGAAGCAAGCCTACTTATAATAAAAAGCCGGAAATGATCCCAATGATCCTTCCGGCTTTATTTTACCTGTCGTTCAATTGCATTTATTTACTGATTGAGTATCCCCACCATATCCAGCCCACCGGGAAAACGGTTCAGCCAGTCAGCTGCGGCGCGTTCATCAAACGGCTCCCGGCTTAATCCTTCCAGACTGCACCACAGCTCCCGAATATCCTGCACAGTGATGACGATGCAACCCGGCATCACGCGCAGCTTGAGCGGCAGCCTAGTGCTGACCCCGGCTTCCTGTAGTCATCTACCGCAATACATAGGCTTTAGTTTCAGGCTTAGCGCGGCGAATCTGTACACCGTTTGAAGTCATGTGTATAGGAGCTCCGATTCGAACAGGACATAGACACATTCTGTACCGGATTCGACTGGACGGTCATTGATGACAATGAATTGAGTGGGTCTAACGTCTTGTAAAACAGTAGGGTTATAGACAATTAGGGACGTTTGAGACTGTTGAAATGGTGCCGATAATAGGAGTCGAACCTACGACCTTCGCATTACGAATGCGCTGCTCTACCAACTGAGCTATATCGGCTTTTTGGTCGCCCTGCGAATGCCTGACGATGTGTTACGGGGTGACAAACTAGTGAAATCATGCTGGCAAGTCAAGCATCTGGCGCTCGTCTGCCGAATTTATAATCGGACCAACGAGCGCTTTTTTCCTGTTATAGCAGCTTGTTATAACTAACTGAACCGCTATAACACGGGCGATTAAGCGCGGACGAGATCGTCGCCGTAGCCTATCCACTTGTAGGTGGTGAGCGCTTCCAGTCCCATGGGGCCGCGGGCATGCAGTTTCTGCGTGCTGACGGCGACTTCAGCACCCAGCCCGAACTGTCCGCCGTCGGTGAACCGGGTGCTGGCATTCACGTAGACAGCGGAGGAGTCGACCTCACGGACAAATTGTTCCGCACGGCTTAGCGAACGCGTCAGAATCGCGTCTGAATGCTGCGTGCCGTGTTCACGGATGTGGGAGACGGCATCGTCAAGATCGTCCACCAGCGCGACATTCAGGTCCAGCGACAGCCATTCATCATCAAAGTCGGCGGCTTCAACGGCCGTGACTTGCGCCGGTCCCTCGCTAAGCAGCGGCAGAGAACGCGGACAGGCATGGAGCGTGACGCCGCTTTTGTGCATCGCGGCGCTCAGCTGCGGCAGGAAATCCTGCGCGATACGCTGATGAACCAGCAGCGTCTCCAACGTGTTGCAGGTGCTGGGACGCTGGGTTTTCGCGTTCACGATGATGCGCAGAGCGGGCTCGAACGCCATCGACTCATCGACGTAAGTATGGCAAACGCCGATACCGCCGGTGATCACAGGGATGGTCGACTGTTCGCGGCAGAGCTTGTGAAGACCAGCACCGCCACGGGGGATCAGCATGTCTACGTAGCGATCGAGTTTCAGCAGTTGGTTTACGAGTTCGCGGTCCGGCTTTTCGATTGCCTGGATCGCCGCGGCGGGTAAGCCGCACTGCGTCAATGCCCGTTGGATTACGCTAACCGTCGCCACGTTGGTGCGATAGGTTTCTTTCCCGCCGCGCAGAATAGCCGCGTTACCCGTTTTCAGGCACAGGCTCGCCACATCGACCGTCACATTGGGACGCGCTTCGTAGATCACCCCAACCACGCCCAGCGGTACGCGCCGACGTTCCAGCTTGAGACCGTTATCCAGAATACGTCCATCCATCACTTCGCCGACCGGATCGTTGAGGCTGCAAACTTGACGTACATCGCTTGCGATCGCGGCCAGACGCGCTGGCGTCAATTGCAGACGGTCCAACATCGCTTCGCTCAGCCCCTCTTCACGCGCAGCGGCAACGTCCTGTTCGTTAGCGGACAGAATAGAGGCGCTCTCCGCTTCCAGCAGATCGGCTATCGCGAGAAGGGCCTGATTTTTCTGACTGGTGCTCAAGGCCGCCAGTTGATAAGAGGCCTGTTTTGCCGCTTTGCCCATTTGTTCAAGCACCGCGTACTCCTTAATTGATAATCATGTCGTCCCGATGGACCGCCACCGGACCGTATTCGTATCCGAGAATTTCTTCGATCTCCTGCGAGTGATGGCCCGCAATCATGCGCAGTGCATCACTGTTGTAGCGAGTGACCGCGTGAGCCAAATCCCGACCGGACAGGCTGCGCACACAGATGACTTCGCCACGGGAGAAAATCCCTGTCACTTCACGAATGCCTTTTGGCAGCAGAGAGCTACCGCGTTCCTGGATGGCGGACAGTGCGCCGTCATCCACAATGATCTCGCCTGCCGGAGGCGCACCGAAAATCCAACGTTTACGTTTTTCGAGCGGTTCGTCAACGGCATGGAAGTGAGTACCCACCGACACGTTATTCATGACATCGCCAATCACGCCCAGTCGACAACCTTCCGCGATGATGACGTCGATCCCGGCGCGGCACGCCACTTCGGCCGCCTGAATTTTGGTCGACATACCGCCTGTTCCCAGACCTGATACGCTGCCGCCCGCGATGTGCCGCAGCTCATCGGTGATGGTCTGAACATCGCTAATCAGTTTCGCATCCGGATTATCACGCGGATCGGCGGTGAAAAGGCCCTTCTGATCGGTGAGCAGTAACAGCTTGTCGGCATCCGCCATAATGGCGACCAGCGCTGACAGGTTATCGTTGTCGCCGACCTTGATTTCCAGTGTCGCGACCGCGTCGTTCTCATTGATAACCGGAACAACACGATTATCCAGCAATGCGCGCATCGTGTCGCGCGCATTCAGGAAGCGTTCACGATCTTCCATATCCGCACGGGTCAGTAACATCTGACCGATGTGGATGCCGTAAATCGAAAACAGTTGTTCCCATAGCTGGATGAGTCGACTCTGTCCGACGGCAGCTAACAGCTGCTTGGTCGCGACATTCACGGGGAGGTCGGGATAGCCGAGATGCTCCCGACCTGCGGCGATAGCGCCAGAGGTAACAATAACAATGCGATGCCCTGCGGCATGCAACTGCGCGCACTGACGCACAAGTTCTACGATATGGGCCCGGTTGAGGCGAGAAGACCCGCCTGTCAGCACGCTGGTGCCCAGTTTTACAACCATCGTTTGGCTGCCACTCATAATTTTTCTGCCATTGAATTGTATAAAAAAAGAGGATGGTGAAGAAAACGTTGTAACAGGAGAGACGCGTTATGCCAACAGGCACAACGCGAAAAAAAACCACACAGTCCTATGACCTAAGGGGGGGTTACGGTCTTTCCGTTAAGGAATAAGGGGGGTCTAGCTTCAGTACCAATACTTCCAGTCGTTTGTGGAAACTTTCCCGCGTAGTGTGCACCTTTTCGGTAATCGCTTTGTCTTTGAATTTGATTTCAGACCAGTTACCGGCTTCGTCAAACAAGCCATAACGATACGAGTAAGTCATACTTTGTCCCTGCGCATCCAGATCCAACCACCAGCCCCAAAATTCGCGCTTTTCCGGCTCTGCTTTGACGTCGACGCACATCGCCAGACAGTCAAAGAAGAAGTAGAAATCATGGCACTGGCCTTCTCGCAAATAAGGTCCCAAAGAGGTGAAATTTTTAATCAAACGGTGTCGCGTATGTCCACACGGTAATGTCATTCGGCATTCTCCCAGTTTTAACATTAAGTTATTAGCAGAGATGCCGCATTTTTCAACTTAATCGCGGGAGAAATAAGGCTTGACGACAGGCATTCTTATCGCGGCCTGCCGCCAGCGGGACAATTTACGGGGAGGTAATCACGATGGAAACTCGGCGATTTTCCGCCCTGCCCTGCGCCGTCCCATTGCTCACAATGGGATAATCCTTGCCCAGGCCACGAGTCTGAAGTTGGCTGCGCGGAATGTTAGCGCTCGTGGCATAAACATCCGCGACCACTTCCGCACGGCGCAAGGAGAGCGCCTGGTTATAGCGATCGTCGCCGGTATTGTCCGTATGACCATCCATGCGGGCGTGACTCAGCCCCACGGCCGACAACGTTTTGGCGACCTTTTGAATCGCCGCGCGGCTTTGCGGGGTCAGTGTGGCTTTGTCGAGGTCGAACAGCACTTTTTCCGTCAACCCCAACGCCCACCCCTCTTCGCACGGCTTGAATCCTGTCGATTGCAATGCCGCAACCTGTTGGGGAGTGAACGGAGCTTTGTGAGACTGGCAGGACGTCACCCCCAGAGCCAGCGCCGCAATCAACACGAATTGCAGAGAGAACTTCATACAACCACTTACCTCGTTAACGCATGTCGCCGGTATTTTTGCTTTTCCAGGTACATGTTTTTGTCAGCTTGCTCCAGGAGGTCCTCTATAGTGGAGTACTGATCGGCAATCGCTACGCCAATGCTTAGCGACATCACAACTTCCGCGCCATTTTGAAGTTCGATCGGCTGGCTTACGCGACGGCGGATCTTGTTCACGATGGGCATAACGTCATCCATATCCTGGACGTCAGACAGGATTAAAGCGAACTCATCACCGCCCAATCGCGCCGGAAGGTCTTTTTTCCCCGCGCAATATTTCAATCGTTTAGCGATGGTTATCAACACCTTGTCGCCAGCAGCATGACCATAGGTATCATTGATATATTTAAACTGGTTGCCATCCATAAACAGCACGGCCGTGCGGCTGTGGCTCTCTTCATCTTCCAGCACGTTTTCCAGCGCGCTGCAAAATGCCGTGCGGTTGGCTAACCCCGTCAAAGCATCGTGCAGAGAACGTTTCAGCAATGAATCATTCTCTTTCAGAATCTGCTCCTGCCAGCTTTCAATCTCTTCGAGCAGGCTATTGAAATCCTGGCTAAAGACATCCAGTTCAACAATCTTTGCCGACGGCACTCGCCGAGCGAAGTTACGGTTTTCTCGAATATCGTGCACTACCTCGGCAATATTTTGCAGCGCCATAATCAAGCCATGATGCAGATGGCGGGTGATGATGACGGACAATATCGAGGCAAAGACCAGGCACAGCGTGAGCACCAGTAGGGAAAAGTAAACAAAGCTTTTAACCGGGGCGTCGCTGCCCGAAATCTCGATATGGCCCACGAGATTGCCCCGGTGATAGATGGGCTGCAGCACCGAACTGGGAAAGAGCCATTTGGCGATCATTCGGCTCATCGGGTCGGCGTGTTCGCTGCCTGCGGCTTGCCAAAACGTGATTTTTCGACCGTTCGCATCCGTGACTATAGCCTGACTGAACTGACCCTGCTGGCCGAGAGTGTTCAGCGTTTCACGGGCCGCCACGCCGTCGCGGAACACGACAGCGGCCTCGATGCTTTGGCTCAGAGTACTGGTGAGCAACTGCAGATTCTTTTCAGAATACTGTTTGAATGAGATCAGCGACGCCGTGGTGATCAACATCCATGACACCGTCATAGTGATGACGATACTCAAGGTACTGATACGCGCCAGGGCTTTCCTGAAGGTGATTCTGCCGGTGACTGTACTGGACGTAGAGGCTGGCTTATCCATGTTTAGCATTCCGCGGACGACCAAGCATTAATACTTCGGGACTAACTTTCACCCCGGTACGAAACAACGAGTCCAAATTTACAGAGAAACTGACCTTTTTATCCGCGAAGATAAGACAAAACGCGCTGCCATCAACACATTCGGGGTTTTGCTCCGAAATAGTCAGTAGTGGATGCGCCGGGTCCAGGCTTGAAATTCCGACCTGCTCTTGAATGGATTCCCTGCCGAAGTATACCGCATCGCAGTGCGAGGACGAAAAATCATCGACATCTTCTATCAATATTGCATTGAATAAGGGAAGATCTTGCTCATTACGAGTATCGGTGAGCGCGGCAGCGAAATGCGCTGAAGAGAATACGCAAAGCGTAGGAACCATTTGGGTGGACGGCCACCGTGTGTAGCTGACGATACCGGATACGGTACGGCGTAGGTCGGCCGCTGAAACCTGATTCATCTCTGTTTTAAGATTGGACGCGTCGGCCCTGGCTAACAACATAAGGGGTAACATCGAAAATATTAGAACAAGTAAGATCCACCTTCTCTCCATAATAACGTTATCCAGCTGCTAATCATCCAATTGGGAAGGAATGTTTTTTGCACGCGCTGCAAAGCCAAACGCGCGGCGGCTTACCTTCGAAGCTATTTTGTTTTTCAAATAGCATAGCTAACGAATACGTTATCACCATCCCATCCACGGTAATGGGACGATAAAGGGGACGATCATGCGGCAGATAAAGACATCGCTACTGAAGCTGATGCCCTAACCAATGGCTGATTTGCTGTAAACAGAGATGGAAACTTTCGTAGACCGGTGAAGATTTAACCTCCAATAGCTTGCCCTGGGACGATGAGTTGACGATCAGTTCGGACTCCTCTTTCGGGCTGAGTACGTCGTCCTTCCAATAAGCGGAGAGCATCGGCGTCGGGCAGCGCCGACCCAACAACCCCTGCGTTTTCAAGGAATAGCGCCCCATCTCCGCCTTCAATGCGGCGTCCGTGGAAGACGGCATGCCGAGCCGGCTGGCGAGGATATCCATATACATATCCGGCACATCCTGCTGACGCACGGCGCCAGCCAGCAGCGAATGCACCACCGGCCCCAGACAAGCGACGCCCTTCAGACGCGGCGATTCCAGATACGCGAGCCGGACGGCGATATTGGCGCCGAAGCGAAAACCAAACGCTCCGACTCGGGTATGATCCACCCACGGCACGTCCGGCAAGGCTTTCAATACCTGCTGATGCAGGAAGCTGGAGTCTTGATCCAACTTCCAGCGCGACGAAAAACCGACTGACGGCATATCAATCGTCAGCATCGCCATTCCCGCCGGCGCCAGATAGTCATGGAACAAGCGATAATAGTCGCTTTGCAGCAAATCCAGACTGCCGCACACCAGTACGGTGGGAAACGGCGCGCTGCCCTGAGAGGGCATATGCAAAAACCCGGTCAGCGTACCGCCGCCGTCGATAGGAATAGACAGCGTTTTTAATTCAAAACTGAGGAGATTGGCCGCCTCTTCATAGGCGCGATTCGCCATCGTCTGCGCCTGCTCCGCAAGCTCATCGCCCTTCAGGTGCGGATAGGCGGCGATGCTGTACAGCGTGGCGGCCTTCAGCCAGCACAGCCCTTTTGTCTCATCATCGTGTTCGCTCTCCGTCGCCTGCTGCTGGCAGCGCATTCCCTGTACGACCCATTCGTAAATCCAGTTTCCGCCGCGGTAACCGATGACCGTATCCAGCAGCGCGTCATCGCTGCGCTGGGCCGTACTGGCGGCAATGCGCGATAGTACTTCCTCGATGTCCAACGGCGCTACGCCGCGCCAGATCCACATCAGGCGGTTGATCATCCGATACCAGGCGCTGTTATTGCTGCCCTCCAGGGCGGAGTGCATCGCACTGGTGGAGTGATGCGCACGCGGGATCAGGGTCGAGGTTTCCGGATGTTTGAAGGACGGTTTGAACAGCTTTTCGGACAGATTGGCCTGAACCACAACAGCCTCCATATAAGATCGAGCGGCAGAGAGAGCGTTTCGCTAAAGTGTACTCAACACCACATGGAAATGCAGTACGGGAGAGGGAAAAGAGTCGGAAATGACAACGCCCGGCAAAACCGGGCGTTATAGACGGCAAATCAGGGAGCGATTAGCGGTCGGACAGCGGCGGTACGAATACCACGCCCATGTCCCAAGGCTGCTCAATCCAGGTATCCTGCGGGATATCAACCTGATAATCGTCCACCAGCGGTTTCCCAGCTGGTTTCGCAAAAATGGTGATGAAGTGCGCTTTCGGATACATATCGCGAATCGCTTTGGCGGTACCGCCGGTATCGACTAGATCGTCCACCACGATGAAGCCTTCGCCATCGCCTTCAGCACGTTTCAGCACTTTCAGCTCGCGCTGGTTGTCATGGTCGTAGCTGGAGATGCATACGGTGTCCACATGACGGATACCCAGCTCGCGGGCCAGCAGAGAACCCGGAACCAGACCGCCGCGGCTGACGGCGATGATGCCTTTCCATTGGTCCGCCGGCAGTAAACGCTCGGCCAGTTTGCGGGCATGAATCTGCAACATATCCCAGGTTACGACGTATTTTTCACTCATATAATATATCCCGGCCAACGGTGGAGTCGGCTTTATCATAGTCGGAGGGGGAAAAAGGTTGCGCGAGATTATAGATAGCCAACCTCATAAAAACCAGCCTTTATCCGATTGAGTTTTGTGGGTGGCGACAAAATCCCCGCCGCCATCGTTGGCAAGCCGCCCGCTGTCAGCCACCTTAGCCGGTTCATCGCGGCCAGGATTGACAGACTCTCCCCGGCGGCGGGAAAGTGATACTCTGTTTCATGATGCCCGATCGCCCCGCTCAAGCGCGATCATTTTTTAACCTGTAGCGCCTCACGCGCCAGACGCGGACTTAGGCTGCTGAAAAGGAGACGTGAATAGTGTCTGAATTGTCTCAGCTTTCCCCACAACCCCTGTGGGATATTTTTGCCACGATCTGTTCCATTCCCCATCCCTCCTATCATGAAGAGGCGCTGGCGGCGCACATTCTGTCATGGGCGCAGGCGCGCGGCATTCATTCAGAGCGCGATCGCGTCGGCAACATTCTGCTGCGCAAACCGGCGACCCCGGGCATGGAAAACCGCAAGCCGGTTGTGCTGCAAGCTCATCTGGATATGGTGCCGCAGAAAAACAACGATACGACGCATGATTTCACGAAAGATCCGATTCAGCCTTATATCGACGGCGAGTGGGTGAAAGCGCGCGGCACCACGCTGGGCGCAGACAATGGTATCGGTATGGCGTCTACGCTGGCCGTCCTCTCCGACGACAGCGTCGAACACGGCCCGCTGGAAGTACTGCTCACCATGACGGAAGAGTCCGGCATGGACGGCGCTTTCGGCCTGCAACCGAACTGGCTGCAGGGAGAGATTCTGATCAACACCGACTCGGAAGAGGAAGGCGAAGTCTATATGGGCTGCGCGGGCGGGATCGATTTCCTGACGCGCCTGCCGCTGCAGCGAGAAGCGGTGCCTGCGGGCTATCAAGTGATGAAGCTGGTGATTAAAGGGCTGAAAGGCGGGCATTCCGGCTGCGACATTCACCTGGGGCTTGGCAACGCGAATAAACTGCTGAGCCGTTTCCTGGCGGAGCAGGCGAAAACGCTGGACCTGCGTCTTCTCGACCTGAACGGCGGCACGCTGCGCAACGCCATCCCTCGCGAAAGCGCGGTCACGCTGGCCGTCGCGGCAGATAAGGTCGCTGCGCTGAAAGCGGCGGCGCAGGATTATGTCGCCGTACTGAAACATGAGCTGGCCGCGGTGGAAAAAAACATCGCTGTGCTCATCGAACCGACGTCGGACGCCTCGGCGGCCCTCACAGCAGACAGCCGAGATCGGCTGGTGGCGCTGCTTAACGCAACCCCAAACGGCGTGATCCGCATGAGCGATGAGGTCAAAGGCGTGGTGGAAACCTCGCTCAACGTCGGGGTCATCACCATGACCGAGACGCAGGCGGAAGTGCACTGTCTGATCCGTTCACTGATCGACAGCGGCAAGGACTATGTGGTGAGCGTGCTGACGTCGCTGGGACAACTGGCCGGCGCGGAAACGCTCCCCAAAGGCGGCTACCCAGGCTGGCAGCCGGATGCGCAATCGCCGGTCATGCAGCTGGTGCGGGAAACTTATCAGCAGTTGTTCGACAAAACGCCGAGCGTTCAAGTGATCCACGCCGGTCTGGAATGCGGGCTGTTTAAGAAGCCTTATCCGGAGATGGATATGGTTTCTATCGGCCCGACCATCACCGGACCGCACTCGCCGGATGAGCGGGTAAATATCGCGAGCGTCGGCTTGTATTGGCAACTGCTGACCGCGGTCTTGAAAGCTATCCCAGAGAAACGCTAAGGCGTTCATTGACTCCCCTCCCCGCATCCGGCTGACATCTCGCCGGATGCGGCGTCAAATGCCTTCGATCAACGCTCCCAGTTAAATACCAACTGCCGCTCCAGCTGCGGGTCCAGTAGTGTCACGTGTAAGCCCACCAGCCGAACCCCGCGCGCTTCGCGTCGCTGCTCCCAGGTTTGCCTCGCCAACTGAATGAGGTCCTCTTTATTCAGGACCGGCCAGACATGCTCCTGCGTGGTCTGCCGAAAATCATCGAACTTCAGCTTTACCCCCTGACGCGCGATATGCAGATCCGGCTTCACCCGGCGCAGGCGCACCTCCAGCTCGTCATACAGCGTATCGATCAGCGCTTCGCATTGAGGCCAGTCGTGTATATCCTGCGCCAGCGTTTTCTCGACGCCGACGGATTTACGTAGCCGGTCAGGCGACACCTGTCGTTCATCAATGCCGTGACAGCGCTCCCACAGCACCCGCCCAAACTTGCCGAACGACTTCAATAGCGCGGACAAATCATAACGCCGCACGTCGGCGCAGGTATGCAGTCCCCGTTCGGCCAACCGGCTGGCGGTCACTTTGCCGACGCCGGGGATCTTCGCCAACGGCAGCGCCAAAATGAAGTCATCCACCTGGGTGGGCGTAATGACATATTGTCCGTTGGGTTTGTTCTGTTCGGAGGCCACCTTTGCCAGAAATTTGATCGGCGCGACGCCCGCGGAGGCGGTCAGATTCAGCTCATCAAAGATGGCCTGACGAATCTCCTGCGCCATCAGCGTGGCGGAGCCGTTGCAATGAGGACTTTCGGTCACGTCGAGGTAGGCTTCGTCCAGCGACAACGGTTCAATCAGTTCGGTATAGCGGGCAAAGATCTGTCGAATTTGGAGGGAGGTAGTCTTATAGACCTCCATTCGCCCCGGCAGCAAGGTCAGATGTGGACAAAGCCGCAAAGCGGTGGCGGTGGCCATCGCGCTGTGGACGCCGTAACGGCGAGCGGGATAATTGGCGGTGCTGATCACCCCACGGCGCAACGCGCTGCCGCCGATGGCAAGGGGAATATCGCGCAGGCGCGGATTGTCCCGCATTTCAATGGCGGCGTAAAAGCAATCCATATCGACATGAATAATCTTGCGCATATCCCCTCCGGTATCTGTATAAAAATACAGTACCGACGCGGAGTGATGCAAGCAGGTCGACCACCCGAGCAACATCGCGCCAGTGAACCGAGGCGGTCAAATGCCCGGACGACGCGCATATCCGCACGATTTTCGTAGAAAATACGCTGAAAGAAAAATAGGGCTCCAGCTCGCTTCCCATGACGAAGAGAATTTGCCTTTTCTACCTGCAGCAAGGAGGCGATGACAATCCGTTTCTTAATAAGATCGTTGTGTTACCGACGTTTTTCCCCAACCTTCTCGCGCCTTATCGGCTGGGAGCAGAGCCGTCATTACGTCAACGATGACGCCCTCGGTGTGACCCTCATGTTACCGCTGTTTGCGTCTAACATAATTTCCCACTTGAATAAAATAAACGCAGTGCTAATGTGACAGCGCTACACCGCCTTAGGCACAGGAATACGGGACGACACCACAAAAATACCGTATGTCACACAGCTTCAGTTATCAGGATCCATCAATGCAAAAAATCGCACTGTCATTTGCGACGCTGTTTTTTTTGCCTTCCGTATTTGTTACCAGCTACGCGAGCGAAGTCATTCCGGTCACGACCTCCTTCAAGCAGCAGGCGTTAGGCTCGCCGGTATATATTCAAATATTCAAAGAAGAGCGGCTTTTAGAGCTGTATGCCAAAATCGGCACCGACTATCGTCTGGTGCAAAGCTATCCCATCTGCAAATACTCGGGCGGTCTCGGTCCCAAACGGGTGGAAGGCGATATGAAGAGTCCGGAAGGATTTTATCAGGTCGATTTGCATCAGCTTAAACCGGATAGCCGCTTTCACCGCGCCATCAACGTCGGTTTCCCCAACGAATATGACCGAGCCCAGGGCTATTCCGGACGCTATCTCATGATTCACGGCGAATGCGTGTCGGTCGGCTGTTACGCGATGACCAATCAGTACATCGATGAGATCTACACCTATGTCGAGCGGGCGCTATTGAATGGGCAGGCGAAAGTCGAACTGGCGATTTACCCGTTCCGTATGACGGACAAAAACCTGCAGCGGCATCGCAACTCTCTCTACGCCAACTTCTGGCAGCAGTTGCAGCCGGGCTACGCCTATTTCAACCAGCATCACCAGCCCCCGGCCGTCGCGGTGTTCAATAACCAATATATGGTGAATCAGGCGACCCCGAACAAGAATCCGTTTTCAAACTATGCGCTCACCAAAATGGAATAACACGAACTCGCCTGGCTCGATCTGATGCCAGGTCTCATTTCCCGTCAGCGGCTGCGTCGCCAGCACGGTGACCACGTCATCCGGCGTGGTCTGCTGTTGAAAATCGATCTCCACATCATCATCGAGCAGCGTCGCCTTACCGAATGGCGCACGGCGCGTAATCCAGCATAGCCGCGTGGAGCAGTACCCCATCACGAAATGTCCATCGGACAACAGCATGTTAAATACGCCCTTTTTACTCAGCGTTTCCGCCAGCGATGCGATATAGCGAAAGACCGAAGGCCAGTGCGATGGCGTGCGGGGATAGCGTAACGAGAGATGGTGAAGCAGCCAGCAGAAGGCGTATTCGCTGTCCGTCTGCCCCACCGGGCGGTAGGTTCCCGTTTTCAGGCTCCGATAACCCTTTAGCTGGCCGTTGTGGGCGAACGTCCAGTTTCTCCCCCACAGCTCGCGGGTAAACGGATGGGTGTTCTCCAGCGCCACCGCCCCCCGGTTGGCCTGGCGGATATGCGACACCACGGCGCGGGACTTGATGGGATACTTCTGTACCAGCTGTGCAATAGGCGACGTGGCGCTAGGCAGCGGATCTTTGAACGTACGACAACCGTTGCCTTCGTAAAAGGTAATCCCCCAGCCGTCACGATGCGGTCCGGTACGGCCGCCGCGCTGCATCAGTCCGGAAAAGCTAAAACAGATATCAGCGGGGACATTTGCGCTCATCCCAAGCAGTTCACACATGGTTGATTCCTTACCTTGGCGACCCGCGATGAAAACGTCAGAGCCGCAGACCATGATTAGCCTGCGTCTTCAGGCGAGATCCGTGCGGTGTGAATGGCCCTGAGGAACAGCCCAGCCCTGCTCCTTTGGGCCAACGTGACATCCCATCTTCTGCAGAGCGCTCGTCCGCGCCTTGATGAAACGATTTTGCGACAATGGCAGCATTCTGACCGGGGCGAGATGCTGCCTGATGTACCGTTGGCGCAGCGGGATTAGCTCTCCGCCATTTCCTTTTCAATCAGCTGGATCAGGATATGAATCGCTTTGATATGGATTTCCTGAATACGGTCGGCGTAGCCAAAATGCGGCACGCGGATTTCGACGTCCGCCGATCCGGCCATTTTGCCGCCGTCTTTGCCGGTCAGCGTAATGACTTTCATCCGCTTGGCGCGCGCGGCCGCAATGGCCCGAATGATATTGCCGGAGTTGCCCGAGGTGGAAATCCCCAGCAGCACATCCCCTTCACGCCCCAGGGATTCAATGTAGCGCGAGAACACGAAGTCGTAGCCAAAGTCATTGCTGACGCAGGAGATATGGCTCGGGTCGGAAATCGCGATCGCCGGCAGTCCCGCACGGTTTTCACGGTAACGGCCGGTCAGCTCTTCGGCGAAATGCATGGCATCGCAATGAGAACCGCCGTTCCCACAGGAGATAACCTTTCCGCCCGCTTTGAACGCGTCCGCCAGCAGTACCGCCGCATCCTGAATCGACTGAATATTGGCATCGTCGCTTAAAAAGGTATTCAGCGTATCCGCCGCTTCTGTTAGCTCTTTACGGATTAAGTCCTGATACATGGAACCCTCTCATTAGGTGATATCACGATGGTCTTGCCGTGCAGTGTAACGGATCGCCCAAACCCGGAGAAGCGGACAATTGACGATTGATATGTTTCGCGGCGGAGGTCACGTAGGGGAGATTATTTAACGCACAGTTTCCACCGCCCATCATAGAGAACCACATCGCAAAGCACGGCCGGAACTAAAAAAACCGCCGACCTATCGGCGGTATAAGACGTTAAAACACGCCTTTCGATACGCGACGATGACTGCAAATGCTCTTTCAGCAGTATACCAGCCTGATTCAGGGTGCCTGAACTTCAGGAACGCTGGCGAGCGCCTTCAGAAGACGGTAGTCATGGCTCGTACCGTTATAACGCACCTGCTCCACATCGACGCCCGTAGCGTTCACATGCCGCGAGACGTTTCAGACAGGCCGAAACATTGCGAGGGGAGATAACAGGCGGTGAGGTTTGCACAACGGCGACGGCGTGTTTAATAGCATGATGCGGGGGGAAAACGGCGCGGAGACCTCCGCGCCATTTGGCGATACCTCAGGCTTCCCATTTGCCGATACGCGTCAATAGCGCCTTGGGATCGGCAATGTCGCCGGCTTCGACGATCAGCGCTCTACCTAGCGCCAGCGCATGTCTTTTCGCGGTCAATCGAGCCTGGTTGTCCGCAATACTATCCAGATCCGCGACGTGGGCCAGGCCGATGGTGCGACGAATCAATTCGCTGCCGCAGTACCCAACGGCGTCATGCCACACCTGACGCAAAAACAGTTCGGCATAGCCGTCGGCCGCCAGCGCAGGCTCACGACCTTGCTCTGCGCATAGCGCCGTAAAACGTTCAGCGAAAGTCCGCCACAGCGTGACGCACTCCTCAAGACGCTGAGACCGGGCGATCTTTGCCGCTTCGGCTCCCAACAATCCCG
Source organism: Lonsdalea iberica (assembly GCF_002111585.1). Lineage (GTDB taxonomy): Bacteria > Pseudomonadota > Gammaproteobacteria > Enterobacterales > Enterobacteriaceae > Lonsdalea > Lonsdalea iberica. The sequence goes on from NZ_LUTP01000020.1 coordinate 16,689, forward strand.
GCACACCGCAGTAGTTCAACAGCAGGTTCCCTAGCGCAGACCCCACGTCGAAGCCGATAGGACCGTAGAAACCGAACTCGGCGTCAATCACCTTGAGCTTGCCTTCGGCCACGAAAATCGACCCACTATGCACATCGCCGTGCAACAACGCTTCCGCCTTGGTGAGAAAACCGTGTTTTAACGCGGCCACCGCGCGCTTCAACGCGCGATCTTCCCGCAGCGCCAATACGTTCGGCAGTAGCTCCGGCTCGAACTGATTGCGTTCATGATCGCTATACGGATCGGTAAAGAACAGATCTTCCGTAATCTGACACAGCTCCGGGTTAGTGAAACGGCTGACAGCTGCTTTCTTATCGTGCGGCAACTGATAGAAGTCGGAGGTATGAAACAGCGTCTGCGCCAGATATTCGCCCAGCTGAGAGGCCGCCTGCGGGTAATGACACCCCGCCACCAGTTCGTGACGCCAAATGCGATGATCGGACAGATCTTCCTGCACCATCACCGCCAGTTCGGGATCGTAATGCGATACCGCAACGGTATGCTGCGGGCAAAACTGCGCGTGGGTCAGCAGCGTTTCGGCTTCAATTCTGGCCCTGTCCAGCGTCAGCGGCCACGACTCGCCGACACAGCGCACATAGGGCAGCGCCTGCTTGACGATCACACGGCTGACGCCCCGCGTATCGCGAATTTTGAAGACCAGATTCAGGTTGCCGTCGCCAATCTCCTCGGCGGCGACCAACGTATGCGCCTCTGCCACGCCGCCGTATTGGCGGGCGTATGCTACGGCATCGTCTGCTTGGAAAGTACGGTATTGTGACATTGCGAATCCCCTGGTAGGTGGTGTCTGTGTCATTTTTTGTTGTTTTAGCCATAAAAGCGTTTGGACGTCTATACATCCGAAAGGCATACTGGCAGAATAAAAAAATTGATGCAATAACGCAACACGGATTTAACCCCAAATGCAAAACATTAACACGACAAGTCTAAAGGTTATTGATAACCAGCTCTGGATCCTCGATCAGCAGGCGCTGCCGCAGGAAAAGGTTTGGCATCCCTGTCCGAACGTCGATGCGCTGGTTGAACATATCAAAGCGCTGCGCGTTCGCGGCGCGCCGGTCATCGGGCTATCAGCAAGTCTGCTGTTGGCTTTGCTGGCGGAAGACGGCCTGTCGCAACAGGCGCTGGCGGCAGCTTTGGAGACGCTACGCGCGGCGCGGCCGACCGCCGTCAACCTGATGAACAATCTTGACCGCATGAAGCAGGCGCTGGCGGCGCCGGAGTGGGTCCCGGCCCTGGAGCGGGAGGCTCTGCGGTTGATTGAGGAAGATCGCGCCCTGTGCGATCGCATCGCGGATAACGGCGCCACGCTCGTCACCCCCGGCAGCCGGCTGCTGACTCACTGCAACACCGGCGGACTGGCGACGGCGGGCGTGGGCACGGCGATCGGGGTACTGCTGCGCGCGCATCAGCAGGGCAAGATAGAAAACGTATGGGTGGATGAAACCCGGCCGTTGCTGCAAGGCGGACGCCTTACCGCCTGGGAACTGGGCGAATTGGGCATTCCCTATCGCCTGATTTGCGACTCTATGGCGGCGTCGCTGATGGCGCAGGGCCAAGTCGATGCCGTGTGGGTCGGCGCGGACCGCATCGCTGCCAACGGCGATGTCGCCAACAAGATCGGCACCTATAGCCTGGCAGTGCTGGCGCATTATCACCGCGTTCCTTTCTACGTCGCCGCGCCTCACACCACGCACGATCCGCACTGTGCGGATGGCGATGCGATCCCCATCGAACAGCGCGCGGCCGCCGAGGTCACCGGCGTGTCAGGAAGCTTTGGCCACACCCAGTGGGCGCCGCAGGATGCGCCAGTGTATAACCCGGCCTTTGATGTCACCCCGGCCGCCTTGATTAGCGGTTGGGTGCTGGATAGCGGCGTGATTACGCCCGAGCAGGCGCGGGAAGGTGTTTTCCAGAAGACGCTGTCGCGTTGATGCGGTAGGACTCGTCTCCCCGCCGCTCGGGTGGGGAGACGCTGAGAGGCTGGCGGTCAGGCCAGCTTCGGATAGGCCGTGGCAATGTCATCGCCGGTGAAGTGCGCGATCCACCCTTCCGGGTTGTCGAACAGCCGGATCGCCGTGAAGTTCGGTGACGATCCCATATCGAACCAGTGCGGCGTTCCCGCAGGTACGGAGAGCAAATCGTTCTTCTCACACAGGATCTGGAAAATCTGTCCCTCGACATGCAGGCAGAACAGCCCTGCGCCCTCGACGAAGAAACGCACTTCATCTTCCCCGTGCGTATGCTCAGACAGAAACTTGCCGCGCAACGCCTCCTTCTGCGGATTGTCGGCGCGCATGCTGATCACATCCCAACTTTGATACCCTTTTTCCGCGACCAGCTTGTTAATTTCGCGCTGATAGGCCGCCAACACTTCTTCCGCATCAGGCTCGTCGCTTAATGCGCGGTCCGCCTGCCAGCGTTCGAAGCGGACGCCGATCGCCGTCAAACGCTGCCGGATCGCCTCCGCGTCCCGGCTCTGCCAGATCGGTTGAGATGCATCTTGATCGCTGAAAATAGTGAGTGCGCTCATAAGGAAATCTCCTGTACGTCGATGTGATCGAAGCGGCTCACCTGCGGGTGATCGCTGTGGGGGTCTGCCTCGCCGCGCAGCAGCTGACAGGTATGCCAGCCGGCGCTCCGCGCCGCGTCCAGCTCCTGATGAATATCGGAGAGAAACAGGATCTCGGCCGCCGGCAACGCGATGACGTCGGCGATATTCCGATAGGAAGTCACTTCACGCTTCGCGCCGACGCGAGTATCGAAATAGCCGCTGAACAGCGGCCGTAAATCGCCCACATCGCTGTGGCCGAAAAGCAGCTGCTGCGCCTCGACCGAGCCGGAAGAGTAGACATACAGCTTAATACCCTGCTCAAGCCACGCATGCAGCTGCGGCGTCACGTCGTCGTAAATGTGGCCGTGAAAATCGCCCTGCTGGTAGCCCGTGCGCCAGATAATGCCCTGTAATGCTTTCAGCGCCGTCGACTTGCGATCTTGATCCATAAACTGCGCCAAGGCGTCCACCAGCTCAGTTTCGCTGGCATCCGGCTGCCCTAACTCGATCCGGAGCGCAGCCAGCGCCTCGGCGACATCCGGCCGCTCTCCCGCCTGAGCCACCACCTGCGCCAGTCGAGCGCGGGCATAGGGAAACAGGACGTTGTGAACAAAGCGAATATCGCTGGTGGTGCCTTCAATATCGGTCACGATGGCCTTAATCATTGCGCCTCCAGCACACGTCGTTGCAGTTCGCACTGGAACAGAAACTCCAGCCCTTCGAGATGGCGGCGCGCCTCTTGTACGCTCTCCCCCCAACAGTAGAGGCCGTGGCCCCGCACCAGAAAGCCATAGCGCAGCGGCGTAGACCCATGGCAGGCCGCGACGCGTTCGGCCAGCGCAGGAATGTCCTGATCGTTATCGAAAATAGGGAGAGTAACTCGGTCCAGATGCGAGCGCTGACCTGCCAGCGACTTCTGCATCTCGTAGCCTTCCAGAATCAGGACGTCGCGTTTCTTCACACGGGACAGCACCGTGGCGTTCACCGAGTGCGTATGCAGCACGGCGCCGATGTGCGCGTCGAGACGATATAGCAGGGTGTGCAACCCGGTTTCCGCAGACGGCGTACGGCCGCAGGGGACATGGTTGGTGGCAATGTCGACCTGCAAAAAGTCTTCAGGTTTTAGGTTGCCCTTGTCTTTGCCCGATGCCGTAATCAGGCAGCGCGCCTCATCAAGACGGACGGACATATTGCCGCCGGTGGCGGGACACCAGCCTTTTTCCCCGATCCAGTGGCAGGCCGCCAGCAGGTCGGCCAAATTTGCGTTATCGCTCATTGTCTATTCCCAGTGCAGGTGAATCCCAAACGTTCCGACGCAACCGTCGGCGTTCAGTGTTGTTATTGCCGCTCAGTGAGCATGAAGTTTGATAAAAATCAGAGAGAATACAGATCAACGTGCCGGTCTACCCCCACCCGCGACGACAACCTCTGACTCAAGCGTTGGCGCAGGCTTTCAGCTCTGACAGCGAAATGCCTGGCTTGCGCCGCAGCCTGAATAACAGCGAGCAATCCGTGGGTTCGATGAGGAGGCGTTCGGCCAGCATTGAGGTCCGCGCCTGACAACGTCTACACTGGTACATCAGTGATGTCTCTGCCTCGCAGCCCTTCGCGTACACCGTGTCGGCCCTCTGACCTCTGCGCCTTTACCTGATGACAGGCAGGACGTTAAAGCGAGAGATTACCCGGAGAAAACGGGGATCTCAAGAAGATCATCAGCCCTTCCCGCCAAGGAGAAAGCCGTGAAAAGGATGGTAAAAATCCCCCTTTCTTTGTGCTGTTTTATTCTTTTCTGTCCGCCAGCCCAAGCCGCGCCGTCGCCCGACGACACGCCGCTCTTTTATTGTCCAACGGACAAGGGCGATCACATTTCGTTGGAACATCAGGATGGGAAATTGGCATTATTCCTCAACGGGAAGCGCCATGTTTCAGATGAATCCGTGCAGGAAATTAGCCAAAACTATCGTCGAAACATCGAGATATCGCCCGAATACAATGTGGTCAGCTTTCACATCAACGGGGTCGCATACAGTATCGGCTCGTTCAAAAATATCGCCACTCAGGCAGAACCGAGCAGTCAGTTTTTCTCTTACTCTTCCGATAAAAATCGAATTCCCGACCAACTCTGCTCGTTTGGTGAAGACATCAATAATCTCTCCAGGCTGACGAAATAATCCGCCGCACTTCCTAACAACAACGCAGACGTCACGCTATTCACCTGTAGCGTATGGTTGAGCCGGGCATAAAAAAAGGGTCTGAATCAGCCCCTGCGTGTTAACTCAAATTAGCTATTCGCGTTTGAATCGCGCTGACCTTGGCGGTGTCCTTCGCGGCCTGATATAACGTCAACGCCCTTTTATAAGCCACCAGCGCTTCGGCCTTGTCTTTACGCGTCCCCTGTTCCTTGCTGAGCGGATCGTGATAACGCGCCCAACTGTACGCATACACCTTGTTGTTATAAATTCCGCTCTCTTCGAAAGTGAATCCGTTCGACTTTCTCAATTGGTTAAGATGCCCACACTTCAGCACTTCACTCGCCTTATCAAAATAGCTCAAGCGGTCGTCATAACCATCGAACCCGCCATTGATTCTGGCCGTGATCATATTGAAGTCATCTTTTTTGGCGTAACGATTCAGATTCTGGTTGCCGTAATCCATATAAAACCAAAAAGCGGATTGCACACAGTGCGGATAGGTGGTCAGTTTATTTCGGTTGTCTTCGCTGGAATAAACATCCTCCCCCACGGCGCTGCCATAAGCGCGATAGTTCTTTTCGAAGGTCAACTGAATCAGTCCACGTCCATACCACGGCGCGTAACTTTTTTGGCTCCCGTTGATCTCCGAGGTGTACACCAAACCGAGGCTTTCGTGGCAACACTGCGCGAGGAAATGCGATTTCTCCCTGCATGTCGTCATCCCATATTTCGCGAAGCCGTCATTAAAGGCCTTCAGGTACGTCATCAGTTTGTCTTCACCGACCTTTGGCGCGATTTTAGGCAGCTCGCCCAACGTAATATCACGATTGCAGGCGCAAGTGGTCGGTTCCGCCGTCGTGGTGCCATAGCTCTGCGCCGTCATCGGCAACACCGACTGGAGAAAATGACGCGGAAGACTCGCGGCCAGCATCGTTCGTACACCAGCCTGTAGCGCTGAGGATAAATCGTTGACGGCCCGACAGGACGTCGAATCCAAACGGAGAGGGAGATGAGCCAATAAATATTCGGGTAATCGTTTCACCCTGGAAATGGCCTGTCCATAGGGTGCCAATGAGCCTGATAACACGTCGAGATTTCGAAGGGATTGGCGTGTGCCAAAATCGATCATATCTACATTTTTCATTACGGTATTCATAAACAAATATGTCCTTATGTTGTTTTACTGCCAAATAGCCAGCGTGCGCACTGGCGTTCCTGATCCTCAGGATTGTTTATGCCTTGTTGCTGTCCTCCTTTATCGCTCACTAGTTTAAAAACGATTTCAAACAGTATTAGCACCACATATCAATACGATAAGTCTGCTTTGCGGTTTCCATGCGTTAGCTTATTTAGCCATATAGACGTTCAAACGTCTTGATTGCCAATTACTGACAGCGTGATATATTGGCTAGCTCTACAAGTTTGCAGGAGTTGTTTTCAGTCATGAGCGCGGCGCTAATCCCCCAAAGTAAACTTCCTTCTCTCGGCACGACGATCTTCAGTCAGATGAGCGCGCTGGCGCAGAAACATCAGGCGATCAACCTGTCGCAGGGGTTCCCTGATTTCGATGGCCCCTCCTATCTGCAAGAGCGTCTGGCCTTTCACGTCAGTCAGGGAGCCAATCAATACGCGCCGATGACCGGCGTCGCGCCGCTGAGACAGGCCATCGCGGAAAAAACCGGTCAGCTATATGGCTGGGAACCGGACGCCGACCAGGAAATCACGGTGACGGCTGGCGCGACGGAAGCCCTGTTCGCCGCCATTAGCGCGCTGGTGCGCCAGGGCGACGAGGTGATTTGCTTCGACCCCAGTTATGACTGCTATGCGCCAGCCATCGAATTGGCTGGCGGCGTGGTGAAACGTCTGGCGCTACAGCCGCCCGGCTTCCAGGTGGACTGGGCGCAGTTCGCCGAACTGCTGAGCGATAAAACTCGGCTGGTGATACTCAACACGCCGCACAACCCCTCCGCCACCGTCTGGCAAGCATCGGATTTCAATGCTCTGTGGCAGGCAATTGCAGAACGCGAAATTTACGTGCTGAGCGATGAAGTTTACGAGCATATCTGCTTCGACCCGCAAGGCCATGCCAGCGTATTGGCGCATCCCAAACTTCGTCAGCGGGCCGTCGCCGTCTCGTCCTTCGGCAAAACGTTTCATATGACCGGCTGGAAGGTCGGTTACTGCGTAGCGCCCGCGCCTATCAGCGCCGAACTGCGCAAAATTCATCAGTATCTGACGTTCGCCGTCAACACGCCCGCACAACTAGCGATTGCCGATATGCTGCGGGAACATCCGGAACACTGGCGCGAACTGCCTGCGTTTTACCGAGCGCGGCGAGATCGTTTCGTCAATGCGCTGTCGACCAGCCGCTTTGAGCTGTTGCCGTGTCAGGGCACCTACTTCCTGCTGGCGGACTACAAAGCGATCTCGACGCAGGATGACGTGAGCTTCTGCCGCTGGATGACCGAACATGTCGGCGTCGCCGCCATTCCGCTGTCGGTTTTCTGCGCAGACCCTTTCCCCCATACGTTGATTCGGTTATGTTTTGCCAAACAGGAATCAACGTTGGATGCCGCTGCGGAGCGCCTATGTCGACTTTGAAAATCACCCTATTGCAGCAACCCTTGGCATGGATGGATGGCCCCGCCAACCTGAGCCACTTCGACGCGTTGCTGGAGAGCATTACGGGGCGTGATCTCATTCTGTTGCCAGAGATGTTCACCACCGGATTCGCGATGGAAGCTGCCGAACACAGCCTGGAGCAGTCGGTGGTGGAAGCGTGGCTCTGCCAGTGGGCGCAGCGTACCAATGCGCTCATCGGCGGCAGCGTGGCGGTGCAAACCCCAAAAGGCGCGGCGAACCGGTTTCTGTTCGCCGATCCGCACGGCGCGCTGTATCGCTACGACAAGCGACACCTGTTCCGCATGGCGGACGAGCATCAGTATTATCAGGCGGGCACGAAAAAGCTGGTCGTCGAGTGGCGCGGCTGGCGCATCATGCCGTTGATCTGCTACGACCTGCGCTTCCCGGTCTGGGCGCGCAACCAGCAAGATTACGACCTGCTGCTGTATGTGGCTAACTGGCCGACGCCGCGCGCGCATCACTGGAAGACGCTGCTCACGGCTCGTGCGATTGAAAATCAGAGCTATGTGGCGGGCTGCAACCGCGTCGGCACCGACGCCAACGGCCACGGCTATCAGGGTGACAGCGCGATCCTCGGTCCGCAGGGTCAGATGCTGGCCAGCGCCCCGGAAAATCAGCCCGCGCGTTTGGATGCGGAGCTGTCGCTGGAAGCGTTACAGGCCTATCGGGAAGCATTCCCAGCCTGGCGCGACGCGGACAAGTTCGACCTGTAGCGCGTCTCCCCCCCTGCCCCGAGAAGTTAGTCAGCGCTGACTTCTCAGCCATCCGCCGTGACGTCGAATGCGCATGTCCTGCCGCCGCCGACGAAGAGATAGCAGGATAGACAGAAGAGCGGACAGTAGACACGAGTCGCCATTCGCGAAAACCTCGCGCGCCGCAAACAGGACCGGCTCGCGCGTTCTCGTTTCAGAGCACAGAGCGTCCGCCGGACGCGATGCGGTCCCTTTTACGCACTCCTCTCCCGAGATTGGCTACGCGCTGACTTCCCGCCGTCGCGTGCGACGCTCTGCACCGTCAACAGTAGCGCCTGCAACGCCTGCGCCACGTCGTCAGTAAGCACTGACTCATCAGGATGATGGCTAACGCCGCCGCGACAGCGCACAAACAGCATGCCTACCGGCCAACGTTCGGCGATAGCAATCGCGTCATGCCCCGCACCGCTGGGTAGCGACAGGCCCTTTCCCTGCACCGTCGTCACGGCGTCGGACAACATCGCCTGCAGCCCGGCGTCGCAGCGCGTGGCGGGAATTCGATAGTACTCCTCCGCGCTGAACCGACATCCGCGCCGCGCCGCTATCTCCTCCGCCGTCGCCAGCAAACGACTTAGCAAGGCCTCCAGCGCCGCATCTTCCGGTCCGCGGATATCCAGCGTCAGTCTGACCTCGCCGGGGATGACGTTGGCCGCCCCCGGCAAACATTGCAACGTCCCCACGGTCGCGACCCGATGCGGATCGCCCGACTGCGTCAGCGCTTCTACCTGCGTCATCCAGGCCGCCGCCGCCGCCAGCGCATCCTGTCGCTGGCCCATCGGCACCGTGCCTGCGTGGCCGGCGTGGCCCAAAAATGCGCAGTTCAACCGCCGTGCCCCGTTGATCGCCGTCACCACGCCCAGCGCCAGTCCCGCCTGCTCCAGACACGGCCCCTGCTCGATATGCAATTCCAGATAGGCCAGAATATCGCTCGGCGCGCGTGCCGCCTCCCCGATCGCGTCGCGAGATAATCCAGCCTCCGTCAGGGCTTGCGCCACGGAAACGCCGTCAGCATCCCGGCACGCCAGCCACTCCGCCGGCCAGGTGCCGGTCAGTCCGCGACTGCCCAGCAGGGTGATGCCGAACCGTGTCCCCTCTTCGTCGCCGAAGCCCACGATCTCCAGCGCCACCGGCAGCCGAATGTGGCGCTGATGCAGGTAGCGGACGGTTTCCAGCGCGCAGATCACCCCCAACATGCCGTCGTAACGACCGGCGTTGCGGACCGTGTCCAGATGCGAGCCGAGCAACAGCGCCGGGGCGTTCGCCGTCTCACCCTCATAGCGGCCGCAGATATTGCCCACGCTGTCCTGCCAGACGCGCATCCCCGCCGCTCGCATCCACTCGCCTACCACCTGATTGGCGCGCAGATGCTCTTGTGACAGATAGACCCGCGTCAGTTGGCCTGCGCTTTCGGAAATTTCCGCCAGCGCATCACAGCGATCCATGACCTGCCGTGCGGCGTCGAACGCCTCCGCAGCCGTCATCGCGACGGGATTCATGCCGACGCCTGCTGGCGAGCGTAGACATCCCATGCGGCCTGCAACGCCGCGCCTTGCACCGAGCGGAAACCCAGCCGGTTCAGCACGGCTTCCAGCGCGGTCAGCGTCTGCATGACGCAGTCTTTGCGGGCGTTGTAACCCATCGTGCCGATCCGCCAGATCTTGCCCTGCAACGGGCCGAAAGAGGTGCCGATCTCGATGGCGAAATCGTCCAGCAGCAGCTTACGCACGGCCTCCCCGTGGATCCCCTCGGGGATCGTCACGCCCAAGACGTTGTTCATGCGATGCGCCGGATCGCCATAGGCTTGCAGGCCCATGCCTTCGATCCCGGCCAGCAGCGCCTGCCCGTGCAACGCATGGCGGGCGATGCAGGTGTCCAGCCCTTCTTCCAGAATAATGCGGGCGCACTCGCGGGCGGCGAACAGCATACTGGTCGCTTCGGTGTGGTGGTTCAGCCGCTCAGGTCCCCAGTAGTCCATGATCATGCCGAGATCGAAGTAGTTGGAGTAGACCATCTCCTCATCGCCATCCTGATGATCGTCGGTGCGGATCCCCTGCTCCACGCATTTGCGCTGACGGATCGCCGTGGCCATCCGTTCGCTGATCGTCACCGGCGAACTGCCGGACGGACCGCCGAGGCACTTCTGCAAACCGGCTGATACCCCGTCCAGCCCCCAGGCGTCGGTCTCCAGCGGATTACCGCCAAAAGACGCGGTCGCGTCGGTGTAGAACAGCACGCCGTGACGCCGGCAGATATCGCCCAGTTCGTTGAGCGGTTGCAGCATTGTCGTCGAGGTGTCGCCCTGAACGGTCAGCAGCAGACGCGGTTTGACGCATTTGACGGCCTCTTCGATGCGATCGGGCATGAAGACTTCGCCCCACGGCGCCTCAATCGTATGCACGTCGGCGCGGCAGCGGCGGGCGATCTCGCACAATAGGTGGCCGAAACGGCCGAAGACCGGCACCAATACGCGATCGCCGGGGCGGATGGCCGAAACCAGCACGGCCTCAATACCCGATCGCGAAGTGCCGTCCACCAGCATCGTCCAGCGGTTTTCGGTGCGGAATAGCTGCCGATACAGCGCCATAACCTGATTCATGTAACCGGTCATCACCGGGTCATACTGGCCAATTAACTGGCTGGACATCGCCCGGAGAACGCGGGGATCGGCGTTAATCGGACCCGGCCCCATCAGCAGACGATGAGGCGGGTTAATTTGAGCGAACAGTTCGCTTTGCATAGTGGTGAACTCCTGATGTCCTTGATTCATGGTGTGCGTTGACGCATTGGTCGGAGAAATCGGCGGCAACGTCCGCCGCAACGGCTTCGTCGCGCGTCAGGCTTCCGTCAGCCCGCGCACAGAAGCGATAAACTGTTTCAGTTCCGGGGTCTGCGGTTGGGCGAACAGGCGGCACCCTTCGCCCTGCTCCCACACGGTGCCCTGATGCATGAACACCACGCGGTCGCCGACCTCGCGGGCAAAATTCATCTCGTGGGTCACCAAAATCAGCGTCATGCCCTCCGCCGCCAGCTGTTCCAGCACCTTAAGCACCTCACCCACCAGCTCCGGATCCAGCGCCGACGTAATCTCGTCACACAACAGCACTTTGGGATTCATCGCCAATGCACGGGCGATAGCCACGCGCTGCTGCTGTCCGCCGGAAAGATTGGCGGGATAGTAGTCCCGACGTTCACCCAGCCCGACTTTGTCCAGCACCTGCTCGCCCAGACGACGACACTCCGCCGCGCTTTTGCCCAGCACCAACCGAGGCGCCAGCATCACGTTTTCCAGCGCGGTCATATGCGGGAACAGGTTGAAATTCTGGAAAATCATGCCGATGGAACGGCTGATCTCGCGCGCCTGAGACTCCCGGTCGGTAATGGTCATGCCACCGAGCTTGATACTGCCTTCCTGATAGCCTTCCAGTCCGTTTATGCAACGCAGCAGCGTACTTTTACCCGAGCCGCTTCGCCCGATGATTGAGATCACCTCGCCCATCTCGACGTCCAGGTCCACGCCCTTTAACACGTGGTTTTGACCGTAAAACTTATGCACCTGATTAATGGTGATGAGCGGCATTGAATTTTTTCTCCAGATAGCGGCTGTAGTAAGACAGCGGATAACACAGCAGGAAGTAGCCGAGCGCCACCAGTCCGAACACCTTGAAAGGCTGATAGGTGACGTTGTTCAGCATGGTTCCGGCCTTGGTCAGTTCGACGAAGCCGATGATGGACGCCAACGCCGTGCCTTTAATCACCTGCACAGAGAAGCCGACCGTCGGGGCGATGGCGATACGCATCGCCTGCGGCGCGACGACCCGGCTTAAGGTCTGCCAGAAGCTCAGCCCCAGACAGCGCGAGGCTTCCCACTGGCCGCGCGGCAGCGCCAATACGCTGCCGTGCCAGATATCCACCAGAAACGCGCTGGTGAACAGCGTCAGCGCCAGCGCGGCGGCCCCCCACGGACTGACGTCGATGCCGAACAGGCCCAGACCAAAGAAGGCGAGGAACAGCTGCATCAGCAGCGGCGTGCCCTGAAACAGGTTGGCGTAAGCACGGGTCATCCGCAGCGGCCAGGGACGGCGGGTTAGACGCAGCAGCAACAGCGGCAGCGTCACCAACGCGCCGCCGAAGAAAGCGGTCAGCGACAGCAGCACCGTCCAGCGGCCCGCCAGCAGCAAGTTGCGTACGATATCCCAGTCGGTAAAGTTCATCATGCGCCCTGCGTTCCCAGAAAACGGCGCCCCAACATCATCAGCAGTTGGCGCATCAGCAGCGACAACGCCAGATACAGGAGCGTAGTGACCAGATACACCTCAAAGCTTAAGAAGGTGCGAGATTGGATCAGATTGGCGGCGAAGGTCAGCTCTTCGTACGACACCTGCGATACCACCGAAGAGCCGAGCATGACGATGATGCACTGGCTGACCAGCGCCGGATAAATCCGTTGCAGCGCAGGCGGCAAAATCACCCGCAGAAACGTCTGCGTGCGCGTCAACCCCAGCACCCGGCAGGCTTCCCACTGCCCTTTCGGCGTCACCTGAATGCCCGCGCGGATGATCTCGGTGCTGTAGGCCCCGAGATTCACCAGCATGGCGATCAGCGCCGCCTCGCCTGCGGTCAACTTCAACCCCAGCCCCGGCAGTCCGAACACGATAAAGAACAGCTGCACGACGAAGGGAGTGTTGCGTATGACCTCCACGTAAACACCCCACAGACAGCTCAGCACGTTTGGCTTGCCGCAGCGCAGCGCGGCGCCGCAGATGCCGATGGCGATGCCGCCGACCGTGGCCAGCACCGTCAGTTGCGCGGTGACCCACAAACCGGCCAGCATCTCCGGCCAGTAAGGCCACAGCGCGGCAAAATCAAGCTGATAGGTCATGCGTTACCCTCATGCGCCCAGATTGGCGGGTAGCGGCGCTTTCAGCCACTTCTGCGACAGGCCGTTCAGCGTGTTGTCTTTTACCGCCTTTTCAATCAGCGCATTGACCTTCTCTTTCAATGCGGGTTCGCCTTTTTTCAGGCCGATAAAGCACGGCGAATCTTTCAGCATGAATTTCGCCACCGGCGCTTTCGTCGGGGTCTGCGCGGCGATGGCCGCGACCACCAGGTTACCGGTCGCAATGTACTGCACCTGTCCGGACAGGTAAGCCGACAGCGTGGTGTTATTGTCCTCATAGCGTTTCAGCTGCGCCTCTTTCGGCGCGATGGCGGTCAACACCATATCTTCCACCGCGCCGCGGGTGACGCCCACGCTTTTGCCCGCGAGCGCTTGAGGATTGGCGAGGTCGCCGTCTTTCGGTCCGAACACGCCCAGGAAAAACGGCGCGTAGGCGCGAGTAAAGTCGATCACCTTTTCGCGCTCGGCGTTTTTACCCAGGCTGGAGATCACCAGATCCACCTTGTTGGTTTGCAGATAAGGGACACGGTTGGCGCTGCTCACGGGCACCAGCTGCAACTTTAGTTTCATCTCGCTGGCCAGATAACGGGCTATGTCGATATCGTAGCCCTGCGGCTGAAGATCCGTGCCGACCGAGCCGAACGGCGGGAAGTCCTGCGGTACGGCGACGCGTAGTACACCGCGCTTTTCAATGTCTTGCAGCTGGTCTGCCAGAGCATGCCCAGACTGTACGAAAAACAGCGCCGCGCTGACCACGGCCAAGAAACCTTTTCTGATATCCATCGCTCTGCTCCTGGTTCGCCAATATGAAACAAAAGATTCTCAACAAACACTAATGAAACTATCGTTACAAATAACCGAGCAAGATATATGCCAATAATGAGGTTGTCAGCGTGGTGAGATGAGCGGCAGAAAAAAGCGCAGACCTTCCTATAAATCGTCTTTCTGCCAGCATGGGCGAGGAGACGCATCGCGGAAACGGCGAAGAGAAGACAGCGATGCTCGCACTGAAACAATGCACTGCAAGAGAGCAACAGCACTATTCTGGTGCTGAAAGCCGGCTCATCGCTTGCCGCGACCTACATCTCCCTTTGGCATGACGACATTACCGCCATCATGGGTTATGCAAAACATCACGAATGTTCCAAGGCGTTGACGTCAGGGGGGCGGCCAGACGCAGGCGGAGTGACGACATTGCCGGCATCATGAGTTATTCAAAGCATTACGGATGTCCCGTAGTGTTAACGATGGCGGTAGGCAGGCGGCATGACGACATTACCGCCATCATGGATTATGCAAAACGTCACGAACGTTCCAAGGCGTTGACGTCAGGGGGGCGGCCATAGGCTGTCGGAGTGACGCCGGTAGGCGGTGTACCTGAAATATCGACGTAGGTTGCCGTTTATTCATGCCCGACAAGCGGCGCTGCGCCCCGCCAACGGCATTCACACGTTGAGACAACACTTCGCCTAACGCTGCTCCAGCTCATCCAGTTGCTGATACAGATCGGCGATGTGATGGATGCGCTGACGCCCGTCCTGCAACATTTCGTGCAGCAACGCGTTGCTCAGCAAGTTGACCAACCCCATCGCGGAGGCGTAGCTGTCGAAGGCGGAGACGCTGTCCAACGGCGCGCTCAGCGTCCAGGTCGCCAGCGGTTGCAGACGGTGGGCCTGCGGCTCGCACAGCAGCAGCACCGGGATCTGTTTTTCCTTTAATTGGGCGAGCAAAGACGGCATCAGCCGTGGACGGCGGCGGAACGCGGCCACGATCACAACATCCTCTGGACTCAAGTCGGCCAGCTCTTCCGCCAACGTCTGCCCCGGCTGCGCCAAAAGACAGACCTGGGGCCTCACCTGTAACAGCTGTTGACGCAGATGCAGCGCCACCGGGTAGCTGTTGCGCAGCCCGATCAGGCAGACGCGCCGGGCCTGCTGGAGCGCGGCAATCACCGCGCCGAACTGCCCCGCATCGATCTGATTAACCCACTGGGTCAGGTTCGCCATTTCCTGCTTATAGTGACGCGCCAGCAGGGTATTCCCCTGTACCGCATCGCGGTTGTCGGCCAACGGCATGCCGCTTTGACGCAGCGTGCGCAGCTCATCGCGCATTTCGCGGTAGCTAGGATAGCCGAGACGACGAAATAGGCGGCTGACGGTCGCTTTGGAGACGCCGCACAGCCGCGACAGCTCCGCGCTGTTGTAGCTGATCAGGTCGTTGAGGTGATCGAAAATGAACTCCGCGACCCGCCGCTCCTGAGGGGAAAGCGCATCAAAGTGGCTGCGTAGCCGTTCATCAATCTGCTTCATACCTGCCTCTGTAACTTTCGTTTCATCCATTTACGGTATCGCTGCACCTTAGCACACCTCTTCACGAGAACGGCAAGAGGAAAAAGAGTGGAATGCTTTTTGCTTTTATCTTGAGTCGATTATCCGTGGGCCCCCTTACGGCACGACGTCTGGCCTGTGCTTTATCACTCGCCGACGTTGAGCGCCGGAGCCTTGCCCCCTGGCAATGGGAATCTTTTAGATGATGCACAGTAATATCGCGCCCGCCGGCATGGCGGTGACGCCACATCACCTGGCCAGCGCTTCCGCTCAGGCCGTTTTGCGGGAGGGCGGCAATGCGATTGAAGCGATGGTCGCCGCCGCCTCCACCATCGCCGTCGTCTATCCGCACATGAACAGTCTGGGCGGAGACGGTTTCTGGCTTATCGTGCCGCCGCAGGGCGACCCCATAGCCATCGACGCCAGCGGACCGGCTGGCTCGCTGGCCAACCGCGCAATGTATGACGGAATGGCGCGCATTCCTCATCGCGGTCCCAACGCCGCCATCACCGTGGCGGGCACCGTCGGCGGGTGGCAGGAAGCACTGCGCTACGCCGACCAACTGGGCGGAACATCACTGCCGCTGAAGCGGCTGCTGGCCGACGCGATCCGCTACGCCGAACACGGTATTCCCGTCACGCCCTCGCAGTCGGACGCGCTCACGCAGCATGTTGACGCCCTCAGCGCCAACGCCGAATTCCGCCGCGTCTTCTTGCCGGACGGTCGCCCCCCTTCCCCCGGCAGCCGCTTCGTTCAGTCCGATCTTGCCCGCACGCTAACGCAGCTGGCGCAAGACGGTCTGGACAGTTTTTATCGCGGCGCGCTGGCCGATACGCTGGCGGCAGCCATGGCGCAGATAGGTATGCCGGTAACCCGAGACGATCTGGCTAACTACCGCGCCAAACGCGTCGCGCCGCTGAGGTTGGCCCACAGTCAGGGCGAGATTTTCAACCTGGCGCCGCCGACGCAAGGGCTGGTGTCACTCGCGATCCTCGGGATCGCCGACCGGCTAGACATGGCCGATCTCAACGATGCGCAAACGATCCACCGCATCGTCGAAGCCACCAAGCTGGCGTTTGAACTGCGCGATGCCTACATCACGGATCCCAGACACGTCACGCAGGATATCCCCGTTCTGCTCAGCGCCGATGTGCTGGACGCCTTGAGCGCCCGGGTTGATACCGGCGTCGCCGCGCCTTGGGGAGAAGGCAAAGGCCCCGGCGATACCGTGTGGATGGGCGTATGCGACGCCAGCGGATTGTCGGTTTCCTTTATTCAGAGCCTCTATCACGAATTCGGCAGCGGCGTGGTACTGCCGGAAACCGGTATCGTCTGGCAGAACCGGGGCGCCTCGTTCAGCCTCGATCCGCAGCATCTGCTGGCGCTGGAACCGGGAAAACAGCCGTTTCACACTCTGAATCCGGCCGCCGCACGGCTGTCTGACGGAAGGACGATGGTCTACGGATCGATGGGCGGCGACGGCCAGCCGCAAACGCAGGCGGCGCTGTTTATCCGCCACGTAGTGCAGGGACTGCCGCTACAGCAAGCCATCGCCGCGCCGCGCTGGCTGCTGGGCCGCACCTGGGGACAAACCTCCGACAGTCTGAAGCTGGAGGACCGCTTCACGGCCGCCACCGTCGATACGCTACGCGGTCTGGGCCATGAGGTGGAGATGCTGCCCGACTTCAGCGAGAGCGTCGGACACGCAGGCGCCATCGTGCGCCATACTAACGGTATGCTCGAAGGGGCGTTCGACCCGCGCAGCAACGGCAGCGCCCTCGGCTTCTAAACCGATAAGACCGCGACCAAGAGAATGACAGAGGGAACCATGAGTGAGATGAAACTTGATGACGCCGCGCTGGCCGACTATCTGCGGCAAATGGAAACATTACTGGCGCTGGAATTGGATCCCGCCCGCCGCGAGGAATTGCAGCGACAGTTCAGCCGCATCGCCGATATGGCGTTGCCGCTGATGGCCTTTCCGCTGGACGAACGTGAAGAAATTGCGGGGGTTTATCGGTTATGAGTACGACACGTCACCCCGGCAGCTATTCCATTAATGAGATTCAGACGCTGCAAGAGCGCGGCGAACTGTCCGCGCAGGACATTGCCCGACAGACGCTGGCGCACATTGCCGAGCGCAATCCCCAGCTCAATGCTTACACCCGTGTCACCGAAACGCGCATGCTGGAAGAGGCCGCGCAGCGCGATCAACAACGCCGCGACGGTGCCGCGTTGCCCACGCTGACCGGCGTGCCGTATGCGGTTAAAAATCTGTTCGACGTGGCAGGCGAAACCACGCTGGCGGGAGCGAAGCTGTTTAGCCAGCGTCCCCCCGCCACGCAGGATGCCTACGCCGTCTGCCGGCTAAGCGCTCAGGGCGCGCTGCTGTCGGGGCTGTTGAACATGGATGCCTACGCCTATGGCTTCACGACGGAGAACACCCACTATGGCGCGACGCGGAACCCGCATGACGTCAACCGCATCGCGGGCGGCTCCTCCGGCGGTTCGGCGGCGGCGGTCGCGGCCGGGCTGGTGACCTTCGCGCTCGGCAGCGACACTAACGGATCCATTCGCGTCCCTTCATCGCTGTGCGGCATTTTCGGGCTTAAGCCGACCTTTGGTCGCCTGTCTCGCCGCGGCGCGCAGCCCTTCGTCGCCAGTCTCGATCACATCGGCCCGATGGCGCGCAATACCGAGGATCTGGCGCAGGTGTTTGATCTACTGCAAGGCATCGACGCTCACGATCGTTTTCAAACGCCGCGTTCGTCGCTGGACTGCTCGACCGCGCTGGATGATGACGCGCAGCCAATACGCGCCAGAATTCTGGCGGGCTATTTCGCCGACTGGTGCGACGAACACGCGAAAACCGCCGTACTGCGGGTCGCCCGGGCGCTGGGGGCGGATGATAACGTGTTGATCGACGATGCCGCGCTGGCCCGCACGGCCGCTTTCCTGATCTCCGCCAGCGAGGGCGGGAATCAGTACCTGCCCGCGCTGCGAAACGTACCGGATCAGTTCGAACCGCATTCGCGCGAACGCCTGCTGGCCGGCGCGATGATCCCGGCGACGTGGTACGTGCAGGCTCAGCGATTCCGCGACCACTTCCGCCGGAAAGTCCTGTCGCTGTTCGAACACACCGACCTGTTGATTGCCCCGGCAACGCCCTGCTCGGCGACGTTGATCGGTCAGGAAACGATGAGCATTAACGGCGTGGATCTGCCTATTCGCGCCAGCATGGGCATGCTCACGCAGCCGATTTCATTCGTCGGTCTGCCGGTCGTGACCGTGCCGCTGCTCACCGACTCCGGGCTGCCCATCGGCGTTCAACTGATTGCCGCGCCGTGGCGCGAAGACATTGCGCTGCGCGCGGCCCGACGACTGGAACAGCAAGGCATCACGCATGCCGTCATCCCCTTACCGCTCTGAAACGCAAGGAATCAGACATGTTGCAGCTCAACGACATCAACCTGCCCGACGTCCTGGAAGAGGTCAGCGCCGCCTTCTACCGCTACGAAAAAGCGCTGACCGGCAACGACGTCGAAGAACTCGACGCCCTGTTCTGGCACGATGCGCGCACCGTGCGCTACGGCGCGTCCGAGAACCTGTACGGCATTGAGCAGATCCGGGCGTTTCGCGCCGCCCGTCCGTCAGCCGGACTCGACCGTCAGTTGCACAATACGGAGATCACCAGCTACGGCCGGGATATGGCCGTCGCCAGCACTGAGTTTCGTCGGGCGCATTCAGAAAAGGTGGGTCGCCAGATGCAAACCTGGATCCGTACCGAGCAGGGGTGGCGCATCGTGGCCGCCCACGTCAGCCTGATGACGTAAACGCGCCGGGGAGCCTTGTGATGAAGACAGGCCGCGATGATCTAAGCGGCCTTTTTTATCTCTTGGCGAGGGCGGCATCAACCCCGATAGGGATGGTGCTGACGCCAGTGATCGGCGATATCCTGACGACGACAAATCCACACCTGGTCGTGCTGCTGTACGTAATCGAGGAAACGCTGCAACGCGCGGAAGCGCCCCGGCCGTCCCAGCAGCCGACAGTGCATGCCGATCGACATCATCTTCGGCGCCGTTTCCCCTTCTTCATACAGCACATCAAAACTATCTTTCAGGTAGGTCAGGAACTGGTCCCCACAGTTAAACCCCTGCGGCGAGGCGAAACGCATATCGTTGGCCTCCAGCGTATAAGGGATGATGAGGTGCGGCTGGGCCGCGCCGTCATCCCCCGCCACAGGCATCCAGAACGGCAGATCGTCGCCATAATAGTCGCTGTCATACTGGAAGCCGCCGTGTTCCACCACCAGCCGACGCGTGTTTGGGCTGTCGCGACCGGTATACCAGCCCAGCGGCGGGCGGCCGAACAGCGCCGTCATCGTCTCCACGGCCTGGGCCATATGCTGGCGTTCAATCTCCAGCGGCGTGTCCTGATAGTGGATCCACCGCCAGCCGTGGCAGACTACGTCGTAATTCGCCGCCGCGATCGCCGCCACGACGGCCGGATTACGCGCCAGCGCCATCGCCACGCCGAACACGGTCAGCGGCAGACCGCGACGCTGAAACTCCGCGTGAATGCGCCAGAAACCGGCGCGAGAACCGTACTCATATAACGAGTCCATCGACATATGGCGGTCCGGGTAACTGGCCGCGCCGATGATATCGGACAGAAACTGCTCGGAGCCTGCATCGCCGTGCAGCACGTGACTCTCCGCGCCTTCTTCATAGTTGAGGACAAACTGCACCGCGATACGCGCGCGTCCCGGCCACTGGGCGTGCGGCGGCTGGCCCGCATAACCTGTCAGGTCGCGCGGATAGTCCCGACCTTCCCGCAACGCTTGCGTCACTGTCTTCATGCTGAGTTCTCTTTTCTGTGGCTGAGGAGATGTAACCGGCGTCAGCGCAGCTGGCTGAACGGGCCGGTCAGCGGTTTGAGCAGCGGATAGTCGAGGTCGCCGTATTTGCTGGTGGTCAGCCCCATCCCGACCAAGGATTCAACCAGTTTGACCGCGGCGCTGACGCCGTCGATCACCGGGATCCCGAGCTCACGCGTCAATTCAACGGCCAGATCCGCCATGCCGCCGCAGCCCAGCACAATGGCGCCGGATCCATCCTTTTGTTTTGCTTGTATACACTGTTCACGCACTTTCTGTTGCGCCAATCCCTGTCCGTCTTCCAGCGCCAGCACCGGAAGGTCGATGGCATGCAGCGCGGCGCAGTGGCGTTCAAAGCCATACTGATGCAGCAGGTGTCGCGCGATGATCAGCGTCCGCGGCAACGTGGTGACGATAGAAAAGCGCGTCGCCACCAACGTCGCCATATGCATCGCGGCTTCGGCAATGCCGACGACCGGCGCGGCCGCCAGCTCGCGCGCGGCCAGCAGACCCGGATCGCCGAAGCAGGCGATAACGTGACCGTGCACGCCTTGCGCCTTGCCTTGTTGGATCTGCTCCAGCACGCCGAGGGCCGCGATGGCTTCATCGACATGTCCTTCTATCGATGGGGCGCCGTGAGACGGGCACACGGCCCGGATTTCGGTGTCCGGGTGCGCCGCTCGCCGGGCCGCTGCACCGATGGTCTCCGTCATTTCCCGGCTGGTGTTCGGGTTGATGACCTGAATCACACAGCCGCTCATGCTTTCACGTCCCCGTTGAGATGACCGAACAAGCGGGAGAAATCCGGCGCGACGCTATCGTCACGATCGAATCGCAGATGGGCGGTGATGTCATCGAAATGGCGCTGCATTTCCGACGTGAGCGCCGCCGTATTTTTGTCCCTCAGCAGGGCAATCAACCGCTGATGATCGTGACAGCGACACCCCTGCGGCCACGGTGCGCCATAGGCGGCAATCACCAGCGACGATCGCAGCGTGAGCTGAGACACCATGCCGGTCAATACTGCATTGCCGGAGATGGCCTGCAACTGAATGTGAAACGCGGCGGACAGACGGATCGCCTCCGCGCCGTTCTGATCCTGATGAGCTTGATCCTCCGCCTGCACGCCCTTTTCCAGCGCCGCGCAGTGGCTCGGCTGGCAATGCGCCACCACCTGCGGCAGGTTGGCGCACTCCAGCAGACTGCGGGTTCGGAAGATCTGCTGCGCTTCTTCCACCGAAGGCGTGGCGACCTGTGCACCACGCTTGGGCGCCAGGTTGATCATTTGCACTGCGGCAAGACGCTGCAGCACCTTGCGAATACCAGTTCGGCTTACGCCAAAGACGTCCGCCAATGCTTCTTCAGGTAATTTGGTGCCCGGCAGCAGCTGGTGTTCCACAATCGCATTCAGCAATGCGTGATAAATCACTTCGTCTTTTTGCTGAGAAAGCGTTTTATCTTCAAGACCATAGGTATAGTTCATCACGTTATCCCATTACCATTTCATGGCTAAATCGTACACCGCAATTGTCATTTATTGTATACAAAAAACAGATCATGGCCTGAATCCTGCAAAACACCTTTCGTATACACCATCGAGTGACGTTGACGTTAGGTTATCCAAAGGAGCAGATTCCATGCCAGAAAATACCTCATCGAACCGCACCGTGCGGACAGACTACAGCCCCAGGTTATGCAATGAGGATCTCGCGCCGGTACGGTCGCAGAACTGGTCCTGGTATAACATTTTTTCTTTCTGGATGTCCGACGTGCACAGTATGGGTGGCTACGTCGTCGCGGCCAGTTTCTTTACGCTGGGGCTTGCCAGCTGGCAGGTGCTGGTCTGTCTACTGGCCGGTATCGGCATTGTTCAGCTGTGCGCCAATCTGATCGCCAGACCCAGCCAGATGAGCGGCGTCCCCTATGCCGTCATTTGTCGTCAGGCCTTCGGGGTTTTCGGCGCGAATATCCCGGCGGTGATCCGCGGACTGATTGCCTTCGCCTGGTACGGTATACAAACTTATCTGGCCGCCAACGCGCTGATGCTGGCGCTGCTGAAGTTCTACCCCTCACTGATCGCGCTGACCGAACCTCACTGGCTGGGCCTGTCGGCTCTCGGCTGGATATGCTTCGGCACCCTTTGGCTGCTTCAGGCCATGGTGTTCTGGCACGGCATGGCGGCGATTAAACGGTTCATCGATTTCGCCGGTCCGGCAGTCTATGCGGTGATGTTGGGGTTGGCCGGTTGGATTGTTTACCAGACCGGCTGGGAGGGCATCTCCTTCACGCTGTCCAGTCAATCGCTGAGCGCGGGCGAGCAGCTGTGGCAGATGATTAGCGCCATTGCGCTGGTGGTCTCCTATTTTTCCGGGCCGTTGCTGAA
This sequence comes from Lonsdalea iberica, assembly GCF_002111585.1. Taxonomy (GTDB): domain Bacteria; phylum Pseudomonadota; class Gammaproteobacteria; order Enterobacterales; family Enterobacteriaceae; genus Lonsdalea; species Lonsdalea iberica. Next base: position 39,373 of record NZ_LUTP01000020.1, read on the forward strand.
CTTCGGCGACTTTTCCCGGTACGGCAAGAGCATGCGCGACGTGCGCCGCGGCAATTTCTGGGGGCTGCCGGTCAACTTCCTGCTGTTCTCCATCGTGACGGTGGTGATCGTTTCCGGCACGCAGTCGCTGTTCGGCAAGATGATTACCGATCCGATCGAAACGGTGAGCCACATCGGCAGCGGCGTTGCCGTTGCGCTGGGTCTGCTGACCATGATTATCGCGACGATTGGTATCAATATTGTGGCGAACTTTGTGTCGCCGGCCTTCGACTTCTCCAACTGTTCACCACAGCGGATCAGCTTCCGCGCGGGCGGGATGATCGCCGCCGTGGGTTCGATCCTGCTGACCCCTTGGAACCTCTTCCAGTCGCCCGAACTGATCCACTATACGCTGGACGTGCTGGCCGCTTTTGTTGGCCCGCTGTTTGGGATCCTGCTGGCGGATTTTTATCTGATCAAAGGCGGGAAAGTACACGTCGACGATCTGTTTAACGCAACCCCGCAGGGGCGCTACTGGTATCGCCGCGGATTCAATCCCAACGCCATTCTGGCGCTGATCCCCGCAGTCGCCATCGGTCTTTTTATCGGTTTTGTGCCGTCGTGGCATGCGCTGGCCAATTTTAACTGGTTTATCGGCGCGGCGCTGGGCGCGAGCTGTTACCGCTTCCTGGCGCGTCATGAACGCAACCCGAGTTATCCGCTTCGTAATCTCTCGATGCCCGGACTGGAATAAAGTTCGGCATCACCCGACTCCGACGTCTGTTCCGCCAAAAAACATCCCGGCCTGAGCCGGGATGTGAGGTGCTGCGCTATGTCTGGCATAAACCCCATACCCGCATCGCGACATTATTTCAGTTTGTAGATCCCTGTCTGCCACGGTTGCAGATTGAGCACGGTGGCATTATCTGCGGGTTTGGCCTTTTCACCGCTTTCGAGCAACGTTTCGCCAATCGCCAGATGATCCGGCAGCGTGTAATCGATCGGATGTTCTTTAAAGTTGATCACCACCAGATAACGATCGCCCTTCATGGTACGCGTATACGCGAAGACATCGCGATTCTGCGGATCCAGATCCGCGTATTGGCCGTAGACCAGCGCCGGGATGCGGTGACGCAAAGCGATCATGTCACGGTAGTAGTTGTAGACCGAATGCGGATTGTCCACTTCGCTCGCCGCGTTGATCTCTTTATACGTCGGGTTCACCGTGTACCAAGGCGTACCGGTCGTGAAGCCCGCGTTTTTCTCGGCGCTCCACTGCATCGGCGTTCTGCTCTGTTCTCGCGAGGTGATGCGATAGTTCTTCAGGAATTCGTCTTCTTTGACTTTTCCGCTCTTAACCAGGCTGTCATATAACGCTTTGGTTTCAATATCGTGGTAGTCATCGATTGAATTGAACGGCGCATTGATCATGCCCAGCTCATCGCCCTGGTAGATGAACGGCGTGGCATGCTGCGTCAGCAGCAGCGTGCCCAGCGCTTTCGCAGAAAGCTCACGCCATTCCGGGCGATCGTCGCCGAGGGTGGAAACCACGCGCGGGTTATCATGGTTGCCAAGGAAAAAGGCCAGCCAGCCGTACTCGCCGCCAGATTCGTTTTCATGTTTTACCACTTCTTTCAGCTGCGGCAGCGTCCAGCCCTTGTAGTGCCATCTTTGCCCTGGATAGCGATAGAACATCACCGCTTCGAACATAAATGCCAGATCCATTTCATGGCGCCGTTGATCGACGAAATTTCTCATCCCCTCGGGTGGCACCGCAAAGGTTTCAGCGGCGAACGCCATATCTTTATGATGCGACAGAACGTGCTCGTTCATATCTTGGATATAACGGTGAACATTCGGCCCCTCACCATAGGTCGCTGCGGCGAACTCCAGTTGTTTCTGATTCAGATCCGGGAAGTCAGGCCATTTAGAGATGGTATTGATAGAGTCAAACCGCATGCCGGAGACCCCTTTCGACATCCAAAACTCCATGACGTCATACAGCTCTTTTCTCACCTGCGGGTTGCTCCAGTCGAGATCCGGCTGATGCACGCTGAAATAGTGAAGATAGTATTCGTCGGTCTTGGCCTCTTTTTCCCACGCTGAACCGCTGAAGATCGACGGATAGTTGTTCGGAACGCCGCCATTTTTACCTTCGCGCCAGAAGTAGTAGCTGCGATAAGGGTTATGGGTCGATTCTTTGCTTTTCAGGAACCACGGGTGTTGATCGCTGGTATGGTTAAACACAATATCGATCATCAGGCGCATATTGCGCTTTTTCATTTCAGCGACAAGCCGATCGAAATCTTCCATCGTGCCGAAGTCTGCCATGACTTTTCTATAGTCGCGGATGTCGTAACCGCTGTCTTGATTCGGGGAGTCGTAATGCGGCGTGATCCAGATGGCGTCGATGCCAAGGTTGTGCAAATAATCCAGCTTCTCAATTAAGCCGTTGAAATCACCGATACCATCTCCGTTGCCATCCTTGAACGAGCGGAGATAGACCTCATAAAAGACCGCTTGCTTCCACCAGACCGGGTAGTCGTCAGAACGTTGAATAACGGCGCCTTGGGAAGAAGCGGCTTTCGCAGGCTCCGCCTGAACCAGAGGAGCATTCCCGCACAGGCCAATACCTAGACTTATCGCAATTAGCGAGGCCAATCTCAGTTTATTCATATTTTTTTCCTTGCTGTAAACAATACGAAAATACAGTTTTTATTTTTCACGCCATAAAGGAATAACAATCAAAATCAAGTGAGAATCGTTTTAGAAAAATGAAACCACTTAAATATCGAAAAAAAATAGGCGCTTTGATTAATACCGCAGAGGGAATAAATAACTTATTATTAATAAAAAGACATATTTATATATCTGACGCAATCATTAACACCCAAACAAATAGGCATAATACAATATCATTATTATTTAAAAACAAGTAGCAAACGATAAGCCATCCCTTTGAAAGGACGTTATTTTTATAATGAGAACCCACCTTGATAAAAAATTAACAGACTTAAATGATATTAAGAAAATATCACTATGGGGACAAAAAACGGTACTTCATCTACACGACGAGTTAAGTATATATAAAAAGGTATTAATCAAAACATCGTATTTACTTATCAAGTAGTCAATAAAAACTCGTCGCCTGCGGGGAAGAGGCTCTCTACGAGCTCGAACGGCTACTTTGTCCAGATACCCGACATAACTGTGAATAATATCTTCACTCGTTTCTAGCGAGTCCATAAATATCTTCTTTGCCAGATGAGATCCCCCCCATAACTTTTTCTTCTTTCTCAGATAGGCAAAGTTTGCGAACAGCCTAATCACAGTTCGTCCTTCCACAACCCCTATCGAGTCTCAAACACTCAGGCTCGGCGGTGCTCTTACCACCAAATGGACATGATCTCTCTGCACATTAAGTTCTAGCACCGTGCATTTACTCACACTGCAATACACATAAATGCTTCGGTATAGCGCTTTCCCGAGATTGCCTTTAAGGATTTGGTGTCTGTACGTCGGGGTCCAAACGAGATGATGCTGACAGCGAAAAAATACATGTGAAGCGGATTCGTATCTGCTCGTGCTATTTACTCCCTTGATTTGCTGGCAACAAACTGGAGCAAAATTTAGCGACGGGCAAAGAGCCCTACAGGCACGATCATCACCTCCATAGGCGGAGGTGTAAGAATGAAAATAAAAACATCCCGGCCAAAGCCGGGATGTGAGGTGTGAAATGGCGCGAGTGCGCCAGCAGCGTGGGTTATTTCAGTTTGTAGATCCCCGTCTGCCACGGTTGCAGATTAAGCACGGTGGCATTGTCTGCAGGTTTGGCCTTTTCACCGCTTTCGAGCAACGTTTCGCCTATCGCCAGATGATTCGGCAGTGTGTAATCGATCGGATGTTCTTTAAAGTTGATCACCACCAGATAACGATCGCCCTTCATGGTGCGCGTGTACGCAAAGACATCGGGATTCTGCGGATCCAGATCCGCGTATTGGCCGTAGACCAGCGCCGGGATGCGGTGACGCAAAGCGATCATGTCACGGTAGTAGTTGTAGACCGAATGCGGATTGTCCACTTCGCTCGCCGCGTTGATCTCTTTGTAGGTCGGGTTCACCGTGTACCACGGCGTACCGGTCGTGAAGCCCGCGTTTTTCTCGGCGCTCCACTGCATCGGAGTTCTGCTCTGTTCACGTGAGGTAATGCGGACATTGTTCATGAAAAAGTCCTCCTTCACCTTTCCGCTAAGAACGAAATTCTTGTAGAACGCTTTGGTTTGGATATCGTTGTAGTCGTCAATGGACTTGAACGGCGCATTAATCATTCCCAGTTCGTCGCCCTGGTAGATAAACGGCGTGGCGTGCTGGGTCAGCAGCAGTGTACCTAGCGCTTTCGCGGAGCGCTCACGCCATTCCGGACGGTCGTCCCCGAGGGTGGAAACGACGCGCGGGTTATCGTGGTTGCCAAGGAAAAACGCCAGCCAGCCATACTCGCCGCCAGATTCATTCGCGTGTTGCACCACTTCTTTCAACTGCGGCAGCACCCAGCCTTGGTAATGCCACTTTTGGCCCGGATAGCGGTAGAACAGCACCGACTCAAACGTGAACGCCATATCCATTTCATGGCGGCGCTGGTCGACATAATCTTTCAGCGACGCTTGAGGCACGCCGAAGGCTTCGGCCGCGAACGCCATATCCTTATGATGTGACAGAACGTGCTCGTTCATGTCGTTGAGATAATGGTGAACGTTAGGCCCACTGCCATAGGTCGCTGCGGCAAATCCCAGCTGCTGCTGATTCAGATCCGGGAATCCTGGTTGTTTGGAGACGGTATTAATAGAGTCAAACCGCAGACCGGAAACGCCTTTGGATAGCCAGAACTCCATAATGTCGTAAAGTTCTTTTCTGACCTGCGGATTTCCCCAGTCGAGATCCGGCTGATGCGCGCTGAAGTAGTGAAGATAGTATTGATTAGTCTTGGCATCTTTCTCCCACGCCGGACCGCTGAAGATGGACGGGTAGTTGTTGGGCTCGCCGCCGTTTTTGCCATCGCGCCAAAAGTAGTAGCTGCGGTAAGGGTTATCGGTGGACTCTTTGCTTTTCAGAAACCACGGGTGTTCATCACTGGTGTGATTAAACACAATATCGATCATCAGACGCATATTGCGTTTTTTCATTTCAGAGACAAGCCGATCGAAATCTTCCATCGTGCCGAAGTCTTTCATGACCTTTTTATAGTCGCGGACGTCGTAGCCGCTATCTTGATTCGGGGAGTCGTAATGCGGCGTGATCCAGATGGCGTCGATACCCAGATTGTGCAAATAATCCAGTTTCTCAATCAAGCCGTTAAAATCACCAATACCATCTCCGTTGCCATCCTTAAACGAGCGAAGATAGACCTCGTAAAAAACCGCCTGTTTCCACCAGGTCGGGTAGTCGTCGGAACGCTGAATAGCGTCGCCATGAGGAGAGGTGACCTCCGCGGGCTCCGCCTGAACCTGAGGAACATTCCCCCATAGGGCAATACCTAAACTCATCGCAATCAGCGATGCCAATCTCAGTTTTTTCATTTCCTTTTTTCCTTGCTTGAAACAATAAGAAAAATACAGTTTTAATTTCTGATGTTATGGCGAAGGTATGTAAATACAGCGAGGTCGAGAATAGCACTACGAAAATAAGCTCACATCACTTTAATATTGAATTAATACTTAAAAACTCTATATTCATGAATTAGTAAAACCACAAAGAATACCTAAAAAAACATTACTGTTAGAGTAATAGCCATATTTTTATATTCACCCAAAAAAACCATTGGGTCAGTTATCATTGAATCAAAAAACGTCTCGTTGCGTGATTATAAGGAATCCATATTCGGTGTAATGAAAAAAAACAATTAAAATCAACAAACAAAACCTGCACTTCCCTTTCAACGCATCTACACAGCAAGGACATGGCCTCATCACGGCAACCTCATTATCCCTCAGGGATAACGCTGAAAATTTTTTTGCCACTGTGTTTTGCAAATTTATATCGCTGACGTGGTGAGTTACCTTTCAAACAAAATCACAATCTCGCCGATAGAAAGCATATTCCGTTAATTTTATTTATCCGCTATTACCACCGTACAGGAAACAATCAGAATGATTCCATTCATTTCGTTACACTTATTTACCGATAACTCACGCCGGTACTTTTTCAACGGGTAAATACATCTTTCCCTCTGCGAGTTTAATAGCCTGAGGGACATAGTGAAGAAATGAAAACAGGGTGAATACGGCGGGTGAGTTGCCGCAATAAGCGGCCTCAGAGGTCACAACCGCATCGATGCAGCCATACGTTTCGCCACGCGCTACAGCCGGCTCGACGTGAGCGTAAGGCAGCACAGCATGGCGAAGACGTGTTTAGTTAATCTGTATCGTCAAATTAGTTCAGCTGGTAGATGCCAGACTGCCAGGGCTGCAGGGTAAGCGAAGACGCATTATGCGCCGGGGCGGCTTTCGCGCCGCTTTCGATGAGCGCTTTATCAATCGTTAGCGCTTGCGGCAATGCGTAATCCATCACTTTTTCTTTGAAGTTGATCACGACCAGATACTTAGCCTCTTTGGTGGTCCGGGTATAGGCATAGATGTCATCGTTCTTCGGCGCCAGATCGGTGTATTTACCGTAAGTGAGCGCAGGCGTTCGATGGCGCAGCGCGATCAGCTGTCGGTAGTAGTGGTAGATGGAATCATCATGTGCGACCTCATTCGCGGCGTTGATCACTTTGTAGTTTGGATTCACCTTGATCCACGGCGTGCCCGTCGTGAAACCGCCATTTTTCTGCGCATCCCATTGGAACGGCGTGCGAGCATTATCTCGTGTCGTTTTTTTAGCGTTTTCCAAGAACCAGGTGGCCTTGACCTTGCCGGTCTCCACAACGTCTTGCCAGGAGCCCTTGGTTTCGAGATCATCAAACTCCGAGATAGATTTGAAGGGATAGTTGGTCATGCCCAGCTCTTCCCCTTGATAGATGAAGGGCGTCGCACGCTGCGTCATCTGAAGCGTCGCCAAAGCCCGAGCGGACAGGCTTCGCCACTCCTCGCGATCGTCGCCGAAAGCCGATACCGCGCGTGGATTATCATGATTTCCCAGGAAGAACGCATTCCATCCATGCTCTCCCGCGACATCATTCATGTTTTGCACCACCTGTTTGAACTCGCTCAGCGTCCAGTCGCGGTAGCGCCATTTCTCAGTCATGTGGCGATACAGTAGGATCAGATCGAATGTGAAGACCATATCCAGCTCTTCCCGACGCTGATCGACGTACAGAGGAACCTGTTTGAGCGGTACGCCGAAGACTTCACCCGCCGTCACGATGTCGGGGTACTGAGACAAGACCTGGGTGTAGATCTCATGGATGTACTTATGCAGGTTCGGCCCCTGCGTGTAGGTTACTGCATAGTGGGTGAGTTCCTCAGGCGTCAGGTCGGGAAAACCGGGGAACTTGGAGTAGGTGCCGACCGTGTCGAAGCGCAGACCGGAGACCCCTTTGTCGAGCCAGAAACGGACGATATCGTAGAGGTCGTGCCGGACTTTCGGGTTGTCCCAGTTCAGGTCCGGCTGATGTTTGCTGAAGTCGTGGAGATAATATTGACCGGTCTTGGCATCTTTTTTCCAGGCTGAACCGCCAAAGAACGAGTGATGATTGTTCGGCGGTCCCCCGTTTTTACCCTCCTGCCAGAAGAAGTAGTCGCGGTAAGGATTGTTCTTCGACGAACGACCTTTCTTAAACCACTCATTTTGGTCGCTGCTATGGTTAGTCACCACATCGATCATTAAACGCATATCGCGTTTTTTCATTTCAACCATCAAACGATTGAAATCTTCCATTGAGCCATATTCACTCATGATTTTTCTATAATCACGAATGTCATAACTGCTATCGGTATTCGGAGAATCATAATGTGGCGCCATTCAAATGGCATTGATACCTAAACCTTTTAAATAGTCCAGCTTCTCGATAATACCTTGGATGTCCCCAATACCATCTCCATTCGTGTCCTTGAAGGAACGTGGATATATCTGGTAGAAAATAGCTTCTTTCCACCATAAAGGATAATCACGGGATTGCTGTATTGACGCGGTTGCGGGAGCACTCTCGGCTTTCGCCGGGTTGAAACTGTTTAAAATAATAATACTCAGACTCATAGCCATAAGCGATGTTAGTTTCAGTTTGGTCATATCATTTTACTTTAATCTCCAACATGTTACTAGCATAACTATTGCTAATGCTTTTTCGATTTAATTAAAAGCGATGTCGAGAGTAGCATCATGAAAATATGCATACATCTCTTTATTTTTTAATAAATACTCATCAATTAATTACTATTTAAATGTTTCAATTTGCATTCAATTAAAATTGAAACTTTTAGTATTATTCATGAGTTATTTTTATTTGTGGATAGATTTAATTTAGTACCATTAATTAATTTTCTACATTTATCCGCATAATGCCTTTTTAATTAACTCAGTATTTTCTTGCATTTTGATTTATTGGCCGGGAAGTCAATATGGCAAACACGTAACAGATCAGGTGCCAAAGAACAGCGAGGAAGATGACCAATGAAGGGGGGAGGTTTTCCGCCTTAGCACGACGGAGAGGGGGGATAATTAAGCAAAAAGCGATGGCTGGCGACAGAGGCGAAATTCACAACACGAAACGCATACCTAAACGCCGAAAATCACCTGTTCGATCGTTCTTCGAGAAAGGGGCGTCACCGCTTAACCTTTGGCAACGGGCAAGCCGGGCGTCGACGACAGACGTCATCATGGATTGGGAGCCGGGGGGCGGCATCGCGCCTCTTGCAAGACGCAGAATCGACTACTCTTAGGATTGCTTTTTGATGAAGACCCAACGCGTGGCGATGTTTTCCCCGAACCTCACAGTTCTCGGCGTTCGCCGCGTCGTGGCGTGACGCTGGGCAAAATAATGCCTTGTATTTCTGGAAAATACGCAAAGTTTATCTATTATATCTCAGGAATATTATCCATCGCGTAAAGACAATCACATTTACAGTTCGCCGACTACTGGCAACATCCCGGTGCAAAAAACCATCCATATGCTGTTGTTATTTTAGCAAACCGGTGCTAACACCTTCAGTAACCGGCCTTTTTTTCACCGAAAGTCGCGTGGCTACACCCTATTTATTCATGCCGAAATAAATATTGCGAAACCGCAATATTGTGGCAAGGGAAACATATTTCTACCTATCAATACAGAAATGTGCTAGAAGCCCACAATAAATTGATTTTTATCGTTTTTTTATTTGTTTAATATTATTAATGGTTTCTGGATTCAGATATTTATCGACGATGATTTACGGTATAAAAACACCTAAAAAAGTCGAAAATAAGGAGGGGGCGAAATTACTCAATCCGGCTCTAGGGGTTGTCTCAAATCGTTATTATGGTAGGGTGTACGGCTGTTTTATCGTTAACAGGGCAGATCTATAGCGCATAACATCAAAGCAATATCGTCACTATAGGAACTAACCAATTTCATGGCAATTAAACTAGAAGTAAAAAATCTCTACAAAATATTCGGCGAACATCCTGACCGTGCATTCAAGCTGATGGACAAAGGCTTAAATAAAGATCAGGTGTTTGAAAAGACCGGACTCACGGTCGGTGTGGAAAACGCCAATCTGGCCATTGAAGAAGGCGAGATATTTGTCATCATGGGATTATCCGGCTCGGGAAAATCCACGCTAGTACGCCTTCTCAATCGTCTGATAGAACCTACGCGCGGCCAGGTGCTGATCGACGGCGAAGATATCGCCCGAATCTCAGACAGCGCCCTGCGCGACGTTCGCCGCAAAAAAATCAGTATGGTGTTTCAGTCCTTCGCGCTGATGCCCCATCTGAACATCCTCGACAACACCGCATTCGGTATGGATCTGGCGGGCATCCCCAGAGCGGAGCGCGAGCAGAAAGCGCGCGACGCCTTGCAACAGGTTGGACTGGAAGCCTACGCGGCGTCCTACCCTGACGAGCTGTCCGGTGGGATGCGTCAGCGCGTGGGCCTCGCTCGCGCATTGGCGAACGACCCAGACATCTTGCTAATGGATGAGGCGTTCTCGGCGCTCGATCCCTTAATCCGTACCGAAATGCAGGATGAGCTGGTCAAGTTGCAGTCTCGTCAGCAGCGTACCATCGTGTTCATTTCCCATGACCTCGACGAGGCCATGCGCATCGGTGACCGTATCGCCATCATGCGTAACGGTGAAGTGATTCAGGTGGGAACGCCGGACGAGATTCTGAACAACCCGGCCAATGACTACGTGCGCACCTTCTTCCGCGGCGTCGACATCAGTCAGGTGTTCAGCGCCAAAGATATCGCGCGCCGCCGTCCGGTCGCCATCATCCGTAAATCGCCCGGCGTGGGTCCGCGTTCCGCGCTGGCCATTTTGCAGGAAGAGGACCGGGAGTTCGGTTATGTGCTGGAACGAGGCCAGAAATTCATCGGTATCGTATCGATTGAATCTCTGAAAGCGGCCCACAAGGCGCAACTGCCGCTAGACCAGGCGTTACTGTCCGAACCGTCTCCGGTTCCCGCCGACATGCCGCTCAACGAGCTGATTTCCCTCGTGGCGCAGGCCCCCTGCGCTATACCGGTTGTCGGTGAAAACAACGAGTACATGGGCATCATCTCTAAAGGGATGCTGCTGCAGGCACTGGATAAAGAGGGCTCACTGAATGACTGATGCGACTAACCCGTGGGAGTCAACCACGACCGCTGAACAAGCCGCCCAGCAACCGGCCGCCGCACCGCAGGCCGATCCTTGGGGCGCAGCTCCCGCCCCGACCGACGGCGGCGGAGCAGATGCCTGGGGCAACGCCGCTCCGCCCGCCGGAGGCACCGATGTTCCCGCTGGGAGCACCGACTGGCTAAGCAGCGCGCCGGCACCGGAACCCGAGCACTTTAGCCTGCTCGATCCGTTCAAACACACGCTGATCCCGCTGGATAGCTGGGTGACTCGCGGCATCGACTGGCTAGTCATGCACTTCCGCCCGGTGTTCCAAGGCGTGCGCGTGCCGGTCGACATTATCTTGAATGCCTTCCAGCAGCTGCTGATGGGAATGCCGGCACCGGTTGCCATCATCGTATTCTCGCTGCTGGCCTGGCAGGTCTCCAGCTTCGGTATGGGGATGGCGGCGTTTATCTCCCTGATCGTGATTGGCGCAATCGGCGCATGGTCCCAGGCGATGGTCACGCTGTCTCTGGTGCTGACCGCCCTGTTCTTCTGCGTCCTCATCGGCCTCCCTATGGGGATTTGGCTGGCGCGCAGCGAGCGGGCTGCAAAGATTATCCGTCCGCTGCTGGACGCCATGCAGACAACGCCTGCGTTCGTCTATCTGGTACCGATCGTCATGCTATTCGGTATCGGCAATGTCCCGGGCGTGGTGGTGACCATAATCTTTGCGCTTCCGCCGATGGTCCGTCTGACCATCCTGGGTATACGTCAGGTCCCAGCCGACCTACTGGAAGCCGCGGCGTCGTTCGGCGCCAGCCCGCGTCAGCTGCTGTTTAAAGTTCAGCTGCCGCTGGCGATGCCGACCATTATGGCCGGGGTCAACCAAACGCTGATGCTGGCGTTGTCGATGGTGGTTATCGCCTCCATGATCGCCGTCGGCGGTCTGGGACAGATGGTGCTGCGCGGCATCGGCCGACTCGATATGGGGCAAGCAGCGATTGGCGGCGTCGGGATCGTCATCCTGGCTATTATCCTTGACCGTCTGACTCAGTCTCTTGGCCGCGACAAGCGCAGCCGTAACAACCAGCGCTGGTTCAACAGCGGTCCTATCGGTCTGCTGGCCCGTCCTTTCATCAAGTCCTGATGCTCTGACTCTCGTGACCGGCTCCGGCCGGTCACATCAAGATAAATAATCATAATGACAGGGGCGCAACGTGTCCCCGACATCAACAAGAGGAATTCTTATGCGTAAAACAGGCATAATTTCATTTGCTCTGACCGCCGTACTTAGTACCTCTCTCGCGGCAGCCGAACTTCCGGGCAAAGGCATTACCGTACAGCCGATTCAGAGCACGCTGACGGAAGAAACGTTCCAGACGGAACTCGTGAACAAGGCGTTAGAAAAACTGGGCTACGACGTACAGCCGACACGTGAAGTGGATTACAACGTCGCTTACACCTCTATCGCAGCCGGCGACGCGACCTTCATGGCGGTCAACTGGGAGCCGCTGCAGAACGACCAGTATAATTCCGCGGGCGGCGACGCTAAATTCTTCCGTCAGGGCATCTACATCTCGGGTGCGGCTCAGGGTTACCTGATCGATAAGAAAACGGCGGAGCAATACAAGATCACCAACATCGCTCAGTTGAAAGATCCTAAAATCGCCAAGTTGTTTGATACCAATGATGACGGCAAAGCCGATCTGACCGGTTGCAACCCTGGCTGGGGCTGTGAAGCGGCCATCAACAACCATATGAAAGCCTACGGCCTGACCCCGACGGTGGAACATAATCAGGGTAACTACGCGGCGATGATCGCCGATACCATTACTCGCTTCCGCGAAGGAAAGCCGATCCTGTACTACACCTGGACGCCATACTGGGTCAGCAACGTGCTGGTACCAGGACGCGATGTCGTCTGGCTGCAGGTTCCTTTCTCTTCCCAGCCTGGGGATATGAAAGGCGTCAGCACCAAGCTGCCTAACGGCGCCGACTATGGTTTCCCTGTGAACAACGTTCGTATCGCCGCGAATAAAGCGTGGGCAGAGAAAAACCCGGCTGCAGCCAAACTGTTCTCCAGCATGTGGCTGCCGGTTGCCGATGTGAATGCGCAGAACCAGCGCATGCACGCAGGCGAGTCGTCTGAAGACGCGATCGAACGTCACGTCAACGGCTGGATTAGAACCCACCAACAGCAGTTTGACGCGTGGGTCAACAGCGCGCGCGACGCAGCGAAGTAAATGTTCTTTGGAGCGCCTGACCGTCAGGCGCTCTTTCCTCCTCCCTACTCCCACCTAATTTTTACTACCTCGCCGCATTCTTTCGAAAGGACTTCAGGCGACTGACGACTGCCACACACTCCCTCAACATGACCGTGACGACGATAATTCAGGCTGGGATGATGACGTGTTGAATTGACTCAAGGGGTGGTATCAATGGGGGATCTGTCCGATACTATCTTCTTATGCCCTTAACAAATAGTTAACCCTTTCATGAACACCGCCATACCACGCCCCCAAACATTAAGCCCGGCACTCACCCTTTTGATGTCGGCCGCAACCGGCCTGATGGTCGCCAGCAATTACTACGCACAACCCCTGCTGGACGCCATCGCGAATGCGTTCATGCTGTCCCCTAATCAGGCGGGCTTTATCGTCACCACAGCCCAGCTCAGCTATGCCTTGGGCCTGCTCTTGCTCGTGCCGCTTGGCGATATGCTGGAGCGCCGTGGACTGATTGTAGGCATGAGCCTGCTGTCCGCCGCCGGCATGCTGATCACCGCATCGTCATCGTCACTGTGGATGATGCTACTCGGCACCGCGTTGACCGGGATGTTCTCCGTCGCCGCTCAGGTACTGGTCCCGCTGGCCGCGACGCTGGCCTCGCCGGAAACCCGGGGTAAAGTCGTCGGCACCGTCATGAGCGGTCTGCTGCTGGGGATATTGCTGGCACGAACGCTGGCGGGCGCGCTGGCGTCGTTGGGCGGATGGCGGCTGGTTTTCTGGGTCGCGAGCGTTCTGATGATCGTCCTGTCGCTGCTGCTGTGGCGGGCGCTGCCGCGTTACAAACAAGACAATCAGCTGAATTATCCACAGCTTCTGGCCTCGATTTTCCATTTGATGATGACAAACAAGACGCTGCGCATTCGCTCCATTTTGGGCGGTCTGACGTTCGCGAACTTCAGCATCCTGTGGACCTCCATGGCGTTTCTGCTCTCCGCACCGCCCTATCGTTACTCCGAGGGCGTTATTGGCCTGTTTGGGCTAGCCGGCGCGGCTGGGGCGCTGGCGGCCACACGTGCCGGACGCCTAGCGGACCGCGGCCATGCCAAAACGGTCACAACCATTGGCCTTGTCGTACTGGCGCTGTCGTGGCTTCCTATCGCCGCGGGCATGCATTCCATCCTGCTGCTGCTGATTGGGATTCTGGCATTGGATCTCACGGTTCAGGGCGTCCATGTCACGAATCAGAGCATAATCTATCGCGACATGCCTGAAGCCCGCAATCGTCTTACTTCGGGTTATATGACCGCCTACTTTATCGGCGGCGCGCTGGGCTCGATGCTCTCCGCCATGATGTTTCAGTACTTTGGTTGGCTGGGCGTTTCCATTGCAGGTTTCCTAACCAGCCTCATAGCCCTGGTAATTTGGTGGCGCGACAGAAACGACGTTTCCTAATGTTGACCTCCCCCCTTTCGGGTGTTTTTGCCCGGGAGGGGATTTCCATAAATGCCATCTTCCGGAAATTTTTCTTTTTTTTATCAAAAAATAAATTGAGGAAAAACAAAATAAAACACATATAAATCAACCAAATATCAAGTAAAGCGCTTTCATCCCTCCGCTTTTCCTCCCTCTTTTTCCACTTTCCCTCATTTACCCAAGTAATAACCTGCGTTACTATACAGAAAGTGATTAATGAGGTTGACATAAATGGAAAGTTCGTTTGCACCAATAGAAAGTATGCTGCGCATGCGCGCGACTCGTCATCCCGACTTCCCTTATAAGGAAGTGACGATGCTCCGCCTGTTTCTACATCTACAGACAAAAATACTTGAACACCGTAACCGAATGCTGAAGGAGCAGAACATCAACGAGACGCTGTTCATGGCATTGCTTACGCTTGAATCTCAAGAGTCTTACAGCATTCAGCCTTCTGAGCTTAGTGCCGCGCTCGGTTCATCACGCACCAACGCTACGCGTATTGCGGATGAACTCGAAAAACGTGGCTGGATTGAGCGCAGAGAGAGTGAAAGCGACCGACGGTGTTTGCATTTGTTCATGACGGAAAAAGGAAAGGCTTTTTTGAATGAGCTACTTCCTCCGCAACACTACAGCCTGCATCAGCTATGCTCTGTCTTGGATGACGAAGAGCAGCTCGAGTTGGAAACACTGATGCGTAAGTTATTGGGGCGCCTTGACGACATTGAGAAAGATATGACGTCATAGCATTTCACCATCATCAGTCAGCTCCATGCCGCGCCACACTGACGTTTACCGACACCAGGCGGACATTGTCGTAACTTGCACAACCCCACGCGCAAGGTACGACGGAATGTTCTCAGTGTGGCTCTGGCTCGAGCTGCCTGTTTATCGCAGCCAGAGCGTTAGCGACACCATCCTTACATCGCCGTATGGCAATTACCCATTTAATAATGAGAAGTACATTAGGGGAAACCATGAGCTCCACTGTGGAAACATCTGCACCGCAACCTGCCAAAAAAAACAAAACCCGTAGGAAACGCATCTTAACGCTGTTAACCCTCCTTTTTTTATTCTTGGGCTGCCTGTTGCTCGCCTATTGGTTCCTGGTTTTACGTCATCATCAGGAGACTGATGATGCATACGTGGCGGGTAACCAGATTCAGATTATGTCGCAGGTCGCCGGCAGTGTGACCAGCGTTAACGTCGACAGCACGGACTTCGTCAGGAAAGGTGATGTGCTGGTCGAACTCGATCCGACCGATGCCCAACAGGCTTACGAGCGTGCGCAACTACGCTGGCCAACAGCGTGCGTCAGGTTCATCAGTTAATCATCAATAGCCGCCAGTATCAGGCGAATATCGCACTCCAGCAGACGGCGCTTAACCAGGCAGTTAGCGACTTGAACCGCCGAGAAGCGCTGGGCAAAGTCAATGCTATCGGACGCGAAGACGTGCAGCACGCACGTGATGCCGTCTCCAGCGCGCAGGCGTCGCTGGACGTTGCCAAACAGCAATTCGCCGCCAATCAGGCGTTGATTCTCAATACGCCGTTGGAAAAGCAGCCAGCGATACAGCAGAGTGCCGCCGACTTGCGTGACGCTTGGCTGGCTTTGCAGCGTACGCACATCGTGAGCCCGGTCGATGGCTACGTGTCGCGCCGCAGCGTACAAGTTGGCGCTCGTGTTGCATCGACATCGGCTCTGATGGTGGTCGTGCCCGCTAAAGGCCTGTGGGTGGACGCCAACTTCAAGGAAACGCAGTTAGCCAATATGCGTATCGGTCAGCCCGCCACCATCGTCAGCGATCTGTACGGAGAGGATGTGGTTTATAAAGGCAAAGTCGTCGGTCTTGATATGGGAACCGGCAGCGCCTTCTCCCTCCTGCCCGCGCAGAATGCCACCGGCAACTGGATCAAGGTCGTGCAGCGTCTTCCCGTGCGGGTTGAGCTCGACCCGCAAGAGCTAGCGGATCACCCTCTGCGTATCGGTCTGTCAATGCTGGTCAATGTCGATACCGCCAAAGCGGACGGCAAGGTCTTGTCTGACATACCGCGGAGCGAACCCGCCTACCAGAGCGATGCGCTGGAACTGGATATGGCGCCGGTCAATCAGCTCATCAACGAGATTATCCGTGCTAATGCAGGCTGAGCATGAGGGATAAACACGTGCAGAAGAAACCACTCGAGGGAATACAGCTGGCCTTGTTGACCATCGCGCTCGCGCTGGCCACCTTCATGCAGGTACTGGATTCCACCATCGCTAATGTGGCGATCCCGACAATTGCCGGCAACCTGGGTTCATCTAACTCTCAGGGCACCTGGGTGATCACCTCCTTCGGGGTGGCGAATGCCATTTCCATTCCGATTACCGGCTGGCTGGCAAAACGCTTTGGCGAAGTGCGCCTTTTCGTCTGGGCTACGGGACTGTTTGCACTGATGTCCTGGCTATGCGGGATCTCCAACAGTCTCGAAATGTTGATTTTCTTCCGCGTCCTGCAAGGGCTGGTCGCGGGTCCGATCATTCCGCTTTCGCAAAGCCTGCTGTTGAATAACTATCCTCCGGCGAAACGCAGTATCGCCCTGGCGCTGTGGTCTATGACCGTCGTTGTCGCGCCGATTTTCGGTCCGATACTCGGCGGTTGGATCAGCGACAACTACCACTGGGGATGGATCTTCTTTATCAATATTCCGCTGGGCGCGTTGGTGGTGGTGCTGACGTTGCAGTTGCTGCGCGGACGTGAGACTGCGGTCACGATAAGGCCGATTGATACCATCGGATTGGTATTACTGGTCTTGGGGGTGGGTTGCCTACAGATGATGCTCGACCGTGGGAAGGAGCTGGATTGGTTTAACTCGACTGAAATTATCACGCTTTGCGTCGTCGCGGTGATAGCCCTGGTGTTCCTGGTCGTATGGGAGCTGACGGACGATAATCCGGTCGTCGATCTCTCCCTGTTCACGTCCCGCAACTTCACCATTGGCTGCCTGTGCACCAGTCTGGCATTTATGTTCTATTTCGGCGCCATCGTTCTTATGCCGCAGCTGTTGCAGGAGGTCTATGGCTATACTGCCACCTGGGCCGGATTGGCTTCGGCGCCCGTCGGGCTGATGCCCGTGCTGCTTTCGCCGCTTATTGGCCGCTTCGCGCCGCGCCTGGATATGCGCTATCTGGTCAGCTTCAGCTTTGTGATGTACGCCGTTTGCTTCTATTGGCGGGCCTACACCTTCGAACCATCAATGGACTTCGCCGCCTCTGCCTGGCCGCAGTTCGTGCAGGGGTTTGCCGTCGCATGCTTCTTTATGCCGCTGACGACGATTACCCTTTCTGGACTTGGACCAGAGAGACTGGCTGCAGCATCCAGTTTGTTTAACTTCTCGCGTACCCTTGCGGGCTCCATCGGTACGTCTTTGACCACTACGCTTTGGGAGCGACGAGAAGCACTGCATCACGCCCAGTTGACGGAGTCTGTCACACCTTATAACCCCCTGGCTCAGCAGTTCTATCAGCAAATGGAGGCTTTAGGGCTTACCCAGCAGCAAGTTTCTTCTTATCTTGCCCAGCAGATCACCGGGCAAGGGCTGATCATTGCTGCCAATGAAATTTTTTGGGCGGCGGCTGCAATATTCATAGCACTGATTGTTTTGGTTTGGTTCGCTCGACCTCCCTTTGGCAGTTCTGGAAGCGGAGGCGGTGCTCACTAAGTCACCTGCGTCTTCCTCTTACCGTGCCGTCCTCTTTGAGGACGGCTTTTTTGTCTTCGGGCAAAGCGATTCGGAACTAGGCTCCCCGTCAGGAATTACCGAAAGTTTTCACCCTCAATTCTGACGTCACTCCATCATCCAAATGACCTTCACCTGCAGCACTTTCTCCTTTATAGCAACTTCGCATCTTTATGCCTCAAAACTTCAAAATGCGCAAAAACGAAACAACACCAGAATAAAGAACCAAAAAACATCACTACTACACCTATATTTGGGTTAATTAACCACAAAATAGCCATTTGAAAACAATAACCCCGAATTGGTTAAAATTATCAAATCACCATTGAACACCATAAATATACTGTATATAGTATCATCACTGTACGGACATACAGTAAAACAAATCACTCACTTTTACAGGAGATACACCATGGCCATTCGTAAAGAACTGAAAGCCACCCCCGCTTACAAACCCACTATCTGGACTCGTGCCGATGCGTTGAAAGTCACGTTCGACGATCCGACGACGACTCAGCCGTTGGTCAGTGCAGACTTCAAGACCATGAGCGACGACGTATTCATCTGGGATACCATGCCGCTGCGTGATATTAACGGTCATACTGTGTCAATCGATGGCTGGTCAGTCATTTTCACCCTGACCGCGGACCGTCAAGAAGACAACCCGGCTTACCTGGATGAAGAAGGCAACTACAACATTTCTCTTGACTGGAACGACCGCCACGGTCGCGCAAAGATCTGCTACTGGTTCTCACGTAACAGTAAAGATTGGACCTTCGGTGGCCGCATGATGGCTGAAGGCGTTTCTCCTACCACTCGCGAATGGGCCGGTTCTCCCATCCTACTGAATGAAAAAGGCGATATCGCGTTCTACTACACTGCGGTGACACCTGGTTCAACTGTATCCAAAGTCCGTGGTCGTGTTGTAACGACGTCCACCGGCGTGGAAATGGTCGGCTTCAACAAAGTATTCAGCCTGTTCGACGCCGACGGCGCGATTTATCAGACTGAAGAACAAAACCAGTACTGGGCCTTCCGCGATCCATGGCCGTTCCGTGACCCGAAAAGCGGCAAGCTGTACATGCTGTTCGAAGGTAACGTTGCAGGTGTTCGTGGTTCTCATGTCGTCGGTGATGACGAACTGGGTGACGTACCGCCAGGTTATGAGGAAGTGGGTGGCTCACGCTACCAGACGGGTTGTATCGGTATTGCTGCTGCGCTGGACGAAGATGGCGACCAATGGGAACTGTTACCGCCACTGGTTACCGCTGTTGGCGTCAACGATCAGACCGAACGCCCTCACTTCGTGTTCCAGGATGACCAGTACTACCTGATGACCATCAGCCACACCTATACCTATGCTGACGGCCTGACCGGTCCGGATGGTGTTTACGGCTTCCTGAGCGACGAGCTGTTCGGCCAGTATGAGCCGATGAACGGTTCTGGTCTGGTTCTGGGTAACCCTTCCAGCCAGCCTTACCAGACTTATTCGCACTACGTCATGCCTAACGGCTTGGTAACGTCCTTCATCGACAGCATACCTACCGATGTCGAAACAACCGGTATGGAATATCGTATTGGTGGGACTGAAGCACCGACCGTGAAGATCAAATTCATCGGCTCTCGTAGCTTCGTCGTCGAAGAACTGGATTACGGCTACATTCCGCCGGAACTGGATGTGAAAACGCTGTAAAGAATGACCCACTCATGTGGGCCATACTCAGCACTTCAATGTTGACCGGCACCTAGCCATGCCCGGCGAGGGTGCCAAATGAAGAAGGCCAGTCAGCTGACACTGACTGGCCTTTACTATATCACGCTTAAAAACTGGATGTCACCGATCAGCCTTGATTCTGACGCCACCATTCTGCCAGCAGAATACCGGTCGCAACGGAAATATTTAGGCTCTCGACCTTGCCCGTTCCATCGATAGAAACTTTCATACCGCCTGTTTCCCAGGCTCCATCAGTCAAACCATCACCCTCTTCACCCAAAACAATGACCGATTTCGCAGGTAATTTAGCGCCAGAAAGAGGGGTACCTTTATGACTGGACGTGGTCACGATGGTGTAGCCAGCACGTCGAAACTCATCCAACGCATCGATCAATACGTCAGTACTGATCGCTTTCACATGTTCAGCACCACCTTCCGCCGTGCGCACTGCCGCGCCCGATTCCAATATCGCTGCATCGCGAACGAGAACGCCACGCACGCCGAAATGCGCGCAGCTACGGATGATCCCCCCCAGGTTATGCGGGTTACCCACTTCTTCCAGCGCCAAAACACAGTCTTTCTCGCCAGCTTCGCTCAGGTAATCTTTCACCTCTGTGCCACGGCGTTTCTTGATTAGGAAACAAACACCGCCGTGATGATCGGTGCCGGACGCTTTAGTCAGCTCTTCATCATCGACAACGTGGTAGGCCTTACGATTTGCCGCCATCCAACGCAGCGCATCACGAAAGCGCGGAGTGACTTCTTGCAAAAACCAAGCTCGCACGATCGATTCGGGACGGCTTTTGAAGAGTGCCTGACAGGCGTTTTCACCATATACGCGAGTTTCTTCAGCTCGCTGGCGACGCAGCTGAGCAGGATCTAACTGACTTTTACCGACAATACCGCCATGGTCGGGAGCGGCATCAGGGCTACGCGAAACCGTTTTCCAGGGCGAGTCATACTCACCTGTCGTTTCTCGGCGAGCGGGGCGGTCTTCCTGGCGCTTCTCTCCACGCCATTTAGAACCCTCGTCACGACCGCCGCCATCACGCGACGCGGGGCCGCGTTTGTCGCGCGGTTTTTTATCGCGACTGTCGCTGCTGTTATTGCGTCGCGAGTCCGACGGACGTGAATTCTTATCCTTTTTATCGTCCTCATCGTTACTGCGGACGTACATAACGCGGACTTTGCCGCCTTTCCCACTGAATGAATCGCTCATCTTTTTCTCCACCTACGCGCTCGCCGCGAAGAGTACCTTATGTCCCCTCGCTTAGCTACCGACCGACACATAAAAGTCAGGAACTATTGTAGCCATTGAGTAAACCACGTTGTTCCTTCTGGTTCCGGTCACGATACTTAAGTCATACTCAGAATCGCCGCTTGCTGATCTTCCGTTTCACTCGCGGCGGTGTCCTTCAACATCTCACTGACCCATGTTAGTCCTTTGATTATTGAGGCCTTGTTATGAATACGGTTTGTGCATCATGCCACTCTACCAACCGCCTGGCGGAAACGCGCATTGAAGATAACGCCACCTGCGGACGCTGCGGGGAGACGTTATTCAAAGGAGAAGTGATTAACGCCACGACAGAAACCCTCGATAAAATTCTTCAAGACGATCTTCCCGTCGTCATTGATTTTTGGGCGCCATGGTGTGGTCCGTGCGTTAATTTCGCCCCCGTTTATAGCAGCGTAGCAGAAGAAAACGGTGGAAAAATTCGTTTTGTGAAAGTGAATACCGAGGCCGAACCCGAGCTGAGCGAGCGTTTTCGTATTCGTACCATCCCGACGATTATGATTTTCAAGCATGGGCTGATGGTTGATATGCTCAATGGCGCTATGCCGAAAGCGCCGTTCGAAAGCTGGCTGGAAGAGTCACTCTGACGCCACTGCAGGGCTATTTCTCTACGCGGGGCTTCTGGTCCCGCTGTGGCTCGATTAGAATGGCGTCTTTTTGCGAGGCTCTATGACTCGAAACGCCGTCCTTCAATTGCGCGAGCAGCGCTTAGCGCTCGCCACTCGCCCGTTTAACGCTCGAGGAAGTCGCGTTGTTCGGTGTCAACGATGCCTGCTTCCTGCCATCCGTTGCTTGTGTCACACCATCGTTCCACAGCAAGCACGAAGCCGCTTTTGCCTGATCATGTTCGATACGGAACCCATGAAGCCCAGCAATACGGGCCGTCTCATCGCGGATATTCTGCCGAACACGTTAGCTTTTCAATGGTCGCGCACAACGCCCAATCCGGCGCTATTAACCGCTATTCAATCACCACACTATCAACCCTATCTGGTTTTTCTAGCCGACGCAGAAAAAAAGGAACGAGAGGTGTTTAACCAGTTGCCTGATACAGGTAAAGCTCCACTTTTTATTATGCTGGATGGCACTTGGCCAGAAGCACGCAAGATGTTCCGTAAAAGCCCCTACCTGGATAGCCTGCCCATTTTGTCGCTCAGTATTGAGGCCTTATCCCGCTATCAATTGCGTGAAGCGAGTTTGACGGGGCAGCAGTGTACCGCCGAGATCGCCGTCGCGCTCTTGGAGCAGGCTGGCGACAAAGTGGCGGCACAAACATTGAATGATCATTTTGACTACTTCAGAAAAAGTTACCTCGCGGGAAAACCGCACCATCCAGCAGACTGAAGCGGAAATATACCGTCCCCCTTACTAGGGATATACACGCCACGAGTTTTAGCGTCGGAATAGGCTGATTTTTAATGTATTCAGCGGTCAAAAAACAGCCGCCGACTGATTTTACGGGCGAGGCAGAACCGCGACCGTTTAAAGCCAATATGCCTTCGACGGTATGGCGGGCAAAAGACATTGAATGAACCTAATAGCCTTTGGCGTACCATGTCGAATCGAGTCATTGTTTAGGTAAAGAGTCCCGACTAAAAGACAAAACCTGCTCACAACAGCGGGAAAGTGATGTTATTATTGCCCGATTCGGCCATATTCAACGTTCACCATGACCAGCCCGGTCATACCACGAGAAGAGAAGAATCGCACTGTGATGTTGTCAAAACTAAAGCTAACTAAACACCAACAACACCTTGCACAACTGCCCAAAATTCCTCAGTCAGCCGACGCCGTGCAAACGCTCCACCGCCCGGAGGAATTCCGTCGCACGCTTGTCGAGCGGATTCTCCAGGCAGAACAACGCATCTATATTGTGTCTCTGTATCTAGAGCACGACGACGGCGGTGAGACGATTTTATCCGCACTTTACCAAGCGAAACGCCAGCGCCCCGAGTTGGATATTCGTGTATTGGTGGACTGGCACCGCGCACAGCGCGGTCGTATTGGCGCTGCGGCAGCGAACACCAATGCAGACTGGTATCACGCGATGAAGGAACGCAGTGAAGGTATCGAGTTTCCCGTTTATGGGATACCGGTTAACACACGCGAGGCCCTGGGCGTACTCCATCTGAAAGGGTTCATCATCGATGATGCCGTCTTATACAGTGGCGCTAGCCTGAATGACGTCTATTTACAGCAACACGAAAAGTACCGTTACGACCGATATCAGCTGATTGATAATAAGCCGCTGGCAGATTCGATGGCGGGTTACATACAGAGACTGCTAGCGGCATCGGCGATACAGCGTCTTGATATGAAAGACAGACCCAAAACCGCTGAAATCAAAAATGCGATTCGCCGATTCCGTCAGATGCTACGTACCCTTAATTATCGTCTCCCCAACCTCCCAAGCAATAATAATCAGCTAGCAATAACGCCGTTGGTAGGATTAGGGAAACAGAGCCCATTAAATAAAACCATTCATCATTTGATGCGCTGTACTGAACAACATTTGGTAATGTGTACACCTTATTTCAATCTACCGACACCACTGGTCAGAAACGTTATCAGCCTGCTGCGCAATGGGAAAAAGATCGAAATTATTATTGGCGATAAGACGGCTAATGATTTTTATATCCCGGAAACAGAGCCATTCAAGATTATAGGCGCGCTTCCCTACCTGTATGAAATCAACCTGCGCCGTTTCCTCAGTCGATTACAAAAATATATTGATAATGGTCAATTAGTCGTACGTCTATGGAAAGATGGCGATAATAGTTTCCACTTAAAAGGACTGTGGGTAGACAATAAATGGCAGCTATTGACCGGCAACAATCTTAATCCACGCGCCTGGCGACTGGATCTCGAGAACGCCATTTTAATCCACGATCCTCAAAAACAGTTGTTGGCACAGCGGATTGAAGAACTGACTTGTATCCGTGAAAACACACACATATTGAGCAGCTATCAGCAGTTGGAAAGCATCGCACAGTATCCGGTCAAAGTTCGCAAGCTCATTCGCCGAGTACGTCGGGTGAGAATAGATAAGCTTATTAGCCGTATTCTGTAATGTCTTTATGAGATATTCAATGGCCTCCGGTGAGCAATTAATCTTATTCATCTTTCTCACTGATTAAGTATCTCACCCTGAGTAGTTGCGCCAAGGTTTATTAGCCGAGTAATGTGAATATTAACTCGGCCAACAAATTTTGGCGCAAAGCATTAATTGATCCTGGTTTCACAAAACATCCGCTTTATTATTTCTCACCTGATTACCTTATAAATAGATAATATAGGGCTCGAGTACCCAAAATTTAGGTATTCCTGTCACCCGAAATCGGCAGGGTTTTCGTTCGCAGGTCTATTATTTTGAATAAGGGTAGGCAGTAAGTCCCGCACCGGAAAGATGCGGGACACTGAGGCCTATAAGTACCTCTATAGGCCTTGTGACGTATTGGGCTAACCTGAGTTAAAGTGTCTTTCCTTGCCCTTTGCGATGCAGTCCCAGAGAGACCAGGAATGAGATCGCGCCCATGGCCGAAACATACCAGAAAAAAGCGTTTTCCGACCCCAGCGATTTCAGTGAAAGCGCCACATATTCAGCAGAACCTCCAAACAGTGCGTTAGCTACCGCATAGGACAACCCCACGCCCATCGCTCTGACTTCAGGGGGAAACATTTCCGCCTTCAAAATCCCGCTGATTGCCGTGTAAAAACTGACAATAATCAGCGAAAGCAGAACTAACAGAAAGGCAATGACCGGGTTGGTCACGCTTTGTAGAATGGTCAGAATAGGCACCGTCAACAACGCCATCAATGCGCCAAAGCACAGCATGGAGTTGCGCCGCCCTATCTTATCGGATAAATGTCCAAACAGAGGCTGCAACAGCATAAATACGAAAAGCGCCAACGTCATCAGACCGCTTGCCACTTCAGGAGCCATTCCAGAGGTGTTTACGAGATACTTCTGCATGTAGGTGGTAAAGGTATAGAAACCTAAGGAACCTCCCGCCGTAAAGCCCAGGACCATCAAGAATGCTCTGCGGTTGTTCCATAGTCCACGCAAAGAGCCAGCGTCTTTATGCGAGCGAGACGCTTTATCCGAGGTCTCATTAAGCGAGCGACGTAGAAATAAGGCAACAACAGCTAGAATTGCGCCAATAAAGAACGGGATACGCCATCCCCAAGCATACAAGCTTTCAGAAGGCATAGTGTGTTGCAATATGACAACCACTAAAAGGGCCAGTAGCTGACCGCCAATCAACGTGACATATTGAAAAGAGGCGAAGAATCCCTTCCTTCCTTCAATCGCAACCTCGCTCATATAGGTGGCGCTGGTGCCATATTCTCCACCGACGGACAGCCCCTGAAAGAGACGCGCGAATAGCAGCAATAAAGGTGCCCAAGTGCCGATAGTGTCATACCCCGGCAGACAAGCGATAATCAATGACCCAAAGCACATCATGCACACGGAGATGAGCATTGACGCTTTTCGTCCGTATTTGTCGGCTATGAATCCAAATAACCACCCCCCAATGGGACGCATCAGGAAGCCAGCAGCAAATACACCCGCGGTATGTAGAAGCTGTGTAGTCGGGTTTTCAGAGGGAAAAAAAATGTGAGCAAAATATAAAGAGCAAAATGAATATACGTAGAAGTCAAACCACTCGACCAAGTTCCCCGATGACGCTCCCACAATTGCCTTGATCCTCTGTCGAGAGTCATTTTTACCGGGCGTTAATGTTTTTAAATTTATATTTCCCGTCATACGGTTTTTTCTCTCCTGTTCGTAGGACACAACTATCCAACCTATCTACAGTAAAACAGGATCCCGTTGGCAGGCAAAGAATAATGTATACACTTAATGATTTATCGTTAATTACGGTGGTCAAATAAGTTAAATTTATGGGTGATTTGAGGTATTCAGATACGAAAAAGCCTCTGGCGTTAACCAGAGGCTTTCCGTTTATTTGATGCCTGGCAGTTCCCTACTCTCGCATGGGGAGACCCCACACTACCATCGGCGCTACGGCGTTTCACTGCTGAGTTCGGCATGGGGTCAGGTGGGACCACCGCGCTATCGCCGCCAGGCAAATTCTTTTAAATTCGCCGAACATCTTCTTTATTTGAGAGGTGGTGCTGATACCCAGAGTCGAACTGGGGACCTCACCCTTACCAAGGGTGCGCTCTACCAACTGAGCCATATCAGCGCACCAAAA
>NZ_LUTP01000021.1 GCF_002111585.1 Lonsdalea iberica
GTCGGCATGCCTGGGCAGTCAACGTGCGCGTAGTGACGAGTCGGGGTATCGTATTCAACGTGAGACGTGTTGATGGTGATACCACGCGCTTTTTCTTCCGGCGCGTTATCGATCTGATCGAATGCGCGAGCTGAACCACCGTAGGTTTTAGCCAGTACGGAAGTGATAGCTGCAGTCAGAGTGGTTTTACCATGGTCAACGTGGCCGATAGTACCGACGTTGAGATGGGGTTTTGTACGTTCAAATTTTTCTTTAGACACGGCGTTATTCCTTACTCGAGTGCCCCCTCCTCACGGAGAGAGCACGGGATCAATATGTTAAACCCGGATTATTTACCACGGGCTTCGATAACAGTCTGGGCAACGTTGTTCGGTGCTTCGGCGTACTTCAGGAACTCCATGGAGTAAGAAGCACGACCCTGAGTCTGCGAACGCAGGTCAGTAGCATAACCAAACATTTCTGACAACGGAACCTGGGCACGGATAGTCTTGCCAGTAGCAGTGTCTTCCATACCTTCGATGATACCACGACGACGGTTAAGATCACCGATCACATCACCCATGTAGTCTTCCGGCGTTTCTACTTCAACTTTCATGACCGGCTCAAGCAGGACAGGCTTCGCACGTTTAAATGCTTCTTTAAACGCGATAGAAGCAGCCAGTTTAAAGGCCAGTTCAGAGGAGTCGACGTCATGGTAAGAACCGAAGTGCAGACGCACTTTGATATCCACAACAGGGTAACCCGCCATCGGACCTGCTTTCAGCTGTTCCTGAATACCTTTGTCAACGGCCGGGATGTATTCACCAGGAATCACACCACCTTTGATTTCGTTGACAAATTCGTATCCTTCACCACCTGGTTCCAGCGGCATCATATCGATTACGACATGACCATACTGACCACGACCACCGGACTGTTTAGCATGTTTACCTTCAACATCCTTAACGGTGTCACGGATGGTTTCACGGTAAGCAACCTGCGGTTTACCGATGTTGGCTTCCACGTTGAATTCGCGACGCATACGGTCAACGATGATTTCAAGGTGCAGCTCACCCATACCAGCGATAATGGTCTGGTTTGACTCTTCGTCAGTCCATACGCGGAATGAGGGGTCTTCTTTCGCCAGACGGCCCAGAGCCAGACCCATTTTTTCTTGGTCAGCTTTGGTTTTCGGTTCTACGGCGATAGAGATAACTGGTTCCGGGAACTCCATACGTTCCAAGATGATCGCATGCTCAGGATTACACAGCGTATCACCGGTCGTCACGTCTTTCAGACCGATAGCAGCGGCGATATCACCTGCACGAACTTCTTTGATCTCTTCACGCTTGTTGGCGTGCATCTGTACGATACGACCAAAACGCTCGCGAGCCGATTTCACTGAGTTCAGCACGGTATCACCGGAGTTAACCACACCGGAGTACACGCGGAAGAACGTCAGGTTACCAACAAACGGGTCGGTCGCAATTTTGAACGCCAAGGCAGAAAACGGTTCTTTGTCATCGGAATGACGTACAGCCGGAGTGTCTTTACCATCGTCCAGAATACCGCTGATTGGCGGAACTTCTGTCGGCGCCGGCAGGTAATCAATTACCGCATCCAGCATTGCCTGTACGCCCTTGTTCTTGAACGCGGAACCACAGGTAACCAGAATGATTTCGTTGTTCAGAACGCGCTGACGCAGTGCTTTCTTGATTTCTTCTTCGGTCAGTTCTTCACCGCCGAGGTATTTATCCATCAGCTCTTCAGAAGCTTCAGCAGCAGACTCGATCAGGTTCTGGTGCCATTCCTGGGCCAGTTCCTGCATATCAGCTGGAATTTCTTCATAGTCGAAGGTAATACCGTGATCAGCTTCATTCCAGTTGATGGCTTTCATTTTCACCAGGTCAACAACACCAGTGAAGTGCTCTTCAGCACCGATAGCCAGCTGAAGTGGAACCGGATTCGCACCCAAACGGGTTTTAATCTGGTTTACCACTTTCAGGAAG
The DNA here is from genome assembly GCF_002111585.1 of Lonsdalea iberica. GTDB lineage: Bacteria > Pseudomonadota > Gammaproteobacteria > Enterobacterales > Enterobacteriaceae > Lonsdalea > Lonsdalea iberica. Next base: position 1,989 of record NZ_LUTP01000021.1, read on the forward strand.
TTCGCGCCCATGCGGTCCATTTTGTTAACGAACGCGATGCGCGGAACATGATATTTGTTAGCCTGACGCCATACAGTTTCAGACTGCGGCTGAACACCACCTACCGCACAGTAAACCATTACCGCGCCATCCAGTACACGCATGGAACGTTCAACTTCGATGGTGAAGTCAACGTGCCCCGGGGTGTCGATGATGTTGATGCGATGTGGTTCATACTGCTTGGCCATACCTGACCAGAAGGCAGTCGTCGCCGCGGAGGTGATGGTAATACCACGCTCCTGCTCCTGCGCCATCCAGTCCATGGTGGCAGCGCCGTCATGAACTTCACCGATTTTGTGATTCACACCAGTGTAGAACAGAATACGTTCAGTGGTGGTGGTCTTACCGGCGTCGATGTGTGCACTGATACCGATATTACGGTAGCGTGCAATGGGTGTTGTACGAGCCATTTGTTTCCTCTATTCCTAGGGCGTTCAAAGTAGTAAAAAACCCAAACGGGTTAGCCTTTGAGGCGCCCGCTGGGTTATTAACATCTACACCGGTATTACCAGCGGTAGTGAGCGAACGCCTTGTTGGCTTCAGCCATACGGTGAACGTCTTCACGTTTTTTAACAGCAGTGCCTTTGTTTTCTGCTGCATCGGAAAGTTCGTTCGCCAGGCGCAAAGCCATGGATTTATCACCGCGTTTACGAGCAGCTTCTACGATCCAACGCATTGCCAGGGCATTACGACGAACCGGACGTACTTCAACTGGTACCTGATAAGTAGAACCACCAACACGGCGAGACTTAACTTCGACAGTCGGACGCACGTTGTCCAGAGCTACTTCAAAGGCTTCCAGGTGGTCTTTACCAGAACGCTGAGCCAGGGTCTCCAGCGCGGTATAGACGATTGCTTCTGCAGTAGATTTTTTACCATCTACCATCAGGATATTTACAAATTTGGCCAGTAATTCAGATCCGAACTTAGGATCCGGCAGAATTTTACGCTGACCAATGACGCGACGACGTGGCATGGAAATACTCCGTTGTTAATTCAGGATTGTCCAAAACTCTACGAGTTTAGTTTGACATTAAAGTTAAAACGTTTGGCCTTACTTAACGGAGAACCATTAAGCCTTTGGCTTCTTCACGCCGTATTTGGAACGGGATTGCTTACGGTCTTTAACACCTGAGCAGTCCAGCGCGCCACGAACGGTGTGGTAACGCACACCCGGCAAGTCTTTAACACGACCGCCGCGGATCAGGATCACGGAGTGCTCCTGCAGGTTATGACCTTCACCACCAATATAGGAGGTAACTTCAAAACCGTTAGTCAGACGAACACGGCAAACTTTACGCAGTGCGGAGTTCGGTTTTTTCGGGGTGGTAGTATATACACGAGTACATACGCCACGTTTCTGCGGGCATGCTTCCAGCGCTGGAACGTTGCTTTTAGCAACCTTCAGTGAGCGCGGCTTGCGTACCAGCTGGTTAATTGTTGCCATTCAAAAAGCTCCTGGGTTTTGCTTCGTAAACACGTAATAAATCGTCTCATACTTGCACAAGGCAAAGTATAAGGACGCAGAATTTTAGGGCTGCCCGGATGAGGAGTCAAGAAATATACAAAAATACCGCTACCAGGCCATCTGTCCGGAATGTTGGGCCGTGAGTTTTACAAATTCATTATAGCCAATCAGCGCCACGCCGCTCGATATTTGAGCAATTATTCCCCGCGCCGAGGCATCTTCTTTTAGGGCATAAACGGGCACGCCCACGGCCAGTATAGGTATAAGCATCGCGGCATCGGCCAGCGCCGCCGTCACGCCATCCTGAAATAGGAGAATGACATCTTCGCTTCCGACGTTGCGCAACATGGCATCTATATCGATCTGATACGGGGAGCGAGAAAGTGTATGCAGCATAAATGTCTCACTAGAAGGTAAGAACGGTATCGTAAGTTTTCAATGTTTGGGACAGTTTTTCCGAAGGCTGAACTTCGACCGGCAAAACCCACTGGGTGTCTTTTGAAATGCCACGCTGCTGTAATGACCGCTCGCAAACATAACATTGATCGATATCGTATAGCGGTAGGACGCCAAAGGTCGCAATGTAGTCGCGCATGAGAATCACGCCCGGCTGTTGCTCCGGCAGAAGCTGGAAAACACCGTCTGAGAGGAAAAATACGCCGATGTCTTCCGTCAACGCAGACATCGCCAAAAGCGCATCCAGCCCTTCTCTACCAGAAGCGCTGCCGTGCGGGGAATGGGTAAATACAAAAGCGACACGTTTCATAGCATGAGCCCGCGTTAAAACTGCACGACCCTGTCGCAGGTCAGTACGGATTGAGCCAGTTCGCCCAGGCCACTCAGACTGAATCCCGGCTGCAGGTTCGCGCCGTTCAGTTTCAACTGAGCCGCCTGATCGCTATCGGTGACGCCGCGGCGTAACGCAGCCGCGACGCAGACATTCAACGCGACCTGATGCTCCTCATGCAAATGTTGCCAGGCCCGCACGATATCGAATTCGTCGTTGGCCGGGGAGGTCAACTGGTTCGCGTTGAGTACGCCTTCCCGATAAAAAAATACGCTTTGGAGCCGATAGCCTGCGGCCAGCAGCGTCTGCGCAAACTGAAGTGCGCTGCTCGACTGCTGTGTTCCATATGCCGGTCCGGTGACCAGCAGACAGTATTCCAGCATTAGCGATCATGCCCGCTGAGGTCGCCGTTTTTGAACTGGCGAATATAGAGATACACGGTGTGCTTGGAGATATTCAACCGATCGGCAACCTGATTGATGGCATCCTTAATATCGAAAATCCCTTTCTCATAAAGGTTAAGCACAATCTGCCGGTTCTTGGCGTTATTGGACACATTGCGATCGCTGTTCACCTCTTCGATGGTGAACTCCAACGTTTGCGTGACCAAATCTTCCACGGAAGACGCGAAGTTAACGGAAGATGCCACCGCTTTAATCTCAGGCGGCATAAATGTTTGCATGATTTGTGAGAACGGCACGTCCAAATTCATGTTCATACACAGCAGACCAATCACACGCTGCTCACGATTACGAATAGCGATGATGATTGACTTCATCAGCATGCCGCTTTTGGCGCGTGTGAAATACACCTGCGACACGCTGCTGTCTTCACCGGCCATATCATGCACCATCCGTAGCGCCATATCGGTGATAGGCGAACCGATTTTACGCCCGGTATGCTCGCCATTCGCGATACGCACCGCGGAACATTTTAAATTTTCCAGCGAATGCAGCACGACTTCGCAGTGTTCACCGATTAGCATCGCTAAACCATCAACGACGGCTTCATACGACTTCAGGATTTCGTAATCCGTTTGTGAAAACGGACGTTCATCCAGCAAATCAAGCTCATTCGACTCTGCTGAAAGAAGCGAACTAGACATGGCAAACACCACCTTCAATGTCATTCAATTGATCGTATTGACAGGAGGGTTAGTCTACCAAAACTCCCCCTCTCTCGTCCCTGAAATTCGCGGCGTCATACCGCAAGACTGAAAGGATGAGACCTCCATGATACCTGCTTTCGTCAGCGTTTCTCGCCCGTTAAAGGCAGACTTATCAGAGGGGGGAAATCAGCTTGGGATTGGCTACCGCGCTGGAGCAGTATAACGCCTGCGAAGGTTTTTGCCGCGTTTATCACATCGAAAAGGAAGACCGTAGGGGCTCGCGCCCCATCATCTATGCCATAGACGGCGGATAAAATGCGGTTATGCTCGTTCCTGCTGTGTCTCACATTGCCGTTTATGCAGACGATAGTTTTCTGCTGCTTATCGAAATTAACCTATAGCGACAAACGCTTATCGTCATTTTGAGTGATGATTTTAGAAGGTGGAAATCTAATGGTACTCACTACATTATGCCCATGCATAAAAAAACCGCAGGATGACCTGCGGTTCTTCGTGGCAAAGCGCTGTATTACTTAGCGCTTGGCTGAGCAGCTTTCTCGTCAGCTGGTTTTTCAGCTTTTGCAGCTTCAGCCGTTTTAGCTTCAGCTTCAGATTTGATGTCCAGCAGTTCCACGTCAAATACCAGCGTAGAGTTGGCTGGAATGCCCGGTACGCCCGTTTCACCGTAAGCCAGTGCCGGCGGGATGACCATTTTAATCTTGCCGCCTTTCTTGACGTGTTTCAGGCCTTCGGTCCAACCCGGAATGACGCCATCCAGACGGAAAGAAAGCGGTTCACCGCGTTTGTAGGAGTTGTCGAACTCATTGCCGTCAACCAGCGTACCTTTGTAGTTGACTACCACGGTATCACTGTCTTTCGGCGCTGCGCCCGTGCCTTCCTTTTCTACCTGATAAAGCAGGCCGGAGTTAGTTTTCTTCACGCCTTTTTCTTTGGCAAAAGTATCGCGGTATTTAGTACCTTTGTCCGCGTTCTCTTTCGCATCTTGCTTCATTTTGATTTTAGCCGCTTCTTTCACACGGCCCTCAAATGACTGCAACGTTTTTTCGATTTCTTCATCAGACAGTTTGCTCTTGTCCGCAAACGCGTCCTGCACGCCTTGGATCAGCTGTTCTTTATCGAGCTTGATGCCAAGTTTTTCTTGCTCTTTCAGGGAATTATCCATGTAACGTCCCAGAGAGGCGCCCAACGCGTATGCCGCAGCCTGTTCATCGTTGTTGAATTTTGCTGTTGTCGTACTTGTCGAGCTGCTATCGGACGCTTTTGCTGTCTCCGCGGCCATTGCGCCGGTATTCAAAGCCAGTGTCATTGTGGTTGCTAGCAGCGTTACTTTAAACAGTGATTTCATCCATCTCTCCAGCATCCGAGACCCGGTAGGCCCCGGTAATCATTTAAAAAGTCGAAACTACTATAGCTGTGTGTGCGGAGACATTACAACGAACACACCGCTATCTTCGATAAAATTCCCTTATACGCTCATTGCGCCCTACTCCGACCATTTTTACTACCAGAAGTTTCCGCTTTCTGACAAACTCTACCGCTGACCGTCTGGGAGGAAGTCACATGTCGCAGCAATTACTCGAACAGCGCCTTGAACTACTGGAAAGCCGCATCGCGTTTCAGGAGATAACGATTGAGGAGCTGAACCAAACCGTGGTCCAGCATGAACTGGAGATGGCCAGAGTGCGTGAACAACTGCACTTGCTGGTGGATAAACTGAAGGCGACGGCACCGTCTCTGATTGCCTCGCAGTCTGAAGAAACACCTCCGCCGCACTACTAAATACATCGTTCTGCCGTCGTGCTAAGCCTTACGCCACTGGCGCGGACTGATGCCAAACCAACGGCGAAATGCCCGGGAAAACGCACTCACCTCCGAGTACCCCAGTAAAAAAGCCATTTCAGAAATTGAGAGCTGCCGCTGCTGCAAATAGTGCGTCGCCATTTCACAGCGCACCTTCTCCACCAGTTGAGTGAAGGTGATACCCGCATTCTTCAACCTCCGCTGCAGCGACCAGCTCGACAAACCGATATTTTCCGCCACCTCGTCCAGCGAAGGCTCTCCCTGCGAAAGTCCCTGACGCAGTTGAGCGCGCGCCATATCCACCACGCTCTGCTGCTGCACATCGCTGTTCAACTGCCGCAGAGAATCTTGCACGACCAACAGCAGCAACGGATCGTGTTGCGGCATGGCTTTAAGCAAGTCGCGCTTGGGAATCAACAGCGAATTGAACGGCTGGTCGAAGTAAACCGGCGCATCAAACACTTTACAGTGCTCATGCCACTGCTCCGGCCGAGGGTGTTCGAAATGCACCTCCCGCGGAGCCCAATGCTTGCCGGCGGCGTGGCGTACAAGGTTCAGAATCATACCCAACGTCAGCTCGGCATCCTGCCGACAGTGCAGGATCGCGCCATGACGTACCTGATAGTCAAAACGCCAACACTCGCCCTTATCGACTAGGCGCACCAGCGTATCGTGCTGATGAAATGGAAAAGCATGGGCAACGTTATGCAATGCCTGCTCGAGGGTGGCACTGCATAACCCAACGTAGCCTATCAACCCGAGCGCCTGCGGTTTGAACTGCCTGCCGTAATGCAGACCAAAATTGGTGCAGTCAGAGTAACGCGCCGCCTCTTCCAGTACGCGACAGTAGTTGACCAACCCGACACTGAGCGTTGGGCAGGCCAACAGCTCCGGATCAATACCGCTAATGCCGAGAATGCGGTCGGCATCGCCGCCATTATCTCCGATGAATTGACCCAACCCTGCCGCTGCCGCTGCCAGTACGCCCCGGTGGCCGAGCGGAATGCCCGCCGGCGGAGGAAGCCGAAACGACGGTGTTTCCATAATGTCCCCCTCTGTCATACAAGACGTCAAATCGAACAGAAAAAGCAATTTCCATACCAGCGGATGGCTATGGCTGACGGCTCCAGGCGGTTACCCGGTAAAACAGTGGGATAATATTGGGAGGACCGAAGAATACGGAGGAAGACAGGCCGGCAAAATCGAAAAGAGGCACTGCCGCACTACAGCGGTGCCTTGAGATGGTGCAAATAGTTTTCGAAAAGCGCGGGCTAGGCCCCTACCGGCAGCCCACCGTCCAGATATCGCTGGCACAGCCTGACGGTATTGGGGCACCAACGTTCACCCATGCTTTTGGCCTGTTCCGTTTGCTGATGGGAACCAATCCAGGCCGTCATCTGGATGCGGCGCTGCACAATTAGCGAAGGGATCACCGCCAAGTCTGCGTCGCTCAAGGGACAGATCTGTTGATAGCCCCTCAACCAACCTTCTACCCATTCAGGCGCTCGCGGATGATGCTCGACAAAGCTGATGGCCGCAGCGAGATCGTGCAGATACCAGCCCAAACCGCAGTCATCGAAGTCAATCACCCGTGTTTCCCCGCGCAGCAGCAAGAGATTCGTCAAACGCAGATCCGCATGGATCAATCCGTAGCGCTGCGATGATTTACCGTAGTCGGCCAGCACTGCGCTCACCCGCCTTATCGTTTCTTCGATAACAGGATGGTCGGACGGAAAAAGGTAGGGCGCGTCCTGCCAACGCCCCCAATGCGCGTTCGGCCCGACCATCGTTTCGTGATCCCATACGATACGACGAAAGCCGGTAGGGGGCTGCCAACGGCGACTGTGCTGATGCAGCCGGGCGGTGATCCGGCCCAGTTGCTCGAAGGCCGAGCCGTCCACATCGGTCGTCGGCATCTCGCCCTCAATCCAGTGAAAGAGCACGACATTGCGTTCCACGCCGTCCTCTAATGACACGGTCTGCACCGCGCTTCCATCCTGACCCATCAGCGGTTCCGGCACGATGATGCCTTCCTGACGCAATTCAGCCAACCAGCTCAGTTCGCCGTTGATATCATCGCGATGGTGATAGCCGGGCCGGTGAATACGCATGGCATAACGTTTTCCACCGGCATCCAGCCGATAGGTCGCATTTTCCGAACGGCACAGCAGCGTCAGCGTACCCTGAAGCTCGGCAGAGTAGCGGCCCATCGCCCGCGCCGCTAACCGGCTCATCGTGATGTTATCAAGCGTATCGTATTGTTCCGCCATCGTAAGATCTCATCCAAGGAAGTGGCTTACAGACCTTCAGCATGTAATGACGGCCATTCCGATGCTTGACGTAAAGGCAGTAAAAGTTGACCGCAGACGACAACCTGCCCTCTCTCCTTTTCTTCTTTGACCCCAGAGCGCAAAAAACACCTCGTTAGTGTCAAGTATCCGCGCCCACAACGGCGTCATCATCGAGCGGATGCAGCCCACCGCAGAAAATGCCCTTAGACGCCATACCCAGCTGTTGTACCTATAAAAATGCGGTTCATTTCATCCATACTTTAGAGGGGATAACATCATGACAATGCAGTTAAAACCCACGTTGGGGGCCCTGCATCTTTGGGGGATCGCCGTCGGTCTGGTCATTTCCGGCGAGTATTTTGGCTGGAGCTACGGCTGGGGCGTCGCAGGCACGCTCGGATTTTTGGTCACTACCCTCATGATCGCCGCCATGTATACCTGTTTCATCTTCAGTTTTACCGAGCTGACCACAGCCATACCTCACGCCGGCGGTCCTTTCGCCTACAGCCGTCGTGCTTTCGGCGAAACCGGTGGAATGATCGCCGGTATGGCGACGCTGATTGAATTCGTTTTTGCCCCTCCGGCTATCTCGATGGCGATCGGCGCCTATCTGAACGTACAGTTTCCCAATCTGGACCCGCGCTATGCCGCAACGGGCGCCTATTTGGTGTTTATGGGGCTGAATATTCTGGGTGTGAAACTCGCCGCGATGTTCGAACTTTGCGTCACCCTGCTGGCGGTATTCGAACTGCTGGTCTTTATGGGCGTCGTCGCGCCCGGCTTCAGTATCAACCACTTTGTCGCCAACGGTTGGGCAGGCAGCGATAACTTCGGCCTGCCTGCGCTGTCCGGCATCTTCGCGGCGATCCCCTTCGCTATCTGGTTCTTCCTGGCGATAGAGGGCGCGGCGATGGCAGCGGAAGAAGCCAAAGATCCAAAGCGGACCATCCCTAAAGCCTATATCACCGGCATAATGACGCTGGTAAGTCTGGCGCTGGGCGTGATGTTGCTGGCGGGCGGCGTGGGCGACTGGCGGACGCTGTCCAATATTAACGACCCGCTGCCGCAGGCGATGAAAGCCGTGGTGGGCGCCCATTCGGGGTGGATGCACATGCTGGTGTGGATTGGTCTGTTCGGGCTGATTGCCAGCTTCCACGGCATCATTCTCGGCTACTCTCGGCAGTTTTTCGCACTTGCCAGAGCGGGCTACCTGCCGACCGGGTTGGCCAAGCTGTCTCGCTTCAGAACGCCGCACCGGGCGATCCTCACCGGCGGCGTTATCGGGATTGCCGCTATTTTTAGCGACAGCTGGATCAACCTGCAGGGAATGAGTCTCACCGCCGCGATGATTACAATGGCCGTATTCGGGGCTATTGTGATGTACATCATGAGTATGCTGAGTCTGTTCCGGCTGCGTCGCACCGCGCCGGAGCTCGAACGTACCTACCTGGCGCCCGGCTATCCGATCATACCGGGGATCGCCTTGGCGCTGGCCTGTCTGTGCTTAGTGGCGATGCTGTGGTTCAACCCGCTCATCGGCGCCCTTTTCATCGCGCTGATGGCCACGGCTTACATCTACTTCCTGCTCACTAAAGCCCAACGCTTCAATGCGCCGCAGGATGACATGTTGATGGGAAAAGAGTAATTCCTCAGCCTCAGCCTACCCGCCATCGAAAACATCAGACGTAAAAAAACCCGGCCTGCATGACGCAGCGCCGGGCTTTTAGAGGTGAAGCCGCCCTTAGTGCTGGCAGCCGCATCCGCCGTGACCGCCGCAACCGCCATTACCGTGGTCATGGTCGTGGTCGTGACCGCCGCAGCAACCCTCGTGGTCGTGATCGTGTTCGCCGTGAACATGACCGTGCTCCAGCTCTTCCGCCGTCGCTTCGCGAATTGCAACGACTTCGACATTGAAGCTCAGGTTCTGGCCCGCCAGCATGTGGTTACCATCAACCACGACGTGCTCGTCCTGAACTTCAGTAATTTCGACAGGCACCGGACCCTGATCGGTTTCAGCCAGGAAACGCATGCCGACCTGCAGCTCGTCCACACCCATGAAGACATCTTTCGGTACGCGCTGTACCAGATTTTCGTCATAGTTGCCGTAAGCCTCATTCGGGCCTACTTTGATATCGAAACGTTCGCCGACCGCACGACCGTCCAGCGCTTTTTCCAGGCCGGAAATGAGCGAGCCGCGACCGTGCAGATAGTCCAGCGGTGCACTCACCGGAGACTCATCAACCAATACACCGTCTTCTGTACGTACCTGATAGGCCAGGCTGACCACCAGGTCTTTTGCTACTTTCATGATATCTCCTACCGTTGGAAATCGCTTTGGCGCGAATTGTAGCTGAAAAACATCCCCATTACTGCACGGAATCAAAATTCGCTACCACGCTTATTAAGGGTGAAACATGCCAATAATGTGCTCGTCCTGACGCTCCGCAGACTGCTGCTTTGCCTCCGGCCGGCTCTGGCGATAACCACATTTGACGCAGTTAACGACTTCCTCAACATCTTCCATCCCGACCGTCAGGGTATCCTGCGTATGACACTCAGGGCAAACCGCACCGGCAATAAACCGTTTTCGTTGCGTCGACATGATGTTTTTCCGTCCAATCAACCTGTGAGCGATTATGTTTCATCCCAATCATCCAGTCGCCGACGCTCATGCTGCATCTCACGCTGGAAAATATCTTCCAGTTCACGACGGGCCTCTTTGACCCGCGAGATCTGAGCGCCCTCGCCTTCAGCCTGACGCTCTGGCATCAGTTCACGCAGCATACGCATATCCAGACGACGGAAATGCTGTTGCGATCGGTGAGCCTGATGGGGATGCATCCCCAAAGAGACCAGCGTTTTACGCCCCAACTCCAACGCACTGGAAAACGTTTCGCGGGAAAACTGCGTCACGCCTGACTGCAATAGCTCGTGCGCTTCCACGCGACCACGAGCGCGCGCCAGTATCTTCAGATGCGGGAAATGCTGCTGGCACAGATGCACGATGGCCATCGTATCTTCAGGGTCGTTGCAGGTGATCACGATCGACTGCGCCTGCTCCGCGCCCGCGGAACGGAGTAAGTCCACCGAGGTGGCGTCACCGTAATACACCTTATAACCGTAGCTCCTCATCAGACTGACTGCGCTGATATCTCGCTCAAGGACGGTAATGCGCTTTTTGTTCGCCATCAGCAGGCGGCCAATCACCTGACCAAAGCGCCCAAAGCCCACCACAATCACCTGCGGCTCATCATCTTCCACATAGTGTTTTTCCGTCGACTCTTCCGGCGCGTTGTAACGCCGCGCCAGAATACGGTCGATCAGCTGCATCAGCAGCGGCGTCACCATCATGGACAAGGTCACGGTGACCAGCAGCAGCGGCAGTTGATCGCCTTGCAGGACATGCTGGGCCGCCGCCGCGGAGAACAACACGAAGGCAAACTCACCGCCCTGACTCAGCACGCCCGAGAACTGCAACCGTTCGGACGAACGCAGTCCGTAGATCCGCGCCAGCACGTAGAGGATGAGGCCTTTGACGGACACCAGAATCACGACGCCCAGCAGGACCTCAACGATATTGGCGTACAACACGCCGAGATTGAGCGCCATCCCTACCGAGATGAAAAACAGTCCCAGCAGCAATCCTTTAAACGGCTCGATGGAAATCTCCAGCTCATGGCGATACTCGCTTTCCGCCAGCAGCACACCTGCTATAAATGTACCGAGCGCCATCGATAGGCCCAGCGCTTCCACAAACAACGCAGAGCCGAGTACCAGCAGCAGCGCAGCGGCGGTAAACACTTCACTCACGCCGGAGGCGGCGATAAACCGGAACAACGGGCGCACCAGATAACGACCGCCAATCAGCATGCCGCCGAACGCCAGCACCTTCATCACGACATGTTGCCAGTCGTCGATCTGCCCTTGAACGCCCGACAAAATAGGGATCAATGCCAACGCGGGAATGACCGCCAAATCCTGAAACAGTAAAACGGAAAAACCGAGCTGCCCAGATTCGTTGCGGTTCATCCCTTTTTCACGCATCAGCTGTAGCGCCATCGCGGTGGACGACATCGCCAGCCCAATCCCGCCAATCAGGGCCGACTGCCAGGAAAATTGACTCATGAACAGCACGCCACCCAGTATCGCTGCGCTAAGCAATACCTGACCCGCACCGATGCCGAAAATAGATCGTCTCAGTTTCCACAATTTGGCCGGATTGAGTTCAAGTCCGATGATGAACATCAGGAACACGACGCCCAGTTCAGAGAAATGAAGAATGGCGGAAACGTCGCGAATAAAACCGAGTCCCCACGGACCAATCGCGATACCGGCCAGTAAATAGCCCAGCACCGCGCCGATACCAAGACGCGCAGCGATAGGCACCGCCAATACGGTAACGAACAGGAACAAAACCCCCGCGCTCAGGGTAGAAGCGCTATCCATCTCAGTGCCCTCCCTCAGACAAAGGCGCCGCCAGCCAATCTCCGTAGCGATGGGCATGCTCGCGCAACGTATCGCGAGACATTCGCCGCGCGTTGTAAATCACCAACGGTTTCATCCAGCGCATATGGCACATCGTCGCCGTCATCTCGAAAGGACGCAGCACATCATCCATGAATGAGTGCTGGTGGCCTTCCGAGGTGTAGCGGGATTCCGGCTCGCCTGTCGTCACCACGCTGCGCCAGTATTTGCCTGACAGAGCATTGCCCCCGGCGCCGTTGGCGAAGCCACGGCTCAATACGCGGTCGAGCCACTCTTTCAGTAACGCCGGGCAGCTATAAGTATAAAGCGGATGTTGAAACACGATGATTTGGTGCTCTCGCAGTAACTGTTGTTCATGGTGAATATCAATGAAAAAATCAGGATAGTTCGCGTACAAATCGTGTACCGTCACATGTTCTAAACCCCGAGCGGATTGTAACAACAGCTTATTCGCGACCGAGTCCTGTAATTCCGGATGGGCAAACAGCAGCAAAATCTTGGGTGGCTGCGACATCATTCCCCTCCAAAGCGTCGTCATCGTAGATATTTTCCGCTACCATGCAGCGCAGCGGGGATTACCAGGACGCTGCCGCCCTGAATCTTGATCCATAATTTAACATATTCTCATTAGTTGGCGCTTTATGATTGTCTTCTCCTCTTTACAAATTCGACGTGGTACGCGGGTACTGCTGGATAACGCCACAGCGACCGTCAACCCGGGTCAGAAAGTGGGTCTGGTCGGTAAAAATGGCTGCGGAAAATCGACGCTGCTATCGCTGCTGAAAGGAGAAATTAGCGCTGACGGCGGCAATGCCACTTTTCCTCAGCACTGGTCCCTCGCCTGGGTCAATCAGGAAACGCCTGCGCTGGAACGTCCTGCGATAGAGTATGTGATAGACGGCGACCGGGAATTTCGCCAGTTGGAGAGCGAGCTGGCGCACGCCAACGAGCGCAACGACGGCAACGCTATCGCCACCGTGCACGGCAAGCTAGATGCGATCCTCGCCTGGTCGATCCCGTCTCGCGCCGCCAGCCTGCTGAATGGGCTGGGATTCAGCCAGGAGCAGCTGCAACAGCCTGTCAGCGCCTTTTCCGGCGGCTGGCGTATGCGTCTCAATCTGGCGCAGGCCCTGCTTTGTCGCTCCGATCTTCTGCTGCTGGACGAACCGACCAACCATTTGGATCTCGACGCAGTCATCTGGCTGGAGAAATGGCTTAAAAGCTATCCCGGCACGTTGGTGCTGATTTCCCATGACCGGGATTTTCTTGATCCGATTGTTAATAAAATTTTGCATATCGAGCAGGAGTCTCTGTTCGAATACACCGGCAACTACACGTCGTTTGAACAGCAGCGAGCGACGCGGCTTTCCCAGCAGCAGTCGCTGTATGAGCATCAGCAGGAACGCGTCGCGCATTTGCAGCATTACATTGACCGCTTCCGCGCCAAGGCGACAAAAGCCAAGCAGGCGCAGAGCCGTATCAAAATGCTGGAAAAAATGGAGCTGATTGCGCCAGCGCATGTCGATAACCCGTTTCGTTTCAGTTTCCGCGCGCCGCAGGCGTTGCCCAATCCGTTATTGCGGATGGAGAAAGTGAGCGCAGGCTACGGCGACAAGCTGATTCTGGAATCTATCAAACTCAATCTGGTGCCCGGCTCGCGCATCGGTCTGCTCGGCCACAACGGCGCCGGGAAATCCACACTGATCAAACTGCTGGCGGGTGAGCTACGCCCGCAGAGCGGCGAAGTCGGGCTGGCGAAAGGCGTTCGGCTGGGCTATTTCGCCCAGCATCAGTTGGAGTACCTGCGTGCGGACGAATCGCCGTTGCAGCATCTCACCCGCCTGGCCGAGCAGGAAACCGAACAGCAGCTACGTGACTATCTGGGCGGCTTCGGCTTCGGCGCCGACAAAGTGGTCGAGCCCACCGAACGTTTCTCTGGCGGCGAGAAAGCGCGCCTGGTGCTGGCGTTGATCGTTTGGCAGCGTCCTAATCTGCTGCTGCTCGATGAACCGACTAACCACCTCGATCTGGACATGCGTCAGGCGCTGACCGAGGCCTTGATCGATTTCGAAGGCGCCTTGGTCGTCGTCTCGCATGATCGCCATCTGATTCGCTCCACGACGGACGACCTGTATCTGGTCCACGATCGCCGGGTGGAGCCGTTCGACGGGGATCTTGAAGATTATCAACAGTGGCTGCTGGACGCACAAAAGCAGGACGCTGGCGAGTCGACACCGGCCAAAGAAAGCGCCGGCAACAGTGCTCAGGCCAGAAAAGACCAGAAGCGACGCGAGGCGGAGCTACGTACCCAAACACAGCCGCTGCGCAAGCAAATCACCAAGCTGGAGCAGCAGATGGAAAAGCTGAATACCAAGCTGGCGGAGCTGGAAAACCGCCTGGCGGATACGGCGATTTACGACGCCAGCCGCAAAGCGGAGCTAACGACCTGCCTGCAGGAGCAGATTGCCGTCAAAAGCGAACTGGAAGAGACCGAAATGGGCTGGTTGGACGCGCAGGAACAGCTTGAGCAGATGCTACAGTCCTGATAACGCGGGGCAGGCGTCATAGCCAGCCCCGCCGCTTAGACTAATGCCAGATCATCAGCACGCAGGCGGCGGTCAGCAGCCCCATAAATAGGTTGAATATCCGCCACGATCGGCGACTGCGCAGCATTTTGCCGATCATCGTGCCGAACCCCAGCCAGACAATACCGGCGACCAGATTCACGCTGAACGTGGCGATGCTGATGGCGATGACGGAACCCACGTACTCACTCCCCGAGAGGCTGAAACCGGCTACGGCGCCCAGCGCCATCAGCCAGGCTTTCGGGTTCAGAAATTGCAGCAGTCCGCCCTGATAAAGGGGCATCGGGCGCGGTGGCGCGGTTTGGGTGTCGAGCTCCTCGTAGCGAGCGCTGGCGATTTTGAACGCCAGCCACAGCAAATAAGCGCTGCCCAAAATTTTGAGTGCGAGGTGAAGCGAAGGATAGAGTAGAATCAGGCTCCCCAATCCCAGCGCCACCAGCAGCAAGACACTTTGCATCCCGATCATGATACCGACCATCAGCGGTATGGAGCGGAGAAAACCAAAATTAGCAGCGGAAGCAGTAAGTAGCATATTATTGGGGCCTGGGGTAATCGCTGCAACCCACAGGAAGCCAAGCATGGAAAGAAACAGATTGAAGTGCGCCATGTAATTAAAAAGGCCTTCTAACAAACGAAATTTGCAGTTCTTCAACCTAGCAGCGTGATGTCGCCGGTACAAGCTTTTGACTATGAATATTCATCCCACGACTAGCCAGATGTTTCGTCCCCTGGCCGGTATGAACAACCCCCATTTGCAAACCTTGCTTCCCCGTCTGTTACGGCGACGCGCGCTGCTCAAGCCACTCTGGCAGACGCTTGAACTGCCGGACGGCGATTTTCTCGACCTGGCCTGGAGCGAAGATCCCATGCTGGCTCGCCATAAACCTCGGGTGGTTCTGTTCCACGGCCTTGAAGGCAGCTTCCATAGTCCGTATGCGCATGGTCTGGTGGCCGCCTGCCACCAACGCGGCTGGCTGTCCGTCGTCATGCATTTTCGCGGCTGCGGCGGCACGCCCAATCGTACGCCCCAGATGTATCACTCCGGCGAGACCGAGGATGCACGCTATTTCCTGCGCTGGCTGAAGTCTACCTACGGCGATGCGCCGACCGCCGCCATCGGTGTCTCGCTGGGCGGCAACATGCTGGCCTGCCTGCTCGGCCAGCAGACGGAAGAACCGTTGCTGGACGCCGCGACGGTTGTTTCCGCGCCGCTGATGCTGGAGCCGTGCTGTCGGCATATCGAAAAAGGCTTTTCACGCTTTTATCAGCACTATTTGCTGCGGCTGTTGAAACGGAATGCCATCCGCAAACTGGCGGCCTATCCGGATACGCTACCGGTTCACCTGCATCAGTTGAGAAAAATTCGGGGACTGCGGGAGTTCGATAACATTATTACCGCGCGCATTCATGGATTTACCGACGCCAATGACTACTATGAGCGTTGTAGCGCCCTGCCCTTTCTGCCCAACGTCCGCACGCCGCTGCTGATCATTCACGCTAAGGACGATCCGTTCATGACGGAGGATGTCATTCCTGCCGCCACGTCGTTACCGCCTAATATTGAGTATCAGCTGACGGAGTACGGCGGGCACGTCGGCTTTGTGAGCGGGTCATTATTAAAACCGAAACTGTGGCTGGAGCAGCGGATTCCCGACTGGCTTACCCCACATCTGGAGCGATAAGGTGATTATTCCCTGGCAAGAACTCGCGGCGGATACGCTGGAGAATCTGATTGAGTCCTTCGTTCTGCGCGAAGGCACCGACTACGGCGAGCAAGAGCGCACGCTGGAACAAAAGGTGGCGGACGTACGCCGCCAGTTGGAAAGCGGCGACGTGGTGCTGGTCTGGTCCGAACTGCATGAGACGGTCAATCTCATGCCGCGCACCCAGTTTAAAACCGGACACGATTCATAACGGCATAGACGCCGCGGCCGAGACAAAATTGGCGTGGCGCATTGGCGCAAACAGGGTAACAATGAAGGCCGAATCCCCGGCGTTTCCTGCAGGGTTTTACCGTCAATTGCGGAGTTGCAGCCCTATGTCGCATCAACACCCTATTATTGCCGTGACCGGTTCCAGCGGCGCCGGCACAACCACAACCAGTCTGGCATTCCGAAAAATTTTTCAGCAGTTGAAAATCCGGGCCGCAGAACTGGAAGGCGACAGCTTTCACCGCTACACCCGTCCGGAAATGGACATGGCCATTCGTAAAGCACGCGATCTAGGCCGCCACATCAGTTATTTCGGCCCGGAAGCCAACGATTTTCCTTTGCTGGAACAAACGCTTGCCGACTACGGTAGCCAAGGAACCGGACAAACCCGCAAGTATCTGCATACCTACGATGAGGCGATCCCCTACAACCAGGTGCCCGGCACGTTTACGCCCTGGGAGGCCATGCCCGATCCCACCGATGTGCTGTTCTATGAGGGGTTGCACGGCGGCGTCGTCACCGAGCAGCACAACGTGGCTCGCCATGTCGATCTGCTGGTGGGCGTCGTGCCTATCGTGAATCTCGAGTGGATCCAGAAGCTGCACCGCGACGTCAACGAACGCGGGCACTCGCGCGATGCGGTCATGGACTCCGTTGTACGATCGATGGAAGACTACATCACCTACATCACGCCGCAGTTTTCCCGTACGCATATTAACTTCCAGCGGGTGCCCACCGTCGATACGTCTAACCCGTTCGCCGCGAAAGCGATCCCGTCGCTGGACGAAAGTCTGGTGGTCATTCATTTCCAACGTCTGGAAAACATCGACTTTCCCTATCTGCTCGCCATGCTGCAGGGGTCGTACATTTCCCATATCAATACGCTGGTCGTGCCCGGAGGTAAAATGGGGCTGGCGATGGAACTGATAATGATGCCGCTAGTGCAGCAGCTGCTGGAAGGCAAGACGATCATGTAAGGTCGTGACAATACGGCCTGAACGGCCGTATCTTTATTAATCGAGGGTAATCACTTCGTGGCTGTGCGTGATGGTCACCGCCGAGCCCAGCATCAACGCAACCGAGCAGTACTTGTCTGCCGACAGGGACACCGCGCGCGACACGGCTTGTTCGGTCAGCCCTTTCCCGGTCACGATGAAGTGCAGGTTGATAGCCGTGAACAGCCGGGGGGCTTCCTGCCGGCGCTCAGAGGTCAGGCGGACTTCGCAATCCGCTACATCGTGTCGTCCTTTTTGCAGAATGGACACGACATCGATAGCGCTGCATCCCCCGGCCGACATCAAGAGGACTTCCATCGGGCTCGGCGCTTTGTCGCCCGCATTGCCGTCCATAACAATTTGGTGGCCGGAGGCGGATTCGCCAATAAACGTCAACCCTTCAACCCATTTCACCCGCGCTTGCATAGACTTACACTCCCACTCAACTTTTTTTGAAATTTTATCGCGCTTATGTAGAAAATGCCTGAGTATCAAGGCGTAATCATGCTGAAGCGAGACAACACAAGACAGTACTCTCAACCTGTGTTACAAACAAAGGCAGCATCCGGTGCGTTCTGCGCAATGCTGAAAACAGCAGTTTGCAGAGTCACCTGACAAAGAGGTTTCAGTCAATTCCCTGACAAATTTCGCCCAACGGAATTTGATTATAACTAGAGTTATCATGCCTTACAGGGAACTCTGAGCCCTGTGATTTACGTAGTGAATTACAACAGAGGATAACAGCGAATGGTTCTCGGCAAACCGCAAACAGACCCGACTCTTGAATGGTTCCTTTCTCATTGTCATATCCACAAGTACCCCTCAAAGAGTACGCTGATTCACCAAGGTGAAAAAGCAGAAACGCTTTACTACATCGTTAAGGGTTCCGTTGCCGTATTGATAAAGGATGAAGAAGGGAAAGAAATGATTCTTTCCTATCTAAATCAAGGGGATTTTATTGGTGAGCTAGGCTTATTCGAAGAGGATCAGGAGCGCAGCGCTTGGGTGCGAGCCAAAAGCGCCTGCGAAGTTGCCGAGATTTCCTATAAAAAATTCCGCCAGCTGATTCAGGTCAACCCCGATATTCTGATGCGCCTGTCATCCCAGATTGCGCGAAGACTTCAAGTCACCTCCCAGAAAGTGGGCAACCTGGCGTTTCTTGATGTCACCGGCCGCATCGCACAGACCCTGCTAAACCTCGCCAAACAGCCTGACGCCATGACGCACCCAGACGGGATGCAGATTAAAATTACCCGACAGGAAATCGGCCAGATCGTGGGCTGCTCCCGCGAAACCGTCGGCCGAATTCTGAAGATGCTGGAGGATCAGGAGCTGATTTCAGCGCACGGCAAAACCATCGTGGTCTTTGGCACTCGGTAACTTCAACACCCCGATACATGAACAGCGCGCAACGCGCTGTTCACTCTCCGCTTAGAGATCCGGTTCTCCGTTCACAACCCGTGCGACCGCTTTCGCAAACTGCGCCATCCCCTCGTCAATATCGTCCAGTTCAATCACCAGCGACGGCACAAAGCGGATAACGTCAGGACCAGCGACCAAAATCATCACTCCCAGCTCGGCGGCGGCCGTCAGAAAATCACGCGCCCGTCCATGCCATTGCGGTTTCAGCTGAGCACCGAGTAAAAGGCCCATGCCGCGCACGCCATCAAAAATGTCGAATTGTTGATTGATGTCGTCCAGTGCGGAAATGAAACGATCGTGTCGGGCGGAGACGCCTGACAGCACTTCTGGCGTATTGATGACGTCCAACGCAGCTTCCGCCACCGCACAGGCCAGAGGGTTGCCGCCGTAGGTGGTGCCGTGAGTCCCGACCTTCATGACAGAAGCGACGTCCTCCGTGGTCAGCATGGCGCTGATGGGAAATCCGCCTCCTAATGCCTTAGCAGTCGTCAAGATGTCGGGCGTCACGTCATAGTGCATATAGGTGAACAGCTCACCGGTACGCCCCATCCCGCATTGCACCTCATCAAACACCAGCAGCGCCTGATTTTGATCGCACAGTTCACGCACACCTTCCATGAATGCTTGCGTGGCAGGCAGCACGCCGCCTTCGCCCTGTACCGGCTCCAAAACCACCGCGCACGTATGATCGTCGATCACCGCCTTCACCGCATCCAGATCGTTAAACGGCACATGAATAATATCGGCGGGCTTCGGCCCGAATCCGTCCGCGTACTTCGGCTGCCCGCCAACCGAGACGGTAAAGAGCGTACGGCCATGAAATGCCTGATGAAAGGCGATAATCTTGGTTTTATACGGGCTAAAACGTTCGATGGCATAGTGACGCGCCAGTTTAAAGGCCGCCTCGTTGGCTTCCGCCCCTGAGTTGGCGAAGAAGACGCGTTCAGCGAACGTCGCTGCAATCAGCTTGCTGGCCAGGCGCAGCGCGGGCTCGTTGGTGAAAACGTTGCTGGTATGCCACAGCGTTTCGCCCTGCGTCTTGAGGGCATTCACCAACGCAGGATGGCAATGACCCAACGCCGTAACAGCAATACCGCCGGAAAAATCGATGTATTCCTTACCCTGCTGATCCCATACCCGGCTGCCTTTCCCCTTCACCGGGACGAACTGCGCCGGTGCATAAACAGGAAGAATGACCTTGTCGTAGGTATCACGCGTCACTGCGGTTTTATCTGTTGCCATCTGCTGCCCCGCTTTAAGATTTCAGGTTTAATTTGAAATTATAGTCATTAAATATGCATAAAAAATCAAAGACAGGCAATAATTAATCCGCGAGGGTAGCCAATCGGCGGCGGACTCATTCTCCATGCAGAAAATTATGCAACAGCTTATGCCCGTGCTGACTCAAAATGCTTTCCGGGTGAAACTGCACGCCCTCCAGCGGCAGGCTCCGATGACGGATCCCCATGATTTCATCCAGGGTTCCTGCGCTATTTTCCGTCCAGGCGGTGATTTCGAAGCACTCCGGCAGCGAGGCGCTGTCGACGATCAGAGAGTGATAGCGCGTCACCGTCAGCGGCTGCGCCAACCCGGTGAAAACGCCGACGTCGCGATGGCGAATTAGAGAGGTCTTACCGTGCATGACTTCTCGCGCACGCACAACCTGAGCGCCAAAAGCCTGCCCCAGCGCCTGATGCCCCAAACAAACGCCCAAAATCGGCAGTTGCCCGGCAAAATGACGGATGGCCTGCAGCGAGATGCCCGCTTCGTTTGGCGTACAGGGGCCCGGCGATATCACCAGATGCTGCGGCGATAAGCGTTCAATCGCCTCGAGACTCAGCTCATCATTACGCTTGACCACTACCTCCTCGCCCAGCTCGCAGAAGTACTGGTACAGGTTGTAGGTAAAGGAGTCGTAGTTATCTATGATCAGTAACATTCATCACTCTGAAACAGGCTGGCGATAACCGGGAAAACACCCTGTTATCGCGCAGAAAGAGGATTCAAGACGGGATAGGACAACCAGACATACACCCGATGGGATGCGTCGGGAGCATGCTAAAAAGCCTAGGCGAACAACGCCGGGGCCTTGATGGTCATAATTATTTTATGATCTTGGCGGACTGGATGACGATCGGCTTGATGGGAACGTTTTGGTAAGGGCCAACGTTCTCCGTCTGCACCTGGGAAATCTTATCCGCCACATCCATCCCCTTCACTACTTTGCCGAAGACGGCATAACCGAAGTCACGCTGGCCGTGATCCAGAAATGCGTTATCCGCCACGTTGAGGAAGAACTGGCTGGTGGCGCTGTCTTTCTCACTGGTACGCGCCATCGATATGGTGCCACGCAGGTTACGCAACCCGTTGTCAGCTTCATTTTTGATCGGCGGGTTAGTCGCCTTCTGTTTAAGGTCGCTGGTGAATCCGCCACCCTGAACCATAAATCCCGGGATAACGCGGTGGAAAACAGTACCGTTATAAAAACCGCTATCGACATAACTCACAAAATTTTTCACTGACTCTGGCGCTTTTTGATCGTCCAGCGCCAGTTCGATATTGCCGGCCGAAGTGGTAAGCAACACATGCGTTGACGCAGTTGCAGCAAATGCTGGCGAGAACGCAGACAAAGTAAATACGGTCGCTATCGTTGCCAATATACGTTTTGACATGGAGAATTCCTTTTAGGGGCCAACTACAGAAAGCGTATCGATTGTAAATAGCCGCCTGCCCGCGCGCTACCGATTTACCTTTTTTTACGCAGGATTGAGGAACGTGCTGACGGCGGCAATACGGCTAATGCAGCGCGTTTCACGGCAACAACCTTGATATCGCTGACCTGAAACGAAAAAGACGAGCCGTGTGGCTCGTCTTCGGATCTTGTAGATATCCGCCCAACGGGCGCTAAGACTTATGGACGAGCGACGAACCCAATAGCGTCATAAACCTTGTTCAGCGTCTGGCTGGCGCGTTCACGGGCCTTCTCGGCGCCGTCACGCATCACCTGCTGCAAATAGGCTTCGTCGTTGCGGAAGCGATGATAACGCTCCTGCAATTCGCCCAGCATGCCGGATACCGCTTCCGCCACGGAGCCTTTGAGGTGACCATACATCTGGCCTTCAAATTCCTGTTCCAGCTGCGCGACTGATTTCCCCGTAACGCCGGAGAGGATATCGAGCAGGTTCGACACGCCGGGTTTATTGGCGATGTCATAGCGTACCACCGGCGGCTCATCCGAATCGGTCACCGCGCGTTTGATTTTTTTGGTCACCGCTTTCGGATCTTCCAGCAGGCCAATCACGTTGTTGCGGTTATCGTCCGATTTGGACATTTTTTTGGTCGGTTCCAGCAGCGACATCACACGCGCACCGGACTTGGGAATAAACGGTTCCGGCACCCTGAAGGTGTCGCCGTACAACGTGTTGAAACGTTGTGCGATATCGCGGCTCAGCTCCAGATGCTGCTTCTGGTCTTCCCCTACCGGTACCTGATTTGTCTGATACAGCAGGATATCCGCCGCCATCAGCACCGGATAACCGAACAGACCGGCGTTGATGTTTTCCGCATAGCGGGCTGACTTGTCCTTGAACTGGGTCATACGGCTCAGTTCGCCGAAATAAGTGTAGCAGTTTAGCGCCCAGGCCAGTTGGGTATGCTCAGGTACGTGTGACTGTACGAAGATGGTGCTCTTCTGCGGGTCGATACCGCAGGCCAGATAAAGGGCCAGCGTATCCAGCGTCGCTTTTCTCAACTGTTCCGCATCCTGACGAACCGTGATGGCATGCAGATCCACGATGCAATAGATGCAGTCGTAATCATCCTGCATATGGACCCACTGACGTAATGCACCCATGTAGTTACCAATGGTCAACTCGCCAGACGGCTGCGCGCCGCTAAATACAATGGGCTTGCTCATGTTAATGCTTCCTGATTATCTGAAATGGACGGTCCGACAAGGGACAAGAGATCCGCAAAGCGCTCCAACACCACACTCGGGTGGCTTAAGGTTATCGCTTCGCCATAGTTATAGCCGTAGGTCATGCCGACGCTCGGGCAACCAGCCGCCTGCGCGGCTTGTATATCATTGCGGGAATCGCCGACGAACAACAATTCGTTCGCTCGCAACCCCAGCTTTCCCAACACCAGATAAAGCGGCGCGGGATGGGGCTTCTTGCTCGGGACGTCATCGCCGCCCAGCACTAACGTGAAGTAGGCGTCGATCCCAAGCGAACGTAACAACGGCGCCACGAAAGGCGTAGGTTTATTGGTTACCAGCGCCATAGGGACATTGCGAGCGGCCAGCGCATGCAGTGTATCTTTGACCTCGGGATAAAGCTGGCTGCCAGCATCGACCGTTTGCGCGTAGGCGATGTCAAACTGCTGGCGCACGGCCTGCATGCGCTCAGGAGAAGGCTCGATGTCGGCCCAGCGCAGCGCTCGCTCGACGACTTTATCGGCACCATTGCCGATCCAGGTCGTCAGTAAGGCTTCACCCGGCGCGGGCAGGCCCTGAGTCTGCATCGCTCGGTCCAGCGCCTGAGACAGGCCCGGCGCACTGTTGACCAACGTACCATCGAGGTCGAAAGCCAGCCCGCGTACGGCGTTGAGTTCAGCCATAGGATACCTTCGCTAATTCATGACGCATTTTATCGATTACCGCCTGATAGTCAGGCTGATTGAAAATCGCCGACCCCGCCACAAACATATCCGCGCCGGCGGCGGCAATCTCACCGATATTGTCCACTTTGACGCCGCCGTCGACTTCCAGACGAATGTCGTATCCGCTGTCGTCGATCAGTTTGCGCACCTGACGCAGCTTGGTGAGCGTGGAGGGAATGAACGACTGTCCGCCAAAGCCGGGGTTGACTGACATCAGCAGAATGATATCCAGCTTATCCATGACGTAATCCAGATAACTCAACGGTGTGGCAGGGTTCAGCACCAATCCCGCGCGGCAGCCGTGATCTTTAATCAGTTGCAGCGAGCGGTCGACATGCTCTGAGGCTTCGGGATGAAAAGTGATATAACTGGCGCCGGCCTCGGCAAAGTCCGGGATGAGGCGATCCACCGGCTTGACCATCAGGTGGACGTCTATCGGGGCGGTAACGCCGTAATCTCGCAATGCCTTAAGCACCATCGGCCCCATGGTCAGATTGGGCACGTAATGGTTATCCATGACGTCGAAGTGGACGACATCGGCTCCCGCCGCCAGCGCTTTGGCGGTGTCCTCTCCCAGCCGGGCAAAGTCAGCCGACAATATAGACGGGGCGATTAAAAACGGTTTCATTCGCTTCTCCAAACCATCAAGTCTGCATATTGCTGCCGAAGCCACTTCGGGTTCAAAAGGACTCGTACAGCCTCTGTGTTGGCGAAAACACGGGGCTTTAATCAGCCCAGCCTAATGTTTTTACCCTAACTCCTCGCCGCGGTACAAAGCCAGCAGTTCGTTCACCTTGCTGCGACCGGCGATATTGCGGCTAATCGTCCGCCGGGCCTTGACCACGTACAGGGAAGAGGCCGACTGATACCATTCGCGCGTTAGCTCCGTATCGTGATTGGAAATCAGAACCGGTATTTGGCTTTCCGCCGATAGCTGTTCCGCCAGCCGCGCCAAACCCCGCTGATCGTCGTGATTAAAATTGTTGGTGTGGTACGCCGTGAAATTCGCGGTGGCGGACAGCGGTGCATAGGGCGGATCGCAATACACCACGGATCCCTGCTTCGCCTTCGTCAACGTGTCCTGGTAGTGCTCGCAGACGAACGTGGCATTTTGAGCCTTTTGCGCAAACCAGCGCAGTTCGTCTTCGGGAAAATAGGGTTTCTTGTAACGCCCGAAGGGCACGTTGAATTCGCCACTCATGTTATAACGGCATAACCCGTTGTAACAATGTCGGTTCAGATAGAGGAACAGAAGCGCACGTCGGTAGGCGTTATCACAAGCATTAAATTCGCTGCGTAGTAGATAAAAAACCTCCGAGGTATTCATTTCTTGCGTGAATAACTCGCGGGCATCGCGGATGAAATGTTCCGTTTTGGTTTTAACGATATCGTAAAGATTGATGAGATCGCTGTTGATATCAGCCAGGATGTAGTTGTCGTAGTCGGTATTGAGAAACACCGAGCCGGCACCTACAAAGGGTTCGATTAAGCAATCTCCCGCTGGTAGATATCGGCGAATCTCTTCTACCAGCGGATACTTACCACCAGCCCATTTTAAGAAAGCGCGGTTTTTCTTCATGCCGTCGTTAGTTACTCATACTTTTCAGAGCCGCGGATTGTACTCTGTTTCAGACAGCACATCAGGGCTAATTGGTGTTACTTACTCAAGTCCTGCTTCACCTGTCGGATCGGCTTAACCCATGGTTTTTTAGCCTGGACATCGGCAGGCAATGATGCAACGGCGCGTTTGGCTTCATCCGAGGAAGCGTAAACGCCGCTCACAAGCACATACCAGGGTTTGCCATCCCTTCGAGTCTGATAGACCCAATAATTCGTTAGCCGCTGCGATTTGGCATAGGCCTGCAGCGAACTCTCGCGGGACGCACCGCTAAGCTGAAGCGTAAAGTGGCTGGCCGGCGCGTTTTGAATCGAACCATTCGCCTGAGTGCCGCCAGCCGATGCAACTGATTTGCCTGACGGCGCTGGCGTGATAGCCGTGGTCGGCGCTTTAGACACGTTGCTGTTTTTTGCGGGAGCCTTATGCGACGAGCCATTGGCGTCCGTGTGGCGAGATTTCTCCGTGCCGGGACGCAGCGGCGTCGTGGTCTCCCGCGGAGGGCGCGCTTTGCTGCCAGGTGACACCGAAGCCGGCGACGTCGGCAAAGTCACCTCTGAGCCAGCGCTGTTCTGAGCCACCGCATTCAACTGCTGCTGTTGTTGCGGCTGAGAGAGCGTATCCATCATATTGCCCGGCAGCTCAATACGCTGTTGGTTCTTGTTCTGGACGGGTAACGGCGCCTGAGTGGGCGCTTCCGCTACCGGAGGCGCGCTCAACGACTGCGGTTCGCCAGCTGGCATCTGGCCGGGAACCTGCGTTTGAGGCGAGGCCGGCGCGGTGGCGCCGGTGGTTGAAGCCGAAGGCGGTGCAAGCTCTATGCTCTTTGAACCGCCGCTGGAGGCGGCGGGCGGCGTCGCATCCTGACTCGGCGACTGAAGTGCGGCGCCGACGGCAACAATCAGCAGTACCAGCACGATAATGCCGACACCAATCATGACATGCTGTTTGGATAACGCCACGCTAGGCAGAGTGAACCCCTGCTTTCTTTTTTGCTGGCGCTGTGGCCGACGATCGCTGGTATCCGGCTTCAGCTCGTCTTCCGGATTGAACTCACCCATCTATACCCCTCCCACTGAACGGCAGCTGCTCGTGGTGATGCAACCGCCGCGAATAGCTATATCATCAGGTATCATAGTACAAATAAAAACCATCGCCCCTACAGGGAGACTTCTCACTAAGTCTATGTCAGGGAAGGCAATCAGCAATGGAAGCCAGAACTACATCATGGGCGACGCCGCTGCGTATTTCAGCCTGGCCTATAGCCATCGGCAATATCAGACGCAGCTCACCACCCAATACTTTTTTATCACGCATCATGTGCGGCAGATAAGACTCGGGAGTCATTGAAGCCGGCCCCGTGATCGGCAGTCCGGCTCGCGTCAATAACGCTTTAATACGATCAACCTCTGCCGAACCCAGCAGGCCAAGGCGATATGCGGCCTGAGCGGCCATGACTGTACCGACCGCCACCGCTTCGCCATGCAGCCAGTTGCCGTAGCCCATTTCCGCTTCGATAGCATGGCCGTAAGTGTGGCCTAAATTCAGCAAGGCGCGCAGACCGTTTTCACGTTCATCGGCCGCGACGACTTCTGCCTTGAGTTCACAGCAGCGTCGAATACAGTAGGCCACCGGGGCGTTGTCTAAAGCGCGCACGGCGTCGATATGTGTTTCCAACCAGGCGAAAAAGTCGCTATCGAATACGATGCCGTATTTGATGACTTCGGCCAGACCGGAAGAAAGTTCGTTGGCAGGCAGCGTTTTCAGACAGTCGATATCTATCACGACGGAGGCCGGCTGATAGAAAGCGCCAATCATGTTTTTGCCTAAGGGATGATTTACCGCGGTTTTGCCGCCGACGGATGAATCAACCTGAGCCAAGAGAGAGGTAGGAACTTGAATGAAGCGAACGCCGCGCTGATAGCAGGCCGCTGCGAAACCGGTCAAATCACCGATAACTCCGCCGCCCAGCGCCACCAACGTGGTGTCCCTGCCATGGGGTTTCTCCAATAGCGCGGAGAAGACCTGATCAAGTACCGTCAGAGATTTGTACTTCTCTCCGTCGGGAAGAATCACCTGATCAACCCGCACCCCTACATTTTCCAACACGGTCCGCACGGCGTTCAGGTAGAGCGGCGCCAAAGTATCATTGGTCACCAACATCACCTGATCGCCCGCTTTTAACGGCAAAAAAGAGTCTGCATTGCTGAATAATCCAGCGGCTATCGTAATGGGATAACTGCGTTCCCCGAGAGTGACGATAATTCTTTCCATGCGCGTTCCATGACCTGTCGGAAGCCCTTAGAGTGCAGGCGGCTATACAAAATCAGTTGTTTTCCAGCATGCTGATGATCTGGTTAGCAACTACCTTGGCGCTTTGTTCATCAGTGCGAATCGTGATGTCTGCGATTTCTTCGTACAGTGGATTACGTTCTCTCGCTAACGCTTCCAGTACTTCGCGTGGAGGGGCCTCAACCTGCAACAACGGGCGCTTTTTATCACGCTGAGTGCGGGCCAACTGCTTCTCGATGGTGGTTTCTAGATACACGACAACGCCTCGCGCAGAAAGGCGATTGCGGGTTTCGCGTGTTTTCACCGAACCGCCGCCGGTTGCCAGCACGATCCCTTGTTTCTCCGTCAATTCATTAATGACTTTCTCTTCGCGCTCGCGGAAGCCTTCTTCGCCTTCCACATCAAATACCCAGCCCACATCAGCCCCGGTACGTCGCTCAATTTCTTGATCGGAGTCGAAGAACTCCATGTTAAGTTGCTGAGCTAACTGACGGCCAATAGTGCTTTTGCCGGCACCCATAGGCCCAACCAGAAAGATATTGCGTTTCTCTGCCATTTTTTTGGTATTACTAAGAAATTCGTTAATGATAACCCGCCCCGCCATGTAACCAGCGGCGGAACCTAAACTGAAACCTCATGAGCGATAGTGCGAGAATCAGACGAAAAATTATCTCAATACTCAGGGTAGTTTGGCAACCTAATAAAATGTCACATTATCCAAACAAGAATAATGTAAGTTATCGTCATCGCCGGTGGAACGACACTTCAGTACTCAATTCGCTAATCCTTGTATGCTAAAACCGCCGCATCGTCAAACGGTGAAGGGAATTATTGATGAAATGCGCAATTTCCCTCATCGCTACCGATAAAGCTATAACTCGGTTTGTGGCGCGTCGTGAATAAGCGTCGGCGTGATGAAGATCACCAGCTCGCGCCGCGTGTTTTGCTGGCTGCGGCTTTTAAATAGGCCGCCGACGACCGGCAATTGACCCAGTCCGGGCACGCGGTTTTCAGCCTGATTTTTCTGCTGCTGAAAAATTCCGCCTAAAACAATGGTTTCACCGTCGGTAACCGTGACCTGCGTTTGAATTTCCTGCTTATCAATCGCCAGTATTTCTCCTTCGCCCTGTTTGATGGCTCTTCCCGGCATGTTTTGGCTGATTAACAGATTCAGGCTGATACGGTTTTGGGGCAGTACTCGTGGCGTCACCTCCATACCCAATACCGCTTCTTTGAACTCTATCGACGTCGAACCACTTGCTCCGCTCGACACCTGATAGGGGATCTCCGTCCCCTGCTTAATGCTGGCCGTCTGCCGGTGCGCGGTAAACAGCCGCGGACTGGCAATAATCTCGACCGCGTTTTCGAGTTCAAGCGCCTGCAGCTCCAGATCGAGTAGCCGCCCGTCAAGTCGGGCGAGGTGAATGCCAGCCTTAATCGCGGGCGTCGTAACCGGCAGATCGATATTAAAGTTGTTCACGCTAAGGCCCTTGCCCGGTCCCACGCGCTCACCCAGCCCCCAGTTCACTCCCAACGATTCTAGCTGTTCGCTGCCTATCGTCACGATGTGAGCCGTCAATTGCACCTGAGCCAGCGGTTTATCCATTTCTAGAATCCAGGCTTTAATCTCCGCTACCGCCGCCGCTTCGTCCCTTATCAGCAACGTATTGGTGCGTTTATCCGCCGTCACCCGACCGCGTTCACTCAATAGCGTGCCGCGTTGCCCCTGTAAACCGGCGGCAACGTCGCTCGCCTCCGCGTACTGCAGCATTAAAGATGCGTTTTCCAACGGTTCCGCATCATGAGTCCCCAGCCCCGCTTGTGCCGTGTCCGAGATCATCCCGCGGGTGTATACCATCAGCACATTGCCTTCCCTCTCCAACGTCAGATCGGCCATTTTCAGCGTGATATCCAACGCCTGCCGCCACGGAACATTATTCAACTGCAGGCTGATGTTACCCTCCACGCCGGGTGCGACGACAAGGTTCAATCGCTGATGTTCCGCCAGCGCTTGTAACACGCGCGCGACCGGTACATCGTCGAAGGCCAGCGAAACCGGGAGCGTATCCTGCGCCACGACAGGTTGGTTGACGCAAAGACACACCAGCAGCACGTAGCGGAACGTTGCTTTTCGCATACGTAAAACATAATAAAACCTCATGGCACCACTCCTTGTGACCAGCCAGGAAACGGCGAAGACAGTGTTATTTCCGACACCGGACAATCGACTTGGGAAGGGAACAGCCGCAGCGTTCCATGCTCGCGATCAAGCCATACCCTCAAGCCTTCAGTTTGGGTCACTGCCTCGTCATACCTCACCCTAAGCCATCCATTTTCCGACTGCTTTACCCATCCCACCCAGCGCGACGTATCGCCAACCAACCCTTGCAGCCGCCACTGATTCGGGGATGAAGACATGGCGCAAGTCACAGCCTGCGGTTGAAACGGATCTCTTTCTCTCTCTGACTCCAGGGAAGAGGACCGCACGGCTCCCGAAGCCAATGCCAGCGACAGGAAAACCATCGCCATGCGCGATTTACCGTTGAAAAACACTGACGCCGATGTCATCGCAGTTCTCCCGCTCCCGGCACGGGAGAACGCAGCAGCAGCTCGGTTCGGATGCCCTCCTTTTCTCGCGTCATCACCAGTCGATCAATACGCGGGACGACGGTGGAGCCGTTGAGTCGAGTAATGAAGCGCCGTATGCCCGCGTAGTCCGCATTGAAGACCAGCCGCCATCCGCTGTCGTCGCTTTTATTGGCGTCAGGAGACAACGGGGACCAAGAGATCAACTGTCCGCCGGACGCCCGCAGCGCCTCTGTGGGTAAGGCGATACCCGGTTCCAAACGTTTATCCGCCAACGGCCGCGCCTCTGAATGCAGCGGCAACTCGGCCGATGCAGGCAACGCCGCCAGCCTTTTCTGCCACTGTGAGACCGCCTTCTGCTCTCTTTGCCGCTGTTCCTGCAACAGCACCGTTTGCTGGCGCAATCCGCTATTCACCGAGCCCCAAATCACCAGCGACAGCGCCGCGACCAGTCCACACTGCGTCGTCAACAACGTTCGCATCGGAGTATTGAACCATCGACACACGAATGGGGAGACATGCCTCATTTTTCTCTTCTCCCAACACGCGGTGTCCCACGGACACTCTCCGTTTCCCCCAATTGCAAAGTGAACTCCAGCAACGTCGCATCCTTCGAATAGCGGCGAGTTAGCCGAAGTTGGGGTGCCGCAGCCAGCGGATTTCCGGCCAGACGTCTGGAGAAATCGACAATCGCCTGATAATGATGACTCACGCCCGACAGCAGCAGACCGCGCTCGCTGTCGCTGATCTCCGTCAGCCACAACGCCTCCGGCATCAGCCGGGGAAGATATTTCAAGAGTTCCTGATAGCGCCGGTTGTGTCGTTGCCCCTGTTCACTTAACGTCTGCTGGACCTGTTCGACCGCCTGTTGCTGATTGATCAGGAGAACACGTTGATGCTGGGACTCGTATGCCTGCCTGGCTGATTGCAGCTGGGTGATGCGCTGCGCCAGCGTCGTATGCCGTCGTTGGGAAGCCAGGTAGTCTCCTGTGATAACGAACGCCGCAATCGCCAGCTGCACGGTCAACAGCAAGCTCCATAGGCGAACACGCCGAATGAGCCGGCGGCGGCGCCAGGGAAGCAGATTGATAACCGGCATCACTCATCCCCCGGGCGCAGCGCCAGTCCAGCGGCGATGGCGAACGTCGACGGTTCCGTCGGCAACGGCGGTTGCTGATAGCTGAACGCCGCCAGCGGCGACCAAGGGATCAGGCGTTCCGTTTTTCCTACCTCTGAATTTGAGACCGACGAGCTCAGGTAGACCGGATAATGCGCAGAAGCCGGGAAACGCTCGTCTATCTCGCAGATACAGTCGAGCAACGTGGCATCTTCGCCCGAGTCTTGCGAAGTGAAGTTACCAAAGTGCAGCGGCTGTCCGACCGGCGAGATCCACAGCCAGCTGTCTTCGAACCGGTGCAAAAGCGGCGCGTGGGGAGAAATCCCGACCTGTCTGGCAACACAGCGAAGGGCGCAGGGACTGATATCCACCACGTCGGCATTCAAACCGGCTTTAGCCAGACAGGACAACCATGCCGCCAGCGCTGTTTTTCTAGCGGCCGTCACCAGCACCGTATCCGCTGTATGCGGGTCGTCGCGATAGTCGAGCGCCAGCGCTTCCCGACTCACCGGGAGCGTGCGCGACGCCATCTTTTCGATATATCCGCTGCGTTCCGGCTCACGCAGCCGGGGATCGGGAGCCGCCATCCGCTGTTGAAATATCAGCGCCGGCGGCAGTGCGATGCGCAGAGAAATGAAGCGCGGCAACTCCCGCCGCCATTGATGAAGCACCTCACAAAGTGAGTCTGGATCATGTAGACTACCTGCGCGTAACGTATCGCCCGGCAACGGTAATTGCCACCAGTGGCGCAGTTGCCAGCCTTCGCGGCGACGTTGCACCGCCAGAGCGCGCACGACGCCATTTTGTATATCCAATCCAACTCGCCATATGTGGTAAGCCATGTTCGATCTCCTTATCGTCAGCTAAAAGAACGTGTTCTCAGCGCTGGCTTACCTTTATACTTAGCGCCCGATTGCTTATAAACTATTCAACCGCTACTGAATGGAAAATCTCAGGTGAAGCTCGTAAAGTATTTATTCATCCTTGCAGTAACTTGCATTCTGCTTGGAGCCGCCTCGCTCTATGGCCTTTATCGCTATATTGAGCCCCAGTTACCCGATGTCGCGACACTCAAAGACATTCGACTGCAAACCCCAATGCAGGTATACAGCGCCGACGGCGAGCTCATCGCTCAATTCGGCGAGAAACGCCGCATACCGTTGCAGCTATCCCAAATCCCGCCCGAGCTGGTGCACGCGTTTATCGCCACTGAAGACAGCCGCTTCTATGAACACCACGGCATCGACCCGCAGGGCATCCTGCGTGCGACGTCGATTGCAATGCTGTCGGGCCATGCGTCCCAGGGCGCAAGCACCATCACTCAGCAGCTGGCGCGTAACTTCTTCTTAAGCCCGGAGCGCACGCTGCTGCGTAAGGTTAAAGAGGTCTTTCTCGCCATCCGCATCGAGCAGATGATGACGAAGGATGAAATCCTTGAGCTGTACCTCAATAAAATCTATCTGGGGTATCGTGCATACGGCGTCGGCGCGGCAGCTCAAGTCTATTTCGGCCGCACGGTGGATCAGCTGACGTTGGGAGAAATGGCGATGATTGCCGGCCTGCCCAAAGCGCCGTCGACCTTCAACCCGCTCTACTCGTACGACCGCGCGCTTGCTCGCCGCAACGTGGTTTTGTCGCGCATGCTGGATGAAAACTACATCACTCGGGCCCAGTACGATCAGGCACGCAACGAGAAATTAGAGGCCGACTACCATGCGCCTAAAATCGCTTTCTCCGCGCCTTACATGGCGGAGATGGTGCGTCAGGAAATGGTGAAACGTTATGGCGACGGCGCCTATAACGACGGCTATAAGGTGTACACCACTATCACTCAGAAGCTTCAGCAGGCCGCTGATGAAGCCGTACGCAACAACGTGATCGACTACGATATGCGCCACGGTTACCGCGGCGCGGACCAGGAATTGTGGAAAGTCGGTATGCCGGCCTGGCCCGAGAAGAAAATCATTGAAACCCTGAAAAAATTGCCGGTCTACGGGCCACTACAGCCAGCGGTAGTCACGGCCTCCGCCGCCGATCAGGCCACCGCAACGCTATCATCAGGCGAAAAAGTCATTCTCCCGCTGGAAACCGTACGCTGGGCGCGCCCGTTCAAAACCGACTATTTGCAGGGAGCCATACCGCGACGCGTGACGGACGTCCTGCAGGCGGGCCAGCAGATCTGGGTGCGTCAAGTTGACAACGTCTGGTGGCTGGCTCAGGTGCCCGACGTCAATTCCGCCATGGTGTCTTTGGACCCGAACAACGGCGCCGTATTAGCGCTGGTGGGCGGCTTCGACTTTAACCAGAGCAAGTTCAACCGCGCCACTCAGGCTTTGCGCCAGATCGGATCGAACATTAAACCGTTCCTCTACACGGCGGCGATGGACAAAGGGCTGACGCTCGCGAGCTTGCTGAACGACGCCCCGATTACCCGTTGGGATCCGGGCGCCGGTTCCGACTGGAGTCCGAAAAACTCCCCGCCGCAGTATGACGGCCCCATCCGGCTTCGTCAGGGGCTCGGACAGTCGAAAAACGTCGTGATGGTACGCGCGATGCGCGCGATGGGCGTGGACTATGCGGCCGATTATCTGGAGCGTTTCGGTTTCCCACAGCAGAACATCGTACACACCGAGTCACTAGCGCTGGGCGCGGCTGCATTCACTCCGCTGCAGATGGTTCGCGGCTATTCAGTGATGACGAACGGCGGCTATTTGGTCGACCCGTACTTCATCAGCAAGATCGTCGATGACTTCGGTAACACGCTGTTCGCCGCCGCACCAAAAATTGTCTGCAACGATTGTAATTTGCCGGTGATTTACAGCGAAACCCAACGTTCCCTCGAGCTGTCTCCAGATTCAATGGAGAATGTGGCCACGTCGCAGGAGCATCCACAGCCCAACGCCGCGCCGCAGCCTGACCCGATTACTCCGCCCGAAGCGGCGCGACAAGCCAACCAACCGTATGCGCCGCACGTCATCAGCACGCCGCTGGCATTTCTTATCAAAGATGCCATGAATAGTAACGTCTTCGGCGAACCGGGCTGGTTAGGGACTGGCTGGCGCGCAGGAAAAGTGCTGCAACGCCACGATATCGGAGGGAAAACAGGGACAACCAACAACTCCAAGGATGCCTGGTTCTCCGGCTACGGACCAAATATCGTGACGTCCATCTGGATTGGCTTCGACGATCATCGCCGCGATCTGGGACGCTCGACCCTGTCGGGGGCGATTCGCGATCAGATTTCCGGATACGAAGGGGGCGCCAAAAGCGCGCAACCGGCCTGGGATAGCTTCATGAAAGTCGCGCTGAGCGGCGTACCGGAGCAAAAAACCTCGCCGCCGCCGGGCATTACTACCGTCACTATCGATCGCAGCACAGGCATGCTGTCAGACGGAGGCGGTAACAGTCGCCAGGAGTACTTCATCGACGGAACGCAGCCGACACAGCACGCGACTCATGATTCCGGTACGACGTTGTACGACGCAGGCAGCGGTCAATCCGAGGAGTTATTCTAATTGCGCTATCAGGCAGGTGCGCTGAGGCCAGCGCGCCTGCCTGCAGAAATGCGCTGCTATTTCAGGGAAGACGGCGAGAAAAGATGGGCGTGCGCCAGGAATAGCGCGCTGACATTGCGAGCCTCGCGGAAATCCGGCTCCTGCAATAGCGACATCATCCGCGCCTGCGGCCAAGGGACCGGGATCAACGGTTCCGGCTCATCGCCCTGTAAGCGCTGCGGATAAAGCCCACGTGCAATGACGATGTTCATTTGGCTGGAAAAATAAGACGGGGCCAGCGTCAACGTTGCCAGCAATTCGAAGTGCTCCGCACCAAATCCGACTTCTTCTTTCAATTCTCGGTCAGCTGCTTCAAACACCGTTTCCCCCGCGTCGATCAGCCCTTTGGGAAAGCCCAGTTCGTACTGTTCAATCCCCACCGCATATTCGCGGATCAGCAGCAGGTCATCGCCGATCACCGGCACGATCATCACCGCCTCACGGCCGGAAGGACGCATCCGTTCATACACGCGGCGCTCGCCGTTGCTGAACTCCAGATCCACCGATTCAACATTAAACAGACGCGAGCGGGCTACGGTTTCAACCCCGAGAATTTTGGGTTTTTGCAGGTTATTTTCCATAGAAACCCCAGTTACAGAGGAAATTGACTGACGCTGACCGCACAGTTGGAAAAATACTGGTACGCTTCACCGCATGGTTGATGCGGGCATTTTGCGGCAATCGCGTTGCCGTCTGCAACTTTACCATACCAAAACAACAATATTGCAACAGCTTAAAAACATAAGCCTTACTCATGTAAGCCAAAGAGGCACCTGAATGAAAAAAAAATAGGATTATCCTCATTTTTGTTCATGTCTGGCCTTGTTAGCATCCAAGGATAAAGACAAGAATATATAAATTCAGTTAGCAAAGGCAGCCAGCAAAGCTAGATGGGGTAACTTAGCCTGTGTATCTTTGTTAGTATCCAAAAAAAAACAGAGGAAACCTGACGCTATTGGATGGTAATGATATGAGTACAATACTCATCATATTGTCTGTATTGTTAGCCTGTCTGATTGCGGTAGGGGGTTTCATTGGCTATCGCATGTATCGTCGTTTTCTTTTTGCTAAACGCCTGCCCGTAGTCTCTGGACATCGCCAGCTGACCTCGACGGAACGCAAGGCTGTAGAACAATATTTGGTGTCGAAAGACGCTGGAAATGCGCTGCCGCTTACCGCGTCGGCGTCTTCCCCACGTCTGACGCGTTCTCTGCTCAGCAACCGTGTTTATCCCATCACACACAGTATCACCCGCTATGGGCTTAGCACCGATGCGCCGAATAAATGGCGATACTTCATTGATACACAAGAAGTTCACCTTCCTCCCAGTTGGGAACAATACATCACGCAAAATAACGAGATCGAACTGATCACCACGCGTTCGATGCCGCTGGTCATTTCGCTTAACGGACACTCGATCACGGAATATATCAACAACCGAGACGCCTCTAACAACCGCGAACTGCCGATTGGCAATGCGTCGATACTCCCGGAAGAAAACGAGCATACAGAACTGCTTTCCGTGCGGAAGGAAACGCAGGAGGAATACGCCACGCACCGTTCTCGCGGGCTTAAAGACGCCGCCGTGCTTTGCTGCGCCTTTTTGCTTTTGGTCTTCAGTCTCAACAGCCCGTTGGCCGTGCTACCGTGGCTGGCGGCCACCGCCTGTATCCTGGCCGCATGGAGCTGTTGGCAGCTATTTCGAGCCCCCCGGGAAAAAGAGCTGCAGGACGTTCACTGCCTGAATGGCACGCCGCAGTGTCTGGGGCTTTTCGGCGAATCGAACCAGGGCCGTCTTGGCAATATCTCTCTCGGGAACATCGATCTGATTTATCCGCCGCACTGGCAGCCTTATATCGGTCACGATTTAGGGAAAAAGACCGATGTGGACATCTATCAGAACCGCCAAGTCGTACGGCAAGGAAAATATCTGTCGCTGCACAATGAAGTGAAACGCTTCCCCTTGCAGAAACGCGGCAAAAATCTGGTGCTGGCTTGCGGCGCGCTATGCAGCCTACTACTGCTGTTGAGCTATGTTCCGCTCGATCTACCGCTTAAGCTCAGCCTCGCCTGGATCAAAGGCGCGAATAACATCAAGGTCACACAGGTCGATGAACTGGAGAAGATGCCGCTCCATGTCGGCGACACCTTGCAGGTGCGCGGCACCGGCATGTGTTACGTCCCGCCGGTCGATCACGGCCCTACGCCTCCCAGCACGTCGGCCTTCCAACCCTTCGACTGTTCCGCTATCTACTGGAACAAAGCTGACCCGCTACCGCTGCCTGAATCCGATATCATCGAAAAAACCATCGCCCTGCGCGCCACGGTCAACGATCAGCTACATCCCTCAACGAATAGCGACGGAGCCAACTCACCGTTAGCCAGCGCGATCCAGAAGTCCGGCATGATTCTGCTCAATGACTTTTCCGACATCGTGCTGAAAACCGAAGACCTGTGCGAAAAAGAAGAGGATTGTACGCGTCTTAAAAACGCGCTGATTAACCTCGGCAACGTGAAAAGCTGGAACGTTTTGGTGAGGCGCGCCAGCTCTGGCGCGCTGAAAGGCACCAGCGTCATACTGCGCCCCGTGAGTGCCGAAACGCTGGATACCCTGGTCAACAACGCCACGGACTACTTTTATTTACAGGAGCTTCGCAACGCCACCAATGCGTTGAATAGCCCGCCGCCGGCCGGGTTCCTGATCCGTAGCGATGAAGGCAACCAGTTCGTCACCCACCCAGAGCCGATGACATCGTTGCCAGAGTATCGACCGGCGGAACAGTGGCAGGAATTGCAGCGTTTGTCGGCTATGCTGCTGCACACTTCGTTCGAAGCCAGCGGCGTGATCACGGCCATCTCGTTGGACGCCAACGGTACACGCCATATCTCCCTGCACAGCGAACCCGATGCGGTCACGCTGTGGCGCTACCTCGGCAGCAGCGTGCTGCTTCTGCTGTTTACGAGCGTGTTCATCATCAACGTCGTACAGCTGGTCATGAAGCATCGCCGCAGCAAACAGCGTATTGCCGATATTCAACAGTATTACGCCAGATATCTGGCGCCGGAGACCTCCGCTACACCAGCGTTACACGGCAGCGCCTCTCGCCCGTCGTGAAATCATCAGCCTTAAACCGGTATACTGGCGTACAGACACCCTCTGCCTGATGGCCGCCTCCGGCGGCAATGGCCTCTTTGCCGGAGTGATGATGAATTCCGAATTTGACTGGAATGAGATAGATACCGTGCTGCTGGACATGGACGGCACCCTGCTTGACCTCGCTTTCGACAGCTATTTCTGGCTGCAGTTGGTGCCGCAATCGCTCAGCGAAAGGCGCGGCATTTCGCTGGAAGAAGCGAAAGAACAGATGGCGCACGAATATCAATCCGTTCAGCACACGCTAAGCTGGTACTGCTTCGACTATTGGAGCCAGCAGTTGGATCTGGATATACGTCAGATGACGCGTGACATCGCTTCACGCGCCCGGCTGCGGGACGACACCACGCCGTTTCTTCGTGCATTAAAGGAAAGCGGCCGCCACACGGTTTTGCTGACGAATGCCCACCCACACAGCCTGTCGGTCAAAATCGAACGCACGGGACTCGATCAGCACCTTGATTTATTACTTTCCACCCATACTTATGGCTTTCCGAAAGAAGATCAGCGTTTGTGGCAGGCGGTACAAACTCAAATCGGATTCGACCCGGCGAGAACCTTGTTTGTGGATGACAGCGAGCCCATTTTGGACGCGGCCAAGACCTTCGGGATTGGCTACTGTCTGGGCGTCAGCAATCCGGACTCCAGTCTGCCTGAGGGAAAAACGTTCCATCGTCATCCGGCGACCAACGATTATCGGACGCTGATCCCCGCCTTAACAGGCGCAACCGGTTTTTGAGGAGCATGTATGAGCAAGGCCAGCCAGCATGAAGACAACGCCGCGGTCCGTCTGGACAAGTGGCTATGGGCAGCGCGGATTTACAAAACCCGTGCCGTCGCCCGCGATATGGTTGAAGGCGGCAAGGTTCACTATAACGGTCAACGCAGCAAGCCCAGCAAACTGGTCGAACTGAATGCGGAGCTCAAACTACGTCAGGGCAACGATGAACGCACCATCGTGATCCAGGAAATCTGCGCGCAGCGCCGTTCCGCGCCTCAGGCGCAGGCGATGTACCGGGAAACCGAGGTCAGTATCGAAAAACGGGAAAAAATGGCGCAGGCAAGAAAAATGAACGCGCTGTCCATGCCCCACCCCGACCGTCGCCCAGATAAAAAAGAGCGCCGGGATTTGATTAAATTTAAATATAGCGATGCGGAATAACCCCCGTCGCCGCGAGAAAATATTATGTCCACACACGATCAATTGCACCGTTACCTGTTCGAAAGCCACGCCGTTCGCGGTGAACTGGTCACGGTCAGCGAAACGCTCCGGCAGGTGCTGGAGAATCATGCCTACCCAGCCCCCGTACAGACGCTACTCGGCGAACTGCTGGTCGCCACCAGCCTGCTGACTGCTACGCTGAAATTCAGCGGCGACATCACGGTTCAGTTACAAGGCGATGGTCCGCTCAAACTGGCCGTCATCAACGGCAACAACGCTCAGCAGATGCGCGGCGTGGCTCGCCTACAGGGAGACATTGCCCCTGAAAGCTCACTGCACGACATGATCGGCAACGGCTATCTCGTAATTACCATCACGCCAACCGAAGGCGAGCGCTATCAGGGCGTCGTCGGCCTGGAAGGCGACACGCTGGCTGCTTGCCTGGAAAACTACTTCCTGCAATCAGAACAGCTGCCGACGCGCCTGTTTATCCGTACCGGCGAGCACGATGGCAAACCTTGCGCCGCCGGTATGCTGCTACAGGTGCTGCCGGCTGAGGAAAGTCACCGAGACGACTTCGATCATCTCTCTCAGCTGACGACCACCGTGAAAGGCGAGGAACTGTTCTCTCTGCCGGCCAACGAAGTATTGTATCGCCTGTATCACCAGGAAGAGGTGACGGTGTATGAGCCGCAGCCGGTCAGTTTCCACTGCCACTGCTCGCGCGAACGCTGTGAGAACGCCCTGCTAACGCTGTCGGAAAGTGAAGTGGACGATATTCTGGCGAAGGACGGCAACATCGACATGCATTGCGATTATTGCGGTAGCCATTACGTCTTCAACGCGGCTGACATTGACGAAATTCGTCAGTCCGCCTCACGTACCCACCTGCATTAATCCCGCCAGTAAAAAGGGCGCCGTCAGGCGCCCTTTCTTTCCAATCTGTGCTCAATATCACATTATTGTTACTTTTGCGTCACAATAACAAGCAAAGTTATTAAAGAATTTATTTAATTTTATGATACTTCTCGTAGTTAAAATAAGCTCTGGCCCTACACTAATAGGCAGTAGGACAATACCCATTGAGGAGTAGCCACATGGAGATTAACGGCCAGATGTCACAGGCGCTTTCCGCTTACGGCATTCATGACATCCGCGAACTCGTCTATAACCCGAGCTACGATTTACTGTTTGAAGAAGAAACATCCCCTGCATTAGAAGGTTACGAACGCGGCATCGAAACTGAGCTGGGTGCGGTCGCCGTCAACACCGGTATTTTCACCGGACGTTCCCCGAAAGATAAATACATCGTCCGTGATGACGTGACGCGCGATACCGTCTGGTGGGCCGATCAAGGCACCGGCAAGAACGACAACCATCCCCTCAGCCAGGACGTCTGGCTACAATTGAAACAACTGGTCGGCGAGCAACTCTCCGGGAAACGCCTCTTTGTCGTTGATGCTTACTGCGGAGCCAACCCCGACAGCCGGCTGAAAGTCCGCTTCATTACCGAAGTCGCCTGGCAGGCTCATTTCGTAAAAAACATGTTTATCCGTCCCAGCGACGACGAACTGCGCGATTTTGTCCCTGACTTCACCGTGCTGAACGGCGCGAAGTGCACCAATCCGAACTGGCGGGAACAAGGGCTCAATTCAGAAAACTTTGTTGCCTTCAACCTTACCGAAGGCATCCAGCTGATCGGCGGAACGTGGTACGGCGGCGAGATGAAGAAAGGGCTGTTCGCCATCATGAACTACCTGCTGCCGCTAAAAGGCATCGCCTCCATGCACTGCTCCGCCAACGTCGGCGAAGCGGGCGACGTCGCTGTCTTCTTCGGCCTTTCCGGCACAGGTAAAACCACGCTGTCCACCGATCCTAACCGCCAGTTGATTGGCGATGACGAACACGGCTGGGACGACGACGGCGTCTTTAACTTTGAAGGCGGCTGCTACGCCAAAACCATCAGGCTCTCGCAGGAAGCCGAGCCGGATATCTACGGCGCCATCAAACGTGACGCACTGCTGGAAAACGTGACCGTGCGCGAGGACGGCAGCATCGACTTCGATGACGGTTCGAAAACCGAAAACACCCGGGTTTCTTATCCGATCGACCATATTCTGAATATCGTCAAACCGGTTTCCAAAGCGGGTCATGCCACCAAGGTCATTTTCCTGACCGCCGACGCGTTCGGCGTGCTCCCGCCGGTGTCTCGCCTGACGTCCGATCAGACGCAGTATCACTTCCTGTCCGGATTCACCGCTAAACTGGCCGGGACGGAACGCGGCATTACCGAGCCAACCCCGACATTCTCCGCCTGCTTCGGCGCAGCCTTCCTCACGCTGCATCCCACGCAGTATGCCGAAGTATTGGTGAAAAGAATGCAGGCCTCCGGCGCACAGGCCTACCTGGTAAATACCGGTTGGAACGGCACCGGCAAACGCATTTCCATCAAGGATACGCGGGGCATTATCGCCGCCATTCTTAATGGCAGCATTGAGGAGGCGGAGACGAAAACGCTGCCTATCTTCAATCTGTCTGTCCCAACGGCGTTGGCCGGCGTGGACCCATCAATTCTGGATCCGCGCGACACCTACGAGCGCGCTGAACAGTGGCAAGCGAATGCCGAAGATCTGGCTCAACGCTTTATCGCCAACTTTGACAAATACACTGATACCCCGGCAGGGGCAGCGCTGGTCGCCGCCGGTCCGAAGATCTGATGCCTCATTAGCGACACCACAACGAATGCCTGCAACCGCAGGCATTTTTTTTGATCCAAAGGACAGGCTGTCACGCCGCCGAAGATTGATGCCAGTCAATTCGGTGAGCGTTGAATAGTCAAGGTGGATTGCCGGGGGACTATACGGGGCGGCGAAATCACGCTCGCTATTTTTCGTTCTAAACGTTCCAGGGCAAAGCCCTCCAACGAAATGGGAGGACTCATCGGGAAGCGAGCTTAATGACGTGTAAAACCTAAAAGTGTCGCCGATCGGGAAACCGGCGATAGAAGGAAATCCATTATCTTCAGGCGCCGGGGAGATTATCCGCCGTCTCCGCCGGTTCGGGGGCGGTTCTCGCGTAGGTCAGCGGCAAGTAGACTCTGACCAGCAGTCCCCCGCGTTCGCTGCTGCCTACTTCCAGCGAACCGTGATGCGCGTCAATGATGCGCTGCACGATAGCCAGTCCCAGGCCGGTACCGCTGGTGCTGCGGGCGCTGTCGCCGCGGACAAACGGCTGGAACAGATGTTTGAGGTTTTCGGGAGCGATACCTTCTCCGTCGTCCTCCACCTGGAACCAGGCGCGCTGGAGTTCGCTGCCGCTGCTGACGCGGACCCAGCCATTGCCGTAGCGGGTGGCGTTGACCACCAGATTCAACGCCGCGCGTTTGATGGAAAGCGGACTGGCATTGACTAACAGCTCCCCCTCCCAAAACTTGCTGTCGATTCGACGTTCATAACCGCTTTCCGAAGCGACTACCTCGCCCAGAATACTGTTGAGGTCGGCGATCTCCATCTGCATCTCCTGGCCGGTGCGCAGATAGTCGATGAATTGTTCGATGATGGCGTTGCACTCTTCGATATCTTTATTGATCGACTCCGCCAGATACTCATCCTCTTTATCCATCATTTCCGTCGCCAGACGAATGCGCGTCAGCGGCGTGCGTAAATCATGGCTAACGCCCGCCATCAGTAGGGTGCGGTCGTCCGCCAGAAGCTTGACGCCTGCCGCCATTTGGTTGAAGGCGCGAGTCACCGATCGTACCTCAGACGCGCCATACTCCCGCAACGGCGGCGGGATAATACCTTTCCCGACCTGCAACGCTGCATGCTCCAGCTCCACCAACGGGCGGTTTTGCACTCGGATAAACAACCAGGCGCCCCCAATCACCAGCAGCATAATCGCCAGGGTATAACGGAACAGCGGCGAGAAGTCGCCCTGATGAATTTCGGTCAGCGGCACGCGCACCCAGATGTCGGGAGAGAGCCAGGTTTTCAGCCACACCACCGGGGTATTTTTACTGACTTCGACCCGCACTTCCGTCGGGCCGCCAAGCTGCTGCGCCATCTGCTGGCTCAGAAATTGATAGTGCTGCGCCCAGCGCAACCCGCTCTCTTCCGCTGCGGCATTGGTATACAGCGAAATGCCCAGCTCCCGGTAGATTTCCCGCCGAAAGGCCGGCGGCACTTCCAGCGTAGATCCGTCTTCCAGCTGCAGCTTGTCGGTCATCAGCATCCTGACCTCATAGGCCAGCACCTTGTTGAACTGCTGCAAACTCGGCAGGATCGCGAAGTTCAGCACGACAAGATAGGTGGTCACCAGGCTGACGAACAGCAGGGTGACAATCAGCAACAGCGTTCGGGCAAAGGAGCTGCGCGGAGAGAAGCGCCAGCGTCTCATGCCTTACTACCGTCCGGGACGAAGACGTAGCCCAGACCCCAGACGGTCTGAATATAACGCGGGTGCGCCGGATCTTCCTCGACCATGCGGCGCAGGCGGGAAATCTGTACGTCGATGGAACGTTCCATCGCGCTGTATTCGCGACCACGGGCCAGATTCATCAGCTTATCGCGAGACAAAGGCTCACGGGGATGGCTGACCAGCGCCTTCAATACGGCGAATTCGCCGCTGGTGAGCGGCATCGGCTCGTCGTCGCGGAACATTTCGCGCGTCCCCAGATTCAGCTTGAACTTGCCGAAAGCGACAATCGCTTCTTCCTGCGACGGCGCGCCCGGCAGTTCGTTCGCCTGACGGCGCAGTACCGCGCGAATACGGGCCAGCAGTTCACGTGGGTTGAACGGTTTCGGAATATAGTCGTCCGCGCCGATTTCCAGCCCGACGATGCGGTCCACCTCTTCCCCTTTCGCGGTCACCATAATGATCGGCATCGGGTTGCTCTGACTACGCAGGCGACGGC
The DNA here is from genome assembly GCF_002111585.1 of Lonsdalea iberica. Classification (GTDB taxonomy): domain Bacteria; phylum Pseudomonadota; class Gammaproteobacteria; order Enterobacterales; family Enterobacteriaceae; genus Lonsdalea; species Lonsdalea iberica. The sequence continues at coordinate 45,972 of NZ_LUTP01000021.1, forward strand.
AGATGGACAAACCATCTTCGCCCGGCAACATCAGGTCCAGCACCATCAGATGGAAAGACTCGCGCGTCAGCAGACGGTCCATCTGTTCCGCGTTGGCGACACTGCGTACCTGAAATCCTTGTTCGGTTAAATAACGCTCCAATAACGCACGCAGGCGCATATCGTCATCAACAACCAGAATTTTGTAATTCTCTTGCATTTTATTCTCCAAAGACGGGATGAACGCCTATGTTGATATTGTTCAAAACTTGTTAAACACTGGACAATCTTTTCTGGTATATATTCTAATCATAATTGTTACAAACCATATAAAAATACGTTGTAATCAAACATTTCCTTTGTCCATATTCGAAGATAATGACATATAGACAGCATTAATTCCGTTATCGTTGACAGACGACTGTCGTGACACCGAGATTTAATAACATAGATTTTTAACCGAGACGTATGAAAACCGACCTTATTACCCGTGAAGGATACGAGTCCCTGCATCAGGAACTCAATTACCTGTGGAAAGAGCGCCGACCGGAAATCACAGAAAAAGTCGCGTGGGCCGCCAGTCTGGGCGACCGTAGCGAAAACGCCGACTACCAGTACAACAAACGGCTCCTGCGTGAGATCGACCGGCGCGTCCGCTACCTGCGCAAGCGCCTACAGGTGGTGCGCGTGGTGGACTACTCGCCGCAGCAGGATGGCAAAGTCTTTTTCGGTGCATGGGTCGAGGTGGAAAACGAAGACGGCGACGTGAAGCTGTTTCGCATTGTTGGCCCGGACGAAATATACGGCCGCAAGGACTACATCTCCATCGACGCGCCGATGGCCCGGGCGCTGCTGAAAAAAAGCGTCGACGAAGAGGCGGACGTTCCAACGCCGACCGGGAGAAAAACCTGGTACATCAATAAAATCGCCTACGGTACGACAGCCCCATAGCCGCCGTTGTCACGCATCCGCCACCTTCATTCACACGTCAGGCGGATGCGTAAAAATACCGCGATATCACAACAACAAAACGCCTGAACCCTTTATTAACGCGGCGCTTTCCACGTTAGGAAATAACCGCATTCACGCGCAAAAACATTATTTCCCCCTTCATCAGCCTGTTATTTCTACGCTTTCGACGAAATAAACCGCTCAATATCTCACCGCCTTACAGCGCTATTTTTCCGGCCATGGAAGAGCCCTAAGCACGCGACAAAAAAAGCAAAATCACCGGTTTAATCTAGTCTGAAATATATGTGTCATTTTTATCGCTTACCGTGACTCTTGGTGATCATGGAGGTCCGAATATGTTCAGCTTAGACACCTTATTGCAGGATCTGGCTCCGCATAGACACACGCCAACCTGGCAACGCACGGTATTGCGAACGCTGTTGTTTGAGCAGGAAATGCAGCAGTTCGCCCAACGTCATCCCCACCTGCGGGGACTCGATCTGGTTGAAGAAATACTGGACTATTTCGACCTCAACTGTGAAATGGTTGAAGGCGATCTGGAAAACATACCCAGCCACGGCCCGGTGGTTCTTGCGGCGAATCATCCCATCGGCTCACTGGATGGTCTCGCTCTGCTGCGGCACGTCGCCAGCGTGAGGCCGGATGTCCGCATCGTCGCCAGCCAGCTGCTTTCCTACATAGAACCGCTCAAATCGCTGTTCTTCTCCGTCGACAACTTCAGCAACCGCACCAACCGCCAGCAAATCGCCAACATCCAAAATCATCTCACTCAGGATGGCGCCGTCATCCTGTTCCCCGCCGGCGAGGTCTCGCGCATCAGTCTGCATGGGATCCGCGACGGCCACTGGCACAGCGGCTTTATTCGGATGGCGGCCAAAGCGCGGGCCCCCATCGTCCCCATCCACATCAAGGGGCGCAACAGCGGACTTTTTTACCTCTCATCGCTAATCTATCGCCCGTTATCCACGCTGCTGCTGGTAAGAGAGATGTTTCATCAGCGCGGCAATAAGCTCAGCCTGCGTATCGGGCCGCAGATCCCTTACGCGACCTGGAGTCAGGGTGAGTGGCAGGCCAACGATCTGGCGGCTCGCTTCCGCCGCCATGTCTACCGCTTAGGTCAGGGCAAGCCGGGCTGCTTCGCCGGGGAGAAGCCCATCGCGCTGCCGGAAGATCGGTCGCGGCTTAAGCAGGCGCTGACCGAATGCGACGTACTGGGCACCACCCCGGACGGTAAAACGATTTATCTCTATCAGCGTAAAGACGAAGACTATTCGCCGATTCTGCGCGAGCTAGGCCGTCTGCGGGAGATCGCCTTCCGCGCCGTCGGCGAAGGCTGCGGGATGCGGCGAGATCTGGATCACTTCGACGATCATTATCTGCACCTGGTGCTGTGGGACGAAGAAAAGCTGGATATCGTGGGGGCCTACCGTTTCACCACCACCGCCCATCAGGACCCGCATCAGTTGTATAGCCACAGCCTGTTTCAGTACGGCAGCGAGATGGAGACGATACTCGCCAGCGGTATCGAGTTAGGCCGCAGCTTCATTCAGCCAAAATACTGGGGCAAACGGGGACTGGAATATCTGTGGCTGGGCATCGGCGCCTATGTGGCGCGCTATCCGCAATACCGTTATCTGTTCGGCCCGGTGTCGCTGTCCGGCACGCTGCCCATCACCGCCCGGGACCTGCTGGTGGCGTTCTATCGGCTGTATTTCCCGCCGCGCCAGCCGTTGGCGCGGTCGCGGCGCCCTTACCCCGCGTCGTTGCCAGATGTCCTGAAGCAGTTCGAAGGCACCGACTATCAGCAAGATCTCACGCGCCTCAAGAGTATGCTCAACAACCTCGGCTGCGCGATCCCCACGCTTTACAAGCAGTATTCCGAGCTGTGTGAAACCGGCGGCGTGCAGTTCATCGACTTCGGCATCGACCCGGACTTCAACAACTGTATCGACGGGCTGGTACTGGTTGACTTACAGCAGCTCAAACCCTCGCGTTATCAGCGCTACATTGCGCCGTTCGCGACGGATCCCGCGCCCGAGCACGCGCCGCAAAGCGACGCAGCCGACGTCCCCGGCTAGCCGATGTCGAACAGTTAAACGCGGAGGGGTTGCTCCCTTCCCGTCTGATTTCCCCAATCGCCTCCTGCGGCATCCCGGCGCGAGGCTTACGAACACAACATCAGTTCACACTTTTCACCGCCCCGGCGCGCCCGTACGGCATGTTATTCAACTACGCTTTTCTGGAGATACTTCGCCATCGAAGAGATGTCACATCGTCGTAAGGAGCGAAAGCGTATGAAGCAAACTGTTGCCGATTTTGTCGCAAAAACGTTGGAAAGCGCCGGGGTAAAACGGATTTGGGGAGTCACCGGCGATTCTCTGAACGGGCTGAGCGATAGCCTGAACCGCATGGGCACACTTGCATGGATGCCGACCCGTCACGAAGAGGTCGCCGCCTTCGCGGCAGGCGCCGAAGCGCAGTTGACCGGAGAACTCGCCGTCTGCGCCGGATCCTGCGGCCCCGGCAATCTGCATCTGATTAACGGACTGTTCGACTGCCATCGAAACCACGTTCCGGTCCTCGCCATCGCGGCGCACATTCCTTCCAGCGAGATCGGCAGCAACTATTTTCAGGAAACCCACCCGGAGGAGCTATTCCGAGAATGCAGCCACTACTGCGAACTGATTTCCAACCCTGAACAGCTGCCGCACGTGCTGGCTATCGCCATGCGTAAAGCCATCCTCAATCGCGGAGTGTCGGTCATCGTGCTGCCTGGCGACATCGCGCTGAAGCCTGCGCCGGAAGACGCATCGACAGACTGGTACCCTATCCCAGCGCCACACGTGCTGCCGGTGGATAGCGAGTTGCACAAGCTGGCCGAGCTGCTGAACGCCTCTAAAAACATCACCCTGATGTGCGGCAACGGCTGCGCGGACGCGCATGATGATGTCGTGCAACTGGCGGCCACGCTACATGCGCCGGTTGTTCACGCGCTGCGGGGCAAAGAGTACATCGAATATGACAACCCCTACAGCGTCGGCATGACCGGGCTTATCGGTTTTTCGTCCGGCTACCACGCGATGATGAATGCCGATATGGTATTACTGCTGGGAACGCAGTTTCCGTACCGCGCGTTCTATCCGACAGACGCCAAGATTATCCAGATCGACATCAATCCTGGCAGTATCGGCTCCCATTGCCACGTAGACATGGCGCTGCTGGGCGACGTCAAATCTACCCTGACGGCGCTGCTCCCGTTGTTGGATCAGAAGGACGACCGCCACTTCCTCGATAAGGCGTTGAAGCATTATGCCGACGCGCGCGAGGATCTGGACGATCTGGCGAAGCCGAACGACAAACAGGAGATTCATCCCCAGTATCTCGCCCAGCAAATCAGCCACTATGCCAGCGAAGACGCCATCTTCACCTGCGACGTCGGCACGCCGACCGTCTGGGCCGCGCGTTACCTGAAAATGAACGGCAAACGCCGTCTTATCGGTTCCTTTAGCCACGGTTCCATGGCCAGCGCGATGCCTCAGGCACTAGGCGCGCAGTCGGTCGATCCTAACCGGCAGGTGGTGTCGTTCAGCGGCGATGGGGGCTTCACCATGCTGATGGGCGATTTTCTGTCCGTGGCCCAGCTCAAACTGCCGGTGAAAATCGTGGTGTTTAATAACAGCGCGCTGGGATTCGTGGCGATGGAGATGAAAGCGGGCGGTTTCCTGACGGACGGCACCGAACTGCACAATCCCAACTTCGCGGACATCGCCAACGCCTGCGGCGTCAAGGGCGTCCGCGTGGAGAAAGCCTCCGAGCTGGACGCTGCGCTGCAAGACGCGTTCGCCCACGACGGCCCGGTTCTGCTGGATGTGGTCACCGCCACGGACGAGCTGGTGATGCCGCCGGAAATCAAGCTGGAACAGGCCAAGGGGTTCAGCCTGTACATGCTGCGAGCCATCATCAGCGGACGCGGCGACGAAGTGATTGAGCTGGCGAAAACCAACTGGCTGCGCTAGCCGCCCGCCAGCCAAGACGGTCAATCGTTTAAGGCGGACCGAAAGTCTCGGAGCGGCTGGCCGTTGTAAACCTGCCGGGGGCGATACAGAGTCAATCCCTGCTCGTGCATCTCTTTCCAATGGGCAATCCAACCGCTGGTGCGCCCCACGGCGGCAATGACCGGAAACATCGCGGGCGGCAGGCCCATCGCCTTAAGGATCACCGCCGTATAGAAGTCGGCGCTGGGGTACAGCCGATGCTCAAGGAAATAAGCGTCGGTCAGCGCCACATGCTCCAGCTCCATCGCCACCTGCAGCAGATCGTCGGCCATGCCCAGTTCGTTGAGCACCTCGTAACAGGTTTTACGCAGGATCGCCGCGCGGGGGTCGAAGTGGTGGTACACCGAATTGCCGAATCCCATCAGATGCATCGCACTGTCGCCCTCTTTCGCCCGACGCACGAACTCCGGAACGCGATCCACCGTTTTGATTTCGCCCAGCATACGCATACAGGCTTCGTTCGCGCCGCCGTGTCGCGGCCCCCACATGGACGCCAGGCCCGATGCAATACAGGCGAACGGATTGGCACCGGACGATCCGGAGGCCCGGACCGCCATCGTCGACGGACACTGCCCGTGGTCGGCGTGCAGGATCAAAATTCGGTTCATCGCCCGCTCCAGTACCGGATTCACTTCATAGGTTTCCGCCGGAATAGAGAACAGCATATGCATAAAATTCGCGGTATAGGAGAGTGAATTGCGCGGATAAACCGCCGGTTGCTCGATGGAAAACTTGTAGCTCATGGCGGCCAGCGTCGGCATCTTCGACAGCAGCCGCACCGCCGCCAGCTCTCTGTCCTCCGGTTGCTCCACATTCAGCACATCGTGATAGAACGCCGCTAGCGCGCCGACAACCGCACACATCAGCGCCATAGGATGGGAGTCCCGACGAAAGCCGCTGCACATCCGGCTAATCTGCTCGTGGATCAACGTATGGCGGGTAATCGTCTCCGAAAAGGCGTCGTACTCCTTCCGTGAGGGCGCTTCGCCGTGCAGCAGGATAAAGCAGACCTCAAGGTAATCGCACTGTTCCGCCAGCTGTTCGACCGGAAAGCCGCGATGCAGCAACACGCTGTCGACAGGGTCAATATAGGTAATGGCGGACTCGCAGCCGGCCGTGTTGGCGAAACCGGGGTCGAAGCTGCACAGATTTCTATCCCCTAACGGACGGACGTCCACCGCCTCCCTTCCCATCACGCCGCGGCGGATCTCCAGCTCAATGTTTTCCTTCCCGCCCACCGTCAGCGTGGGTGCTTTTACTGTCATGCCTCAATCTCCCGATCGAATGAACACACTTACCCCGTCGTACTGACGTAGGCGGTCTAAAATCACCACGGCATCGCTGCCCCTTGTTTATTTAATACGCTAATTCCGCGTTAAGTCACCACAATCTGGCGTAATTTTGATGCAGATAAACGTTCGCCGCAGCCCGCTCGTGCGCCGCGTCTGCGTCGGCTGGCATTTTCCGCCGTCAATCCGTATAACTATCGCAAGCTTTTACACCCCTTAATTGAAGACGAGTGATATCAACCTCATGAATGCCTCATTAAGCCATATCATCGCCCAAGAGCTGAGCGCCCGCACCGAGCAGGTCAGCGCCGCGGTTCAACTTCTGGACGAGGGAAATACCGTCCCTTTCATCGCCCGTTACCGTAAAGAAGTAACCGGCGGGCTGGATGATACGCAGCTGCGTCAGCTGGAAGCCCGGCTGGGTTACCTGCGCGAGCTGGAAGATCGTCGCCAGACTATTCTGAAATCCATCGACGAGCAGGGAAAACTGACCGACGATTTGGCGCAGTCCATTCGCACCACGCTCAGCAAAACCGAGCTGGAAGATCTCTACCTGCCGTATAAACCGAAGCGCCGCACACGCGGTCAGATTGCTATCGAAGCGGGCCTTGAGCCGCTGGCGGACAGCCTGTGGAACGACCCATCCCAAACGCCGGAAAGCGCCGCTACAGCCTATATTGATGCCGATAAAGGCGTCGCCGACGCCAAAGCCGCGCTGGACGGCGCGCGTTACATCCTGATGGAGCGGTTCTCCGAGGACGCCGCCTTGCTGGCGAAGGTGCGCGACTATCTGTGGAAAAATGCGCATCTTGTCTCCCGCGTGGCGGAGGGCAAAGAGGTAGAAGGGGCAAAGTTCCGCGACTACTTCGACCATCACGAGCCTATCGCGCAAGTGCCCTCTCATCGCGCGCTGGCGATGTTTCGCGGCCGCAATGAAGGCGTCCTGCAACTGGCGCTGAACGCCGATCCGCAGTTCGATGAACCGCCGCGTGAAAGCTACGGCGAGCAGATCATCATCGACCACCTGGGCCTGCGGCTGAACAACGCCCCCGCCGACAGTTGGCGCCGCGCCGTCGTCAACTGGACCTGGCGTATCAAGGTGCTAATGCATCTGGAAACCGAACTGATGAGCAGCGTGCGCGAAAAAGCCGAAGATGAAGCCATCAACGTGTTCGCCCGCAACCTGAACGATCTGTTGATGGCCGCGCCTGCCGGAATGCGCGCCACGATGGGGCTGGACCCCGGCCTGCGCACTGGCGTTAAGGTCGCGGTCGTAGACGCCACCGGCAAGCTGGTGGCGACCGACACCATCTACCCGCACACGGGTCAAGCCGCCAAAGCGGCCGCCAGCGTCGCCGCGCTGTGCATGAAACACCAAGTGGAGCTGGTCGCCATCGGCAACGGCACCGCCTCGCGCGAAACCGAGCGCTTCTTCCTCGACACCCAGAAACAGTTCCCGGCCATCAAGGCCCAGAAAGTCATCGTCAGCGAAGCGGGCGCCTCGGTCTACTCCGCGTCCGAGCTGGCCGCGTTGGAATTTCCAAATCTCGATGTCTCGCTGCGCGGCGCGGTCTCGATCGCCCGCCGACTGCAAGATCCATTGTCCGAGCTAGTGAAGATTGAACCGAAATCCATCGGCGTCGGCCAGTACCAGCACGACGTCAGTCAAACGCTGCTGGCTAAAAAGCTGGATGCGGTAGTGGAAGACTGCGTGAACGCCGTCGGGGTGGATCTGAACACCGCCTCCGTGCCGCTGCTGACCCGCGTCGCGGGTCTGACCCGTATGATGGCGCAGAACATCGTCAACTGGCGCGACGAGAACGGACGTTTTCTTAACCGCGCGCAGCTGTTGAAAGTCAGCCGTCTCGGCCCCAAAGCGTTCGAGCAGTGTGCCGGCTTCCTGCGCATCAACCACGGCGACAACCCGCTGGATGCCTCGACGGTTCACCCGGAAGCCTATCCGGTGGTGGAACGTATTCTGGCCGCCACCGAGCAGAAACTACAGGAGCTGATGGGCGACGCCACGGCGCTGCGCTCGCTGAAAGCCAGCGAATTCACCGACGAACGCTTTGGGATTCCGACGGTGACCGACATTATCAAAGAGCTGGAAAAACCCGGACGCGACCCGCGCCCCGAGTTCAAAACCGCCAGCTTCGCCGAAGGCGTAGAGACAATGAACGACCTGCTGCCGGGCATGATTTTGGAAGGCGCCGTCACCAACGTCACCAACTTCGGCGCCTTCGTAGATATCGGCGTCCATCAGGATGGGCTGGTGCATATCTCCTCGCTGGCGAACCGCTATGTGGAAGATCCGCATACGGTGGTCAAGGCCGGCGATATCGTCAAGGTGAAAGTGCTGGAAGTGGATTTGCAGCGTAAACGCATCGCGTTAACGATGCGTCTGGATGAGCAGCCGGGAGAAACCGGCGCGCGTCGCGGCGGTCAGGACGCTGCGCAGCCGCGCAAACCGTCCGCCAACAAACCGCGTCCGCGTGCGGCCAGCACATCGTCTGGCAACAGCGCGATGAGCGACGCGCTGGCGGCGGCGTTCAAAAAACGCTAACGCCACTTGGAGGGAGAGCGCCACCGGTGTTCTCCCTCTGCGTTTAGGGTCGTGAACAATCCCCCTATTCCCATCACGCAAGGCGGCTTCAGCACGTCGGCGGCAATGCCGCATTCCCAATCATGGCTCATCTTCGACCCCGCACAGTAGCAACACACGGCAGCACCGCCGGCGTCTGATGCTCTCGCTCGGCCGTCTTTAAGGGACAAAGAGTTCATGCCGTACACTGACGCACTCGGCGTTCTTGAAGAGAGGTATCTCGGAGAGGGCGACGATCTGCCGCAGCGTGTGAAGACTTTCCTGAATGTGCTCGGAGAGGGAGAGATGAACTTCACGGGAAAAAATATCGCCCGACGAGCGCTCGCATCCTCCTGAAAACCGATGCAGCCCACGCGGGCGATCGTGAAAAGCGGGCTACGCTTCCCGCAAAGCCTCGGCCGGAGAGTGTCGCCAGGACAACATCGCGGGAACAGTGAGCACCACTGCCGCGATCACCAGCAGCAACAGCGAGAACTGAATATCCTCCTCGCCGAGCGTGACCGGCAACACAAAGCCGCTTTTCTCGCTCATTACCACGGCAATCGCCTTCGCCGCCAGATAACCGAGCCCGACGCCCGCCAGAATACCCGCGCTGACCAGCAGCATCAGTCCGGACCAGACCAGTAGAAAGATACCGGAACGTGGCGCGCCAAAAGCGCGGAGCGCGCCGATCTGACGGCGCCGCTGATGCAGATGCAGCACCGCGACCATCGCGACGGCAATGCCCACCAGCCCCTCGGTGCCCATCGCCACGTAGTCCAGCAGCAGACGGATATCCCCCAAAATGCCGTAGAGCTTGACCAAAACCTCGCCGGGGAACACCGCCAGCGTGGTGTCCGTGCGGAACTGGGCGCGCAACTGATAGGCACCGGCAATACTTTTCGGTTTCACCACGATGGCCGGCACGCCTGCTTGCGTTTCGGCGTGGTTCGCCTCCGCCTCATCGCCGTCGTGATGATGTTCCTCTTCGTCGTCACGCTCGTGTCCCGGCACCGCGATGCCATGTACGCGCCAGACCGCCGCGACCGGCACCAGTATGGCGCGATCCCAGGCGCTGCCGTCTTCCGGCAGCACGCCGACGACGGTGTAGTGGACATGCTCATGCGCGTGCGCGCCGCTTTCGCCGACGCGACCGTGGATCGGGCTAAAGGTATCGCCGGGTTTCAGGCCCGTATGCGCACCGACAACGGCGTCAAAATCCTGTTCAAACCCCCGTCCGTTCTGGAGCGCCCGCTTGCCATTATCAGTGACCAGCGGGGCCGTCGTCCCTACCACCGGCATGCCCTGATAGAAATCGCCGAACGCCACTGGCGCGGCCCACTCGACCAGCGGATGATGCGCCAATGTATCCAGCACCGACGCCGGAATCAGCGTCAGCGCCGACGGCTGGAGAAAGACCGATGACAGCACCAGTTGCGTTTCACTGCCCGGCGCGCCTATGACCAGATCGAAACGATCCGCCGCTCGCGCGCTCCCTTGCTGTAGCGCCCGTTCCTGAAGGCTGACCGCAATACTCAGCGCCGTCGCCAGCGCGATCAACAGCATGACGACTAACATGCCAGGCCACAGCCTGCGTACATCAGCACCTAATAACGGCCAGGGGATCATTCCGTTTGCTCCTTCTTTTTCTCATCCGACACAATTCGTCCTTGCTCCAGCCGGATGCAACGCGCCATTCCATCGGACAACTGACGATCGTGCGTGACTGTAATCAGCGTCGTGTGCGTATCCCGCGCCAGCGCGATTAATAGCGCGGCGATCTGTTGGCCGTTATGGCGATCCAGACTGGCGGTCGGCTCGTCGGCGACGATCATATCCGGCTCGCCCAGCAATGCTCGCGCCACCGCTACCCGCTGTTTTTCACCGCGCGACAATCGTTCCACCGTCCGCCTTCCGGTATCCAGTCCCACGCGGTCCAGCAGCGCAGCCGCCCGTCTCTTCAACGCGCCTGGCAGCCGCCAATGGTGAAAGCGCGCGGGCAGCAAAACGTTTTCCAGCGCTGACAGGCCGGGAAATAAATGAAAGTCCTGCATGACCAAACCGATGTGGCGGGCGCGCCAGCGGTCGCGGCCAGCTTCGCTGAGGGTTAATAACTCCTGCTGATCCCAGCGTAGTGAGCCGCTGGCGCGGCCGTCCAGCCCCGTCATGACGTTGATCAGGGTCGTTTTGCCCGATCCCGACGGCCCAACGATAGCGACCCGCTCGCCTTCCGCAATATGAAGATGCGGAATGTCCAGGACCGGATCCGGCAGATCCGGGAACGTCACCTGCAACTGCGTCAGTTGTATCATCACCGTCGGCTCCTAAGGCGTTTCGAAGTGCGCATCGCGCAGACGTAACAAGCTGACGAACCCGCTGTCCGGATCGGTCCACGAACCATACTCCAGTACGCCGTCCACCTGGATAATGGTGTTGTTCTGCACGAAGGTCTGTCGCTTGCCGAGATAAACCACCACGATGTCTTCCGGCCAGTCGGCATCCGACGAACAAAACGGACACAGCGCCATCGGCATTTTGGTCAGGACGAAAAACTGCGCTTCTGCCTTTAACGGCGGCGCCATGAATCCCCGCATTTTCACCCGTTGGCCCGCCAGCGTTTTCACATCGTTGGAAAACTCGGCCCCCAGCACGCCGAACGACGCATACAGTTTGTCGAACGAGAGTTCAGGCACCGAAGCCGCCCGCACAGGCGGCATCACGCTTAGGGAAAAAATAAGCAGGAACAGCGGGGCCATCAGCCCCGCCGCAAAACGTGTTAACCGTGACATAACACGCTATTTCTTCGTAGTGTTGCGGGCATCGATAGCCAGCGCGTCGACGATAACCCGGAACAGCTGCGTGTTGTCCATATAGCCGCGAACGGCTTCTCCGCCGGGGCCGCTAGCCTGAATCACCATGTCGTCCACGGCATGTACGCCGGTATCCACCGAACGCGGCAGAATGCCCTCGCGCAGCACTGCGCCGGGAACGGAAGCATAAGCCTTGTTGGCGACGTACTGGTCCTTTTCATTTTTCACCGACGGGACGAACGTGCCATCCAGCTTCGGACGGAAGGTTTCGTAGTAGTCCGGGGAGTTGTTGAAGAAGACCGCCAGACGTTTGGAGACGTTGACGTCATCCGGGTAGCCGTCTTTATCAGCATCCTGATAGTTCGGGTAGCCCGCATCTTCGTACACGCCGACCTTTTCACGCATCTCCGTACCCGGCTTATCGTCGTCCACCGTACCGATGATGGAGATACCGTGGGTGTGGTCGCCGGTCACGATGATCAACGTGTCCGGGTGCGTTTCCACGAATTTCTTCGCCACCGCCACAGACTGGTCAAGCATAATGGTGTTGTAGAACGCGCGCTCCCAGTCCAGAGGGTGAGAAGCCTTGTCGATCAAGGCCGACTCCACCATCAGGAAGAAACCGTCTTTATTTTTGGACAGCACATCCAGCGCCGCCTGCGTCATTTCCGTCAGATCCGGCTGGTGGGGAAATTTCTTGGTGACGTCGTTTTTCAGAAAGCGACGGTCAAGCACGCCGTCCATGTTGCCGGTGTGGAACAGGCCCAGCAGTTTGGTGGCGGTCGCCGCGTTCTGTTTCAGCATTTTCGCGTCCGTCGCCAGCGTATAGCCGGCCTGCTGGAATTTCTCGACGTAGTTGATATCGTCTTTGCGCTTCGAGCCAGGAATGCTTTTCGGCAGGAAATAGGCGGAGCCGCCGCCCAGCATCACGGTTGGCTGCACGTCGTAAAACATGGACGCGATTTCGGCCTTGTCGGCGCGGCGGCGCGTGTGCGATACCACGGCGGCGGGCGTCGCATCTTCCAACTCGGCATCGCTGACGATGCCGAGCGCCATGTTGGTCGAACGGGTCACCAGCTCTCCCAACGTTTCCTGTTTGGGATGTTCGAGCGAGTTTTTACTGCGGCTAACGTAAACCCCAATCGCGTTGACGCCGGACTTATGGCCGGTCATGTAAGCGCTCATCGTGTTGGCGCTGTCTGCCGCGATGGAGTCAGTGCTGGACGTGCCGGCGAACGCCATATATTGCAGATCGTCTATCGCCAGTTTTCCGGCGGCCTTCCCTTCCGTGATCCCTTTGGACAGAATGCGCGCGCCGGTGCGGTGAGCCACCGACAAACCATCGCCAATAAACAGGATCACGTTTTTCGCCTTACGGGTCTGCGGAGCCGGATAAACCTCCCAGCTGACCTTAGCGGTCTTGCCTTTGGCCTGCGCTTCAACGTCATAACGGCCCGCCTGCGTCAGACCGACGTCGCGGACCCACACGGTGGATACGGGAGCGCCGTCTTCGCGTTCGACGAACGTGGCCTGTTTGCCCAGCACCTGCTGGTAGTCGCGGCCGTTGATCTGAATGCGGATATCTTCCGGCTTCAGCACCTCGTCGAACTCAACTTTGAAGTCGAATCGCCCACCCGCCGGCATCGTCGCGCGGTCAATGGGATAAATAGCCTGTGCGTGGGAGAAACCGGGCAGAGATGACGCCATTAACAAGGGGAGTAGCCAACGGAGTTTCATTCTATTTATGTCCTTCGCAGTTAATCATGGTCCGGACATAAGCTAGTGATGATTTCTTACATTTTGATGAACCCCGTCACACTCGGCATCACTTGGACAAATTGGCGCGGGGCGGTGCGCATTCGCGCTATGGGAGCGACGGGAAACGCCGTTACTGCGCCCTCGTGAACGCCAGCAGCGCCTCGACCACATCATCAGGATGCGAGATAAACGGTGCGTGCGACGCCTTGGGAATGATCACCGAGGTCGACCGCGGCCAGCACTCATCGAGCAGCGGCACGATGGCGCGAGGCACCAGGCCATCCAGCGCGCCGTATATCCGTAGGAAGGGAACGGTGGGCGACGCCAACGGCGCCCGCAAGTCCACCTGCGATAACATCTGCAACCCGCCGTTCAGTACGTCCACCGTCGGCATCGGCTGGTCCAGCACCACGGATTTTAGTAGCCTGGCGTCTTGTTTTGCGCTGGCGGTTCCTAGCGTTTGCAGCGCCAGAAAACGCTCCACAGTACGCTGAAAATCTTCCTGCAACTGCTGCTGAAAACCCGCCAGTACGGCGGGTTTGATGCCCGGCCATGACTCTTGCGCCTGAAAGCAGGGAGAAGAGGATAACGACACCAGCGCTGTAACGCGCTCTGGGTGAGTCAGCGCGATCTGGCTGGCCACGAGTCCGCCCAGCGACCAACCCAGCCAGATGGCTTTCTGGGGGGCGCGGGTCATCACTTCGGCGGCCATCTCCGCCAGCGGCATCGGCCCAAACCCCTGACTTTGTCCAAAGCCCGGCAGGTCGGCGCGGTGCAGGCGAAAATGCGGCGCCAGTCGCGGAACGATGCTGTTCCATACCTGTGCATTCAGTCCCCATCCGTGCAGCAGCACAATTTCTTGTTCGCCTTCACCTTCCGTCTGCCAATGCAACGTTGCCATGCGTTATCGTCCTTCTTCTTAACGTAAATAATGATGTCGCGTCGTTTTCATCATAAGGAGAAACAGGATGTTCACCTTTTGGGCGCAGTGCCGGCTTTGCCGGCAACCGCTGTATGATAGTCATCATGGGATATGCAGTCACTGCCTGCGTCGTCTTCCGCCACCGCCCTGCTGCTGTCCTCGCTGCGGCCTGCCCGCGGCTTCGGCATCGCTCCCTTGCGGTCGCTGCCTGCAACATCCGCCGCCCTGGCATGCGCTGCTCTTTGTCTCCGATTATCGGCCGCCTTTGGATGGGTTAATCAAACAGCTGAAATTTTACGGTCAGGGGGACGTCGCCCCCGCGCTGGCGCGTCTGCTGTGGCTATGCTGGCGCCAACGCTATCGGCAGTCGGCGCTGAGCGCGCCACATTCGCGCTTCCCGACGCCAGACCTGCTGTTGACCGTACCGCTGCACCGGGGACGGCAGTGGCGGCGGGGCTATAATCAAACGGCGCTCTTGGCCGCGCCGCTGGCCCGCTGGCTGAACTGTCGCTATGTGGCGAACGGCCTCACCCGCATGCGCCCCACTCCGCCGCAGAGGTCATTGACCGCCTCGGCCCGCCGTCGTAATTTGCGCGGGGCGTTTGACTGTACGCTGCCGTTGGCGGGAAAGCGGATTGTTGTGCTGGACGATGTGGTGACCACCGGGAGTACGATGGCGGAGATCGGCCGGGTGCTGCTGAGGCAGGGCGCGGCGCATATCCAGGTCTGGTGTCTGTGCCGCACCTTGTAGTGACCGGCGGGATGGGCGTATTATAACCAACTGGCGTAGTCAACTATTGAGTTAAAATTATGATCCATATTACCGACACTGCTCAGGAGCATTTTGTCAAACTGCTGGCAAAGCAAGAGGAAGGCACCCAGATCCGTGTTTTCGTCATCAATCCCGGCACCCCGAGTGCCGAGTGCGGTGTTTCTTACTGCCCGCCCGATGCCGTTGAGCCGAACGATACCGAGCTGAAGTTTGAGAAGCTGTCGGCCTACGTCGACGAACTCAGCGCCCCTTACCTGGAAGATGCCGAGATCGATTTCGTCACCGATCAGTTGGGCTCCCAGCTCACGCTGAAAGCGCCTAACGCCAAGATGCGCAAAGTGGAGGACGATGCTCCGCTGGTTGAGCGCGTGGAATATGTATTGCAGTCGCAGATCAACCCGCAGCTGGCCGGTCACGGCGGACAGGTGTCGCTGATGGAAATCACCGACGACGGTTACGCTGTTTTGCAGTTCGGCGGCGGTTGCAACGGCTGTTCTATGGTGGATTACACGCTGAAAGAAGGAATTGAGAAAGAGCTGCTGCAGAAGTTCCCGGAACTGGCTGGCGTTCGCGATCTCACCGAGCATCAGCCCGGCGAGCACTCATACTACTAGTATCCCAGCGCTCCAAGTGCCGACCCGGACGGGTCGGCTACGACCTGAGTTATTTCCCCGCAGGCGCGCCGCTATTCCTGCTCGGCAACGGTCTGTTTCGCCGCAGATCGATATCACGTATTAGCCGTTCCAGATAACTGTCCCCAAAAATGGAATCCAAAGTCCGACTCAGCTTGCGCCGCCAGTTGGGGTACTGCTGTTCTCCGCCCGGCACACAGACCGGCGTCGCCATATCCAGCCACTCCTCCAGGCGCAGTCCCAACAGGCCGCTGGCGCTTTCCGACAGGAAGCGCTGTATGCCGCGATTCAGCTGGGCGCTCATCGTCGTCAGCGTCGCATTGCGCCCCACGCGCTGAGGCAGATGACCATGCTGATGCAACGCGTCCAGCAATGCCTGTTTCGCCTGCTCACGCGCCTTAAGTCTGCGGCTCAACAGCACATCGCCGGCGTACAGGCCCAGTTCGTGCGCCAACATCAGATCAATGCTCTGCCAGTAGCCCCTCAGCGTCGGTAAATCGTGCGTGGTCACCGCCGCCATCGAGCGCGGAGGATAGTCTTGCGGCGCGTAAAATTCTCCCTGCGGGTTGCGCTCGAAAAATAGCACCCGACAGGAGTAGATGCGGCTATCGCGCAATTTGCCGACCATCCCATCAGGCAGAACGCCCTGCTCGTCGCCCATCACCATACAGCGATGACGTTGACTCTCCAGCGCCAGGATCGCCAGCAGGTCGTCCACGGGATAATAGATAAAGCCACCGTCTTCCGATGCGCGCTCCTGCGGGACCCACCACTCACGCATTAGCGATGCTACATGATGGAGACATATCGCGCTGGTATGCGCCATGTTACTGCGAATCATGTCGATGAAAGGCTGATAGCCGCTGCTCTGCAGTTGGACCGGATTGATCGGCGCCAGCGGCCCGCTCTGTCCTTGCGGCATCCGTGTTTGCGGCACGGCGCCAATACTGGCGTCGAGGCAAAACAGGGGACGCTCCTGCCAGGAATCGGCGCTGCGACACGCCACGCCTTCCGCCACTTCGCGATACAGTCCCAGCGGCATCCCCAGCTGTTTGCCGTGGCCGTAGCAGGCCGCCAGCTGTTCGTGCGCCAGCCACTGTAACCAGCAGTAGAACATGACGTCTTCAGCGTGAGACTCCCGAAAGCTGACGACGCCTTCTCCCCGCGCATCCTGATAGCAGTCGGGCCATTGGCTCCAGTCGCTGAAGGAGTCGCCGTCACGTTCCAGCCACGCGTATAACGCATCAAAGGTCGCCTGTTGCTGCAGCCTGTCGCCGCCGCGGACAATGAATTGCTGAAAAGCGAGCTGACGCGGATCGAGCACGCCGCGCAGGTTGAAATGCTGGAACGACAGGCGCAAAGCTTCCCGCTTCAGCGCGGCGACCGAGCGATAATCTACCCAGCGGCTGCCGCGAACGGTGGATAACCGACGCTGCGTTTCATCGCTGCGCCACCACCGCTGCGCCTCCTCGCTCTGGAGGAAATCATCCACGTGATTGACGTCGATATAGATGGTGTTAATCCAATAGCGTGACGAGGGGCTGTAAGGGTTTGCGTTATCCGTCCCGGAGGGAGACAGCGCATGCAGGGGGTTAACGCCGACGAACGCGCCGCCGCGCCGCGCCACCTCTTCCAGCAGCGTTTTCAGATCGCCGAAATCGCCAACGCCCCAGTTATGCTGAGAACGCAGGGTATACAGCTGCACCGAGACGCCCCACCAGCGTTTCCCCTGCGAAAGCGCGTCCGGTTCATAGCAACACACCGGCGCGATAATCGCCTGACAACGCCACCGCCGACCGGCTTGTTCCAGCGTCAGACGATGATATCCCTGGGGTAAAGGCTCGGGCAGCGTCAGGACCGATCCTCCCGCGATCTCGCCCTCAATCAGGCCGCCTTGCTCGTAGTGGAACGTCCAGCGATAGTGGCCGTCGCCCTGCACCCAGATTGTCACAGGTTCACCTTCGCGCCACACCTTCACCGGCGGAATCGGCTGGTTATTGATCCCCTCTGCGCTCAGCAGACTCAG
>NZ_LUTP01000022.1 GCF_002111585.1 Lonsdalea iberica
TAACGATGAGTCAGACTCTGTTGATTAAAGGCGGCACCGTCGTCAATGCCGATCGCCAGTTTCGCGCCGACGTCTTGTGCGTCGACGGCGTGATTGCGGCCGTGGGCGATGTGGCCCAATTCGACGTGCCGGCGGGCGCCGAGGTAGTGGACGCCGGCGGCCTGTACGTCATGCCGGGCGGCATCGACCCGCATACGCACATGAATTTCCCGTTTATGGGCACCGTCACGGTGGACGATTTTTACAGCGGCACGGCGGCGGCGCTAGCGGGCGGTACGACCACCATCATCGACTTTGTGATCCCGAATCCCCGGCAGTCGCTAATGGAAGCCTATCGCCAGTGGCGCGGCTGGGCGGAAAAATCGGCGGCCGACTACAGCTTCCACGTGGCGATCACCTGGTGGGACAAAAGCGTGCACCGGGATATGGGGACGCTGGTGCGGGAAGAGGGCGTGAACAGCTTCAAACACTTTATGGCCTATAAGAACGCCATCATGTGCGACGACGAAACGTTGATGAACAGCTTCCGCCGCGCGCTGGGGCTGGGCGCTATGCCGACGGTGCATGCCGAAAACGGCGAGATGGTGCATCTGTTGCAACAGCAGGTCTTGTCGCAAGGGATCGTCGGGCCGGAAGGACATCCGTTGTCGCGACCGCCCGAGGTTGAGGGCGAAGCCGCCAACCGGGCCATCACCATCGCCAACGTGCTGGGCGTGCCGATTTATGTCGTGCATGTCTCCTGTCAGGAGTCAGCGGAGGCCATTGCCCGCGCCCGAGCCCGAGGTCAGCGGGTCTACGGCGAGGTGCTGGCCGGTCATCTGACAATCGACGACAGCGTCTATCGCGATCCGGATATTCGCAAGGCGGCGGCGCACGTCATGAGTCCGCCGTTTCGGCCCAAAGGCCACCAGGAGGCGCTGTGGCGCGGCTTGCAGTCGGGCCAACTCCACACGACGGCGACGGATCACTGTACGTTCTGCGCCAGCCAGAAAGCGGCGGACGGCGGCGATTTTACTCAGATCCCCAACGGCTGCGGCGGGGTGGAAGAGCGTATGGCGGTGGTGTGGGACGGCGGCGTCAACAGCGGGCGTCTGACGCCCAGCGAGTTTGTGGCCGTCACCTCCGCCAACACGGCGAAGCTGTTCAACCTCTATCCGCGTAAAGGCTGTGTGACGACGGGCGCGGATGCCGATCTGGTGCTGTGGGATCCGAACGGCAGCAAAACGCTCTCCGCCAAGACCCATCACTCCCGCAACGATTTCAACGTGTTTGAAGGCCGTACGGTGACCGGGATACCGGCGTACACCATCAGTCAGGGCGTTGTGGTCTGGGCGCTGGGCGACCTTCGGGCGCAGGCGGGGGCCGGTCGTTATATCAAGCGTCCGGCATTTGGTCCGGACTTCAGCGCGGCCGCCGCATGGGAAAAAGCCCGCGCGCCACAGAGCGTTCAGCGCTAACGGCTGAACAGAAACTACACAGTGAAGCATTGACCGTGAGGAAGCGACGATGAGTAATGACATATTTACGGTAGCGGAGAAGGTGACGACGGACGACATGCGGGTCAACGGCGAACGCCTGTGGGACGCCCTGATGGAGCTGGCAAAGATTGGCGCAACCCCGAAAGGCGGCGTATGCCGTCTGACGCTGACCGACCTCGACCGACAGGGGCGCGATCTGCTGGTGAGCTGGGGCAGAACCGCCGGGCTGTCGGTGGCGGTGGATAACATCGGCAACGTCTTCATGCGTCGTCCCGGACGCAATAATGCGCTGCCGCCGATTGTCGCCGGCAGTCACATCGATACTCAGCCGACCGGCGGCAAGTTCGATGGCAACTTCGGCGTGCTCGCTGCGCTGGAGGTCATTCGCACGCTGAACGATCAGAAAATTGAAACTGAAGCGCCGGTCGAGGTGGTGTCCTGGACCAACGAAGAAGGCTCCCGCTTCGTGCCGGTCAT
Source organism: Lonsdalea iberica (assembly GCF_002111585.1). Classification (GTDB taxonomy): domain Bacteria; phylum Pseudomonadota; class Gammaproteobacteria; order Enterobacterales; family Enterobacteriaceae; genus Lonsdalea; species Lonsdalea iberica. Next base: position 1,956 of record NZ_LUTP01000022.1, read on the forward strand.
GATGGGGTCCGGGGTGTTTGCCGGGGTATTTCCGCTGGAATACGCTTATGCCGCAACGGACGTGGACGGCAAGACGGTCAAGGACGAGCTTGTGAAGATCGGCTATGTCGGGCCGCAAACGCCCGGCGATCATCCCATCGGCGCCTACTTCGAAGCGCACATCGAGCAGGGGCCGATTCTGGAGGATCAAGATACCGACATCGGCGTCGTGCAGGCGGTGTTAGGGATCCGCTGGTACGACTGCGTGGTGACGGGCATGGAATCCCACGCGGGGCCGACGCCGATGGCGATGCGCAAAGATGCGCTGCAGGTTTCCACGCGCATCATGCAGGAAGTGATCAACATCGCCGACCGCTTCTCGCCACACGGCCGCGGCACGGTCGGGATGGTGCAGGTGCATCCCAACAGCCGTAATGTGGTGCCCGGCAGCGTGAAGTTTTCCATCGATTTCCGCAATATTGACGATGCATCGGTGGCGCAGATGGATGAGGCGCTAAAAGCGTATGTCGAGCGCCTGATGACGGATACCGGTCTGGATATTCAGCTGACGCAGGTTTCCGATTATCCCGCCGCGCCGTTCCATCCGGAGTGCAAAGACGCGGTGCGGCGTGCGGCGCAGGCGCTGGGTTATTCGCATAGGGATATCGTTTCCGGCGCAGGCCACGACGCGGTTTACATGAGTATGCTGGCGCCGACGGGCATGATTTTTATCCCGTGCAAGGACGGCATCAGCCACAACGAAATCGAGTACTCTTCGCCTGAACAGGTGACGGCGGGCGCTAATGTGCTGTTGCATGCGGTGCTGGAAACGGCGGGCGTCGTAGGGCGCGGTTAAGCGTCGGCGCGGCATAAAAGACTATGCCCACGGCGGCAAGATGCTGTGGGCGGATTGGGTGACTGGATGGCGAGCGTATGCAAACGTGCTCAGCGATACGCGTGATGACGCCCGTGACGCAACCCGGCGATGGCGATGGGCGCCTCACGCGCGTGCATGTTTACACCACTGTTTCCCGCATGGCGCGTTCAACTTCTTCCGCCAGAATAGCGATCCCCTGCTCAATCTTCTCCGGCTCCGGCACGTAGTTCATGCGCAGACACTGGTATGCATGCGGCCACTCCTGCGCTAGTCCGGGGAAGAAGTGATGGCCGGGAACCATCAGCACGCCGCGCTGTTTCAACCGCTGATACAGCGACTCGGTGGTGATGGGCAGATCCTTGAACCAGAGCCACAGGAAAATCGCCCCTTCCGGCTTGTGGATCAGGCAGCGATCCTCCGGCAGATAACGGCGGATAATCTCGATGGTGTGCTTAACGCGCTGCTGATAAAACGGACGTACGACGTCGTTGGACAGTCTCAGCAGGTCGCCGCGCTGGATCATTTCATGCGCGAGGGCGGGGCCGATAGAGCCGGGCGCCAGATTGATGATGCCGTTCATGTTGCTCATCGCGTCGATCACCTCTTCGGCGGCGATAACGATACCGCAGCGGGAGCCGGGCAGGCCCAGCTTGGAGAGGCTCATGCACAGAATGATATTCTGGTTCCACAGCGGCGTGGCGTCGCTGAAGATGATGCCGGGAAACGGGACGCCGTAGGCGTTGTCGATGATCAGCGGAATTTCATGCTGGCGGGCCATCGCGTCTAGCTGACGCAGCTCGTCGTCAGTCAGCACGTTGCCGGTCGGGTTGGTCGGGCGCGAGACGCAGATCGCGCCGATATCGTCGGTAATATGCAGCTGTTCGAAGTCGACGTGATATTTAAACTGGCCTTCTGGCAGCAGCTCTATCTGCGGTCGCACCGAGACGAACATGTCTTCGTCCAGGCCGGAATCGGCGTAGCCGATATACTCCGGCGCCAGTGGAAACATCACCTTGCTGCGGCTGCCGTCGCTTTTTTGTCCGCCAAAGAGATTAAATAAGTGGAAAAATGCACTCTGACTGCCATTTGTTAGAGCAATATTCTGTGGCCCTATCTCCCACCCCAACGTCTCGTGCAGCAGATCGGCCAGCGCATTCAGGAACGTATCTTTTCCCTGCGGGCCATCATAGTTGCATAGCGCATCGGTCAGTTTGCCCTGTTCCAGCAGGTCGCCGCACAGGGATTTAAAGTAGTCATCCATGGCCGGAATATGTGCGGGGTTTCCGCCGCCAAGCATGATGGCGCCGGGCGTGCGCAGCCCGTTGTTCAGGTCGTCCATCAGTTGAGTAATACCGGAGCGGCGGGTGAATTTGTTGCCAAAGACGGAAAAGTTCATAGCTTGTCAATAAATGCTGAAACACGAATGAGGCCGCCACCTTACCCCGTGTATTATCCCGGCGCAACGCGGGATGAATATCGCTTTCTTCGTTTATGCTAGTGATATTTCTTATATCAGCATAAAGTATCGCCGCGTTTAATTAAGCGTTGTGGTCGTTCCTAAGGGTGATGCTGGGGGGCTGAAACGGCGTCAGCCACAATTAGCCACACCTCCCACTTTTGGTGCAAAAAATTCAAAAACACTTAACAATTCTGTGACTCCTTCGGCAAATTCACGCCAAAAATACAGCATAAATACACGTAGTGATGGCAATCACATTTTGGCCGGTTCGGTATTTGTAGTCTTCAATGGTTAAAGCTAAATCAATTCAGCCACTGAGGATGCATAGCATGAAAAAGTTATTGGCTTTGGGCGTTTCCCTGGCATTGGTGTCCTGGCAAATTTCCGCACAAACGTTTGTGCTGACAGATGCTGAGGCTAATGTCGAAAAAGGCAACTGGAAGGTCGGTAGTGAGACGCTGAAGGTGACGGATTCGGCTTTCAGCATTGAGCAGAAAGTGCTGCACGGCGGGCGTCAGGAGGGCAGTAAAATTATTACTATCACCAGCCCTGACGGACTGCAGATTACGTTGAGCCCGACGCGCGGCATGGATTTGCTGCATGTGACCGGCAAAAATATCCGCCTTGGGTGGGACTCGCCGGTCGATGAAGTCGTCAACCCGAATACGATCACGCTGGAAAGCCGCAACGGACTGGGGTGGCTTGAAGGCTTCAACGAAATGATGGTGCGCTGCGGCTATGAGTGGACGGGTCACCCGGTGACCAGCGACGGCATGCTTTATACCCTGCATGGCCGCGCCGGCAATACGCCCGCATCCAAGGTGGTGGTGGATATCGACGACAAAGCGCCGCATACGATTGTGGTACGCGGTCTGCTGAAAGAAAACAGCTTCAAGAAATCCAATCTGGAGACGTGGACCGAACTGCGTTACGTTCCCGGCAGCGAATCGTTCACTATCCATGACGTGCTGACCAACAAGGCGGATTATCCGCGCGATTACCAAATTATTTATCACAGCAACTTTGGCAAACCGATTCTGGAGCAGGGCGCTCGCTTCATCGCGCCGGTCAAAGAGATCTCCCCTTTCAACGACTATGCGAAGCCCGGTCTTAAAGATTGGGCGACCTATCAAGGTCCGACCAAAGACTTTGATGAGATGGTGTTTAATGTTTCCCCTTATGCGGATAAGGATGGCAAGACGCTGGCGGCACTCGTGAATAAGGCGGGCGACAAGGGCGTTTCGATTGCGTTCGATACCCGCCAACTGCCGGTGTTGTCCCTGTGGAAAAATACGGATACCGAAAAGCAGGGCTATGTGACCGGTATTGAGCCCGGCACCAGTTATGCCTATCCAGTGACCGTCGAGCGTAAAATGGGGCGCGTGAAACAGTTGCAACCTGGGCAAAGTACGACGTTCGAACTGACTTATAGTCTGCTGAGCAACGCGGATGCGGTGCAGAAAACAGAACAGCGGGTGAAAGAGATCCAGGGGAGCGAGTCGACGACGGTAACGGAGACGCCGATGGCAGTGGAATAGTTTTCTGCGGCCATGATTCCCTCCAACATCCTCGGTCGGTGAACTCGGCCGAGGATATTGACGTTCAGATCATGAACGTGATGAGGGTGGGTTGACGCAATTTTCTTTCACGTCGCCGGTCAGCGCGGCAATCAAGTTATCCACCGCACAGGCGGCCATGGCATAACGGGTTTCGTGGGTGGCGGAGCCGATGTGCGGCAGTGCCACCACATTCGGCAGCGTCAACAGCGGCGAGTCCGCCGGCAGCGGTTCGGTTTCGAAGACGTCCAGGCCAGCGCCGAGCAGTTGGCCGTTACGTAGCGCGTCGATCAGGGCAATTTCATCGACGACGGGGCCGCGTCCGATGTTGATCAAGATGGCACCAGGCTTCATTTTCGCCAGCCGTTCGCGATTGATAAGGTGGCGTGTTTGCGGGGTGAGCGGCAGGGTAATGCAAAGGAAGTCCGACTCAGCCAGCAAGGTCTCTAACGAGTCGTATTGGGCGTTGAAGCGTTGTTCGGCGTCAGGGTGACGGTGACGGGCGTGATAACGGACAGGCATATTGAAACCCAGGTGAGCGCGCTGCGCGACCGCCATGCCAATGCGGCCCATGCCCAATATGCCTATCGTTTTGTGATGAACGTCAACGCCGAACCAGTCGCAATCGATACTGCGCCGCCACTCTCCGGCTTTAACGCGTTCTGCGGATTCGAGCGCCCGCCGGGCGGTCATGAGCATTAGCGTCATGACCGTGTCCGCCACGGTATCGGTCAACACGGTAGGCGTATGCATCAGCAGCGCATTTTTTTGATTTAACGTGGCGACGTCGATATTGTCGTACCCGACAGAAACGGTAGAGACTGCCCGCAGGCGCGGCAGGTGGGAAAGAAACGCCTGATCGATTTGACCGCCGGCCCCGATCAGCCCTTCAGCCTTTGCCAGCGTGGGATCGTTGATCGGTGGGAGGCCTTGAAATTCGTTGACGGTGAAGTGAGATGACAGGCGAGCGCGTAAGTCTTCGGGGATGGGACCGTACAAAATAATTTCGGGTTTCATGATTTAGCTCCGCGATGACGAGGGATCGTCGATAAGATTGGAGAAATAACCCGCAGAAGGGGCCTGAGTCTAAAGAATACTGCAAATTTAGTGAATCAAATTAAAAGAAATAGTGTCGTATGATCGGTACCGCGTTCGTCATGGTTTTACAATAGGTTGACCTTTTGCCCACTTTTTAGGGCATGACATTTGTTAGGAGGTGGGAGAGAAGTAAGGAATACATAGCTGGCTGGATAGCTAAGCTTTTGAGTTACAAGGGACTATTTAACAAGGAAGGCGTCGATGACGCTTTATCCACCATGGATACAGGAGGAAGAAATGGACAAATATTCGGCCCTGGTAGAGCGGTTGCAGCACCGGTTACAGCAGAGGGACCATACGCCCCTCTACGTGAAATTTAGCGATGCGTTGCAACAGGCTGTGCAAAATGGCGATTTGCGCGAGGGGGACTTTCTACCTAGCGAACGTGAATTTTGCCGTCTGCTGGGCATTTCCCGCATTACCGTACGCAACGCATTGAAATTGCTGGAATCGCGTAACGTCGTCGTGCGGACGCGGGGATACGGTACCTACATCAATTTCCAAATGGAATATCAAATCGGGAGCGCCGCCAGCTTTAGCTGTCAGGTGACGGGTAAAGGTAAAAATCCAGGTACGATGTGGCTGGAGAAGAAAGTGGTGCCGTGTAACGAAGAGGTAGCGGAACAGCTGGCGCTACCGCCGGATACGCCGGTTTATTGTCTCCTACGTCATCGCTTTATCGAAGACGAACCCGTTTCAATCGTGACATCTTATGTCCCTACCACGCTGATAGGCAATCCGGAAGAGATTGGGGTTTCACTCTATGCCTACTTCAAAGCCCAGAATATTTCGCCGCAGCATACGCGCAACTGGGTGACGGCCAAGGCGTCGGATGAACACTTCGTCTCTGTGATGAATATCAAGGCATCCGTGCCGATGCTGGTGCTCAAACAGCAGGTGTGTGACGGGGCAGGCGTTCCTATTGAGTTCAGTATTAATCATTGTCGTGCCGACCGATACGTCTTTGTGTCCGAGCGGTAAGTTTAAATACGACGATCTGAGTTATCGTCTCTAAGCATCGATAGCGGGATCGGTGAGACACCGTCCCGCTATCGAATGACCGCTTAAACGTCCGCTCTCTGTTCCCATTGCAGTCGCAGCGCCAGTAATTGGCGAGCGTAGTGGCCAATATCGCAGCGATTGACGTCGTCAAGCTGCTGACGCCATATCGGATCGATCGCCTCCACGCCATGCAGTGCGCCGCAAATCGCGGTCGCCATCGCTCCTATCGTATCGGTATCGCCCCCCAGATTGGCACACAGCACGGCACAACGATTGGGTTGCGTTGCCGCTAGTTCTACCATGCAATGGCTGCCGGGACGGAGTCCAAAATATCGCTGGTCGTGCCCACCAGTTGGTAAATGCGATCCATCGTACTTTCCGTACCGCCGGAATGGTTGGCAATGTCCAGCGCCAGCTCGATACGCGCGGCCATGGACGCGTGGTAGGTTGTCACCCGCTTTTCCTGGGCCGCTCTCGCGACGGCTGGAAGCTGGTCGCGCAGCCTGTCCCAACTGACGCCATCCACGGCCTGAGAAACCGCCCAGCCAATGACGGTGGCACCGGCGATAGCGACATCGGATTTATGCGTTGGGCTGGAAGCAAGTTCGACGTTGGCAATAAAGCCATCGAGCGTGTGTACTGGCACCATGCATCCTAGCGGGGAGATCCGCATGGCTGAACCATTGGTGACGCCGTTGTTTTCCAAATCGCGGATAGGCGTTCCATTTTTCAGCGCCGCCAGTGCGATTTTGGAGCTGGGGCCAAGCATGACTTTGTCATAGGCATCCACCCGATCAGCCCAGGCGAGAATGTGAGCGGCAATGGTATCAGGCACCACTTCGCCCTGACATTCAATCAGTGCATCAGCCAAGGCCAGTGCCATGGCGGTGTCGTCAGTGAACTCGCCGGCTTTGAAGTAGCGGGCGACAATATTGTCCTGCGGGCCGTCTAAAAAACGGTCTATCCAGCCAAAGTGCGCCTTGACGCGCGTACGGGGCCAAAGTTCGGATGGCATACCCATAGCATCTCCCAGCATCTGGCCGTAGAGTGCTCCAGCAATGCGACTTTCTTTTTTTTGCGACATGATCATTTCTTTTGCGTCTCCCCGCTCAAAACAGGATAGCGCCCTTCCGCAATGCGGAAAGACGTTATCTTCTGTGAATTTTTCCGATGTTAACGTACTGCGGGGTTATGTCATGGTATCGGCCGTCAATTTTGACTTTGCTTGATCTCGACCGGTTTTACGCCTTGCGCAGGCTCTCTGAATAGTGCGAGAAAGGCAATGAAGATGACGGCAATCATGGCACTGCCAAAACCCCAGATACCGGCCCAGTGGAACGTCAAACCCTGTACCGGTTCGGGGTAGGAGAACCATTTTTCCATCAGTTGTCCCCCGAGTCGATATCCCAACAGACTGCCGATTCCCTGGCATCCGAGCGTAATTAGCCCCTGCGCTGCCGTGCGCATGTAGACCGGAGCCTTTTTATCGACGTAGATGTAAGCGGTGACAAAGTAGAAGTCATAGCTGACACCGTGGAGCAGGATGCCGATAAACAGCAGGGCGTAGGTGAACAGCTGTTCGGTGCCGCCGAAAATAAACAGCAGATAGCGAAGCAGCGCGGTCGCCAGACCCAGAATCAACACGTATTTGATGCCGAAGCGCTTGATGAAGAAAGGCAGCGCTAGCATGAAAAAGATTTCCGAAAACTGTCCCAGCGTCATCCAGCCTGTAGCGTTCGGCATACCGATTTCAGTGAGATAGCCGTTGGCGAAGATGTAATAAAACGAGAGCGGCATGCTGAACAGGAAAGAGCAGATGAAGAAGACCAGAAAGCTGCGATCTTTTAACAACACGCGCGCATCCAACCCTAGCATGACGGAGAGGCTGAGTTTCCCGTGCCCTTTCGGCGGGGTGTGCGGCAGACACAAGGCGAACAGCCCGAGCACGGCGGAGCTGGCGGCGGCAATCAAAAGCGGTATTTTGGTGGCGGTGATATTACCGTAGCCCAGCAGCGAAGGGATAAATCCGCAGGCGATGCCCGCGGCAATCCACCCCAAGGTTCCCATTACGCGGATCTTCGGATAGTCACGCTCGACATCTGCAACGTTGGAAAACGCGATGCTGTTGGTTAATGCGATGGTCGGCATATAGGTCAGGCAGTAGGCCAGCAGCAGCGGGAAGAAGCTGTTGAAATGGGTTTGTTGCGCGGTGAAAAACATGAGGGCCGCCCCGACCAGCATCAGCAGCGCCAACACCTTTTGCGCCGGGAAAAAGCGGTCGGTCAGCGATCCCACCACGATAGGCGAAATGATGGCTGCAATGGCGGTGCAGGAGTAGCACCAGGCAATTTGCGTGGGAGTAAATCCGTTATGATTGAGAAAAGGCCAGAGCGTGACGAACCAAGCCCCCCAAATGAACCATTCCATCATCATCATGAAGGCCAGTTTAGCCATGGTTTTATTCATACAATATTCCTTTATTGTCGTTAACGTAAAAAACCAAATACAGACCAGCACTGACGCAATCCTGATCCGTATCTTTTCCCGTTGTCACACATCGGCTGTGATACCGCCGCCGGTGTGTGCAATGCCGACATCGTGGCGGCCTGCGGAAAAAAGCGGCCGCCAGCACGATAAGCAAAACAGTAAAATGCGTGGTAATCCTTTCCTGCATTATTTCAACCGATATTATCATGACAGTATGCCAGCAAAAGAGGGAGATTTCGCTCCTGCGGGGCTGACCCGCCCATCTTGCCCGGCTTTGTCGCGATGGCCCCTTTCGCAGGCCTTGGGGCGTGGTTAACGCTGCGACGGGTGGCAAATACAGTCAGTCGTGTGGTCGTTGACCATCCCCACCGCCTGCATGTAGGCGTAACAAATCGTGGGCCCAATGAATTTGAATCCGCGTTGTTTGAGCGCCTTCGACAAGCTCTCCGAGGTGGCAGTCTGGGTAGGCACATCGGCCTGTGTTGCATAGAGGTTAGTCACGGGGCGGTGGTTGACGAAAGACCAGATGAAGTCAGAAAAATTTTCGTCCCGCGTTTCCATCGCTAAACGCGCCTTGGCGTTAGCGATGATTGCCTCGATTTTGAGACGGTTGCGGATAATGCCCTTATCTTGCATGAGTTGGGCGATATCGTCTTCGCCCATGGCGGCAATCTTAACCGGGTCAAACCGGTGAAAGCAGTGGCGATAGCGTTCGCGCTTCTTCAGTATGGTGATCCAGGAAAGGCCCGCCTGCTGCCCTTCCAGACAGAGCATTTCGAATAGCTTGTCGCTATCGGTGCAGGGTTTTCCCCACTCGTCGTCATGATAGGCCAAATATAACGGGTCGGCCGTCACCCAACCGCAACGATTCATGGCATGCTCCTCTGTTGATTTCCCTAAGGTTCGTCATGGGTTCACGACCCCTGACTCTCGTGAATAACCTCTGCTTGACGTACGGTATGCCCCATGAACCGTCGTATCATCACACGCTAAATACTGGATAGGCAACCATGCTTTTGTGGCGGTCGATCGCAAAAAGTAAAGAGAAACGGCGTTAAAGTTCAGCGATGACGGCCACAGGCTTGGATTTGAGGTGGCGGAATTCGCTATTTAAGCGTAAATGAATAATGGACATGCGATGTATACCGATGAATTGGTCGATCGCGCAACAGACGCCATTGGGTTCGGCGGCGGTCCGCGCCAAATTTTATCGCCAACGCGGAACCCGTCGTATGTAGTTTAAGGCGATGGTTTAGCCAGCGGTAGTATCAGAGCCTGGGTGTGAGCGGCGATGTGTCCTTGGTTATTGCATTTCATTGAAAATGATAACTATTAATGAGAAATATTTTATGTCAGGGGTGAAGGGATGGCTGTAGAGTGGATTATCGCTTATCTGGCGCTTGGTGCTGTCGTTGGATTTATGGCGGGATTATTAGGTATTGGCGGCGGCGGCATCATGGTGCCGATATTGACCGCGATGTTTGCTGCACAGGGCGTACAAAACGAGCATCTGGTCCATCTGGCGTTGGGGACCTCGATGGCCTCCATCGTGATTACCGCCGTATCCAGTCTTCGCACGCATCATCAGCATCAGGCCGTGTTGTGGCCGGTCGTTTGGCGTATTACGCCGGGGATTCTGGTGGGCACATTCTGCGCCACCTGGCTGGCCGCATTATTACCGACTCAGGCGCTGGCGATCTTCTTTTCCTGCTTCATGGCCTATATTGCGTTTCAGATGGTGATGAACTTCAAGCCAAAACCCAATCGTCAACTGCCCGGCACGGTCGGAACCTCGCTGGCGGGGCTTGGCATTGGCGGTATTTCGGCGCTAGTGGCGATTGGCGGCGGTTCGCTGACGGTGCCGTTTCTGACCTGGTGTAATGTACGTATTCAGCAGGCGATTGGGACGTCGGCGGCGGTCGGTTTGCCGATCGCGCTGGCGGGCGCGTTAGGTTATATGGTCAACGGTTGGGATGCCCCCGGATTGCCACATTACAGCCTCGGCTACGTATCACTCCCCGCAGTGCTGATGATTTCGCTGGTGAGTTTCTTCACGGCGCCGGTCGGCGCTCGACTGGCGCACCGCCTGCCGGTCGCCACGCTGAGAAAGATTTTTGCGGCGCTGTTGCTGCTGTTGAGCTTGAAAATGCTGCAAACGGTGTTTTTCGGCTAACGTTCAGGTTCCCGCCCGTTTCGCATGAATTGGCGGGAGCGAAGGACGGCGGCGAATGCCGTGAGCCCTTCCCGCCGTCACGATCGGATGCGAGGGGTTTTGGTCCGAAATGCCGTCGCGTTCGGGCTGGAAAACCGCGTCCCGCCGTGCGTAGTAAATTCGTTCGGATATGAACTTGTTGCCGCATTCCGGCTGTATATCTTGCACTCAGAGGGTATACTGGCGCATTCATTGTAAATCCACTTGTATCGCGTGCGAATCCAAATGCAAAAGTTTGATACCAAGACCTTCCAGGGCCTCATCCTGACGTTACAGGATTATTGGGCGCGCCAGGGCTGTACCATTGTTCAACCGTTGGACATGGAAGTTGGCGCGGGAACCTCTCACCCCATGACCTGCCTGCGGGCGCTCGGCCCAGAGCCGATTGCCGCCGCCTATGTCCAGCCGTCACGTCGTCCTACCGATGGACGCTACGGCGAAAACCCCAACCGTCTGCAGCACTACTATCAGTTCCAGGTGATCATCAAGCCTTCGCCGGAAAACATTCAGGAGCTGTATCTCGGCTCGCTGAAGGCGCTGGGTCTTGACCCCACGATCCACGATATTCGCTTCGTTGAAGACAACTGGGAAAACCCGACGCTGGGCGCCTGGGGTCTGGGTTGGGAAGTGTGGCTGAACGGCATGGAAGTGACGCAGTTCACTTACTTCCAGCAGGTGGGCGGTCTGGAATGCAAACCGGTTACGGGTGAGATCACCTACGGGCTGGAACGTCTGGCGATGTATATCCAGGGCGTGGACAGCGTCTACGATCTGGTGTGGAGCGATGGTCCTCTCGGCAAAACTACCTACGGCGATGTGTTCCATCAGAATGAAGTGGAGCAGTCGACCTACAACTTCGAACATGCCGACGTCGATTTCCTCTTTACCTGTTTCGCGCAGTATGAAAAAGAGGCTCAGGAACTGCTGGCGCTGGAAAACCCGCTGCCGCTGCCTGCCTACGAACGTATTCTAAAAGCCGCCCACAGCTTCAACCTGCTGGACGCGCGCAAGGCGATTTCCGTTACCGAACGTCAGCGTTACATTTTGCGCATTCGCACGCTGACCAAAGCGGTAGCCGAAGCCTACTATGCCTCCCGCGAGGCGCTGGGCTTCCCGATGTGTAATAGAAAAGAGAGCTAACAGGCCATGACTGATAAAACTTTTTTGGTGGAAATCGGCACGGAAGAGCTGCCGCCGAAGGCTCTCCGTCAGCTAGCGCAAGCTTTTGCCGCCAATTTCAGCGCTGAACTGGATGCGGCAGGCCTGGCCTATCAGGCGGTGAACTGGTTCGCCGCGCCGCGTCGTCTGGCGCTCAAAGTGACCGCGCTAAGCGCGTCTCAACCGGATCGTGAAGTTGAAAAGCGCGGCCCGGCCATCTCACAGGCGTTCGACGCCAGCGGTCAGCCGACCAAGGCGGCCGAAGGATGGGCGCGCGGTTGCGGGATTACTGTCGATCAGGCCGAACGCCTAACCACCGACAAGGGCGAGTGGCTGTTGTTCCGAGCGCAGGTCAAAGGTCAGGCGGCGCAAACGCTGCTGCCGGGCATGGTCAGCGTGGCACTCGGCAAACTGCCTATCCCGAAACTGATGCGCTGGGGCGACTCAGACGTGCAGTTTGTTCGTCCGGTTCATACCGTGACGATGCTGCTGGGTGACGAGCTGATCCCCGGCACCGTGCTGGGCATCGACTCCGCTCGCACGCTGCGCGGCCACCGCTTCATGGGCGAAGCCGAATTCACCATCGATAATGCCGATCAATATCCTGAAATTTTGCTCGAACGCGGCAAAGTGGTTGCGGACTACGAAGCGCGTAAAGCGATGATCAAACGCGATGCGGAACAGGCCGCGCAGAAGATTGGCGGAAAAGCCGATCTGAGTGAAAGCCTGCTGGAAGAAGTGGCGTCTCTGGTCGAGTGGCCGGTGGTGCTGACGGCGACGTTCGAAGAAAAATTCCTGGCTGTGCCCGCGGAAGCGCTGGTGTATACCATGAAAGGCGACCAGAAATATTTCCCGGTTTACGACGAAGCGGGCAAACTGTTGCCGCACTTCATCTTCGTCGCCAATATCGAGTCGAAAGATCCGCAGCAAATTATTGCGGGTAACGAAAAAGTGGTGCGTCCGCGTCTGGCGGATGCCGAATTCTTCTTCAATACCGATCGTAAAAAACGTCTTGAAGACCATCTGCCGCGTCTGGAAACCGTACTGTTCCAGCAGCAGTTGGGTTCTCTGCGCGATAAAACCGATCGCATTCAGGCGCTAGCCGGATGGGTGGCGGGGCAGATTGGCGCTGACGTCAATCATGCAACGCGCGCGGGCCTGCTGTCTAAATGCGATCTGATGACCAACATGGTGTTCGAATTCACCGATACGCAGGGCGTCATGGGCATGCACTATGCGCGTCATGACGGTGAAGACGAAGATGTCGCGGTCGCGCTGAACGAGCAATATCAGCCGCGTTTTGCGGGCGACGATCTGCCTTCGTCGCCGGTCGCGTGTGCGTTAGCTATCGCTGACAAGATGGATACCCTGGCCGGGATCTTCGGTATTGGTCAGCATCCGAAAGGCGATAAAGACCCGTTCGCGCTGCGCCGCGCTGCGCTGGGCGCGCTGCGCATCATCGTAGAAAAACAGCTGCCGCTGGATCTGCAAACGCTGACGGAAGAAGCCGTGCGTCTGTATGGCGACAAGCTGACTAACGCCAATGTGGTCGATGACGTCATCGAATTCATGTTGGGGCGTTTCCGCGCTTGGTATCAGGAAGAAGGTCATACGGTAGATACCATTCAGGCAGTGCTGGCGCGTCGTCCGACCCGTCCGGCCGACTTCGATGCCCGCGTGAAGGCCGTCAGTCACTTCCGTACGCTGGAACAGGCGGTTGCGTTGGCCGCGGCCAACAAACGCGTGTCCAATATTCTGGCGAAGTCGACCGAAAGCCTGAATGACAGCGTGCAGGCCTCGCTGCTGCAGGAAAAAGAAGAGATTCAACTGGCGACCTACGTGACCGCACTGAACAGTAAACTGGACCCGTGGTTCGCCGAAGGGCGTTATCAGGAAGCGCTGGTTGAGCTGGCGCAGCTGCGTGAGCCGGTGGATAGCTTCTTCAACAAGGTTATGGTGAACGCGGAAGAGCAGGAGGTGCGGATCAACCGCCTGACGCTGCTCAACGAACTGCGTAACCTGTTCCTGAAAGTCGCTGACATTTCGGTATTGCAGTAAGAATTCACGCTCGCTGAATGACGACAGGGCCTTAATGGCCCTGTTTTTTTAGGTGGATGCGGTTGAGTGTGGACATGGCTGCGTTGCGGTATCTCACCGCAGCCTCTACGGGGAGAACAGCCAGATTATGCGTGCTGTTTTTCATCTTGCGGGAAAGCCGTTCAGCTATGCTTATTGGGGTAACCTTCTACAAGCAAGACGGCGAAACAAAAAACAGGAGTAGTAGACATGTTGGCGGATATCCGTTCGCGCTGGCTGATGCCGGTGATTATGGTTTTGATGACGCTGCAACTGGCGGCCTGTGGTGATAAAGACAAAGAGCAGCGCCAGGCGTTCAACGCATTCTTGCAGGGTGTGGAACAGGAGCCGGGGCGTCAGCTGCCGGGATTGACGGACCAGCAAAAGCAGAGTTTCGGTCGTTATGCGCAGGATTACGCGATTCTGACGGGCTTTGGTCAGCAGTTGGATCAGGCGCTGGCGGGCAGCTTAACGCCGATGCTGGAGCAGGTCGCACGCATTCGCGTGCCGCAGGATTACCTGACTGAGAGGGAAAATCTGCGTCAAAGCACCGGCGCTTTGAATCTGCTCAGTCAGCAGACGCAGACCGCCAAAGTGCAGGCGGACAATGCCCGACGCGCGCTGAAGCAGCCGGAAGACGTTCAGGCGGTTTATAACCGAGTGTATGAGCGCGTGGTGACGAAACCAGCGACGGCCGTCGCTGCGGTGGTGCCGGTCAGTATCTCCTTTGCGCAGACGCTGGTGCAGGTCGGCGACTATCTGCAAACGCAGGGCGCTCAGGTGACGTTTAACGGCAATGCCGTGCAGTTCCAGACGCAGGCGCAGGTCGACCAGTACAACGGCATGATGACGCAGCTTTCTTCGCAGCAGCAGAATCTGGCGACGATCTTGAAGGCGCAGCCGCTGATTGCTGCGCGTTAAGGGTGAATGACGGGCTGAGAGGATTTTCTTAGCCCGTCGAAGAGACTCGCGCTTCCGGCGTTGCCGGGCCGTGATATTACGGGTTGTAGGTCAGCTGTTGTGCATGACCGCGGGTCAGCGCCTGCTGCCCGTTGCTTTCCTGCTCCTGCGTACTGGACAGATGGAAGACCGCAATGGCGTTGGACAACACAATCGCCTGTTCTTCCAGCGAGCTAGCGGCGGCGGTGGACTCCTGAACTAACGCGGCATTCTGCTGCGTGCTGCTGTCCATATCCACGATGGCTTCATTAACCTGCGCAATTCCACGGCTTTGCTCATCCGAAGCCACCGCTATTTCGCCCATGATGTCATGGACGTGCGTGACCGAGGTCACGATGTCGTGCATCGTTTTCCCTGCATCGTTCACCAGTCTCGCGCCGTGACCGACCTGATTCACGGAGGTGGAGATCAGCCCTTCAATCTCTTTTGCCGCCTGAGAACTGCGCTGTGCCAGATTACGCACTTCGCCGGCGACCACGGCGAATCCTCTGCCTTGTTCACCGGCGCGAGCGGCTTCGACCGCGGCGTTGAGCGCCAGAATATTTGTCTGGAAGGCGATGCCGTTGATCACGGAAGTGATTTCAGCAATGCGTTTCGAGCTGCCTTCTATTTCAGACATGGTCTTGACCACTTCTTCCACCAGTTTGCCGCCGGACTGCGCGGTCTGGGTGGCGTCCAGTACCAGTTTATTGGCGTGATGGGCGTTGCCGGCGTTCTGTTTCACGGTTGATGTCAGCTGTTCCATGCTGGCGGCGGTTTCTTCCACTGCGGCCGCCTGAGACTCCGTGCGGGAAGACAGATCGTCGTTGCCTGCTACGATTTCTCGGGCGGCGGTGTTGATTTGGCTAACGCCCAGACGAATATCGTCAATGATGTTGTGCAGGTTGGCCTTCATCTTCGCCATTGCGTTCAGCAGCATCCCAAGCTCGTCACGACGGGTTGTGGCGATCGGCATGGTGAGGTCGCCGGCAGCAATGCTTTCGGCGATACCGACGGTCTGATTCAAGGGCTGTGTAATCTGGCGAGAGATATACAGGGCGATGGCGATACCCAGCAATAGCGTGATTAGCGCCGTCAGGGACAGCCACAGCGTAGCTCCGTTGATGTCTTTCCGGGTCGCGAGGGTTTCGTTCTCCACCATGCCGGTAACCTGTGAAATCAAGTTGTCAGCCTGTACGCCGAGTAAATCAACCTGTTTCAGCTCTTCCTGGTAAGCCGGAAGATAGGCCAGCACCTGGGATTTGTAGTTTGATAGCGATGTGACGATCGGAGCCAACTGTGCTTTACGGTCATCAGGTTGCGTCTGGATCAACTGGTTCAGCGTTTGTTCGGCGTCCTCCTGCGCGGCGATGAGCGACTTCTCCGCATCCTGATTTAGGGTGAGCAATAGGCCGCGGGCCTGATAGCGGATGTTGGTGAGTTTGAGATCGAGATTGGCTAATTGGAGTTGTAGCGGAAAATTACCTTCATTTTTAATCTGTTGCTCAAATGCATTTAACGCGGTTTGTGTGTCAGAGATATTCCAGCTATGTCTTATCTGATCCTTTTTATTTACCGCATCCACATAATCTTTTTGTTTTTTCTGATATTCGGCAATGGCGTCAGATATTTTTTGCAAACGGTCTTCGTAGTCTAAATACCAAGACTTATTTTTTGCTTCGCCGACTAAATTGACGATGTTGTTAATGTGTTTGCTGTTGTTTTTGATGGCGTCAGGGTTGTACCCCACGCTATACAGGACACGATAATAGCGGGCCTGATTGACTTCATCGTTGATCTGAGCGCTAAAAGTCGCTTTATCGAAGCGATCTGTCAGGGTTCCGATGTACATCATGCCAACGGCCGCTATAAGGAGGGTTAGCGCTAAAATTAGAGAGAAGCCTAATCCTAACTTCTTGCCTACCTTTATATTTTCTATTTTAATCGCCATTTTACTCTTCCATTATTAATGAACTCAGTCATTAAGGGAGATCCCTAATGTGTTGATTTGCTATTTTTTTTTAGCCACAAGAATATCTCCCTCGGCCTGTACAGGATGGGGGAAAATAATCAAAGAGGACTCGAGAAAATTATCGGCATAGTAAATGAAAGCTTTACTATTTACTTCGTGATTAATGGATGGAAAACGGAAATAAAAAACCCGGAATAATTAAGGTTATTCCGGGTCGGGGGATAAGCTCGCGCTTAGTCGCGCAGGTTATCTATCTGGCAGATTATTTTTTTGCTTCGGCAAAGCGTTTTGCGGCTTCGTCCCAGTTGACGACACTCCAGAACGCTTTGATGTAGTCCGGGCGGCGATTCTGGAATTTCAGGTAGTAGGCATGTTCCCACACATCGAGAGCGATGATCGGGTAGCCGGATGCGCCGGAGATGGCTTCACCCATCAGCGGGCTATCCTGGTTAGCCGTAGAAACGACCGCCAGTTTGCCGTCGTCTTTCAGCACCAGCCAGGCCCAGCCAGAGCCGAAACGGGTTGCCGCTGCTTTCTCAAAAGTTTCTTTGAAGGCGTCAACGCTGCCGAAATCGCGTTCGATGGCGGCTTTCAGATCGCCAGTCAGCGTCGTGTCCAGCTTCAGGCCTTTCCAGAACAGGCTGTGGTTGGCATGGCCGCCCACATTGTTGCGCAGCGCGGTTTTCTTATCAGCCGGGACCTGATCCAGTTTGGTGATCAGCTCTTCCGGAGACAGTTTCGCGAATTCCGGCAGAGATTCTAACGCGGCGTTGCTGTTGTTGACGTAGGTCTGGTGATGTTTGCTGTGATGGATTTCCATCGTTTGCTTGTCGAAATGCGGTTCCAGTGCGTCATAGGCATAGGGCAGGGATGGCAGTGTGTAACTCATATTTTGCATCTCCATAGTTGGCGTGCATTGGTATAGATGGAGCGGCACTTGGTTTGTTAGTCCCGCGTAAGCATGAGGTTCATTATAGTTAATTAAATGATATTGAAAATGGTTATTCTTGGCTTTCTGCCGTTCCGTCCTGATTTTAATCCTTTTTCAACAGTCACTTATAAGGGAATGGTTGGGCTTAACAACCAATTGGTCTAAGCGGTTAGTCGCGCAGGCGCTGAGGATGGGTGTAGACCGTCGCGCGCCCCGGACGACAAAATCCCACCAGGGTGAGCTGGCTGCGTTGAGCGACGTCGACGGCCAGCGCGGTGGCGGCGGAGACGGCGAAGAGGATTTCTACGCCGCAGAGCGCGGATTTTTGCACCATTTCATAGCTGGCGCGGCTGGACACCAACGCTGCGCCCTGCTGCCAGGGCTGACGAGCGCGCATCCCCAGCAGTTTATCCAGCGCGACGTGTCGGCCGACATCCTCGCACCCACCCAACACCGAGCCTTCCGGCGAAATCCAGGCGGCGGCATGGGTGCAGCCGGTCCGCTGTCCGACGACCTGAACATCCGCCAATCGGGTCAGCGCAGACACCAGCCGCGACAGTGAAAACGTTTGGGTAAAGGGGAGCGGTGCTATCGGCCTGCCGATCTCCTCTAACTGTTCGACGCCGCAGACGCCGCAGCCGGTACGGCCTTCCATTGCGCGGCGTCTGGCTTTCAGCCCGGCAAAACGACGGCTGGAAAGTTCAATCTGAACTTCTATGCCGTGACAAACTGGCACGACGTCGATGCCGTAGATGTCGTTCGGCGACTGAATAATGCCTTCCGACAGTGAAAAACCCAGCGCGAACGCCTCCAGATCTTTGGGCGAGGCCATCATCACCACGTGTGATATGCCGTTGTAGACCAGGGCTACCGGCACCTCTTCCGCCAGCCAGTCGCGACGAGACTCCGCCAAGGCATCATGATGCCAGATGGTGCGCTGACTGGCTCCGATCAAGGGAGCCTGCGTATCTCCATGCTGAGAATGGTTGTTTTTCACCCCTACTCCTGCGGTCGTGATGTGAGGTCGTGACGTCAGTATTTCACCGCATGCGGCGGGACGCGAATGTTATCTCCCCCGCGGGTGATGGCGAATCGGCCTAGCGACATAGGATGCACTGTTTCGCATTAGGTTCCATTCGTTGCCTAAAAATGAGCGCTGAATCGAATTCCCGTCTTTTTCGGACCGCCTGTGTCTATCACAATTGATTAACATCCTCTAGGATGAGTCCAACGATTTTCTGTTTAGGTAAGCATACCGTTCTGTATCAGCTGGCCGTGCGTCGTCACTGCGAATACAGCGCTCAGTCCACAGCAACAGCCTACAAAGGAGACAGAAATGACCTACGACACCTCTTCCAGTTCTAGCTCAAGCCGTGTTTCGCCTGGAGCCTACGGCTTCGATGTCAGCCTGAAAAAACGTTACGAAAACTTTATCGGCGGCGCTGGGTGCCTCCGTCCAGCGGGGAATATTATGTCAACCTGACGCCCGTTACTGGACAACCGTTGTGCGAAGTCGCCAGCTCGAATACCCGCGATGTAGATTTGGCGTTGGATGCTGCGCATGAAGCCAAAGCCGGCTGGGCCGCGCTGTCGGCTGCCGAACGCGCGCAGATCCTGAACCGCATTGCCGATCGCATGGAAGAGAATATCGATCTGCTGGCGAACGCCGAAACCTGGGATAACGGCAAACCGATCCGCGAAACCCGCAATGCCGATATTCCTCTCGGCATCGATCACTTCCGCTACTTCGCCGCCTGTATCCGGGCGCAGGAAGGCGCGATTAGCGAAATCGATCACGACACTGTGGCCTACCATTTCCACGAGCCGCTCGGTGTGGTCGGTCAGATTATTCCCTGGAATTTTCCGCTGCTGATGGCGTGCTGGAAAATGGCGCCGGCGCTGGCGGCAGGCAACTGTATCGTACTGAAGCCCGCCAAACTGACTCCGCTCTCGGTCCTGTTGATGATGGAGATCATTCAGGATCTGCTGCCGCCGGGCGTGATCAACGTGGTTAACGGCGCCGGGGGGCAGATCGGCGAATATCTGGCGACATCGCCGCGGATCGCCAAGGTCGCCTTCACCGGCTCGACCGAAGTCGGCCAGCAGATCATGGGCTATGCAGCAAAGAATGTCATTCCGGTGACGTTGGAGCTGGGCGGAAAATCCCCCAATATCTTCTTTGCCGACGTCATGGACAAAGAGGACAGCTTCTTCGACAAAGTGCTGGAGGGATTCTCGCTATTCGCCTTCAACCAAGGTGAAGTCTGTACCTGTCCGAGCCGCGCGCTGGTGCAGGAGTCTATCTATGAGCGCTTTATGGAGCGCGCCATCAAGCGGGTGGAATCCATCCGCGTCGGCAACCCGCTGGACGCCCACACCATGATGGGCGCGCAGGTGTCGTCGGGACAGCTGGACACAATCCTCAATTATATCGATATCGGTAAGAAAGAGGGCGCACAAGTACTGACTGGCGGGCATCGCAAGTCATTCAACGGCGATCTGACCGAGGGCTACTATCTGGAGCCGACGATTTTGCAAGGCAGCAACAACATGCGGGTATTCCAGGAAGAGATCTTCGGGCCTGTGCTGGCCGTGACGACCTTCAAAACGCTGGATGACGCATTGGAGATCGCCAATGACTCTCCTTATGGGCTGGGCGCGGGCGTATGGAGCCGTAATGCGAACATCACGTACCGCATGGGGCGCGGCATCCAGGCCGGACGCGTGTGGACCAACTGCTACCACGCCTATCCGGCGCACGCCGCGTTCGGCGGTTACAAACAGTCCGGCATCGGGCGGGAAAACCACAAAATGATGCTGGAACACTATCAACAGACCAAATGCCTGTTGGTCAGCTACTCCGACAAACCCATGGGCCTGTTTTAGGTTAAAAAAGGGTGCCACGTTAAGTGAACAGGGCTGCCTCGGCGGCCCTGTCGTTTATCTGTAGACATTTCCCCTCAATCGCATTGAGTTGCCGCGGGGCACCCTATAATCTGTTTATTATTGGATAAAAAATAGGGCGAGGGCGTGGATGACCGACAGGATCGGCTGGGTGGACAACCTGCGGGCGATAGCGTGCTTGATGGTGGTGATGGTCCACAGCGCCGCAGGGTATGTCACCGACGGCAGCGCCGTTGGGAAGGTCCATTGGGACGTCGCCAATCTGCTGGATTCCGCCTCTCGCGTCTGCGTGCCGTTATTTTTCATGATCTCAGGCTACCTGTTTTTTGGAGAGCGACAGGCGCAGGGGAAAC
Source organism: Lonsdalea iberica (assembly GCF_002111585.1). Lineage (GTDB taxonomy): Bacteria > Pseudomonadota > Gammaproteobacteria > Enterobacterales > Enterobacteriaceae > Lonsdalea > Lonsdalea iberica. The sequence goes on from NZ_LUTP01000022.1 coordinate 22,959, forward strand.
ACTATCTGCGCATCGGCTGCTGTCTCCTGTTCTACAGCCTGTTGGCGCTGTGTTATATGGCGTGGCTCACGCCCATCAATCCTTGGCTGGCGCTCCGAGACAGTCTGCAAAAACCCGTGTTCTATCACCTGTGGTTTTTCTACGCCATCACCATCATTTACCTGTTTTCTCCGCTGATTAAAGTGCGTCAGGCGTCGGGTTATGCGCTGGCGGCAGCGATCGTACTGCTGGTGGTCGTCGCCAATCCCAATATGCCCGCGCTGATGGACGGTCAGCATCAGATGCTGCCGGTGAACCTGTATATGTTCGGCGATACCATCTATTACCTGCTGTACGCCATTACCGGCAGGATCGTCGGGATGATGAGGATTCCTCGCTGGGCGGCGCGCGTGGCGTTCGGCGTCTTCGTATTGGGGGCAGCGCTGGTGACGCTGGGGACGCGTCATCTGACGCTCGTCAACGGCGACTTCGATCAGACCTATTATCTCTACTGCGGACCGCTGGTGTTTCTGGCCGCTTCCGGTCTGTTGGTCAGTGGAAAATATTACCTCAACGCGGCACCCTTGCCGGGACTGGCGTTGATAGCACGTCACTCTCTGGCGATTTACGGCGTTCATGCGCTGGTGATCCACTATTTGCGCACGCATCAACTGGCGCTCGAAAATGCGCCGGTGGCGGATATTTTTTACGTCTTTGCGATGGCGCTGGCGGTCGGTCTGCTGTTTTCGTTGGGGCTACAGCGCATCGACCGTCGCCGTTTGGTGAGCTAGGCCTGACGCGACTGAGCCCGGCGCAGCTGACGCGCCGAGGAAAAGCCGGCCAGCAAGGCTGCTTTTTCCACGCCGATGCCTTGCCTGATACGCTGTTCCGCCACGGTAAGCCGCAGCTGCTCGTGACACTCGCGCACGGTCCGCCGGTTGACCCAACGGCCATGAGGATTTTGGAGTCGCAGCCAGCAAATTCTGCGCGCGGTGGGTTCGCAGCACTATTCGGTGCGCATGCCGCAGATGAACAGACGGTGAATATTTTCCTGCGGCAATCCATCATGCAGTCTTTGTCAGTCAGGGCATTGTGCATGTGTTGGTAGACTTGTTTTTCTGGCCGATGATGAGGAAAACGCTGCCGTGTGACGAAGCCTGACTCCAGCGAGAAAGGCCCCTCTGTCGCGACGTGAAACACATCCACCCGCGCGACATTTTGCCGTTTACAGCCATCGATCAGGCGCAGCAGCGCTTCCTTAAATGCCGGGAGATCGTCCTCCTGCCAGAAAGGGCGATGTAAGAAAGAGTCTTGTACATCAATAATTAACAGTGCAGTGCGCGACATGGTTTATCTCCTCGTTCATGTTGTTGGCTATCATGCGCCCAACGTTGAAACGAAAGAAGGCCAGATCCGGACACGATAGGGCTAAATCCGGACCAGAGACATCGGCGCTGTGTCGCCAACGGATCGTGATACCAGGCCAGCATGAATTTTTTGCCGAAATCCTAATGCGTCTCTTCCTGTCCGGCTGAAAAGATGTTTAAATTATAAATCATATATTCTGCATAAATATTCATTGTGGAGTGGGCGAGTAAAATGCCGTCGACCGCGTGAACCGCCGCGATCTTCTTCTGCATTTTGTCCAATATAGTGCGACGTAACCTACGTAATTCGGCGTTGGAGTGGGTACACTCAATGCCATCTAACTCGAGCAGGGATTTTGTTATGACGACGATTTTGAAGCATCTTCCGGTTGGTCAACGTATCGGCATCGCTTTCTCCGGTGGGCTGGACACCAGCGCCGCTTTGCTGTGGATGCGTAAAAAAGGCGCGGTGCCTTATGCTTACACCGCGAACCTGGGTCAGCCGGACGAAGAGGACTATGAAGCGATTCCTCGTCACGCCAAGGAATATGGCGCGGAAAATGCGCGTCTGATCGACTGCCGCAAGCAGCTGGTCGCAGAGGGTATCGCCGCAATCCAGTGTGGTGCTTTCCATAACACCACCGCCGGTATGACCTACTTCAATACCACGCCGCTGGGCCGCGCCGTGACCGGCACCATGCTGGTGGCCGCGATGAAAGAAGACGGCGTGAATATCTGGGGCGACGGCAGCACCTATAAAGGCAACGACATCGAGCGTTTTTATCGCTACGGCCTGCTGACCAATGCGGAATTGCAAATCTACAAACCCTGGCTCGATACCGACTTTATCAATGAACTGGGCGGCCGTCAGGAGATGTCCGAGTTTATGGCCGAGGCGGGCTTCAGCTACAAAATGTCGGCGGAAAAAGCTTACTCCACCGACTCCAACATGCTAGGCGCGACACACGAAGCGAAGGACCTGGAGTTCCTCAACTCCAGCCTGAAAATCGTTAATCCGATCATGGGCGTCAAGTTCTGGGACGAAAACGTGAAAGTGCCTGCGGAAGAGGTCACCATCCGCTTTGAACAAGGACATCCGGTTGCGCTGAACGGCAAAACCTTCGATGACGACGTCGAATTGATGCTGGAAGCCAACCGCATCGGCGGCCGTCACGGCCTCGGGATGAGCGATCAGATTGAAAACCGCATTATCGAAGCGAAAAGCCGGGGCATCTATGAAGCGCCGGGGATGGCGCTGCTGCACCTCGCCTACGAGCGTCTGGTCACCGGGATCCACAACGAAGACACCATTGAGCAGTATCATGCTCATGGACGTCAGTTAGGCCGTCTGCTGTATCAGGGACGTTGGTTCGATCCGCAGGCGTTAATGCTGCGTGATGCGCTGCAGCGCTGGGTCGCCCGTGAAATCACCGGCGAGGTTACCGTTGAACTGCGTCGCGGCAATGACTTCTCTTACCTGAACACCGTGTCCGACAATCTGACCTATAAGGCTGAGCGTCTGACCATGGAAAAAGGCGACTCTGTCTTTTCACCGGATGACCGTATCGGCCAGCTGACCATGCGTAATTTGGACATCACCGACACGCGTGAAAAACTGTTCAGCTACATGGAAAGCGGCCTGCTGATCACAGGCAGCGCCGGTGTGCCGCAGGTGGAAAGCGGCGAACTCTTGCAGGATAAAACCCCAAAATAATCATCGGGCTATCGTCTGATGCATTGAAAAAGGCATACCGAGGTATGCCTTTTTTGTCATTGTTGCAGCGGTAGGCGCTGATCGCGCCGTCTTCTGGCGCCGCCGTCCCTCTGATTTTCGCGTGAATCGCATATAGAGCGGCGGCGGGATCGGCAATCAGGGATAAAAACGACCCCTGTTTCTTGGCAAATTACGTATCAACGTCAGGGATTGCATCAAAAGCAGGGGCGTCCTCGTCAAATGGGACGGCATCTCTGATTCCGAACCCGACTCACCGAGGTGCCTTCCTCCATCAATAAAAATTCCGTGCCGGGTTTTTTTCGTTGATTCGAATAAGATTGTTAATTAGACAAATTGTGGATGTTATCCAGCAATACATGACGGGAAAACAGATGACGTTGTTTTCCGAAAATAATATCGAAGCTCATATTGCTAATAAAACGGGGCGGCTCGCGGTCGGACGAGACGGTTTTCCGGTATTTCAGCGGCGGAATATTATACGTTTTCGTAAAGCAGCGGGAAAAATGAGGCAACGAGGAGAAACCACACGCATAGCAAATATCGGTCAGAGACCAGTTAGGCGAAATATGAATAATTTCTCTCGCCAGAGTGACGCGTACGCGCCAGATCCATCGCATGGGCGTAATATTATAGACTTGATTAAATAATCGGCAGATATCGAACTTCGATTTGCCACTCACAGTTTCGAGTTGTTCCAGCGTGATGTTATCGCCGATATTCTCAATAATATAGTCGATGATCCCTACCAGCCTGGTTGCTTTATTGTTGTTTTCCAAGGTCTTTTTTAGGTTAGGGTGGCGACGATACATATCCTGAATAAGATTATGGTTGAAGCTTTCATTATCCAAGGTGTGGGGGTAGGCATTATGTAGATTCATGGTGTCATCCAAAAATGTATTTACCGTGCCTGGAGCGGTTATTAAAAATGCTGAAAACGGCGTTGGTATTGGGCTGTTAATTATTGTCATTGCTGTCATTGACAGGGTGACTCACGCAAATTGTGTGCCATGTTTGGAATGCCCTTTTTCAGCGGGATAAGTAACGGTTTTTCCACTCAGCATTCCATTTTTGGGATAGCAACATTTCGTTATTGGGATTATTCGTCTCGAAAATGGATAGCGTTTTAAGCGGGCTCGGGATCTAAATAACAGGACTTCGTTAAGACTTGTTTCCAAAGGTCATGCTGCAAAAATAGACGAATCGATCTGGGATCACGGGGAAAGAAGTGACCGCCATGTATGCGTTTCCATCAGACAAGTGTTATCTCGTACCGATCGCTTTCAGCCGACGTGACTCATAAGGATAAAAATGGACAAGGGGAATAGGGAAAGCGCGATAAATCGGGCGCAGAGGGTGAAGATGAGCCACGAAAATACGTTGGATGGTTGTGGTAGCGCTGAGCATAGCGCGCGAAAACTGGCGGACCCGCAGTGTATTTTGGTCCACCGACAGACGCTCGATCGACCGGCAATATCCGCCAAGGCGCGACTGGCCTGCCGGATGGCGCCGCACGATACGCTCACCCCCAGCAAACTCGCCGAGGGCATGCTACGCTGCCTGCTGGCGCCGTTGTGTCGCACGTTGCCGCACGAGCTGGTGTTTGCCCGTACGCCATTAGGCAAGCCATTCCTGCCCCGCTATCCACAACTTCATTTCAACCTCTCCCACACCGAGGCTGCTTTTGCGTTCGCCATCGCACCGGGTGACGCGGTAGGGGTCGATGTCGAGGGAAATCGCGGGCGTGTCGCGCATAAACGCGGCGTGGCAAAGCGGTTTTTTCATCCCGATGAAGCGCGCTGGCTGGATCAATTTGGCGATGAAGAGGCGTATGCACAGGCCTTTATTCGATTATGGACTCGTAAAGAAGCGTATCTGAAGGCGCTGGGGCTTGGTCTCAGCAAGCCGTTGGACTCGTTCAGCTGTCTGACGCGGGAAAACGGGCAAATTCAGGTGTTGGATGACTCTCGCCTCGCGAACGCGCAGATGGAGGAAGTCTGGTTTGACGAAGCGAGCATGGCGCTCAACTGCTGCATTTTATCGTCCAACGAGACCACGTCGCGTTGGCGGTTTACCACCCTGACCGAGAGGGATGTGCTAACGGACTGGCTGGGGTGATGCGGGCAAACGCTCAGAGCGACGCTCGTTTGCGACGGCAGCGCAATTACCCTTGTCGCGAGCAGTTCAGACGTGTGTAAGAGAGGGTAAGGCAATGCTTGCGTGATGTTTCCCGTCACCGACGAGAGAGAAGAAGGCGCCCTTTGCCGATATCCCGATCCTTAAAGGGCGTTGCATCCGTGGTTTTCTCCGGTGTCGACGCACAGACCACCATGAGTGGTATGCACGCAGAGTGTCAGCAGAGAAAGAAAGCGTTTCCATCCCGATTTTCATCTCCCGTCATCCCGCTGGAGCATGAGAATAACTGGTACGGGCAGACAATCCACATCCATGCTGATAACGCGACGATCCGTCTTCATCCCTGTTCGAATGGCGCCATCCTGCGCTCTGACCGTGACGTAATTACATCCTTGTATATTTCCGCCTGCTTACGCCAGCGAAAACGCTTCCTTAAAAGGATTATGCCCGGTGACCACGGGCATTGTTGTCTGAAATTGTGAGAGTGAAGAATAATTGCAGTATGCCCGGTAAACGCCGTGCGGGGTGGGGCGAAGTATCGGCCAATCATTTCGCGCCGTAGTAAACGGAGCAACTGCCATAGGCGGCTTCCAGCCCGATGGACAGCATCACGTGCGGCTGTCCGTTGCGGATGGCGGGCAGCGCGGCGGGCAGCAGCAGGAGGGGGTCCACGGTGCTGCAGTGACCGATATCCGGCAACAGGTCGAGCGAGATGGCTTCGCATGGCAGCTGGCGGCGGCGCATATATCGACGCCAACAGATACGGTTGATGTTATGGGGCAGCAGCGACAGGCTGTCGGGATCGCCGGCCTGGGCGCCTGCCAGAGCCTTCCTCACTATGTCGTCGTGGGCCTGATAAAACGCCGTCTTCGTTTCCGGGCCGCTATTCCGTCCATCATAAAATTCCGATCGCTGGCCCAGAAAGGGCTTCCCCAACCGTAAGCCAGCGCCTTCACGCTCCAGCAGCAGCGCGGCGAATGCATCTCCAATCAGCGTGTAGCCCGGCACGTATCGCCGCGAGCTCCCTAAAGGCGATAAGGTTTCGCCAGCGATGATGGCGACGCGTTTTGCCTGCTTGTCTTCCAGTAGCCGACGGGCGCGCTCCAGCGCCCAGAACAAGGTTGCGCAGTGCTGTTGGGCCAGTTCGTCGCAGCGCGCCGTATCGCTGACGAACGGATGACTCTGCTTCAGCCGCGCGAGCCACGCCGGCTGTTTGCCATGCGGCGCCGGCATGCCATGCACATAAATGAGTGCGTCGATGGGAACGTCAGGTCCGGAGGATTGCTGCATCAATTGACTAATGAGTTGATAAAAAACGCCATAAAGAGAGGCGGAGGCCTCCAGCGCGGCGATGCGGCGAAAGCCGAACAGTTGGCAGAACGTGTTGGCTTCGCGGGGGCTATAGCCCGTTTGGATAATGATTTCCTCAGCGCTGAGGCGAGCCGGTGGAACCCAGGTGGCTAAGGTGTTGATGTGTATCATGCATCCTCCGTCCTGATCGCGGTGGGGTTCGGGCATCAACAAACATGTCAGGTTCTTTCGTGCAGAAAATGCGTCAGGCTATCGAGAGTATGAAATGCGTCGAAAACGTTTTCATCCATGAGATCGAACAGCTCGCCCGTCAGCGTTCCATTGGCTTCATAGTGGTCGCTGAGAACGGCAATCAGGCTGATGAGGTTGACGGAATCCAGCAGGCCGTCATGGGCGTACATCGGCGCGCCCTGGAAGATGGCGTCGATACGTCCCTGATCGATACCAATGGCTTTCAACAGCTTGCGTACGAGTAATTGTGTTGCATCGTCACGGCGATGCCCAGATTCTGAGTGCTTCATGACAAACTCTCCGACACGCTGTAATTGTGCGCAGTATAACGGTCGTTTAAAGGGCAACTTGTTCTAAATTGCATAAAGCAAGATTGGGTTTTTTGTGTGTGAGTTTGAGATAATTAATTGTCTTTTAAGTCTTTTTACTGGTGATGGCGACGTTTGGTTTTGTCGGTTAAGCGCGAGTTTCAGGAGGAAAGTAGGGGAGGCGGACGAAAGGTAAGCGATACCATCAAAAAGCGCGTCGTACTTGCCGTTCATCAAATTACAGGTGTGCCGGCTTGCCCGAATCACTGACTTGGGTCAGCTCATCGGGATTCGCTCTCTTGCCACCTGCCTGCTACACAAATTATCCAAAGTCGCCGCGGTAAAAGCCGGTTTAATTTTGACACGGAATGCCTCTTCTACGGTGCTAGATAAGGGTTGTATCGACCTCCGGCAGAGACTCGAAGCCGGGTCTGGCGAAATAATACCCCTGAGCGAGATCAATCCCGATGCCTTTAAGAAAACGATATTCATTTTCTGTTTCAATGCCCTCTCCCAGCACTTTAATGTTCAACGACTTCAACATGTTGACGTTATGGGTAACGATTGTTTGGCGTGTTTTATCCTGATCAATGTCGCGGATTAGCGCCATGTCCAGCTTGACGATATCGGTTTGAAAATCCGCCAGCAGACTCAGTCCGGAATAACCTGACCCGAAGTCATCGATCGCCGTTTTGAAGCCCAATTTTTTGTAGCATTCGATAATCGTCTGTATGCGCTTACTGTCATTGGCCTGCTCGTTCTCAGTGAACTCGAACATGATGTTATTTATCGGGAACTGGTACTTTCTGGCCGCTTCCAGCGTGGAGCGAATGCAACGTTCGGGACGATAAATCGCGTTGGGTAGAAAATTGATGCTGAGCATGCCGGACAGCTTCAGTCGTGCTGCAAGCGCGATAGCCTTGATTCGGCACAGCTGGTCGAAGCCGTAGCGCTTGTCGTTGCTGATTTGCGAAATAATGCTGAAGGCAGACTCGTTATTGCAGCCTCGGACCAAGGCTTCGTAGCCGAATACGCTTTTGGTCACGCAGTCTACGATGGGCTGGAACGCCATCGTGAAGTCGAGGCCCAGATTATGGCTGTCCGCGCAGTGGGCACAGCGCGACGACATAAACGGGGATGATTGGGAGGTCATGGTTAGCAATTTCCTGGATAATGGAAAAAAATGGACGCGTTCACCCGCCGGAAGCGGGGGCGATAAGATCGTGACGCCCTCTAATAAATGTATAGCTCGTAAGCTGATGAGCTGCGTTCACTTGGCAATTTATCGGCAATATTCAGGTAAGAGTTAAGGGAAGTTGAGCGGGCAAAGCATAAGAAGACGGACACGGCGAGTTATCTGGATGATAAACATCGATATATCCAAAACGGTGCGAGAAATCGCTTTCTGAAGGCGATGTGCGGGCGCGTGAGCTGTCTGAGGAAATATGCCCGCCCGTGGTGGAAAGCCAAGGGCGGACGCCGGGAAGGTTACCAGTAGCGGGCGATTTCCTGGCGCAAGGCGTCGGCGATGACGCTGCCGTTTTCGCCGGCCAACGCCCGCCCGGCGATAAACGTTTTGGCGTGAATCCCTCGGAAATGTTGCAACGCCTCAGGCACGATACCGCCGGTGATCGACACCTCAAATCCCATCTCCGACAGGGTATGCATGCGTTGAATGTCCTCAGGCGTCCAGCCGACTCCGGCCAGCTCCGCGTCTCGCGAACGGTGGTAGATTGCCTGCGTGATGCCCAGTTTTCGCCAGGACTGCGCGTCTTCCCACGTCCAGTGGCCGTAGAGCTCCATCTGAATTTCTCCGTGGAAGTCGTCGGCGATGCTTTTACAGGCGGTGATCGTAGCGATGTGGGCCGCGGCCGACACCGTTATCCAGTCCGCGCCCGCGGCAAAGGCCATTTTTGCCAGAATGGCGCCGCCATCCGTGGTTTTCATATCGCAGACCAAAATATGGTCGGGATACTGCTGGCGCAGCGTGCGGACGGCGTTCATTCCTTCGGCGAAGGCTAGTATGGTGCCGACTTCAATGACGTCGACATACCCCGCCACGCGCGCGGCCAATTCGACGGCGGTAGGCAGGTCAGTGGAGTCCAGTGCAATCTGTAACAAGGGCTGAGTCATGGTATGAGAATCCTTTTTCAGTGTTGAGACGGCGGCATGCGCCGTCTGGATCATGATGAGCGATGAAACGGCTGATGCCGCGATCATCATTCCATCGTGGCGTCAGACTGACCGTAGTAAGCGTCAGCGCCGTGTTTGCGGAAATAGTGTTTGTCGGACAGCGTCTGCGGGAGGCGAATATGGTCATTCAGTCGCCGCGTCGCCAGCGCCATCGCCGCCACCTCTTCCAACACGACGGCGTTATGCACCGCTTCCTCGGCACTCTTCCCCCAGCAGAACGGGGCATGGCCATAGGCAACCACGCCCGGCACGGCAATGGGGTCGATGTCCCGTCTGCTAAAGGTTTCTACGATGCTCACGCCCGTGTTCTTTTCATAGTTGTCGGTAATTTCCTCTGGTGTCAGCGGGCGGGAGCAGGGGATATCGCCATAGAAATAGTCGGCGTGGGTGGTGCCCAATACGGGGATATCCATACCGGCCTGCGCCCATATCGTCGCATGACGCGAATGGGTATGGACGATGCCGCCGAGAGAAGGGAACGCCTGGTACAGCACCAGATGAGTGGCGGTATCGCTGGAAGGTCGAAGTCGCCCCTCGATGACGTTGCCGTCCAGATCGACGATGACGATATCGTCAGCCGTCATGGCTTCGTAGCTTACCCCCGACGGTTTGATGGCGATCAGCCCGCGTTGACGATCGATCTGCGAGACGTTGCCCCAGGTCAGGGTGACCAGCCGGTAGTGCGGCAGCTGTCGATTGGCGACCAACACCGCTTGTTTCAAGTTGCTCAACATCTGTTATCCCTCCTCGTTGGCCGCCTGCGCGAGCGCATTGTCGATCGCGCGGTAAACCTCGTCCTTACTGCGGCATGTGCGCAGTCTGTCAAGGTTGATGCCGGTAGGGCTGCTCTCGTCCTCCAGCGTTTGGGTGATTTCCATCAGGCCTTCGATATGTTCGTCGGACGAACTGCCCGCCAGGGTGATCAGCACATCGACCGGTTCGTCCTCGCCGTCGAAATGCACGGGGGTGGCCAGCGTCACCAGCGCGAAGGCCGTCCGTTTGACGCCGTCTTCCGGTCGGGCGTGCGGCAACGCAAGGCCGGGGGCGATAACGAAGTAGGCGCCCATCTTTTCAAAGCTGCGGACGATCGCGGCATGATAGTCAGGCTCTACCGCGCCGGCGGTCTCCAGCATGCTCGTACCGATCCTAATCGCTTCCCGCCAGTCGGCCGCATGGGCCTGAAGCCGGATAGTGTCGTTGTCTATCAGTGATTGCTTGAAGTTCATGGTGTGCTCCTTTCTCGGCCGATCCTTCAGCCGGACGTTAGCGGGAAAAATGCGTTCTGATCAGGTTGAGCAGTTCGTCGCCAAACGACTGGGGATTGAGCATGTTTTGCACGGCCAGTACGAATTTGCCCGCACCCGGCTCCATCTCTCCCGCGAGGTGGCGTGAAGCGACGATGATGTCGGTCATCGCGAGCTTCGATTTGTAGTCCGCCACGGCGCACGACTCCATCACATGCGGTATGCCCCTTTGCTCCAGAAACTTGGCGATTTTCATTTTCATCATCATGGATGACCCCTGCCCATTGCCGCAGACGGTCAGAATGCGCACGGCACGTTCCGCATTAACTGGCTCGGGTTCGGCGAGAGGAACCGTCTCGGCCGCAGGCAGATTCGACGTCGGCGTCGTGGCATCTTCTTCCGCGCGCAAACGGCGGGCGGCGAAAAACATATAGGTGACGGCGCCGAGCAGGAGTACGCACAGAAACAGCGGCGACCAGGACAGCCCCTGCATGATGGGGGGGAACAGCAACGCCCAGTCGGCCATGCCCATCCAGCCGTTGAGCGGCGTGCCGTGGTGGGCGAATAAGGCAATCGCCCAGGCGGAGCCCAGCACTTCAATGACGCCCATCACGAAACAAATCTTCATCACGGCTTTCCAGCCGCCGAAATGGTTGGCGAAGACGCCAATGGTGGCGTTAGAGAAGAACATGGGCACAAAGCCGGGAATGATGACGATGGGGGATTGGCATGCGAGTAGCAACAGTAACGCGGCGAACTGACCGGCGGCGCCCCACATAAAACCGAACACCATGGCGTTTGGCGAGTAGGCGTAGATGGCGGCGCAGTCGATGGCGAGCACGGCGTTGGGAATGACCCGCTCCGAGATGCCCTTGAACGCTTCTGACAGTTCCGCGACGAACATGCGGACGCCGACGACGATAATCTGAATAGCCACGGCGAATTTCAGGCCGGTTTCCAGAATATAAATACTCCAGTGGGTGGAACCGGCCATCGTTTGCAGGTTCTTCAGGCCAAAGGAGAGCAGGATAATGCCGAAGAACACGGTCATGACGATGGCGGTCGCGGCGATGCTGTCGTGAAAAATATTCAGCCAGCGAGGAAGTTTGAGATTATCGACGCTCTCTTTGGGGTCGCCCAGTCGGTGGGCGATTTTGGTCGCGATCCACGACGCCGCCTGCTGCTGATGACCGATGGAGAAGCCCGCGCCGCCGGTGACGGCCTCCGTCGGCTTGTACATGATGTTGGAAAAAATCCCCCAATACAGCGCGACGATGACCGCGGAGGCGACGATGGTTTCCCACATCGTGGCGCCCAGCACCAGATAAAACATCGCTATCAGCCCAGCCTGCTGAAACATGATGTGTCCCGTCAGCATAATCGTACGAATACCGGTATAGCGGCGCAGCACCACCATCAGGATATTCAGGGCGAGCGCCAGTAGAACGGTGTAGCCCACCCAGGCGTAGCGATCCCCCATGACGGACATCGTCGCCATCATGGCGGTGTAGGGGTCAATCACCGAGCCGCTCAACCCATGATATTCGGCGATCTTTTCTATCACCGGTTTGAACCCTGCGACCAGCGTATCGGCGCCCACTTGGACCAGCATGAAACCGATGATGGTTTTGAGCGTCCCTTTCAGGACCGTGGAGATATCCCGCCGCAGTAGCAGATACCCAATAAAGGTGACCAATCCCAACAGCAGTGGCGCTTTGGTCATAATCTGGCTGTAGAAGATGTGAAAAATAGCGTATAGCGTTTCCATGATGCCGCTCCGTATCTGTGAAGGGCCATATGCCCGACGGTGATAACTCAATCCCTGTTACCTGCGTCCTTTCCTGCCAACGTGTGATTTAACTTCTCCTGCCGCTTTGTCGAATTGAAAGGGAATCACAAATCATCATAAGGTGATCTCTTTGTGATATTTTCAATCATCATAAACAAGCGCTGGCGAAGATCAAGCTGTACATTGTGATTATCACTTCAGTTTATTTTTTTTGTCTGTTGGTACTTAAAATGTAATATAAATAACAAGTTAATATCTTTATTTTGTCGGTTTTTGTGAAGGGGGTTTTATTTTTTGAGTGACAAAGCCGTCAAATCAGCTCGTCAATAGATGCGAAAAGTAATCATTGATAATCATATTTGTGGTTGATATAGTCATTTTCAATCACCGTGATCGCGTTTTTGTGATGAGCGCCTGGGGCAAACAAAAAACACGGGGCGGGGGTGACAGAGTCTGCGACCCATGGAAACCGGTCGACGGCGGTTGTTGTAATCATGAAAAAGGATAAAACGATGAGCAAAGTAACTGACATTACCCGGGAGTCATGGATATTGAACACGTTCCCCGAATGGGGAACCTGGCTCAACGAAGAGATCGAGCAGGAAGAGGTCGCCGCAGGGACGTTCGCCATGTGGTGGCTGGGCTGTACCGGCATCTGGTTAAAGTCTGCGGGCAACACGCAGATCGCTATCGACTTCTGGTGCGGCACCGGCAAGAAAACTCACGCCAACCCCTACATGAAAAAGCAGCATCAGATGATGCGCATGGGCGGCGTGCGCAAGCTGCAACCCAATCTGCGTACGTCGCCGTTTGTTCTCGACCCCTTTGGCATCAAGAAGATAGATGCGGTGCTGGCGACGCACGATCACGCTGACCACATCGACATCAACGTGGCGGCGGCAGTACTGCAAAACGCAGGCGACCATGTGAAATTCATCGGCCCCGAAGCCTGTGTCGAGCTTTGGACGGGATGGGGCGTGCCGGCTGAGCGTTGCATCGTGGCGCAGGTCGGGCAGGAGATCGCGATTGGCGATATCACCATCAACGTGCTGGACGCCTTTGATCGCACCGCGCTGGTGACGCTGCCTGAAGGCGTGTCTTCCCGTGATAAAAGCATTCTGGACGGGATGGACCGGCGCGCGGTGAACTATCTGGTGAAGACCAGCGGCGGCAATATGTATCACTCCGGCGACTCGCACTACTCCAACTATTTCGCCCGGCACGGCAACGATAATACGATCGACGTGGCGCTTCTCTCCTATGGCGAAAACCCTCGCGGCGTAACCGACAAAATGACCTCGTCGGATATCCTGCGTGCCGCAGAGTCGCTGAATACGCAGGTGGTCATCCCCTTCCATCACGATATTTGGGCGAATTTCCAGAGCGACCCCGGCGAAATTGAGCTGCTATGGCACAGGAAAAAAGACCGTCTGAATTACGGCTTCCAGCCTTTCTTCTGGCAGGTGGGGGGCAAATACATCTTCCCGACGGACAAGGGCAAAATGCATTACCAGCATCCGCGCGGGTTCGACGATATCTTCACGGATGAACCCGAGCTGCCTTTCCGCTCATTCCTCTAACGTTCTTTGGTCACGAGGTGCGCGATGTATAACTCGAATGGCGCGTTGCGGCTGGGCGTGTACGAAAAGGCCATGCCGGCGCGGCTGGATTGGGAGCACAAGATTCAGGCTGCCAAAACGCTGGGGTTCGACTTCATTGAACTGTCCGTCGATGAGTCCGACGAACGCCTGCAACGCCTGGACTGGGGAAATGAGGAGATCTTTCGGCTGCGCCGTTTGTGCGAACACTACGGCATGCCTGTGCACTCCTTATGCCTGAGCGCGCACCGTCGTTTCCCGTTTGGATCGGCCGATGCATCGGTACGGGCTAAGGCTGGGGTCATCATGCGTAAAGCCATTGAACTGGCTTACAAGCTGGGCGTGCGCTGTATTCAGCTGGCAGGCTATGACGTGTATTACGAGCCGCACAGCGAAGCTACGCACCAGTGGTTTGTCGACGGTATGCGCGAAAGCGCGCGTCTGGCTGAGCGGGCGGGCATCATGCTCGGCGTGGAGATTATGGATACGCCTTACCTGAATTCGCTGTGCAAGTTCGAGGTGCTCAAGAAGGCGGTGCCTTCGCCTTACTTTATGGCCTATCCCGATGTCGGCAATATCACCGGCTGGAATTATGATACCTGTACCGAGTTGCAGATGAGCGGCGAGCATATTGTCCAGATCCACCTCAAAGACACGCGCCGCGTGAGCGCCGAGTCACCGGGACAGTTTCGCGACCTGTGCATTGGGGAAGGGGAAGTCGACTTCCCCGCCATTTTTCGCACGCTGGCTGGAATGCGCTATTCGGCACCGCTGGTCATTGAAATGTGGGCGCAGGATGAGCACTGGGCCGACCACCTGCGGCAAGCCAAGGCGCGTTTGACGGCGATGGCTCAGGAGGCAGGATTGGCATTGCATTAACGACAGGACAAACGGGTGGGGCTGCGGCTCCGCCCGGTGCTTTGATTTTTGAAAACAGCGATATACAATCACAAGACATCATAAATAATCATAAATCAGGCATGAAATGACAGAAACACAACGACACAGCGCCATTCTGGCTTTGCTGAATGAGAAACGTCATCTGACCGTGGCCAGCCTGACGCAAGCGTTCTCGATTTCTCCGGCGACGGCGCGTCGCGATATTAATAAGCTGAATGAAGCCGGGCAGGTGCGCAAGGTGCGCAACGGCGCGGAGGCGCTCATGCCGACCAGACGGCTATGGTCGCCGCTGGACAGTCAAAGCAGCTCGACTCACGATCAAAAAGTACGCATCGCTCAGGCCGCGGCCCGACTGGTGCAGCCGGGTGAGAGCGCGGTCATCAACTGCGGCTCGACGGCCTTTCTGCTGGGAAAGGAAATCTGCGGGCGGGACGTTCAGGTCATCACCAACTACTTTCCTCTGGCCAACTATCTGATTGAGCAAGAGCATGACGGCGTCGTCATCATCGGCGGGCAGTACAACAAGAGCCAGTCCATCACCCTGGCGCCGCAGGATGAGATTTCGTCCTTGTATGCCGGACATTGGATGTTCACCAGCGGCAAAGGTCTCACGGCCGAAGGGTTGTACAAAATGGATATGCTGACGGCGATGGCGGAACAGAAAATGTTGGATCACGTAGGCAAACTGGCGGTATTGACGGACAGCAGCAAACTTGGTCAGCGCGCGGGTATGCTGTTCTGCAACGCCGAACATATCGATGTGCTGATCACCGACCGCGATGCCAACCCGGATGTCATTCAGCAGCTGAAAGATAAAGGCGTCGAGGTGATGCTGGTCTAGCGCTGTGCGGGCGATGGGGGCGTGTTCAGGACGATGAGGCTGCATGCCGGACTTTGCCCATTTCTCGGGGTCGCCTCCGGGCCAGACCATCCTCTGCGGTGTTGTGGCATTTAACCGTCAGATGGCTTCGTCGGCGTTGCGGCCATGCTGCGGTGGCCGCAAACGCGTCCTGAGGTTATCGCGTGGCGGTCACCGGCTGCGGGGCTTTCTGAGGCGTAAGTATCGGATAGTCCAGCACGATGAGGTTAGCCAGAATCGGGCGAAAAATCGCTTTCAATGCATCGTGCTTGGGGTGCGGCAAATAGCGCTGACGCGCCGCTTCGTCTTTGAATGTCATCATCACGCAGTGCGTGAAGCCCTCATTTTTTCCTTCCGGACTGTCGTTACATCCCCACTCAACGCTGACGACGCCTTCGACGTCGGCCGGCATCTGCAAAAAAGCCGATTTAACCTGCTCGATGTCGGCTTCCGCGGCCGCCTCTTTGAAGGCGATCAGTAAGATATGGCGTATCATTTCTGACTCCGTTTGTGATGTCCTGCCAAGAGCATAGTCCTTTACACGGCGACTTTCCTTGAGTGTGCAGGGAGCTGCATAAGGGATCGCCGCTACCGGTTGGACAATAAATAGTCGACACTCTGGCCTCGGTGGCCGGCACTATCACTGTAGGTCGTGGAAGGATCGGTCGCGACACGCACATCGAACCGATTAAAAGAATCATCGTTCAACGCATGTCTGACCAAATCATCGGAATGTAACGACGGCAGCCCGGCTTTCGCCAGTTTTTGTTGCAACGCTTCTGAACTTAGCGGTACGACCTCCCGAAGACGCCGGGTGTCGCTCCGGTTGGCCGAGTCAGAGGCATCCCAAAGCAAATGGTTGTGTGTCGCCATCAGCTCCGTCATCGGCGCATGCGTGTCGCGTTGCATGTCGTGCAGCATTGACTGGTCCAGCGTGCATGCGCTGGGATGCGTTGGCCAGGCATCCACGACGACCGTATTGCGTTCGCCCCAGGTGGGATCGCGAGGGTCGCCCAGCATCACAAACTCGTGGCTATTGTTTTCGGGAAGCTGGAGACGTACACGGCATATCGGCTGCGATACGTTGCGTTCTTTCAACGCGGCGACGGCGACGGCGGCATGTACCGCACAGTTGCCGCCCTGAAATTTCTGCGCTCGTTTGATCTGATTTTCGATTCCGCCATGGGGATATTTTTGGTATGCCAGGTGCATTCTCGCCCAGCTCTCTCCCGATGAGGCCCGGACATCCTGCCGCTGATTTCCCGCCCCGTGCGGCAGCATTTTTTTGACGACGCGGTTCGCCCAGCAGGCATCCGCCAGTGCCGACAAGGTGCCGGATTTCACTACGACATTTTTGTACTGATAGCCTGACAACCCCAGCTGACTGGCGCTACGGGTATCATGAACTTTACTGCCGGTATCATAATTCTCGACAATCGCGCTATACGTTGAAGCAGAAGCGGACCCGCGGAAAATGTTAAACCTAGGCATCATCGCCTCCTAAATTGAAAATAGCGTCCCCGGCAGGAATACAACTCACCCTATTCCCTGACTCTCTTTTGGAAACGGGGTGTAAGCCCGCGTGAGGGGGAGACAGGATTTCTTGAGACGGATGGGCCGTGGGGAGAGACTTTCCGCAGCAGTACGAATCCGCCCGCATCATAAATTCATGGAACGTCTTCGCAGCATGCTCTACGGATAACTCGTCTAACGACTGACGGACGTACAGCACCATCTTTTTGCTCTGGCTGTCGTAGCCCAGCGTGATGGCCGGATGGCGCAGACTAAATACATTCTCCGCCAACAACGCCTGAAATCCCTCGGGAGTCCGCCACGCGTGCGGGGCAATGAACGTTGCGACGATATTCAGATATCCCGGTTGGCTGCCAATCAAATGAATATGCAAATCATGGTCGAAGACCAACCTATAGATGTCTTCCTCCGGGCGCGGCGGCGGCAGCTCACCGGGCTGATATCTCTGGATAATGGCCCGAGAAATAACGTGAAATTTATCATTCAACATAACCGGTACTCACGTGACAGCGTCTTAATGAGTGGCATCCGTGGGGAAAGGGTTGCCGTGTTTCTTCATTATTTTTTATTGCCGTCGAGAAGCCGTCGTCTCGCCACCGCGTTCTGTTTCCATAAGCCTTCGTTCAGCGCCATCACCCCGACACCGGCAGAGAAACAATTTTATGACGCGACTGGGCGTTATCCAAGGCTACTCATGCAGCTCAACAGTGCAAAATGAAAGGGGGGAATTCTCTAATCTCAAAAAAATTCATGAGAAATCTATTATGACAACCACCTGAATAGATAAACGGCAATGGCCTGATTAAGTTTTATTTAATACATATATATAACCAATGAAGGATTCCTACGTGATTTTATATACACAATCTTCTGTAAAACGTAATTTTCACACCCGACATCTAAAAATGTTAAGTGACGACTTTGATCTCACTTGTTTTCTTGCCTGATTTGGCTATTTGATAGGGTAAATTTTACTTATCGCGACATTTAACCGGAGATAACATAGCCATTGTCTTCACCAGGAGAAATTAAATAATGAAAATCAGCAAAATGACAGGTTGCAATGAGTCGGAAGTGAATAATAACAAAATGGAATTAAAATTTATTCCATTACCTACTTGCGAACCATCTTTAATAATGGAATTATAATTGCCTATTCCAAAGCATCGGACGCCTTTCTCAGTATTTATCGGTGAGGGTTACTTTCTTGTTCAGGCAGGAAGCATTAGAAAACAAGAAATTGAAATGGCAAGGAAGAGCTATTTTACTTTCAGGAATTTCACCTTGGGTGATTATATTTTTTTGCGCTCTTTTTATCGCAATATTTATGGTCTTTATCACTCAAGGAACTTATACGCGCCGGGCTAACGTCAGCGGCGAAATATCAACGTGGCCACACACCGTCAGTATTGGCTCCGGCGTACAGGGCTTTGTCGTCAAGCAGTTTGTGTCCGAAGGTCAGATAATAAAAAAAGGCGATGCGATTTATCAAATCGATGTCAGTAAAAGTACCGTTGACGGCGTAGTCAGCGATAACCAAAGACAAGATATTGAAAGCCAATTGGTTCGCATCGACAATATTATCTCGCGGCTGGAGCAAAGCAAAATACACACCCTGGAAATGCTGGAAAAACAGAAAGTACAGTATATCAATGCATTTAAACATTCCTCTGATATTGTCCGCCAATCAGAGGAAGGTCTAAAAAAGATAAAACAGTACATGGACAGTTATCAGCAGTATCAGGCCAAAGGGTTAATTAATAAAGACCAGTTAAGCAGCCAGATAGCATTGTATTATCAGCAGCAAAATGACTTGTTAAGCCTCAGCGGACAAAATGAACAAAATGCTCTACAGATCACCAGTCTGGAAAGCCAGATTCAGACCGAAGCCGCGGAGTTTGATAACCGGATATACCAAATGGAACTTCAGCGCTACGATCTGCGAAAGGAGCGGGTGAATACCAATGTGGGCGGAGAGATTATTATTCGTGCGTCATCGGAAGGAATTATAGATTCGTTGAGCGTCACCGTAGGGCAAATGGTCAATCCTGGCGACAGCTTATTGCAGATTATCCCGAGCAATATAAAAAGCTATTATTTGGTGGCTTGGGTGCCCAATGACGCAATGCCTTATGTCTCGGTTGGCGACAACGTCAATGTGCGCTACGAGGCGTTCCCCGTCGAGAAATTCGGCCAGTTTGCCGCAACGGTCACGATGGTATCGAAAACGCCGGCGTCTCCACAGGAAATGCAGACCTATCAGGGCGCGCCAAAAAGTACGCAAACGGCGTCGGTTCCCTACTATAAAGTCGTTGTGAAGCCTGAAAAAAAGACTGTTCGTTATGACGGCAAATCGTTGTCCCTTGAAAACGGTATGAAGGCGGAGCTCACGCTTTTTCTGGAAAAAAGAAAAATATATCAGTGGATGCTTTCGCCATTCTACGACATGAAGCAGAGCGCGGAGGGGACGGTCAATGAATAAGGCATTATTCAAATCTATCCTCGGCAAAATGGATTTAAAGCTGTTACGTCGAATTCCGCTGGTGCATCAGACCGAAGCGTCGGAATGCGGACTGGCCTGTCTGGCGATGATCTGCGGGTATTATGGAAAGAATATCGACCTGATAGCCCTGAGGCAGCGCTTCAACGTTTCCGCACGGGGCGCCACTCTGGCCGGAATAAATGACATCGCCGAGCAATTGGAGATGTCCACGCGGGCGCTGGCGCTGGATCTTGATGATATTAGCGCGTTAAAAACGCCATGCATTCTGCATTGGGACTTCAATCACTTCGTGGTGCTGGTCAGCGCCGGGAACCGTCGCTTTGTGCTTCACGACCCAGCGCGCGGCCGTCGGACGGTCGGGCTTGCCGAGATGTCGCAGTATTTTACCGGCGTAGCGCTTGAGCTTTGGCCAAGCAGTCAATTTGCCGCGGAAACGGTGAAAAATAGGGTGCGTCTAGGGACGTTGATTCGCAGCATCTCCGGCATTAAAGGGGCGCTGACCAAGATTTTTTGCTTTTCGTTGGTGATTGAAACCATCAATTTGGTGGTGCCGATAGGCACGCAGCTGGTTATGGACCACGCTATTCCGGCGGGCGATAAAGGTCTTCTGACGTTAATATGCGCCGGTCTGCTGTTTTTTATTCTGCTGCGTACGGCGATAAGCACGGTGCGGTCCTGGTCGTCCATGATCATGGAGACGCTGATCAATGTGCAGTGGCAGGCGGGGCTGTTTACTCACCTGATGCACCTGCCGCTCAGCTTTTTCGAACGGCGCAAACTCGGCGATATTCAATCCCGCTTCGACTCTCTGGACAAGCTGCGCAAGACGTTTACCACCAGCCTGGTGGGGGCGATTATGGACGGCATTATGGTGGCCTGTGTCTTGGTCATGATGGTGTTGTACGGCGGTACTCTGACCCTGGTCGTGCTGGGGTTTAGCACGGTGTACGTTCTTATCCGCCTGCTCACTTACGACCGCTATCGCCAGCTGTCGGAAGAGTCACTGATTCGGGGCGCGCGTGCTGGTTCCTTTTTTATGGAAACGTTATACGGGATCGCCACTATCAAAATGCAGGGGATGAGCAGTCGACGAAGCAGCCACTGGCTTAATCTGGAAATTGACACCATTAACACCGGCATCAAGGTGACTAAAATGGATCTGCTTTTCGGGGGTCTGAACACCTTTATTGCCTCCTGTGACCAGGTGATGATCCTGTGGCTGGGAACGAGCCAAGTCATTGATAACCAGATGACCATCGGGATGTTCGTGGCGTTTGGCGTATTTAGGGAGCAGTTCTCCGAACGGTTAGCGTCATTGACCAACTTCCTGCTTCAATTACGCATGATGAGCCTGCATAACGAGCGTATCTCCGATATCGCCTTGCATCCGCGTGAACCTTACAAGATGGGGATATGCGATAAAGCTGAAGGGCGGCCGATTTTACTGGAAACCCGCGATTTGAGTTATCGCTATGACAGTCAGTCCAAAGCGGTATTCAGCGAACTGAGCCTTCATATCGCTCCAGGGGAAAGCGTGGCGATAACCGGGCCTTCCGGCGCGGGGAAAACCACCCTGATGAAGGTATTGTGTGGTCTGTTCGAGGCGGAGTCTGGTTGCGTGCTGGCCGACGGCGTGGATATACGTCAACTCGGCGTGAACAACTACCATAAAAAGATCGGCTGCGTTATGCAGGACGACCGGCTATTTTCCGGGTCGATAATGGAAAATATCTGCGGATTTACTGAGGATATCGACGTCGAATGGATGGTGGAGTGCGCCCAAGCCAGCTTCATTCATGACACTATCATGGAGATGCCGATGGGTTACGAAACGCTGATAGGTGAATTGGGCGAGGGACTGTCCGGGGGGCAAAAACAACGCATTTTTATCGCCCGAGCGCTGTATCGAAAGCCGGGAATACTATTTATGGATGAAGCGACGAGCGCGCTGGACAGCGAAAGCGAGGATTATGTGAGTCAGGCCATTAAACAGCTGAATATCACACGCATCATGATTGCACACCGGGAGTCGACGATTAATGCTGCAGACAGAGTCATCACGCTGCAGGCGGCGCAGGCATAAACTAATAGCGATGGCTTTAATTTATATTTGAAAATAAATAGAGTCACTTTCTCTAATTGTTAGGGGCTTAACTATTATTTCTTTGTTAAAGATATAATGAAGCGAATAAAAAATAAGATTAATAGATTGCCATACAATATAAAAATAGATTGGATTGCTTATTTCCTTGCTTTAATCAAGATTGTGTTATAGAAATAATGAATGCTCGAGATGGTGAAAAGAAAATAAAAACCAGAAAGTAAAAGTACGTTGCTTTATGTAACTATCAACCGCGATATTTTTGATTATTTCTAATGGAAAATTAATAACCGTGCGCAAGCACTAAATGATATCAGCGTTAATTCCAATTTTTGTCGAAGTCTTTGATAATTTAAAATAACAGAGCGTTGGTGGGTAACGGAATCAATAGGTCCTACAAATATATTCATTGAAGGTGTTTGTCTAAATTCCAAGTTTTTAATCTCAGTCGTAATTTTATGGCTGATTGAAAAAGTGTTCATAACCTGTAGAAATGGGTTAAGGACAGAGTAATAGCAATATCATTTTTTCATCTTAAAGGAGATACAAAATGAAAAAGCAAAATAACATGCGTGAGTTGAACGCTAAAGAAATGAAAGCTGTTTCTGGTAGCGGTGGGGTTAAAGGTAAAATTACGGTAAGTGTTAATATACGTCCCTACCTTGGTAAAAGACCTGGCCCCGGCTGAGGTCGATAACTAGGTATTCCTGCTCTGCGTTAGATGACATTCAGTCAAAAGGGTCCACAAGGTTATATTGAGTTAATTATGGGCTCATTGCCGGGCAGTGAATAATCAATATCTACAATATTGATTTGTATATATTGCATAAATAAACCGCTCTTTATTTCGGTTTCTTCTCACCGAAATAAGGGCGGTTTTCTTGTTTTTTTGGATAATAATCGTTGAGACCATTCTCTCTATTTCCAAAAAAAACTATCTCAATGATTTCGAGCGTCATGTGGCTCTTGGCTTAGGGTTGATCTGAAGTCCATAAAGGCTTGATGTATTTACTCACGAGGACGTCAATATTTGGTTCATCTCCAGCTGGCGATGAACCTACGTGGCAGAACAACCGTGGATGTTAAGCGAACTCAATAACACGACTCAGTATTAGTGAGTCGTGACAGCTCAGTCATGTTAGATAAGATGATTGGCAGCGAGCTCAGTTACGTTATAAATCACACCGCAGCAGGCAATGGCAAGTAGAAAAAGTGACGATATCATCTCAATTTTTCTCGCGTGTATGGCGGGCATCCATTTTCTGACCGTCAGGATATACAACGTCAATATGGTAAAATCGAAAGCGATCCAGATTGCACAAAGCGTCAGAATACTGGTGCTGAAATCCTGCGTAATGGTAATAAACTGCGGAAAGAAGGAAACAAAAAACAGAATGTCTTTGGGATTGGAAAGGCCCGTGATGAAACCACGAATAAACCCTCCCCTTGAAGCCTGCGCGGGCAAAATTTCGGTCTCGGCGCCGTTTTGTGGCAGTGTAAAAAGACTTTGCAGCGCGGTATAACCAATATATACCGAGCCTGCCAGTCCAAGCACGCTGAGCCATAGTGGTGAAATAGACACGATGCCTTTCAGCATGAGTGTCGCTAGCGCAATCAGTACCAAAGAGGCTCCATTGGTTCCGAAGGCTGTGGCAAAAGCGTTGCGGTATCCGTAACGCGCGGCCGTTCCCGTGATCAGTGCTACCACGGGACCCGGGGTCAGCAGCAGCATCATGATTGAAAGCATGTAAGCGCCAAGCAGTGTCATGTTCATTTTAAGTATTTGTCCTTATGTATATGAAGCGGACAACGCGTTAGATTAGGCGCCCCCGGCTCGCTGAGCAGATATTGTTTCCATTCCAGGCTAGTGTCCTGACCATAAAATCCTAGCTCCGAAGGCACATAACCGTTGTTGTAGTCACAGACGCGCGTACGGATTTTCTCTCTGATTTTGATCCCTTTCGGGTCTTTCTGGCTGGCAAGAATGTCAAAGTGTGCTCTGGGATTAACGATGAAAACGGCCCGTTTACCCAAGTTACGGCTGCGGAGCTGTGAGTGGCCCGGGCAGCTGACGTTGAAAAAAAGCTCAATGCCGGCAAAACAGAACGACCATGCGGTTTCTCCTGGGTCGTCAGGAATATGCTCAGGCCAAGCATGGGTGTCATAATCGTGCAGGCTCTGCAACTGTTGCCATGCAAACCTCTGGGCCTCTTCCAGGGAGTCCAGCCCCGCGCGTTCAAAGATGAGTACCAGCGGACTGTATAGCCTCTCTTCCTCCGGCACTTTTTGAGTGCGTTCTGTGAAACGCCGCATGACGGTGAGCATATCATTGGCGGTATTGCCCTCACTGATGAGACCAAACAGCAGGGTTTTTGATTTCCAGGCATGGCGCGCGAACAGGCAGGGAAACGCTCTGTCGTTCAGTCGGGCGGCGATATCCCGAAAGCCATCAATTTGCCATTCTTTGATTGGACATACCTTTCCGGTATCGCTGCTGAGCCTCATCAGATCAGACTGTTCGATAATAGTCCCGCTTCGCAGTGATGTTTTTTTCACAAGAGTCCCTCCGTTGTGCTTGTGTATAAGGATTATTTATTCCGGAGAGGCGCTTGAAAAACGGATAAAAAGCTCACCTAATGTGAGTAAAACTCACAATGGAGACGGTTATGTCTTTACCTCCTCTTTATGCACTGCGCGCGTTTGAGGCTGCAGCACGCATGGAGTCTTTTAGTAAAGCGGCAAATATACTCAACATCACTCCGGGTGCAGTGAGCAGGCATATCCGAACGTTGGAAGGGTGGTTTGGCTGCGAGCTCTTCGAAAGACGTGGCCCGAGAGTCAGAGTTAACGATGCGGGCACTGCTCTGGCCGCCCAGTTGACAGAAGGCTTCATGACCATAGAGAGGGCCTGTTTGGCATTCAATAGTCACAGCCAGTCCCTGCGCTTAAAAACGCCGTCAACGCTTACTATGCGATGGCTTCTCGACGTCCTTAACGCTTTTCGCGAGCGCTATGATAAGCCTCAAATAGAGATAACCAGCGTCTGGATGGATACCGATGCCGTTGATTTCAGTCGTGAACCTTATGATTGTGCGATCCTGTTAGGCAACGGAGATTTTGGCAAATCAACCAATAGCAGGCTGCTGTTCCGCGAATGGCTGATTCCCATCTGCTCTCCCTCAATGCTCGAAGCTGCCCAAAAAACACTCCCTGAGTGCGATTTGATTCATCCCTCACCAGACCGGCGCGATTGGAGGAGGTGGCTAAAAGGAACGGGGCTTTTTCCAGGACTCAACGTGAATGGAGGAAAAGTCTTCGACACGTTGGAACAAGGAAATATTGCCGCTCTGAGCGGACATGGCGTGTCTGTCGGTGACCTACTGCTCAGCCTGGCGGCAATAGATAGCGGCCTCCTTGTTCTGCCATTCAAGGAAGTGATTGCGACTGGCGACGGTTACTACCTTGTCTGGCCAAGAAATTCTACTAAAAACAATAACATTGACATCCTTTATGACTGGTTAAAACAGAAAGCCCCGAGGCTGCCGAATTTCGACCTGAGGTATCATGACGAGCACGACGATAATATCGTCTGAGCGGGAAAGGGCATCCGAATTCGCTCATCCACACTGCATTAAATCTGTTTTTCTCACATAGCCGATTCAGGATGGGCGACTTCTGGAAGCGGGCATGGCTACTACGGCAGAGTGTTAGTAGGCGAAAGACATTGATGGCAACAAAAACGCCCTAAAAACAGGGCGTTGTAGCATCCAGTGGAGCAGGGTGGAAATTATTCGATATTCTGAATCTGTTCCCGCATCTGCTCGATTAGCACCTTCAGCTCGATGGCGGAGGCGGTGACGTCTGAGTTAATGGATTTGGAGGCCAGCGTGTTGGACTCGCGGTTGAACTCCTGCATCATGAAGTCCAAACGGCGGCCGACGGCTTCCTGCTTGTTAAGGATTTTGTAGGTTTCCTTCACGTGCGCTTCCAGGCGGTCCAGCTCTTCGGCGACATCGACGCGTTGCGCCATCAGCACCAGCTCCTGCTCCAACCGGTTGTTCTCCAGCTGTACCTGCGCGTCTTCCAGTTTGCTGACCAGCTTTTCACGCTGCCATTGCAGGATGTTCGGCATGTGTGCGCGAACTTTGACGACTTCGGCGCTGACGCCAGCCAGACGCTGTTCGATCAGCGCTTTCAGCGCGTTGCCTTCGCTTTCGCGGGCGGCGATGAAGTCATCCAGCGCGCCGTCCAGCGCCTGCATCAGCTCGGCGCTGATAGCGTCAAGATCTTGCTCTTCCGCCGCCATCACGCCCGGCCAGCGCAGGATATCGACCGGGTTAATTTCCCCTTCGTCGCTCTGCATCTTGACCCACTGCGCGGCTTCCACCAGCTGTTTTGCCAGCCGTTCGTTCATGATCAACGAACCCTGCGCGCGCGGATCCAGCTCGAAGCGCAGGTTGCATTCGATTTTGCCGCGCGTCAGCCGGTTGCGAATTCGTTCGCGAACCACGGGCTCCAGACTGCGAAACTGCTCCGGTAAACGGATGTAGGTTTCCAGATAACGTTGGTTAACGGAACGCAGCTCCCAGGCTGCGCTTCCCCACTCGCCTTTGATTTCTCGTCGTGCGTAAGCGGTCATGCTACGGATCATCGGTGCATACCTGTCAGAAAATGATGGAAGGATTATAACGTCGCGGGATACGTCATGATAGCAAAAGCGGTCCGGCGCGGAGACGTGTGATCGGATTCAAAATACGCGCATTGGGTATCAGGGAATAACGGCAGGTAAATGAAAGGCACAAGAGTGACGTTGAGCACTGTTGGCAACGCCGCCGCTCGGCGGCGCTGACGTTCAGTATGTCACGCCGCGATCAGGAAAGAAGCACACTGATTGGCCAGCTCGGCGCACTTGTGTTTCAGCACCTGCTTCAGCTGTAGCGCCTCGCGCGACTGTGGCGTGTCGCGACGGCTGATCATCATCACCTCGAACGGCAAGGGCTGAATAATCGGGACGATTTTAAGCTGGTCGGTGTAACGGCGCGCGGTGAACAAATCCACGATCCCGGTGCCGCCGCCGGCCAGCACCATATCGGCGATGACGGAATAGGTTTTGATGAACAGGGCGGCGGCCGGTTGCAGGCCGCGGTCGTTCAGGGCGCGATGAACGACCCGTCCCAACGGATCCTGTTGCTGCATCATTAATAAGTTGTTCTGACACAACCATTCCAGCGAGACGGGGCCTTGCTGCGGGCTGTCTTTTGGCAACAGTGCCACCATTGTGGACTGGCACAGCGGTTCGGCGACCAAATCAGACGGTACCTGCTGGCCGAAGACCAGCGCCAGATCCAGCTGATGCTGCTGTATATCCTGACACAGCGTGCTGAAGTGTTCGGTCACCAGTTCCACGTTTACCCGCGACGACTGCTGGTGAAAGGCTACCATCGCCGGCGCCACAATCATCTGGCCGAAGGCATGCGCCGCGCCCAGACGCACCGTCTGACTTTGTCCTTTGCGAATTTGTTCCGTCAGTGAATTGATGGATTGCAGCTGTTCATACAGCGTCTGCACTTGCGGGATCAGTCTGTGGCCTTCGTCCGTGACGACCATGCCTTGCGTCCGGCGCTCGAACAGGGCAAAACCAAGCTGCTGCTCGGCGTGATTCAGCACGCGGCTGACGTTCGGTTGAGAGACATTCAGTAAGCGCGCCGCGCCGCTAATGGTGCCGGCCTGAAGAATGGCCTGAAAAACTTCGATATGGCGTAGTCGCATAGCCTGAACCTTAAGTCATTTTGCTGAGTGTGGCGGGTGGAAATCGAACCGTCGGAGGCGAAACGCATCAAACTGACTGTTGCAAATGCAACATTTGCGCCATGTCGTTATTCGTTAGGGTAGAAAACGGCGCAGGCCCGCGCGCAAGGTAAGGGATACGTGGCGGCGGGCAGGGCGTCGTCGGTAGGGATCGCTGATTTACTCCATGATGGTGCGTCAATTCTCATCGCCAGGCTGCACTGCACCAAAATGGTGAAATTAAGTGCGGGACACGCGTCACCGGGAGATAGAGAGGGCACGACAGCTCGGTCGCCACCCGTCTGCCCGGTGTTGGGCTGCCACCCCTGATAGAGGAGGGCGTCGTAGGCAACAGATACTCGCCCCGGGGGGCGAGCCTAACGGTCACCGATAAATATCGACCACCGGTTCCGCGCCGACGTAGCCATAGCCGCGGTACATCCCCTCGCTGTTAAAGGTCAGGGCGATATTACCGGCGTGGTCGACGGCGATCAGGCCACCGCTGCCGCCGAGCGCCAGCACTTTATCCATGACAACCCGTTCGGCGGCCTGCGCCAGCGGCAGTCCCGCATACTCCATCAGCGCGGAAACGTCGTAGGCGGCTAACACGCGCATAAACACTTCGCCGGTGCCGGTGCAGGACACGGCGACGGTCTGGTTATTGGCATAGCAGCCTGCGCCGATCACCGGTGAGTCGCCCACGCGCCCGACCTGTTTGTTGGTCATGCCGCCGGTCGATGTCGCCGCCGCCAGATTGCCCGCCGCATCCAGCGCCACGGCCCCGACGGTGCCGTATTTATTGTGCGGATCGATCGGATCGCCGCCGTATGCGTTGCCTGCGCCGTCGTGATCCAGCACGATCCTGCCGCCGTCGGCCTGCGCCTGTAGCAACTGCTCATAGCGGTCGTCGGTGAAGAAGAAGTCTGACTCAACCATCTCCAGACCTTGTTGATGGGCGAAGCTTTCCGCGCCTTCGGCGGTCAACATGACGTGTGGACTGTGTTCCAGCACCTGGCGGGCGGCCAGTATCGGGTTGCGGATGTGGCTGACGCCCGCTACGGCGCCCGCCTCCAGTGTTCGCCCGTCCATCATGCTGGCATCAAGCTCGTGCGTGCCTTCGTGGGTAAAGACCGAGCCTTTGCCAGCGTTAAACAGCGGACACTCTTCCAGCCGCCGTACGGCTTCGGTCACCGCATCCAGCGCGCTGCCGTGGTTGGACAGCACGTCCTGTCCGCCGCGCACGATCTCCTGCAACGCGGCGCGATAGCGCTGTTCTTTCTCGCTGTTCATCGCGGCACGGGCGATAGCGCCTGCGCCGCCGTGAATAACAATCACCGGTTTCATGATGTTCCTCATCGGGAGCGGGAGCGCGTCGTCGTGAGTCCGCGCCCCTGGTGTGCGTGTCGGTCTGACGATGGCGTCAGACCGAGCGTTGGATTCAGTTCTGGGTCGAGGCCAGATAGGAGAAGGCGCACAGCAGATTGATGATCTCCGCCATGTCAGGCGCGCTGTACCCGACGGTGATGGCATCGACTCGCTCGACGTTGGGGATCAGGCAGAACAGATCGGCCATCACCGGTTTCGCTACCATGACCTCCAGGCGATAGGGCGGTTGCAGGCGAGTCGTTTGCTCCTGATGTGCCTGCTGAACGGCGTGGGTCGCCGCCTGACGAATGGCGTTGCGGGCTTCCTCCGGACTCAGAGATTCGGCCGCCGTCTGGGAAATGGCGCGTTTCACGCAGGCGAAGCCCGCCGCCGGGTAGTAGCGCTGAATCCACTGCTGTAAGACGTCGTCGCCGCTCACCAGCCACAGCGGTGTATCCAGCTCGGCGCCCGCGGCGGCATAAATATCGCTTTCTCCCATCACTTCGCCGTTGATTTTGACGCGATAGAACGCGCGGCTGTTGATGGTGTGCGCCAATACGCCGAATTCACCGGCGGCGGTGTGATAGCCGATAAACATCAGTCCGTCGAACGGACCTTCCTGCAGACCTTCCACCATCGAGAGTCCGCGTGGTTTGCCCTGCACCAGACGGGCACGCGGGTCGATGTTGTCCGCTCGCAGGTTGGTCATGGACGCATGGCTGTCGGCGACCACCACCTCGCTGGCACCCCCAGCGAAGGCGCCTCGATGGCGGCATTCACTTCCTGTTCCATTAGCGCGCGCGCCAGCGCGTATTCCGGGTGGCCGGGGCTGCACTGTTCCGGGCGCATGACGCCGGCAACGCCTCTATATCCGCTGAAATAAAGACTCTCATGATAATTTCCTCAATCAAAAACGTGTTGCGCCAGCTTGTCCAGCACCTGCGGCAGCGCTGGGCGGAAGTGGTCGCGGAAGCCGGTGACGGGTTCCGCCTGTAACAGCGCGTCCAGCACCGCATGTTCCGTGGCGTCCGCCGCCGCGCTGAGCAGCGGCTCCAGCCGTTCGTCGTCGGGCGCTCCGGCGTCGCGCAGGTGGAAAACGCGACGGCGATATCGCCGGAGCCGTGGCCCCAATAGCTCCCCAGCCGTCCCAGACCCGCGCCCGCGCGTTTGGCGATGCGGCTCAGTTGGCGAGCGTCCAGCGGCGCGTTCGTCGCCATAATAATGATGATAGATCCCGCGTCGCGCTGTGGCGCCAGTTCCGGCAGGAGCGGGGCGATAGCCTGTCCCATCGGCACGCCGTCCAGCGTCAGCGAGGCGAGGGTGCCGAAGTTGGCGAGCACCAATACGCCCAGCGTCGCGTCCATATCGGCGATGTGCCGCGACGCCGTGCCGATGCCGCCTTTCAGGCCGAAGCAGCTCATCCCGCGACCGGCACCCACGCTGCCGCGTGCGAAAGCGGCCGTCGCCTCGTCCAGCGCCGACTGCGCCATCGATTCGGTCACGGCCAGCGCCTGAATATCGTTCAACCAGCCATCGTTGCACTCCAGCGCCAGCGGATTGACGGTCGGCAGTGAACGCCCCAGCTCCGGGTTGCGGCGGATGGCGTCGCGCACCAACGTGGTGAATAGCGTCCCGACGGCCAGCGTATTGCTAAGCAGTATCGGGGTTTGTAACTGTCCCAGCTCTTCTATCTGCACCAGACCGACGGGTTTGGCGAAGCCGTTGAGCACCGCCGCGCCGCAGGGCAGGGGATGGGTGAAGAGATTGCCGCCGGGCGGCACGATGGCGGTGACGCCGGTTTGGATCTCGCCCTGCGCCAGCGTGCTGTGGCCGACGCGAACGCCGGGCACATCGCCAAGCGCATTGTGCGGACCGCTCACGAACCGCGGGCAGCCCAACTGACGGTCATCCCGCCAGCGCTGTAGCAGCGCGTTTAGCCGCGCCTGTTGATAAGCGCTCATGCTCGCCTCCTCACCCGTTAAGTTTAGGGTCAAGCGTGTCGCGCAGCGCATCGCCCAGCAGGTTGAACGCCAGCACCGAGAAGAAGATGGCGAGGCCAGGGAATACGCTGACGTGCCACTGTCCAGCCATCATCATGCTGCGGCTCATCGCCAGCACGTTGCCCCACTCGGGGACATCCGGCTCCGGCCCCAGACCGATGAAGCTCAGGCTGGCGGCGGTCAGAATGCTGGTGCCGATTCGCATGGTGAAATAGACGATCACGTTGGACAGCGTGCCGGGCAGGATGTGGCGCAGCAGGATGATACGGTCCGGCGCACCGGCGCAGCGCACCGCTTCGACGTAGGCCGCCTGTTTTAACGACAGCGTCGAGGCGCGCACGATACGGGCGAAGACCGGCACGCTGAATACGGCCACGGCGATAATCACGTTGTTCAGCCCCGGCCCGAGGATGGCGACGACCGCAATCGCCAGCAGCATCCCAGGGAAGGCGAACAGCACGTCCGAACCGCGCATGATCAGCATGTCCACCCAGCGGCCGTAGTAGCCCGCCAGCAGACCCAGCGCGATGCCCGCCAGCATGCCCAGCGTGACGGAAAAAATGCCGATATAGAGCGAGATACGCGCGCCGTAGATGATGCGGCTCATCACATCGCGGCCCAGATCGTCAGTGCCCATCCAATGGCCGGCGGACGGCGGAGAGGACAGCGCCATCCAGTCCGACTCCAGCGGGTTGTACGGCGCCAGCCAGGGCGCGAACACCGCTACCAGAATCAGAAACAGGATGAATCCGCCCGATATCATCGCCATCGGATTGCGTCGCAGGGCTTGCCAGAAGTCGCGCCACGGTGAACGAAGGGGCGTCGCGTCAAGCGGGGAGGCGGCTACGGCAGGTTCAGTAGGCAGTGTCATGGTCGTGGCTCCTAACGCAGGCGGATCGCTGGGTTGACCACCGCGTACAGCAGGTCGACCAGCAGATTAATCAAAATGAATTCAAACACGAACAGCATGACCAGCGCCTGAATCACCGGCTGGTCCTGCGTTTTGATGGATTCGATCAGCAGCCAGCCAAGGCCCGGCCAGCTGAATACGCTTTCCACCACGATGGAGCCGCCGAGCAGGAAACCGAACTGTAGCCCGAGCATGGTGATGACCGGGATCAGCGCATTGCGCATGACGTGTTTCCAAACGATCAGTCGGCTGCGCAGCCCTTTGGCTCTGGCGGTGCGCACGAAATCTTCCTGCATGACCTCCATAAAGGCCGAGCGGGTAAAGCGGGCCATCACCGCCGCCACCGACGCGCCCAGCGTCAGTGCCGGAAGAATCAGGTCGGACGGCTGGTTAAAGCCGCCGACGGAAAAGACGCCGAACGGCATGGCGACAAACTGGATGAGCAACAGACCTAGCCAGAAGGGCGGCATCGAAATGCCGCCCACGGCTAAACTCATCAATGACCAGTCCTGCCAGCGGCCGCGCTTCAGCGCAGACAACACGCCGATCAGCAGACCGAGCACCACCGACCAGGCGAAGCCGGCCAGCGCCAGATACAGCGTCGGCATGAAGCTCTTCTGAATGACGCCAAGCACCGGCTGCTGGGTGCGATAGGTCACGCCCAGGTCGCCGTGCGCCAGACCGCCAAGCCAGTTGAGATACTGCTGCGGCAGCGGATCGTTAAGCCCCAAGTGCTGGCGGGCGGCTTCCACTGTTTCCAGCGTGGCGTCGGGACCGGCGTAGAGCCGCGCCGGATCGCCCGGCAGCAGCTTGATGAAACCGAATACCAACAGGGAGACCACCAGCAGTACCGGGATCATTTCCAGCAAACGTCGAATTAAATAGGCAAACATGGCGCTCCCCTGTGTGATTACTTGAACTGAGCCTGATCGAAGATCAGCGAACCATCGGCCAGCATGTAAACGCCGGACAGATTTTTGGCTTTACCGACCAGATTGTCCGGCGCCCCCAGGAAGACGACAGGCGCATCTTTCCAAATCAGCTTCTGCGCTTCGGCGTAAGCGGCGGCGCGTTTGCCTGCATCGGCGGTCGCCAGACCGTCGGCGATCGCTTTATCCGTGGCCGGGCTGCTGTAGTAAGAGACGTTGTACGACGTCGGCACCCAGGATTCGGTGGCGTACAGCGGACGCAGCGCCCAGTCGGCATCGCCGGTTGACGGAGACCAGCCGTTGTAGAACAGATCGAATTCGGCTTTCTTCGGATCGGTCACGCCCCACAGCTTCTGGTCGCGCATCCCGGAATCCATCGGCGTCACGGTGACCTTGATGCCGACCTGCTCCAGCTGCTGCTTGAAGAACTGCGCGCTGCGGATGTAGTCGGTGCGGTTGGTGGTCCACAGTTTCAGCGTCAACCCATTGCCGTAGCCCGCTTCTTTCAGCAGCGCCTTGGCTTTCGCCGGGTTGTAGCTGTAGTTCGGTTCGGTCTGCGGTTGGAAGAATTGCACGTTCGGCGCCATCGGCGACTGGGCGGTCGTGCCCAAACCGGCAAAGCTGACTTTCAGCCAGATATCGCGGTTGATGGCGTAGTTGAGCGCCTGACGTACGCGGACGTCTTTTAGCGCGGCGCTCTGGTTATTCATCGCGATCCAGTACAGGTAGATCCCGGCGTCGCTCTGAATAGCCAGTTTGCTGTCGCTTTTCACGGTATTCACCAGATCGGACGGCAGCGGATAAGCCACATCGGTCTGACCCGCCTTCAGCGAGGCCACGCGGGTAGAATCTTCCGGCGCAGGGTAGAAGGTTACGCTGTCGACTTTCGGCCAGCCTTGCTGCCAGTAGTGGTCATATTTCACTAATTTGACATCTTTCCCCTGCTGCCACTCGGTGAACTTGAACGGGCCGGTGCCGACCGGATGCACGCGCAGCTGGGCTTCGTCCGGATACTGTTTTAGCGCCGCCGGGCTGTGCATGACCGCCGACGGGTGCGCCAGCGTGTTGATAAACGCGCCGAAAGATTCGTTTAGTTCGATTTTGACTTGCGAAGGCGAAAGCACCGTCACGCTTTTGATCATCTTGAACAGGCTGTTGCGCTTCAGGCCTTTGCTTTGGTCGCTCAGGCGATCCAGGTTGGCTTTGACAGCGTCGGCGTTGAACGGCGTGCCGTCCTGAAAGGTCACGCCGTCGCGCAGCGTAAGGGTGAATTCGGTGGCGTGATCGTTGCTGGTGTAGCCGGTGGCGAGTCTGGGCACCAGTTTCATCGTGTTGTCGAACTGGAACAGACGCTCGAAGATACCGCTCTGCACGGAGTAGCTCAGCGTATCTGACGTGTCGTGCGGATCTAGCCCGGTGATATCGGCATACATGGAAACGCGTAAATCCTGCGCCTGAGCGGCCGCCGCCAGACACAGGGATAGCCCAAGGACGGCGGTGGAGCGGCGAAGTCGTAATTGCATGGTGTGTCTCCTGCGTGAGGTTGTGGTGCGAATAAGCGTTTTTATGTGTTGTTTTCGTGAGTGCTGACCCAGTGGTGCGGCGCGACCTGGCGATACTTTGCCTTGGCGACTTTCTCGCTGGCTTTTTTCAGCGGGGAAGGCATTTCGCTGTCGTCGAGCTGACGTGCGGTGCGATGAAGGGGATCGGCCACCGGCACCGCGGACAGCAGACGGCGGGTATACGGGTGCTGCGGGTTATTAAACACGGACTGACGAGGGCCGATTTCCACAATTTGCCCGAGGTACATGACCGCCACGCGGTTGGCGATGCGTTCCACGACCGCCATATCATGGGAAATAAAAATCCACGACACGCCGGTCTTCTGTTGTAAATCCATCATCAGGTTGACGACCTGAGCCTGAATAGATACGTCCAGCGCGGACACCGCCTCGTCAGCGATAATCACTGCCGGTTTCAGCGCCATGGCGCGGGCAATCGCAATGCGCTGGCGCTGCCCACCCGAAAATTCATGCGGGTAGCGCTGGGCGTGCTTCGGCTCGAGACCGACGCTTTTCAACAGCGCCTGCACCTGGGGCGTCGCCTCTTCCAGCGACTTCACCAGCCCGTGCAGCATCAGCGGCTCAGCGATGGTGAATCCGACGGTCAGACGCGGATTGAGCGAGGCGTAGGGGTCTTGAAACACCATCTGCATCTTGCGGCGCAGCGGTTGAAACGCCTTATCCCGCATCAGCGAAACTTCTTTGCCTTGAAACTGAATGCTTTCGGATTCGCTGTCGACCAGCCGCAGCAGCGCGCGGCCGGTGGTGGATTTGCCGCAGCCGCTTTCGCCGACAATCGCCAGCGTTTCACCCGGCCAGACGCTGAAATCGATCTGCTCCACCGCATGGACGTGGTGGGTGACGTGAGACAAGATGCCGGTGCGTACCGGGTAGTAAACCTTGAGGCCGCGGATATCCAACAGCGGCGGCGCATCGTAGCGCGCGGTGATATGGTCGCTTTCCGGCGTTTTCTGGCGCTGGCCCAGCAGCGGGAAACGTCGAGGCCAGCGGCTGTTTTCCATGTCGCCCAGTTTCGGTACGGCGGCCAGTAGCGCCTGGGTGTAGGGGTGCTGCGGCGCGGTGAAAATCGCCTCGACCGTCCCCTCTTCGACCACTTCGCCGCGGTACATCACCACAACCCGGTCGGCGATTTCTGCCACAACGCCCATATCGTGGGTGATAAACAGCACGGCCATGTCGCTCTGCTGTTGCAGGTTGCGCAGGATTTGCAGAATGCGCGCCTGTACGGTGACGTCCAGCGCCGTCGTCGGTTCATCGGCGATCAGCAACTGCGGATCGCAGGCCAGCGCCTGCGCAATCATCACCCGCTGGCGCATGCCCCCGGACAGCGAGTGCGGATAGCTGTTCATCACCCGGTCAACGTCGGCGATACGCACTTTGCGCAGCAGCGCTCGCGCCTTGCCGTCGGCCGCCGCCGCATCGCAGATCTGATGATCTAACAGCGCTTCAGTCAGCTGATCGCCGACCTTCAGCACGGGGTTCAGGGAGGTCATCGGTTCCTGAAAGATCATCGCCATTTCACGGCCGCGCAGTTGGCGGCGGGCGTCGTCTTTCATTTGCAGCAGCGAGTGCTGTTCGCCGCCGCGCGTGGTAAAGCGAATCGCCCCGCGCTCGATGCGCGCGGCGTTAGCCAGCAGGCCCATGACCGTCAGCGAGGTCACGGATTTACCCGAGCCGCTTTCGCCCACGACGGCCACCACTTCACCTTTATTCAGCGTGAAAGAGACGCCTTTCAGCGCCAAATGGTTGCCGGAGCGGCCGTTAAAGCTGACGCTCAGGTCGTGGATTTCCAGCACCGGACGCGGCGCGTTGCCGGATGCTGTGGCGGTGGTCGGCTTTGTGGACTGGGTATCCGTCATCGTCACTCCGGGGTTTGTGGTTATAGCCAAATGCGGCCGAGGTTGTAGGTCAAATAAGGGGCGCTGTCCGCCGCCAGCCAGATAGGGCCGTCCAGATCGACATGAATGGCGCTGAGCGTGACCGGTAGCGCGGCTTCCATCGCCAGCGAAGAGCCGAGCATGCAGCCGATCATGATGCGCAGACCGCACCGTTTGGCTTCATTGACCATCGCCAGCGCTTCGGTCAGGCCGCCGCACTTGTCGAGCTTGATGTTGATCATTTCGTAGCGATCGCGCAGCGCGGCGATGTCTCCGCCGTGATGACAACTTTCATCGGCGCAGATCGGAATCGCGTGGATGAAGTCCGCCAGCGCCTCGTCTTCTCCGGCGGGGAGCGGTTGTTCCACCATGGCGACACGGCAAGCGGCGAGCTGCTGGAGCAGCGGGCCCAGATCGCGCCCTCCCCAGGCTTCGTTGGCGTCGACGATCAGCGTCACGTTAGGCGCTACCTGACGAATAGCCGCCACTTTCTCCACAATCTGCTCGCCGTCCAGCTTGATTTTCAGCAGCAGCGCGCCGCGGGACACCGCGTCAGCGGCGGCCTTGACCATGTTCTCCAACGTGTCGAGGCTGAGCGTTTCGGCGGTGATGACGGACTGCGGCGGCTGAATCGCCAGATGTTGCCATAGTGTCTGTTTGTTCAGGGCTGCGTTGAGCCGCCACAGCGCGCAGTCGATCGCATTGCGCGCGGCGCCCGGCGGCAGTAAAGATTGCAGGTCGTTCAGTGAAAGGCTGCGTTCTACGGCATCTCGCACCGTTTCCAATTGTCGGACGACGCTTTCAGGTGTTTCCTGGTAGTGGGCCGTCGGCGTGCATTCGCCGCGGCCGATAAAGCCGCGTTCTTCCAACGTGACCCGCACCACGGTGATGGCGGTACGCGTACCGCGAGAGATGGCGAACGGGCGAGCCAGAGGCAATTCCACGGTTTCGATCTGCATCTGTCGCATCGGCTTACTCCTGTTCTTTCAACAGCGCGGCGATGTCCTGCATGCCGAAACGGACGGAGTCAGTCGCCGGTACGCCAAAGCGTCGGCTGATCTCCTGGCAGTAGTCGCGCGCTTCCTGTTCAGTGTAGTGGGAGGTGTTGATGGCGAAACCGGCCAGCTTCACTTCCGGGCTGGTGACGCGTGCGGCGCGCAGGTTGGCTTCCACGCACTCCTCCAGACTCACCATCGGCTGGTGCGGCAGGTGACGCATGTGCGGGCGGCCCATCTCGTGACACATCACCAGCCAGTGAGGCTGAGCGCCGTGGATCAAGCCGGTGCTGACGCCTGCATAAGAGGGGTGAAACAGGGAACCCTGACCTTCCACGATATCCCAGTGGTCGTCGTCGTTGGCGGGGGACAGCGCTTCGGCGGCCCCGGCGATGAAGTCGGCGATTACCGCATCTATCGCGATCCCTTCACCGGCAACGAGCACCCCGGTCTGGCCGGTGGCGCGGAAGTCCGCCTTCATGCCCAGATCGCGCATCGCCGCTTCCAGCGCCAGCGAGGTGTACATTTTGCCGACGGAGCAGTCGGTGCCGACGGTCAGTACGCGCTTGCCGCCACGTTTTTCGCCGGAGCCGACGGACAGTTCCGGGCGCATGTGGCGGATGTCGAACAGCTGTACCTGATGTTTCTCTGCCAGCGTCTGCAGGCCGGGTACGTCAACCAGACGCTGGTGCAAGCCGTTGGCGACGTTCATGCCCGCCTCAATGGCGGCACGCACGGTGTCCAGCCAGTGTGACGGCAGGAATCCCCCGGCGTTTGCCGTGCCGAGCACCAGTGTTTTGGCGCCGCGCTCAGCAGCGGCGGCGATATCCACATCGTCCAGACCCAGCGACTGGGTGCTGCCCGGCAGGCGCAGTTGGCCGACGCACTGTTCCGGACGCCACGCGTGAATGCCGCGTGCGGTTTTGATCGCCAGAGGATCGGTCACGTCGCCAAGGAAAAGCAGGTAAGGTTGAGGGATCAGCATAATGTCGTTTCTCATCGTTAATGGAATAAGGCAGAACCTTGGCCGCTCGGGGGACGTCGACATGAACCTGTTTCCATCCAGCGAACCGCCTGTGCACCGTGTCGGCCCGACGTTGCGCTTTGCCATCTTCCGCGTCGTTCGTGCCTGCCGGGGGCCCCGTTCTCTGCCTATGACTATTTCACGATGCCTGAGCGGTGACGAATACTTGTTTGTCGGTGGGGTATAGCCTGAGGGTATAGGTGGGGGTTTATCTATTTCGTTGTTTTAGATAGATAAAATAAGAAGAATGGATGTAGCTACGGTGCGTGATAAACCCGTGTTATAGGGCCACAAGCAGAGAACACAGCGCATGCCCGGCAATCAGCAAAGCAATTAAAACAAAGGCTAGCGTGAATCCACGCATGATGATCGCGCGAGGAATATGGCAGGTTTGCGGTGCGCTGTAGATGGCGTTCAGGCGCAGCGGAACCCAGATGAAAATCGCAAGCGATGCCAGCAAAAGCAGAAGACCGGCGGCCAGCAGCAGCGGTTGGGTGCTTAATGTTCCGGCCTTCAGCAACAGGGCCGTGTTGACCAGCAGCAGGATGGCGGTACGCGACCACGCCAGCACGGTACGTTCCGGCTGAACGCCAGGGTCGCGCGGTAACGGCGAAGAGGACATTGTTTGCGCCCTACAGTTGCATGATCAGCAGCGCGAGTGCGATGGCGACTGCGCCAAGTCCGCAGGCGAAGACGACCAGCAGGGAGGTATACGGCAAAGGAAGGCCGTGGCGCATCGCCCGTTCATTGCCCGCCCAGCGCCGGTAGGCCATCCCGGCCATCAGCGCCGCGGCCAGAGCCAACAGCACGGCAATCCCTTGTCGTACGGCAGGCGACGCCAGCGTGGTCGTAAACTGATCGATGGCGACCGCGCCAGCCAGCAGGGCCAGCGCGGTGCGGATCCAGGCGAGAAACGTGCGTTCGTTGGCCAGAGAAAAACGGTAATCCGGCGCTGTTCCCTGCTGCTGCCAGGGGCGTTGGGTATGAGGATCTTGGTCGGTTTGTCGCACGTCATGCATGGCGTAAATTCACTGACTGTTGAAAAGTTGAGCTAACAGTTTACATGCCGAAAGGCGGTGGCTCCAGCCGTTCGGGACGTTGTCGCTGGCGCTATTCGCGCCCGCTTTTAATCCGCCGGGCCGGTAGGCAGGGCCGGGTGAAGTCCGTATAATGCGCGCCAGTCAACATTCACCCGCCGGAGAGAAGCCATGCGCCCTACAGGCCGAAGTGCACAACAGATACGCCCGCTCACGTTAACCCGCCATTACACCAAACACGCTGAAGGTTCCGTCCTCGTCGAATTCGGCGACACCAAAGTGTTGTGTAATGCCACGGTGGAAGAAGGCGTACCGCGCTTTTTAAGAGGGCAGGGCAAGGGTTGGGTGACCGCGGAATACGGCATGCTGCCGCGTTCGACGCACACTCGTAATGCGCGCGAAGCCTCACGCGGCAAACAGGGCGGACGCACGCTGGAGATCCAGCGCCTGATCGCCCGTTCTCTGCGCGCAGCGCTCGATCTGAAAACGCTGGGCGAATATACCATCACGCTAGACTGCGATGTCTTGCAGGCCGACGGCGGCACGCGTACCGCCTCCATCACCGGCGCCTGCGTAGCGCTGGCTGATGCGCTGAATGCGATGGTCGCTAACGGCAAACTCAAGAAAAACCCGCTGAAAGGGATGGTGGCCGCGGTCTCCGTC
>NZ_LUTP01000023.1 GCF_002111585.1 Lonsdalea iberica
CCAAACCGGTCTGGCTGAAGTTCTGCGGATCTTTGACGATTTTGTAGCTTCGGCCGTTAACGGTGTAATCCTTCATCGTGGAAGGATTGAACGGTTCATAGCGCGGCTCCGCCCCGCCGATCTCTTCCACCGGGCCGTTGTAAACCGTCGGCGCAGGCGCGGGCCTCGCCTGTTCCATCTCGGTGCTACAACCAGACAACAGCAGACCGAGTGTGACAATCCCTAGCCAATTCTTACGCATTGCCCACCTCTATAAGCTTTTGGATAACATTTTGCGGTGAGTATGTATCGACATGACGATACCGAATCCCGCCATCAAGACCACCAGAGCCGATCCGCCATAGCTGACCAATGGCAGCGGTACACCGACCACGGGCAGAATACCACTGACCATGCCGATGTTGACGAAAACGTAGACAAAGAAGATTAGCATCAAACCGCCGACCATGACGCGGCCGAAGGAATTCT
Source organism: Lonsdalea iberica (assembly GCF_002111585.1). Taxonomy (GTDB): domain Bacteria; phylum Pseudomonadota; class Gammaproteobacteria; order Enterobacterales; family Enterobacteriaceae; genus Lonsdalea; species Lonsdalea iberica. The sequence continues at coordinate 469 of NZ_LUTP01000023.1, forward strand.
GTGCGTTGGCGGCGATCACCAGACCGCGCATAATCAGGAACAGATAAAGCGTCAGCAGAATCAGCACGCCAATCAGGCCAAGCTCTTCCGCCAACACGGCAAAAATGAAGTCGGTATGGCGTTCCGGCAGGAATTCCAACTGCGACTGCGTGCCCTGCAACCAGCCCTTGCCGGAAAGGCCGCCAGAACCAATGGCGATTTTGGACTGGATAATATGATAACCCGCACCCAAGGGATCGGTCTCCGGGTCCAACAGCATCATTACCCTGTCTCGCTGATAATCGTGCATGAGGAAAAACCAAAGAATGGGGATGAAGGCGGCCAGCAGTAAGGCGGCGAAGCCAATCAGTCGCCAGCTCATACCCGCGAGAAAGAGAACGAACAGGCCCGATGCGCAGATCAAAATCGACGTCCCCAGATCAGGCTGCGCCGCTACCAGCAGCGTAGGCACGAAAATCAGGGTTAGCGCTATGGCGGTATTTTTCAGGGAAGGAGGACACATATCGCGGTTGATATAGCGCGATACCATCAGCGGAACCGCGATTTTGGCGATCTCGGACGGCTGGAACCGGACCACGCCCAGATCCAACCAGCGCTGCGCGCCTTTACTAATCTGGCCGAAGACGTCCACTAATACCAACAGGATCACGCATACGACATATAAGTAAGGCGCCCAGCCTTCGTACACACGGGGCGGGATCTGAGCCATGATGATCATCACAATCAGGCCGAGTATGCATTGAGCGACTTTGCGCTCCATCATATCAATGTTCTGCCCGCTGGCGCTCCACATGACAATCAGGCTGTAGGAGAGCAGCGCCAGTACGCAGAGAAGAAACGGGAGATCAATATGGATCTTGGTCCAGATTGAGCCTTTTTGTTGGCTGTCGGTCATGAATTTGCCTACTCAGTTTCACTGCCGGGAGGCGCGGGGGGCGCGACCGGGAGATTGACGTTGTTGTCGCCCAAAATAATATGGTCGAGGATCTGGCGCACGATTGTCCCGACCGCGGGTCCGGCGCCGCCGTTTTCCAAAATAATGGTCATGGCCACTTTCGGGTCATTGTACGGGGCGAAGGCAACCATGAGCTTGTGGTCGCGCAGCCGTTCAGCAATTTTATGAGCGTTATAGGTCTCGTTTTCCTTCAGGCCGAATACCTGCGCCGTACCGGACTTGGCCGCGATTTTGTACGGCGAGTCCGCAAAGGTTTTGTGCGCAGTGCCGTTGGCGCGGTTGGCGACGCCATACATGCCGTCTTTGACCAGTTCCCAATAGCCCGAGTGAATATCGCCAATCTGCGTATGCTCTTGCTGGGCGAAAGGCACTTTGACGCCGTGCTCCTGCGTACTGGCGAGCAGGTGCGGCGTTTTAACCTGACCGTCGTTGATCAGAGTCGTCAACGCTTTCAGCATTTGGATGGGCGTGGCGGTCCAGTAGCCCTGACCAATACCGACCGGGATGGTATCACCCTGATACCAGGGCTTTTTATATCGCCGCATCTTCCAGTCTCGCGTCGGCATAATTCCGGCGCGCTCTTCAGACAAATCGATACCGGTATAGTCGCCGTAACCGAATTTCGTCATCCACTCAGACAGGCGATCGATGCCCAAGTCGTAGGCGACCTGGTAGAAATAGGTATCCGCCGACTCTTCCAGCGCTTTGGTCAGATTGAGCCGTCCGTGTCCCCATTTTTTCCAGTCGCGGAAGCGTTTTTCCGACCCTGGAAGCTGCCACCAGCCAGGGTCGAACAGCGAAGTATTGGGCGTAATGACGCCTGCCGTCAGCGCGGAAACCGCGATATAGGGTTTTACGGTCGACGCCGGCGGATAGACGCCTTGCGTGGCACGGTTAATCAGCGGGCGGTTGGGGTCGTTGAGCAGCGTGCGATAATCTTTGCCTGAAATGCCGTCGACAAACAGGTTTGGGTTGTAGCTGGGCGTGGATACCATCGCCAAAAGACCGCCGTCGCGCGGATCGGTGACGATGACCGCAGCGCGACTGCCTTCCAGCAGTTTTTCGATGTAAATCTGCAAATTCAGATCCAGCGTCAGATAGACATCTTTTCCAGCCTGCGGCGGCTGTTCGTGCAGCTGGCGAATGACGCGTCCACGGTTATTGACTTCAACCTCTTCATAGCCCGGTCTGCCGTGCAGCAGGTCTTCGTAGTAGCGTTCTATGCCGAGTTTGCCGATATCGTGCGTTGCCGCGTAGTCCGCCAGCTTGTCCTCTTTCGCCAGCCGGTCGAGATCACGGTCGTTGATTTTGGATACGTAGCCGATAACGTGGGTCAGCGCGGAACCGTAGGGATAATAGCGACGCTGGTAGCCTTTGACTTCAACGCCGGGGAAGCGATATTGGTTCACCGCAAAGCGCGCGACCTGCACATCGGACAGGCCGGTTTTCACCGCGATAGAGGTGAAACGGCGCGAACGCTTGCGCTCTTTGCGGAAAGCATCCAGGTCTTCGTCGGTGAGATCGGCGATGGGCTTCAGTGCGTCCAGCGTAGCTTCAAGGTTATTGACCTTTTCAGGGATTAGCTCTAGCTGGTAGATGGTCCGGTTCAGGGCCAGGGGCGTGCCGTTGCGGTCATAGATAATGCCACGGCTGGGCGCGATAGGGACCAACTTGATGCGGTTTTCGTTGGAGCGGGTGCGGTAGTCGTCAAAGCGTGAAATCTGTAGATGATACAGATTGACAACGAGGATGCCGATCAGCAGCAGAATGCCCAAAAACGCCACCAGCGCGCGGCGTACAAACAGGGCCGACTCAGCCGTATAATCACGAAAAGGTTTACGCTCTATGTTCATCCGGCAGGATCAGTTCTGATAGTTCATAGTATCGCCTTACTCCCGGTGGTAAGGATGGTTAGCCGTAATACTCCAGGCCCGGTACAGGCTCTCTGCCACCAGTACGCGCACCAGTGGGTGGGGCAGCGTCAATGGGGACAGTGACCAGCTCTGTTCGGCCGCCGTTTTGCATTGCGGCGACAGGCCTTCCGGCCCGCCAATCAGCAAACTCACGTTGCGCCCGTCCAGTTTCCAACGTTCCAGCTGTTGGGCCAGCTGCGGGGTTTCCCACGGTGAGCCGGGAATATCCAGCGTCACAATCAGGTTGCCTTTCCCCACGGCGGCCAGCATTTGTTCGCCCTCTCGCTCAAGAATGCGGCGAATATCGGCGTTTTTGCCCCGTTTCCCGGCAGGAACCTCCACCAGTTCCAGTGGCATATCCTTCGGAAAACGGTGCAGATAATCGCTAAAGCCGGTCTGCACCCAGTCGGGCATTTTGGTGCCCACGGCGACCAGTTGCAGTTTCATATCAACTCCAGAGCTTTTCCAGTTCGTACAGCTGACGGCTGTCTTCCTGCATGACATGGACAATCACGTCGCCCAGGTCGACAACAACCCAGTCAGCCAGCGCTTCGCCCTCTATGCCCAGCGGGAGCAGACCAGCGGCGCGAGATTCTTGCACGACGTGGTCGGCGATGGACGCGACGTGGCGGCTAGAAGTTCCGGTACAGATGATCATGCAGTCTGTGATGCTGGACTTCTTGGTGACGTCCAACGCCACGATGTCCTGACCTTTCAGGTCGTCGATTTTATCAATAACGAAGTCTTGGAGTGCTTGGCCTTGCAAATGTTCCCCCTGGGGTAATGTTAATCAGCCTGAGCTTGATGGGCGGAGCGATGTCGCTTTCAGCATGCGCGCAAAAGCGTGGCGAGTCTGCCGGGGCAGGCGGGTTGCCTGCCGTTTGAACCAGCGGCGGAGTATACCATGCAGTCATGTTGAGTGGTATAAAGCCGTCGCTATCGGTACAGCCCGTGTGTATCTATATAATTCAGCACGGGGGCGGGCAAAAGGTCGCTGCAGTCGCGCCCCTGTTGCCTGCGCTGACGAATTTCAGTAGCGGAAATGGGCAGCAGCGGAGTGTTCGCCAGATAGATTAACCCGTGCGGATGCTGGTGCAACCGGCTAACCTCGGTAGTGTGACGGGACGTCAGCCATTGCTGTAATTCAGGGGTTTCCAGCGTGCGGCTATAGCCTGGGCGGGCGCATACCAGCAGGTGGCAATAGGACAGAATTTCCTGCCAGCGGTGCCAGCGATGCAGCGTGAGCAGCGAATCCTGACCGATGATAAACGCCAGCGGTGTCGTCGGACCGGCTTCCCGTCTTAACGCTTCCAATGTCTCAATCGTGTACGAAGGCGTTTCCCGCCGTAGTTCACGGTCATCGATGCGGAAAAGCGGGTTATTCGCGATCGCCAGCGCGGCCATCTCTTTACGCTGACGGGCGTCGGCTTCAGGTTGTTCGCGGTGTGGGGGGACATTATTGGGCAGCAGGACGACCTGCTGCAATCCGACTTCAGCCGCCAGTGCGGCCACGGGGCGCAGGTGGCCGAAGTGAATCGGGTCGAACGTCCCGCCGAAGTAGGCGGTCAGTTCGCTAGTGGTATCCGGGATCGGCAAATCAGTAGACCTCAATCAAACTATCGGGCAGGGCTTTTCCACACAAGATCATCGCCAGTGTCTCTAATTCTGCCCAAATAGGCTGGCCGTAATTCTGTTTCAGGGTGATTTCCAGTCTGGCGAGCAGGGTGATGGCCTGCTGTAGCTGTTCCAACGACAGGCGCTGCAAGGCCTGCGTTATCAGGGAACGGCGGTTTTGCCAGATTTTATGTTGGTCGAACAAGGTACGCAGTGGAGTGGCGACCATCTGCCGTTTCAACTGTAGCAGCAGCAATAGTTCACGCTGCACGGTTCGCAGTAAAATGACGGGCTCGCACTCTTCCAAACGTAGCTGGTGCAGGATGTGCCAGGCGCGTTTGCTTTTTCCCGCCAGGAGCGCGTCCAGCCAATGAAATGGCGAAAAATGCGCGGCATCGCTGACGGCCTGTTCAACGCGGGGCAGCGGCAATTTGCCGTCGGGGTAGAGCAACGATAGACGTTCCAGTGCCTGGGACAAGGCCAGCAGGTTGCCTTCATAGCAGTAGCAGAGCAACTGGCAGGCCGGCTCATCCAGTTCCAGCTTCATACTCTTGGCGCGTTGCATAACCCAGCGCGGCAGTTGCTCCTGTTCGGGCGTCATGCAGGGCACGTAGATGCTTTTTTGCGACAAGGCTTTGAACCAGGCGCTGTTCTCCTGGGCGCGGGTGAGCTTGGCGCCGCGCAAAATCAGCAGAATGTCAGGATGGAGTAATCCGGCGAGTTTCACCAGCTGTTCGCCTATCGGCGCCCCAGGACCGGAGTCTGGCAGCGTCAGCGACAATATCTGTCGTGATGAGAATAGACTTAGCGCCTGACAGGCGCCGAAGATGGCGTCCCAGTCAGTCGTGTTATCCAGCGTAAACCGGAATTGTTCATTAAAATCTTGCTGTTGAGCGGTACGGCTGATGTGATCCTGACTTTCCTGCAGTAGCAGCGGATCGTTGCCGAACAGCAGATAACAACCGCGCAGCCCCTCTCGGAGCTGCGCGGCGAGTTGCTCAGGATAAATCCGGGTCATGAACGTGCAGGCACGGCAGGAGCAGGGGACGTCGTTTCCTTCTCCTGCTGGGCGTTTTTGCTTACCTTCACGGTCAGCAGGTTTCGCACCAATTGTTGGGCGGCCTGTACGCGCATTTCCTGGAGGATAATATCCTGCTCGGCGTCTTTGGCGAGCGCCGTGAGCGGGTTATCAAAGAAGGTGCGGAAAACTTTGACGCTGATCGGGTAGATGTCGTCTCCCGGCATCAGCACCTGTGCTTTCAGCTCCATGACAAACTGATACTCAGCGGCTTTACCATCCTGGAAAACAGACGCGGTGCTGCGTGTCAGCGTGGTGTTAAGCACGCGCAGGGACGGAATGTCCTGACGTTTGGAGTTCTCAACGATGTTCACATCGTTGAGACGAAGCTGTTCGCGCACCGCGCGCGTCATCGGCCCATACGGGTCTGAGCTATCCAGAATCAGATTATGCAACTGATGCGGCACCTGAGTCGTGCCGCGCAGATGAAAACCGCAACCAGCGGTAATAAGTACCGCCAGTCCCAGCAACAACGTCAAAAGTGGGTGTCGCACAAGTTCCTCCTCGCCTTAACCCACAACCAGGTTAAGCAGTTTTCCAGGGACGTAAATCACTTTCCGCACGGTCACGCCATCAAGATACTTGGCAACCAGCGGTTCTTCTGCAGCGCGTTCACGAACTTGCTGCTCGTTGGCGTCGGCCGCAACGGTAATTTTGCCGCGGACTTTGCCGTTGACCTGAATGACGACCAGCTTCGAGTCTTCAACCATAGCCTGTTCATCCGCCACCGGCCACGGCGCGTTATCGATATCGCTTTCGCCGTGCAGCTCTTGCCACAGCGTGAAGCAAATATGCGGGGTGAACGGATACAGCATGCGGACGACGGCTTGCAGCGTTTCCTGAGTCAGGGCGCGATCCTGGTCACTGTCCTGGGAAGCCTTCGCCAGCTTGTTCATCAGTTCCATGATAGCGGCAATGGCGGTATTGAACGTCTGACGACGACCAATATCGTCAGTGACCTTGGCGATGGTTTTGTGCAGATCGCGACGCAGGGACTTCTGACCGTCCGTCAATTTCGCCACGTCGAGCGGCTGTACCGCACCTTTGGCGGTGTGATCCAGAACCTGTTTCCATACGCGTTTCAGGAAGCGGTTAGCGCCTTCAACGCCGGATTCCTGCCACTCAAGCGTCATTTCTGCGGGGGAAGCGAACATCATAAACAGACGTACGGTATCCGCGCCGTATTTTTCCACCATGACCTGCGGGTCGATGCCGTTATTTTTCGATTTCGACATTTTGCTCATGCCGGCATAAATCACTTCGCGGCCTTCGGCGTCGAAGGCTTTCACAATACGGCCTTTCTCATCGCGCTCAACGGTCACGTCGGCCGGAGAGATCCACACGCGCTCGCCGTTTTTGCCGACGTAGTAGAAGGCGTCCGCCAACACCATCCCCTGACACAGCAGGCGCTTAGCAGGTTCGTCGGAGTTGACCAGACCGGCGTCGCGCAGCAGTTTGTGGAAGAAACGGAAATACATCAGATGCATGATGGCGTGTTCGATGCCGCCAACATACTGGTCGACCGGCAGCCAGTAGTTGGCCGCGGCGGGATCCAGCATGCCTTCGTCGAACTGCGGGCAGGTGTAGCGCGCATAGTACCAGGACGATTCCATGAAGGTATCGAAGGTATCGGTTTCACGCAGCGCTGGCTGGCCGTTGACCGTGGTTTTCGCCCATTCAGGATCGGCTTTGATCGGGCTGGTGATGCCGTCCATGACCACATCTTCGGGCAATTTGACCGGCAGCTGATCTTCAGGCGTCGGTATGACCGTGCCGTCTTCCAGCGTGACCATTGGGATCGGTGCGCCCCAGTAACGCTGACGGGAAACGCCCCAGTCGCGCAGCCGGTAATTGACCTTGCGCTGTCCGACGCCTTTTTCAACCAGCGTGTCGGCGATGGCTTTGAAGGCTTCATCGTAATCAAGACCGTCGAATTCGCCGGAGTTGAACAGGCGGCCTTTCTCCGTCAGCGCCTGAGCGGACAGGTCGACGTCTTGGCCTTCCGCGGCCTGAATCACCTGTTTGATCGGCAGACCGTATTTGGTGGCGAACTCCCAGTCGCGTTGGTCGTGAGCCGGTACGGCCATGACTGCGCCGGTGCCGTATTCCATCAGCACAAAGTTCGCGATCCATACCGGTACTTTTTCGCCGTTCAGTGGGTGAATGGCGTACAGCCCGGTCGCCATGCCTTTTTTCTCCATCGTCGCCATGTCGGCTTCGGCCACTTTGGTATTGCGGCACTCTTCGATGAAGTCATTCAGCGCAGGATTTTTTTCTGCGGCCAGCAGAGATAAAGGATGCCCTGCGGCGACGGCGACATAGGTCACGCCCATGAAGGTATCGGGGCGCGTCGTGTAAACCGTCATCTGGCGATCGCTGTCCGCGATGTCGAAGGTAATTTCGACGCCTTCGGAACGGCCGATCCAGTTACGTTGCATGGTTTTCACCTGCTCCGGCCAGCTTTCCAGCGTATCCAGATCGTTCAGCAGTTGGTCCGCGTAGTCAGTGATTTTGATGAACCACTGTGGGATTTCTTTGCGTTCCACCTTGCTGTCACAGCGCCAGCAGCAGCCGTCGATGACCTGTTCATTAGCCAGTACGGTTTGATCGTTCGGGCACCAGTTGACGGCGGACGTTTTCTTATAGACCAGGCCCTTTTCGTACAGCTTGGTGAAGAACCACTGTTCCCAACGGTAATAGTCAGGTTTGCAGGTGGCGATCTCGCGATCCCAGTCGTAACCGAAGCCCAGCAGTTTCAGCTGGTTCTTCATGTATTCGATGTTGTCGTAGGTCCAGGGAGCGGGAGCGGTTTTATTTTTAACCGCCGCGCCTTCCGCCGGCAGACCAAAGGCGTCCCAGCCGATAGGCTGTAGCACGTTTTTACCGAGCATGCGCTGATAGCGTGAGATGACATCGCCGATGGTGTAGTTACGGACGTGTCCCATATGGAGTCGGCCAGAAGGGTAAGGCAGCATGGAAAGGCAATAGTATTTTTCCTTGCTGGAGTCTTCGGTCACTTTGAAGGTTTGTTTTTCTTGCCAGTGAAGCTGGACTTGCGCTTCTATTTCATCTGGGCGGTATTGCTCATGCATGGCTGCCAGTGGTCCTTTGGGTAGTGATAATGGCTACGTTTGTAGCCCATTGTGCATACTAAAAGATCCGCATAGCATAGCTGATAAGCGTCTTGGGCAACAACACCTTGAGGCCGTCCGGGGCGGATTTATGCCGTAGTCGTTCATCAGCGACGGTTCGTTCGCGCTTCCGATGGCGGCGAAAAGGCGGGGGAAGCTCAGAGCGTGACCCGGCCTGCGGTTCGCTCAGGAAAATCATCTACACTGAAACCATCCTGAGTGCTGATATCACCAGGGGGTCGCCCTGCGGCAAAAAGGGTGGCGCATGCCTCATTCCACCCGGTTTGTTGAGGAGTCGTAATGAAGACAGTCAGTCGTTACTACCAGACGTTAATGTCGGATATCACCGCGCGTTTACATGGCGGAGAGCGTGATATGGCGAAGCTTATCGATCATGCGCGCCGCCGTATTGCAGAGGATAACGCCTTGACGGAGCAGGAAGGCGAACAGATCCTTAAGGCAATCCGGCGCGATCTCGCTGAGTTCGCACGTAGCTATGAGGAGAGCCGGGACGAAATCACCGACAGCGTTTTTATGCGCGTCATCAAGGAAAGCCTGTGGCAGGAGCTGGCGGACATCACAGACAAAACGCAGTTGGAGTGGAGGGAGATGTTTCAGGACGTCAACCACCACGGCGTCTATCACAGCGGCGAGGTGGTCGGGTTAGGTAACCTGGTGTGCGAAAACTGCCACTACCACCTGACTTTTTATACCCCGGAGGTACTGCCGCGCTGCCCGAAATGTTCGCACGACCAATTTCATCGCCAGCCTTTCCAGCCCTAGCGAGAACGTCGCACTCTCGGGGTTTCCGGCGTTCATTCCCACGGTCACCATTGATGTAAAAAATCCCGGCATCGGTTGCCGGGATTTTGGGATCACAATGCTGACGTTGTGCAGTGATGCACTGCGCTGAACTCGAATATTAGTGCAGGATTTTCGCCAGAAAGTCTTTAGCGCGTTCGGACTTGGGATTCGTGAAGAAGTCCTCTTTGCGGGTGTCTTCGACAATCTTGCCCTCGTCCATGAAAATGACCCGGTGCGCCACTTTGCGAGCGAAGCCCATTTCGTGGGTCACGACCATCATAGTCATTCCTTCTTGCGCCAGTTCGACCATCACGTCCAGCACTTCATTAATCATTTCCGGGTCAAGCGCCGAAGTTGGTTCGTCGAACAGCATCGCGATGGGGTCCATGCACAGCGCACGGGCGATAGCCACACGCTGCTGCTGGCCGCCGGAAAGCTGTCCCGGATATTTGTCCGCGTGCGCGGAGAGACCGACGCGATCCAGCAGCTTTTTGGCCTTTTCACGGGCAGGATCACGCTCACGCTTGAGCACCTTGACCTGCGCCAGGGTGAGGTTATCGATGATCGATAAATGCGGAAATAGCTCAAAATGCTGGAACACCATGCCGACTTTAGAGCGCAGCTGGGCCAGATTGGTGCGCTTGTCGTTAACGGCGATGCCATTAACTTCAATTTGCCCTTCCTGAATGGGCTCGAGTCCATTAACGGTTTTGATGAGGGTCGATTTACCGGAGCCGGAAGGGCCGCAAACGACGACTACCTCACCTTTTTTGACTTCTGTGGAGCAGTCGGTAAGTACCTGAAATTGACCGTACCACTTAGAAACATTTTTCAGGGAAATCATCAAACCGTCCTTTTCTTCAGATAATTAACCAGCATTGATGCGCAGATGCTGATAATAAAATAAACAAACCCGGCAAACAGAATCATCTCGACCTGAGTTCCGTCGCGCTCACCGATGCTGGAGGCGGTGCGGAAGAAATCAGCCAGACTGAGTACGTACACCAGAGAGGTGTCCTGAAATAGGACAATACCCTGAGTCAGCAGTAGCGGAACCATTGCCCGGAAAGCTTGAGGCAGTATCACCAGTCTCATGGACTGCCAGTGTGTCATGCCCAGCGCCAATGCGGCGGAAGCCTGTCCGCGCGCGATACTCTGAATCCCGGCGCGGATGATCTCAGAGTAGTAGGCCGCCTCAAACAGGGAGAAGGCTACCATAGCCGAAACTAGCCGAATATCGGTTTTCGGCGACAGCCCAAGCACATTTTGTAAAAAGCTTGGCACAATCAGGTAAAACCACAGCAGTACCATGACTAACGGTACGGAACGAAACAAGTTTACGTACAGTTTGGCAAACCAGCTGATGGGTTTGAACGAAGACAGCCGCATGACGGCGAGAAGGGTTCCCCAGAGAATACCGAAAATAACGGCAATCACCGTAATTTTAATCGTGACGCCAAGGCCTTGCAGCAGGTAAGGCAGGCTGGGAGCGATCGAGCTCCAATCGAATTCATACATTGTTATTTGCTCCCCATATTGCCCGGCAAACGGGTTTTTCGTTCAACGACCTGCATCAGCAACATGATGATGGCGTTGATGGCGATATAGGCCAGCGTAATCGCCGTGAAAGACTCATAGGCGTGCGCGGAATAGTCGAGCAGTTTGCCCGCCTGCGCGGCCATGTCGACCAGACCGATCGTCGAGGCTATCGCAGAATTTTTGACCAGATTGAGCATCTCTGACGTCAATGGCGGAACGATAACGCGATAGGCGTTGGGCAAGAGCACGTAGCGGTAGGTCTGCGGCAGCGTCAGGCCAATCGCCAGACCGGCGGCTCTCTGGCCTCGGGGCAGAGACTGAATGCCGGCGCGAACCTGTTCGCAGACACGTGCGGCCGTGAACATACCGAGGCAGATCATGGACGACAGGAAAAACTGAATATTCGGATCCAGCTCCGCTTTGAACCACATGCCAAGTTCGACCGGCAGCAGTTCGGGAACCACGAGATACCAGATGAAGAACTGGACGATAAGCGGGACGTTACGAAACAGCTCCACGTAACAGGTGCCGATGCCAGAGATGAAACGATTGGGCGCGGTACGAATAATCCCCAGCAGCGAACCCAGCAAGAATGCGATGACCCAGGCGCACAGGGACAGTGAGACGGTCACTTGTAGGCCGGAAATAATCCATCCAAGGTAAGTGGTATTACCAAATGGAGCGGATTGCAGGAAAATACCCCAATTCCAATCTGTTGACATAAAAAACTCCGGTAAAAAGGGTAGCCGTCTAGGCTACCCGAAGACTTGTGAACGGTCTGGAGCTCAAGCCAGGGAGCGACTGACCCGAGCCCGTCAGCATGTTCGCAAATCAGCAATCAAAATGCCTGAACCATTATCTTGTGAGCGCTGAGCTTAAAAGGCTTTGTCGTTGGGTGCTTTGAACAAGGCTTTCATATCGTCAGACAGTTCGAAGTTCAGGTTCAGATTGCGCGGCGGAATCGGCTGCTTGAACCAGGTATCAAACCATTTTTCGGCCTCACCTGACGTCTGGATCTGGGCGATGGTTTCGTCGACCAGGGCTTTGAATTGCGGATCGTCTTTACGCATCATGCAGCCATAGGCTTCTTTGGACTGCGGTTGCCCAAGAATGACCCACTGATTTTGATTTTTTGACTTGGCGCGTTCGCCCGCCAGCAGAGCATCATCCATCATAAAGGCTACCGCCCGGCCGCTTTCCAGCGTGCGGAAGGAGTCACCGTGGTCTTTCGCGCTGATGATGCGCATCTTCATTTTCTTCTCGTCGTTCATCTTGTTCAGCAGCACTTCAGAGGTGGTTCCGGAGGTCACCACGACGGTTTTGCCGGCCAAGTCCGGGAAATCCTTGATGCCGGAATCCACTTTGGTCATCAGACGGGTGCCGATGATGAAGATGGTGTTGGAGAAGTCGGCCTGTTTCTGACGCTCCAGGTTATTAGTGGTGGAACCGCACTCCAGATCGTAAGTGCCGTTTTGCAGCAGCGGGATTCGGTTCTGCGCGGTGATAGGAAGCAGTTTGACCTGAAGGTTTGGCGCCCCAATTTTCTTTTTGACGGCTTCAACGATCCTGTCTGAATAGGCTTCGGAATAACCCACGACTTTCTGTTGATTGTCGTAATAAGAGAAAGGAACGGAAGATTCGCGGTGTCCGATAACGATGACCCCGTTGTCTTTCACTTTCTTCAATGTGCCGGTCAGCTCTTCCGCATGAGCCAGACTGCCTGCCGCCGTACCTGCCAGAAGTAGTGAAAGTGCCAGTTTACGCAATTGCATGTGCTAACTCCTTTGCTGTAGTGATGGCGCTAATCAATGAGTGGCGCTTTGCGGGTGCACCGCGAAAGCGCAAATAAACAACTACATCGTTAAAAAAAGCCAACTGTTAACAATCTGAGCCCGTTATGTCTCTTTTTGAGAGTTGAACTGCACTAAATTGCAGCACTTGGTCGGCTTGGCACTACTTTGGTGCTATCGCTGCCCCGAATTCGTGCTGCGTGGGATCAGACACGCTTAAAAGACGCCAGGTTGGCCGCGTCGCATAGGTTTTAGCAATTAATATGCCAGGAGTTAAAAAGGGCATGCTTAGCATGCCCTTTCTTATTCACGATGTCCGATAACGGGGGGAGGGTCAGCGGCGGCGGGGGGAGAGTATGGCGCAGAAGCCGAAGATGGCTGTCAGCGCCCATAGCGGCCACGCGCCCCAACGTGCGTAAGGCGTCATGCCGGTCGCCGGGGTGACGGAGGTTTCCAGCACTTCACGCGTGAACTGCGGCAGGGAGGCGCTGACGTCGCCATTCGGCGTGACGACGGCCGTAATGCCGTTGTTCGTGCTGCGCAGCAACGGTCGGCCAAGTTCCAGCGCACGCATTCTCGCCATCTGTAAGTGCTGCCACGGCCCAATGGAGTGACCAAACCACGCATCGTTCGAGATGGTGAGCAGCATATCGGTATTTTCCCGGAAATTGTCACGCACCTGCTGACCCAGAATAATCTCGTAGCAAATCGTGGCCGTAAGCCGGTAGCCGCTCACTTCCAGCTGCGGCTGCACATAGTTGCCGCGACTAAATGACGACATCGGCAGATCGAACAGCGGCGCCAACGGGCGTAGCAGGGTCTCCAGCGGTACAAACTCGCCGAAAGGCACCAAGTGGTGCTTGTTGTAGCGGTTGCTGGTGGGGTAGTGGTAAGGCTGCTTGTCACCCAGAACGATGATGCTGTTGTAATAGTCCGCGTCGTTGTCTTTCGGACGGACGTCGACGATGCCGGTGATCAGGCTGCTATGGCGCTCAAGCAGCGCGCGATCGACCAGATTCAAATACGCCTGCTGGCGGGATTCTATGTCGGGAATCGCCGACTCCGGCCAAATGATGATCGGCGCTTTTCCCATCGCGGGCAGACTGCTGTCCAGATAGATTTTTAGCGTGTTCAGCAGCTCGTCCGGATCCCATTTCAGCGACTGGGGAATGTTGCCTTGCACCAGCGCGACGTTGACCGCGCGATCCGGCTCCAGTTTGAACCAGGCGACGCCTCGCAATGGCCACGGCAGCAGAAGCATGGCCGCGGCGATGATCACCGGCAGCCAATGGCGGATCGTGATGGCAAAGGTCAGTAACCCACTGACGATCATCAGCACAAACGTGACGGCGTCTACGCCGAGAATCGGCGCCAGCCCCTTTAAGGGACCGTCGATTTGGCTATAGCCGAACTGGAGCCACGGAAAGCCGGTCAGCACCCAGCCGCGCAGGAACTCGGTCAGCTGCCAGAGCGCGGGCGCGGCGATAGCGACGCGCCACAGGTTTGCCTTAGGCCAAAAACGGGCCAGGACGCCGGCAAACAGCATCGGGTACAGCGCCAGATAGAGCGCCAGCAGAACAACCAGACCCACGTTAATGGGGCCCGGCATACCGCCGAAATTGGCGATGCTGACATACACCCACTGTACGCCGCTGATGAATAGCCCGAAGCCCCACGCAAAACCAACGGCGGCAGACTGACGGACGCTACGGCCCAGCGTCAGCGCCTGTAAACCGAAGAGGGAGAGCAGGGCGGCGGGCCAGATATCAAAAGGGGAAAATGCCAGCGTGCCGCTGGCGCCGAATAAAAGCGCCAGCAGAATCCGGCTCTGCTGGCGTTGTAACAGGGAAGCAACAGTCATAGCTGACTAGTTTTCCAATATGGGTTGCGGAGCGTGGTCAGGTATTCTGACGTGGACTTGAATAATCCGGCGGCTGTCCGCCATGGCGACTTTAAATTGGTAGCCGTCCAGCTCGATGGTTTCCCCCCGAGCCGGCAGATGACCGAATGCCTGCATAATCAGACCGCCGATGGTGTCTACCTCTTCGTCGCTGAATTGGGTGGAGAAGGACTCGTTGAAGTCTTCAATCGGCGTCAGCGCCCGGACGGTATATGTCTGGCGGGTCAAATGGCGGATGTCGCGATCTTCCTCATCATCGTATTCATCTTCGATCTCCCCGACGATGAGTTCCAGAATGTCTTCAATCGTGACCAGCCCGGAAACACCGCCGAATTCGTCGATGACGATAGCCATGTGATAGCGCAACGAGCGGAATTCATTCAGCATACGGTCGACGCGTTTGCTTTCCGGTACGACGACGGCAGGGCGCAGGACTTTGTCCATACTAAACGGTTCGGAATCGCTGCGCATGAACGGCAGCAAATCCTTGGCCATCAGAATCCCTTCGATGTGATCTTTATCTTCGCTGATGACCGGGAAGCGGGAGTGGGCGGACTCGATAATCACGTCCAGGCACTCTTCAAGCGTTTGATTGTGCTTCAGGGTAATCATCTGCGAACGCGGGATCATGATATCCCGTACTCGCTGTTCAGCGATATCCATTACCCCTTCCAGCATGTCGCGGGTTTCCGGGTCGATGAGATCGTTTTGTTCCGAATCACGAATCAGCGTGAGCAGGTCGTTACGATCTTTGGGTTCACCGTGAAAAAGCTGGTTGAGAATAAGAGAAAAGAAGCCTTTTTTGGGGCTGGGGTTATCGCTGTTGGAAGAATGGTCGTCGCTCATGGCGTATCTGTTTACGTCTCTCAGTTTAGGGAAAGAAAACCAGCGGGGAAACGGTCGTGTTAAGCCGCCGCTGGCATATAGCTGTGTAAGATACCGAATTTAACGCAACTCGGTAACCGTTTATTTTTCTGCCAGATAGGGATCGGCGTACCCCATCCCTTTCATGATCTCGGTTTCCAGCGATTCCATCTCTTCGGCCTCGCTGTCTTCAATGTGGTCGTAGCCCAGCAGATGCAGGCAGCCGTGTACCACCATATGCGCCCAGTGCTCTTCCGATGTCTTTTCCTGTTCGGCCGCTTCCTGTTCGACGACCTGACGGCAAATGATGAGGTCGCCCAGCAGAGGCAGTTCTACTTCGGGCGGTGCTTCGAACGGGAAGGAGAGCACGTTGGTGGGCTTGTCTTTACCGCGATAGGTGTGGTTCAGCTCATGGCTTTCCGCCTCATCGACGATGCGGATAGTGACCTCCGACTCGGCCTGAAACTGCGGTAGCACCGTATCCAGCCAGCGCTGGAAATGAGCCTCTGAGGGCAGACCGCTGCTGTTTTCACAGGCGATCTGCAGATCGAGAATGACCTGACTCATTTGTGCTCCTGCCCCGCGGCTTGCAGCGCTTCGCGTTTACGCTGTTCGGCTAGCGCATCTTTTCGCTTTTGCTCCGCCGTTTCCCAGGCCTCATAGGCGTTGACGATACGAGCGACCACCGGATGGCGCACCACGTCTTCACTGTGGAAGAAGTTGAAACTGATTTCTTCGACGTCTGACAGCACTTCAATTGCGTGCCGCAGCCCGGATTTCTGGTTGCGCGGCAGGTCGATCTGCGTCACGTCGCCGGTGATGACGGCTTTCGAATTGAAGCCGATACGCGTCAGGAACATCTTCATCTGTTCGATCGTGGTGTTCTGACTTTCATCCAGAATGATGAAGGCATCGTTGAGCGTGCGACCGCGCATATAAGCAAGCGGAGCGACTTCAATCACATTGCGTTCAATCAGTTTCTCGACTTTTTCGAAGCCCAGCATTTCGAACAAAGCGTCATACAGCGGGCGCAGATACGGGTCGACTTTCTGGCTTAGGTCACCCGGCAGGAAGCCCAGTTTTTCACCGGCTTCCACCGCCGGACGGGTCAGCAAAATTCGGCGGATTTCCTGGCGCTCCAGCGCATCGACGGCGGCGGCGACCGCCAGATAGGTTTTCCCGGTACCGGCCGGGCCCACGCCAAACGAGATATCGTGGTCAAGAATATGGGCGATATACTGCGCCTGATTCGGCGTACGTGGTTTGATGACGCCGCGTTTAGTGCGAATGTTCACCGCTTTGCCGAATTCAGGCACGCTGTCGGCAGATTGCTCCAGGACGCCGGACTCTTTGATCGCCAGATGGATCTGTTCTGGATCAATATCTTGGCTCGCACCTTTCATCGGCGCGGTATCAACGTACAGATGCAGCAGGATATCGGCGGCCGCCTTAACGCAAAGTTCGGTACCGACTAATTTGAATTGATTATCGCGTCGGTTGATTTCAATGCCCAGGCGTCGTTCTAACTGTTTGATGTTGTCATCAAACGGGCCGCACAGGCTGAGTAAACGTTTATTGTCCGCGGGTTCGAGGGTGATCTCTTTGGTCGTTACGTTCAAATTATTCCTCTTGGTATTTAACCGGAAAATGGACGGATTGAGACGGGAGTCCCGTCGACTGGCGATCGTTAGCTATGCATGAATAACCATGATTATTTATCGCTAACCCGAAAAGGTGCAAGTCGCACTACCGATATTGGGGGCAGTTTCATAAAAACAAGGCAGGATTATCGGGATGGGAACTCGGGCAGCCAAGGCTGCCCGTTGCTCGCGAGATTATCAGGGTTGATAAATGCCAACGCCAATCTCATTTTCTTTGCGGGTACGGGCGATGACCGCCGCCGGCGATTCTATCACGCGTAGCCCCATTTGATCTTCGGTGCGAACCAGTATGCCGCGTAGCGAGTTCGGGTAAACGTCGACGATTTCCACGTCTACAAACTTGCCGATCATCTCAGGCGACCCTTCGAAGTTGACGACACGGTTGTTTTCGGTGCGGCCGGAAAGCTCCATGACGTTCTTGCGGGACGTACCTTCGACCAGTACGCGCTGTACCGTCCCCATCATCTGCCGACTGAAACGCATCGCCTGCTGGGTAATGCGTTCCTGCAGAAGATACAGACGCTGTTTTTTCTCGTCTTCGCTGACGTCGTCCACCATATCGGCCGCCGGGGTGCCGGGGCGCGGTGAATAGATGAAGCTGAAGCTCATGTCGAAATTGACGTCGGCAATCAGGTTCATGGTCTGCTCAAAATCGTCTTTAGTCTCGCCGGGGAAGCCGACAATAAAGTCGGAACTGATCTGAATGCCCGGACGCGCTTTATGTAACTTGCGGATAATCGCTTTGTATTCCAGCGCGGTATGACGACGCTTCATCATCGTCAGCACGCGGTCGGATCCACTTTGCACCGGCAGATGCAGGAAGCTGACCAGCTCCGGCGTATCTTCATACACGCTGATGATATCGTCGGTGAATTCGATCGGATGGCTGGTGGTGAAACGAATACGGTCGATGCCGTCGATGGCGGCCACCAAACGAATCAGTTCGGCGAAGGTGCAGATGTTGCCGTCATAGGTTTCGCCGCGATAGGCGTTAACGTTCTGGCCCAGCAAGTTAACTTCGCGCACGCCCTGTTCGGCCAGTTGCGCAACTTCAAATAGCACATCGTCGCAGGGACGGCTAACTTCTTCGCCGCGGGTATAGGGGACCACGCAGAACGTACAATATTTATTGCAGCCTTCCATGATGGAGACAAAGGCGGTCGGGCCTTCGGCGCGCGGTTCCGGCAGACGGTCGAATTTCTCGATTTCGGGGAAGCTCACGTCAACGATCGGGCTGTGCGTACCGTTCACGTGATTAATCATTTCGGGCAGGCGGTGCAGCGTTTGCGGCCCAAAAATGACGTCTACGTAGTGGGCGCGTTCGCGAATGTGCGCGCCTTCCTGGGAAGCGACGCAGCCGCCGACGCCAATGATCAGGTTCGGATTGCTGTCTTTCAGCGCTTTCCAGCGGCCGAGCTGATGAAAGACTTTTTCCTGCGCCTTTTCACGGATCGAACAGGTGTTCAGCAGCAGAATGTCCGCCTCTTCTGCGATGTCGGTCAGCTCATAACCGTGAGTGCTTTCCAGTAAGCCGGCTATCTTGGATGAATCGTATTCGTTCATCTGACAGCCCCAGGTTTTTATATGCAGTTTTTTTGTCATTGTCATCGACTTGCCATTACTCAGTTCGGGTGAACACGCTTTACCTTGATGCGGGCGCGTATTGTAATCGTTTGGCGCCGCTGTGACCAGCATGCGCCAATCTTCGCTTTTCTGATAAAAACGGCCGAAATCCAGTAAACTGTGCTTAATTCTTTTCCTGTTACGCACGGGATTCTTATCGCAAATAGTGGGGCACGTATGCACTTTGACGCAGTCGTTGTCGGCGGGGGGATGGTGGGCGCCGCCGCCGCATTGGGATTGGCGCAAAACGGTTTTCAGGTGGCATTGGTGGAGCAGGAAGCGCCGCCGGCGTTTGAAGCCGAAAGCCCGCCAGATTTGCGGCTATCCGCCATCGGCTATGCTTCCGTGGCGCTGTTGCGCCAGCTAGGGGCGTGGGCGAACGTGGAACAGATGCGCAGCGCGCCCTATCGTCGGTTGGAAACCTGGGAGTGGGACAGCGCCCGGGTCGCCTTCGATGCCAGCGAACTGAACTTGCCGGAATTGGGTTACATGGTTGAAAACCGGGTATTGCAACTGGCACTGTGGCAGTCGCTGGAAAAGACTCAGGGCGTGACGTTTCTCTGCCCGCGGCATCTTAAACAGTTGGACTACGATGCGCCGGTCTGGCGACTGACGCTGGATGACGACGCCGTCATCGAAACGACGCTGGTGGTGGGGGCGGATGGTGCGCAGTCGCGAGTTCGCCAGTGGGCGGGAATCGGCGTCAGCGGTTGGCAGTATCGCCAGTCTTGTCTATTAATCAGCGTTCGTACGGAAGGGGCGCAGCAGGATGTGACCTGGCAGCAGTTCACTCCGGATGGCCCTCGTGCCTTTTTGCCTCTGTTCGGCCAGTGGGGATCGCTGGTGTGGTACGACAGCCCGCAGCGCATCCGTCAGTTGCAAAGTCTATCGATGGCGCAGTTGGACGACGCAATCGCAGAAACTTTTCCTGCGCGCACTGGGCGGGTCACTGCCGTGGCGGCGGGCGCTTTCCCGTTAATTCGTCGGCATGCCCAGCGCTACGTGGCGCCCGGACTGGCGCTGCTGGGGGATGCGGCGCACACCATCAACCCACTGGCGGGGCAGGGCGTGAATCTGGGGTATCGCGATGTCGAGGCCTTGCTGGCGGTCGTCTCTCAGGCTCGGGATCGCGGCGAGTGCTGGTATGAGGCGTCTGTCCTCCAGCGTTATCAGCAACAGCGCAGGACTGACAATCTGCTGATGCAAAGCGGGATGGATTTATTCTACGGAGCTTTCAGCAACCGTCTTGCTCCGCTGACGCTGGCAAGGAATGTGGCGCTGATGGCGGCTCAACGCGCGGGTAAGCTAAAACAGCGGGCGTTGAAGTACGCGCTGGGACTTTAGTTCAGGCGGCTGGTCTAGGCCGTGTTTAACCACGGCGCGGTACAGTGCGCCGTCTTGCGCTGAACATCGCGTTTATCCAACAAAAACCAGTGTGAAGAGAATGATGACATATCTATATCTGTTTTTAGCGATCGTCGCTGAAGTGATCGCCACGACGGCGCTCAAGCTATCGGATAGCTTTACCCGTTTGGTGCCCAGCATCGTTACCCTGGTGTTTTATGCGGTCGCCTTCTATTGCCTGACCATCACGATGCGCACGCTCCCGACAGGCGTCATCTACGCCATCTGGTCCGGGGCGGGGATTGTATTAATTGCAGGCGTTAGCTGGGTTATCTATGGTCAGCGTCTGGATTTACCCGCTGTGTTGGGCATGGGGCTGATTATTGCCGGCGTGATCGTGATTAACGTCTTTTCCAAATCCGTCGCGCATTAAAATCGATAGATAAAGAAGGAATAAGCGTTGGCGAAATGCCGACTGGTGTACCGGTCGCAGCGTTGAACATGTTGGGTGGGGCATTACTGCATTGAGACTGAGGAGAGTCAACGCGATTTAGGCCGGGTCACCAGCAACAAAAAAGCTGCATAAGCAGGCTTTTTTGTATTCGTGGCTGGGGTACCAGGATTCGAACCTGGGAATGCCGGAATCAGAATCCGGTGCCTTACCGCTTGGCGATACCCCAATAATATGGTGGCTACGACGGGATTCGAACCTGTGACCCCAGCATTATGAGTGCTGTGCTCTAACCAGCTGAGCTACGTAGCCTTAGTACTTCTATTTGTCAGAAGAAAGTTTCTTCGTGACGAATGTTTGGCTGGGGTACCAGGATTCGAACCTGGGAATGCCGGAATCAGAATCCGGTGCCTTACCGCTTGGCGATACCCCAACGGGTTGCACTTCTGATGAAGTGTCTCACTAAAATTGGCTGGGGTACCAGGATTCGAACCTGGGAATGCTGGGATCAAAACCCAGTGCCTTACCGCTTGGCGATACCCCAATAAAACGTTGCTTGACCTAGAAGATTACATGGTGCGGGAGGCGAGACTTGAACTCGCACACCTTGCGGCGCCAGAACCTAAATCTGGTGCGTCTACCAATTTCGCCACTCCCGCAAAAAGATGGTGGCTACGACGGGAATCGAACCTGTGACCCCAGCATTATGAGTGCTGTGCTCTAACCAGCTGAGCTACGTAGCCATCTTTTCCGCGTCACCTTCATCGGCGTTGCGGGGCGCATTATGCGTAGTTGACTTTGAACCGTCAACACATTTTTTCCCGAAAATGGCCTGTCGGCGGCCGTTTGTCTGGGTTATGAACAGTATGGGCAGAAAAGCGTCAAAAGACCGTTTTTTTTGCCATCATCGATAAGGAAAACGGGCCTCTGGAGGCCCGTTTAGTGTGAGAACCGTGAAATCGACGGTTAATAGGCTGACTGATGCACGCCTACGGCGCGGCCAGACGGATCGTCCATCTTTTTGAAGGATTCGTCCCACTCAATCGCCTTGGCGGAAGAGCAGGCGACGGATGGTCCACCGGGAACGCATTCCGCAGCGCTGGGAACCGGGAACAGCTCTTCAAAGATCTCGCGGTACAGGTAGCCTTCTTTAGAGGTCGGCGTGTTGTACGGGAAACGGAAGTGCGCGGTTTCCATCTGCTGGTCGGAAACTTGCTCCGCAGCGATCTCTTTCAGAGAATCAATCCAGCTGTAGCCGACACCGTCGGAGAACTGCTCTTTCTGACGCCATGCCACGTCGTGTGGCAGATAAGACTCGAAGCACTCGCGCAGGATGTGTTTTTCCATTTTGCCGTTGCCGCACATCTTGTCTTTCGGGTTAACGCGCATTGCCACGTCGAGAAACGCCTTATCCAGGAAAGGAACGCGGGCTTCAACCCCCCATGCGGACATCGCTTTGTTGGCGCGGGCGCAGTCGTACTGATGCAGCGCCAGCAGTTTACGCACGGTTTCTTCGTGGAACTCTTTGGCGTTAGGCGCTTTATGGAAGTAAAGGTAGCCGCCAAACACTTCGTCGGCGCCTTCGCCGGACAACACCATTTTGATTCCCATCGCTTTAATTTTACGGGACATCAGATACATCGGCGTGGACGCGCGAATGGTCGTTACGTCGTAAGTTTCGATGTGGTAAATCACATCGCGGATGGCATCCAGGCCTTCCTGCACCGTAAAGTTGATCTCGTGGTGCACGGTGCCCAGATGGTCAGCGACCTGCTTGGCCGCCTTCAAATCCGGCGCGCCTTTGAGACCGACGGCGAAAGAGTGTAACTGCGGCCACCAGGCTTCGCTGCGCGCATCGTCTTCCACACGGCGAGCCGCGTACTTTTTGGTGATGGCGGAAATGATAGAAGAGTCCAATCCGCCGGACAGCAGTACGCCGTAAGGAACATCAGACATTAAATGACTTTTAACCGACTCTTCCAGCGCATCGCGCAGTTGTTCTTTATCCGTCACGTTGTCTTTAACGTTTTCGTAATCAAACCAGTCGCGACGGTAGTACTCGCGAACTTCACCTTCCTGGCTCCAAAGGTAGCTGCCCGCCGGGAATTCTTTAATCGTACGGCATACAGGCACCAGCGATTTCATTTCGGACGCGACATAGAAGTTGCCATGTTCGTCGTAACCCATGTATAGCGGGATAATACCCAGATGGTCGCGACCAATCAGGTAAGCCTCTTTTTCGCTGTCGTACAGCGCGAAGGCGAACATGCCGTACAGCTCATCAAGGAATTCCGGACCTTTTTCCTGATAGAGGGCCAGAATGACTTCACAGTCGGAACCCGTCTGGAATTCGTAACGGTCGGCGTACTTCTCACGCAGTTCCTGATGGTTGTAAATTTCGCCGTTGACGGCCAGAACGTGGGTGCGTGACTTGTTGTACAGCGGCTGAGCGCCGGTGTTGACATCGACGATAGAAAGACGCTCATGCGCCAGAATCGCTTTATCGCTGGCATAGACGCCGGACCAATCCGGACCGCGGTGGCGCATCAGACGGGACAGCTCCAGCGCTTTTTTACGCAGTTCAACCGGGTCGGTTTTCAGATCGAGCACACCAAAAATAGAACACATAAAATGAAGCTCCTTGATTCTCCGATCTCGCGAGTGGTCGCGAGTCAAATAGATGAGGTGTTGCCAGCAGTGGATGGAGCGATGTTTCTATGCCGAATGACCGCGCTGTGTGTACCGCTGCTGTGTCAGTAACGAAGATTTAGCATCAAAATGGCACTTGAGTTCAATAACCTTTAATGAAAAAAGCATTCATGATGAGGAATGCTTAATATTTGGCGCAATATAATAAACATTCCATAAAATGCATTTGCGGGATGCGCCTTTTTTTGGTGATTCCATAATTCGGCCTTATGGCCTTAATAGGCGCTTATTCTTTTTCCAGCAGCCGGATCAGCAACGTACCGTTAAGCATCGCCCGTTTGACCAGCGCGAAGGCGCCGATGGCGGACAGATGATGCAGCTCGGAAACCACGACGGGCAGGTTATTGCGAAAATCCTTCAATACCTGCGTATTGATGCAGCGCTGGATAGCGGGCAGCAAAATTTTCGCCGCTTCGGTCACTTCTCCGGCGATCACGACTTGCTGCGGGTTGAAGAGGTTGACTGTCAGAGCGATGGCTCTGCCCAGGTACAACCCTGCATGTTCAATCACTTCATGCGCCAGCGCATCGCCACGATTGGCGGCCAGACAGATAGGCGCTATCTGGCTGGTTTCCATGGTCAGTTTGCTAGGATAACCCTGCTTCAACAGGTGGAGTACGCGCTGCTCAATGGCGGAGTTGGATACCACGGTTTCCAGACAGCCGAAATTGCCGCAGTGGCAGTGATCCCCCAGCGGATCAATCTGAATATGACCGATTTCGCCGACGTTGCCGTTGCTGCCGAGAAAAATCTGCCCATTGACGATGATCCCCGCGCCGGTGCCGCGATGAACCCGAATCAGAATCGAATCCTGACAGTGGCGGCTTGCCCCGAAATAGTGCTCGGCCAGCGCCAGGCTGCGAATGTCATGGCCGATAAAGCAGTTGACCGCGAAGCGCGCTTGCAAATGCTCCACCAGCGGCCAGTTGTCGACGTCGATATGCGGCATGTAACGCACCAGACCGGCGGTAGGGTCAACCAGGCCCGGCAGCACCACAGAAATAGCGATTAGTTCGCGAATGCGGTTTTGATGCTGACTGATGAAGTGGTCTATTGCCTTGAAGAGTGCGGTTTCCACCGTCTCCTGCGTCTTCTCCGGCAGGGTATAGTGCGTTTCCGCCAGTTGCCGCCCAGCCAAATTGTAGAGCGCGATGGTGGCGTCGTGGCGTCCAAGGCGGACAGCAATAGTATGGAAAGGGCGGGTCTCCGACACAATCGAGATTGCCCGGCGACCCCCGGTGGAAGCTTGCTGATCGACTTCTTTAATCAGCCCGCGCTCCAGCAGTTGGCGAGTGATTTTCGTGATGCTGGCGGGCGCAAGCTGGCTCTGTTCGGCGACTTGTATCCGGGAGATCGGACCTTGCTGGTCGATGAGCCGGTAAACTACCGCGCTGTTTAACTGCTTTACCAGATCGATATTGCCTATCTTCGCCTGCTCGCCTGTAGTCATGAAAAGTTGCCCGACTTAGTTCAATACTTCCTCGCCGTTGACAAAAGTATTGATGACATGGAAATCACGGGTGAACGCCGTCAGATTCGCGACTTTGCCGCACTCGATACTGCCCAGTCGTTGGTCGATGCCGATGGCGCGGGCAGGGTAGAGCGAGGCCATTCGGAGCGCTTCATCCAGGGCGATCCCCGCCTGTTCTACGCAATTGCGTACCGCATCGATCATGGTGAGCGCCGACCCGCTGAGGGTGCCGTTCTCATCCACGCAGATGCCGTCGCGGTAGTATATGGGTTTGCCGGCAAAAATGAACTGGTCAATTTCGGCGCCGGCGGGCGCCGTGGCGTCGGTGACCAAGAGCAGTCGGTCGCCCTTGATACGTTTGCTATTGCGGATATTGGCCCAGCTGACGTGATGGCCGTCGGCGATGATGCCGCTATAGATTTCCGGCGCGTCGTAAATCGCGCCGACCAGTCCCGGCTCGCGCCCGGCAACGACCGGCATGGCGTTGAAAAGGTGCGTGGCGCAGCGGATGCCGGCGGCGAAGCCGCGTTTGGCCTCTTCCCAGGTCGCGTTGGAATGACCCGCGGAAACGATAATGCCGGCGCGGGTCAGCCGCTGGATGACGTCGGCGGAAACCTGCTCGGGCGCCAGCGTGATTTGGGTGATGACATCCGCGTTATTGCATAGAAACTCGACCAGTGCCTCATCCGGCTGGCGGATCAGCGTGATGTCATGTGTGCCTTTCTTGATGGGATTCAGCCACGGGCCTTCTATGTGTAGCCCCAATGCCTGATGGTGGTTCTGCGCCAGATAGGCGCGCATGACTTCCACACCGCGCCGGATGAAGTCGTCCGAAGCGGTGATCAGCGTCGGCAGGAAACTGGTACAGCCGGACTTTTCATTGGCCTGCTGCATGATTTCCAACGTTTTGACCGAGATATCGTCCAGCGTGTCGTTGAACTGCACGCCGCCACATCCGTTCAACTGGAGGTCAATAAATCCCGGAGCGAGTAGGGCGCCGTTGAGGTCGCGTGTTGCAATATCGGCCGGTAATTCGTTTAGCGGACAAACACGGTCTATCAGGCCGTCGGCAATGACAACGGCGTGACCATCGAGAATTTGATGACCGGTAAAAATACGGCCATGAGTTAAAGCGTACATCGTGAGCTCCCGGCTAACCGATTAAAAATGTGTGAGGTTTTCAGCTTCCAGTTCGCGAAAATATTTAACGGTTTTTACCTTCAGTTCCATCGTCGAAGGTTCGTCGCAGACCATCATGGATTTGGCATGTAGTTGCAGACAGCTGATGGTCCACAGATGATTGACGTTGCCTTCAACCGCGGCCTGCAGCGCCTGCGCCTTGTTGCGACCAGTGACCAAAATCATGATTTCTTCCGCATCGAGCAGCGTGCCGACACCCACGGTCAGGGCATATTTGGGCACCAGGCTGACGTCGCCGCCGAAAAAGCGCGAGTTGGCGACGCGGGTTTCTTCGGTCAGGGTTTTGATGCGCGTGCGCGACACCAGAGATGACGCTGGTTCGTTGAACGCGATATGACCATCGCTGCCTACGCCGCCCATAAACAGGTGAATTTTGCCGTAAGCGTGGATTTTATCCTCATAACGTTGGCACTCTGCGGTGATATCCTTCGCGTTTCCGTTCAACAGATTAATGTTTTTATGTGGGATATCAATGTGATTAAAGAAATTCTGAAACATGAAAGTCCGATAACTCTCCGGATGTTCCGGTGGAAGCCCGACGTATTCGTCCATATTGAAGGTAACGACATGCTGAAAACTGAGTTCGCCCGCCTTGTGTAGTGCAATCAACGCCTTGTAGGCTTCCAGCGGCGTGCTGCCGGTGGGAAGCCCCAGAACGAAAGGTCTTTCGGGCGTGGGTTTAAAGTCGTTAATGCGCTCTGCGATATAACGAGCGGCCCATTTGCCGACTTCCTCGGCGGTGTTGAGTGGGATCAGTCTCATTGGCGTTCTCCTGAAGCGTCAGCAATCGCTTGAAATTTAGGTCTATAGTCGAATGACACGGCGATATTCCACCATCGTGCTACGAAATGTAGTCTAGCGCGTTTTTTTTTATCTTGAAATAAGTGTCATGGCTGCTTCACCCATAAACTTTTTATATGTGATTTTTAGGTGAGGTTTGTCACATAATCAGTGATGTTATTTCGCAATAAAAATTATTTTTCTTACACTCAAAACCTGTCCGCAGGATGGGGCTAAAACGAATACATCGACTGGCTGTTTTATTGTTCGCAAGGGGAGAGAGGAAAGTGAGTATACTCGGTTATCTACAGAATATAGGCCGGGCGCTGATGGTGCCTGTCGCCACGTTGCCTGCCGCCGCCATATTGATGGGGGTAGGATACTGGATCGACCCGACGGGATGGGGCAGTCAGAACGCGCTGGCCGCGCTGTTGCTCAAATCTGGCGCTGCCATCATTGAACATATGTCGGTACTGTTCGCCATCGGCGTCGCGTACGGCATGTCCAAGGACAAAGATGGTTCCGCGGCGTTAAACGGGTTCGTGGGCTATCTCGTTCTGACCACGCTGTGCTCGCCGGCGGCGGTCGCCATGATCCAGCAAATGCCGCTGGACCAGGTTCCGGCAGCATTCGGTAAAATAGAAAACCAGTTTGTCGGCATCCTGGTCGGGGTGATTTCGGCGGAACTCTATAACCGTTTCAGCGGCGTGGAACTGCCGCGGGCTCTCTCTTTCTTCAGCGGCCGCCGTCTGGTGCCGATCCTCACCTCTATGCTCATGATCGTCGTCGCCGCTATTCTCATGTATGTATGGCCGGTGATTTACGGTGGGCTGGTCTCCTTTGGCGAACACATCCAGCGGCTTGGCTCCGTCGGCGCAGGTATTTACGCCTTCTTTAACCGCATGCTGATCCCCGTTGGGCTGCACCATGCGTTGAACTCCGTCTTCTGGTTCGACGTCGCGGGGATCAACGATATTCCTAATTTCCTGAGCGGACAGCAGGCGATTGATGCGGGTAAAGCGATTCCAGGTATTACCGGGCGTTATCAGGCGGGCTTCTTCCCCATCATGATGTTCGGCGTGCCAGGCGCCGCGTTGGCGATTTACCACTGTGCCCGCCCTGAGAATCGCAGCCGGGTGGCCGGGATTATGATAGCCGGCGCTTTTGCCGCGTTCTTTACCGGGATCACGGAGCCGCTGGAGTTCTCCTTTATGTTTGTAGCGCCGGTGCTGTATTTTCTCCATGCGCTGCTGACCGGGCTGTCGGTCTACATTGCCGCCAGCATGCATTGGATCGCCGGTTTCGGCTTCAGCGCGGGTCTGGTGGATATGGTGCTCTCGTCCCGTAATCCCCTGGCGACGCAGTGGTATATGTTGATCCCGCAGGGGCTGGCATTCTTCGTCATCTACTACGTTGTGTTCCGCTTCACCATCCAGCGTTTTAATCTCCTGACGCCGGGACGCGAAGCGTCCTCAACTCCGTCTACGGCGGCTGCGTCTTCAGACAAGCTGGAAACGGTGGCCGAAGGATATTTACGCGCTGTCGGGGGAAAAGAAAACCTGACCGGGATCGATGCCTGCATCACGCGTCTGCGCTTGAATGTGAAAGACTCCGGGCGGGTGGATGAAGCGTTAGCCAAACAGCTGGGGGCTTCCGGTGTGATTCGCCTGAATGCGCAAAGCGTGCAGATCGTCGTGGGGACACAGGCTGAAACTATCGCGTCCGCTATGCGGCAGGTATCAAAAATTTAGGGCTACACTTTAGGGGGCTTGTCATGACGGATCACCCCGCCGGGCGATTCAGTCATTGGAATATCCATGGCGGGGTGAAGATCAATCTTCACCCCGTTTTTTATGCTGACCTTTTCCATGCAATTTAGGTGAAACAAACGGTTGTTTCCCGGCGTGGCTTGTTGGATCATTAGCGGTTATGTGTTGTTTTTCGTTTTTAAGGAATCAAGCATGAGTGAGGCAGAAGCCCGCCCAACGAATTTTATTCGCCAGATCATCGATGAAGACCTGTCATCGGGTAAGCATGATCATATTCAAACGCGTTTCCCGCCGGAGCCTAATGGTTATCTGCACATCGGTCATGCAAAGTCGATTTGCCTGAATTTCGGTATTGCCGAAGATTATCAGGGTCAATGCAATCTGCGCTTTGACGATACCAATCCGGTAAAAGAAGACATCGAATTTGTCGACTCCATCAAACACGACGTTCAATGGCTAGGCTTCTCCTGGAGCGGAGAAATCCGTTATTCATCCAACTATTTCGACCAACTGCATCAGTATGCGATTGAGCTGATTAATAAAGGATTGGCGTATGTCGATGAGCTGACGCCGGAGCAAATCCGCGAGTATCGCGGTACGCTGACCTCCCCAGGTAAAAACAGTCCTTACCGCGATCGTGACGTTCAGGAAAACCTGGCGTTGTTCGAAAAAATGCGTAGCGGCGGTTTTGCCGAAGGCACGGCGTGCCTACGCGCCAAAATCGATATGGCGTCGCCTTTCATGGTGATGCGCGATCCGGTGCTGTACCGCATCAAATTCGCCGACCACCACCAGACCGGCAACAAGTGGTGCATCTACCCGATGTATGACTTTACCCACTGCATCTCCGATGCGCTGGAAGGCGTGACTCACTCCTTGTGTACGCTGGAGTTCCAGGACAACCGCCGCCTGTATGACTGGGTGCTGGACAACATTTCTATCCCCGCTCATCCGCGTCAGTATGAATTTTCTCGTCTGAATCTCGAATACGCGGTGATGTCCAAGCGCAAGTTGAATCAGTTAGTGACGGAAAAGTTCGTGGAAGGCTGGGACGATCCGCGTATGCCGACCATCTCTGGTTTGCGTCGTCGTGGTTATACCGCGGCTTCCATTCGCGAGTTTTGCCGTCGTATTGGAGTGACCAAGCAGGACAACACGGTAGAAATGGCGTCGTTGGAATCCTGCATTCGTGATGATTTGAATGAAAATGCCCCGCGAGCCATGGCCGTGCTGGATCCGGTGAAAGTCATTATCGAAAATCTGCCGGAAGGTCACGAAGAGCGGGTGACTATGCCGAACCATCCCAACAAACCGGAGATGGGAACGCGTCAGGTCGGTTTCAGCCGCGAGCTGTACATCGACCGTGCCGACTTCCGTGAAGCCGCCAACAAGCAGTACAAACGTCTGGTGCTGGGAAAGGAAGTCCGCCTTCGCAACGCCTATGTGATCAAAGCTGACCGCGTTGAAAAAGACGAGCAGGGCGAGATTACAACGATTTACTGCAGCTACGATCCGGATACGTTGAGCAAAGATCCCGCTGATGGCCGTAAGGTAAAAGGCGTCATCCACTGGGTTTCCGTTGCGCACGGCATTCCGGCCGAATTCCGCCTGTATGACCGTTTGTTCAGCGTGGCGAACCCGGGAGCCGCGGAAGATTTCCTGTCGACCATCAACCCAGAATCGCTGCAGATTGCTAACGGATTCGTTGAAGCCAGCATGGCGGATGCGGTAGTGGAGAAGGCGTACCAGTTCGAACGTGAAGGGTACTTCTGTGCGGACCGCGTTTACTCCAGCGCCGATCATCTGGTCTTCAACCGTACGACGGGTTTGCGAGATACTTGGGTGGGTTAATTTAACCAGGCCTAAATAAACAAAAAAGAAAACCGCCGCGGCGGTTTTCTTTTTGTACGGATTGGAGTTTGTTAGCTAAAACAGGAATTAATTCCCTTCGTGAATTTTTTCATCTTCACGGCAGTTGCCTGAGCTGCAGTGGCCGTAAAGGTACAAACTGTGGTTGGTCAGTTTGATACCGTGGCGCTCTGAAATCTCACGCTGGCGAGCTTCAATAGATTCATCGCTGAATTCAATGACGCGTCCGCAGTCCAGACAAATCAGGTGATCGTGATGCTGTTGCTGAGTCAGTTCGAAAACTGATTTTCCGCCTTCAAAGTTATGGCGGGTGACGATACCGGCATCATCAAACTGGTTCAGCACGCGATAAACGGTGGCCAGACCAATTTCCTCTCCCATATCAATCAGCTTTTTATACAAATCTTCCGCACTGACGTGATGGCAAGATGGGTCCTGCAGTACTTCCAAGATTTTAAGACGAGGAAGGGTTACTTTCAGGCCGGCCTTCTTTAATGCGGTGTTGTTGTCAGTCATGCGGATTTAGTCCTGTTACTCTACTTTCATCAAGGGAGGCTAACTAGCCTAATATCATCGGTCGGCTCAAACATGTTTATTCGTCTCAATTATAGAACTGCACAGGCGAAATGAAAACCGCAGAACCGTAACCATATCAGGCTTACCCATCGGTGAGGGGGACGGCGCAACGCCGTTTTAAAAGCGAAAAATGGTGAGAAACCAGCTAACCGAAGGGGGTATTGTACCGCGCAAAGCGGGAAAGTTAAAAAAATGTATCTATCTTTACGACAGATTTTACCTATTGATACGGCTCCGACACAAATTTGCGCCGGGCCGCAACGAGGAGAACTGTTCCAAAAAGCTTACAAATCCAGCTCAGCGCTGATTTGTTTCACCCATGCGCTCACGCGCTCGTTGGTCAGTTCCGGCTGACGATCTTCATCAATCGCCAGGCCGATGAAGTGCGAGTCGTCCGCCAGACCTTTAGAAGCTTCGAAGTAATAGCCTTCAGTCGACCAGTTACCGACGATGGTCGCGCCGCGCGGTTCGATAATGTCGCGCAAGGTGCCCATGGCATCACAGAAATACTCGGCATAGTCTTCCTGATCGCCGCAGCCAAAGAGCGCTACGCGCTTGCCGGTAAAATCGATGTCTTCCAGCGTCGGGAAGAAGTCGTCCCAGTCACACTGTGCTTCGCCGTAGTACCAGGTTGGAATGCCCAGCAACAGAATGTCGAAACGCTCAAGATCTTCTTTGCTGCTTTTGGCGATGTCGTGGACTTCTGCGACATCGCTGCCCAGCTGCTGTTGGATTGCCTTGGCAATGTTTTCGGTATTGCCAGTATCACTGCCGAAGAAAATACCTATAAGTGCCATGGATAATATAACCTCTTGATTCCTATTGAAATGGTGCCAGAGCTACCACAGATCGGGTAATGATAGCAGACCCTTTATGAGGGAGAAACTTGTATCTGCCGATGCCTGGGTTCTCTCTGGCTTCGCGTTGATTCTTCATGTCTTAAATATTTTTATAACTTTTTTAATCCACTATCTTATTGAAAGGTTTTAACTAAATATTATTTCAGGTTTTTTTCTCATTTTTGCGAGGTCCGTCCTCTAAATGTTTGTCCGATATTGACGATGGTGAACACTGAGCGCTTTTTCAGTGACGCCCAGTCAGCACCGTGATCTTCCTCAACAACGGCGCTTCAGCCAATTTTAGCGACACCAAACTTAATCTTTTGCTTCGGCAGGGAGTTTTGATATGCAATTGCTGAGAAATATTGCTATCCGTACGGCATTACTATGGGTATTAGGCACTTTCTGCGTTTTATGGGGCGCGGTCTCTGCTTACACCTTCTATTCATTCCATGCGATGACCCAAACATCACACACCAGTACCCTGCTGGTTAAAAATATGAACCTGGTCAACATGGGTAACGATCAGTATTTTCGCATGGTCACTCGACTGGCCAGATCGGTGGATTATCGTCGGTCGGGCGATATTGCCAACGCGGACAAAGAGCAGCAGTCCGCGGCGGAAGCGCTCAATAATATGAAAGAGAATTTGGCGGCGTTCAAAGAAATCGACCACGGCGGTATGGATGGTTCTTTGGCCGATGCGGTGAGCAACGACTGGACGAATCTCATTCAAAATGGCGTAGAGCCAATGTTTCAGCGTGCGGCTTCCTCCGCGCTGGACGAGTATCAAGGCTATGCCAAAACGACCGTCCCCGCATTGAGCCGGCAGTTCGGCATCTCAGTGACGGCCTTCAACAAAGCGGGGGCGGAGAAATTTAGCGCGGCGGGCGAACGCTTCAACCGGCTAACCTTCATCGGCCAGACTATCCTGGTTGCGGGACTGATCGCGGGCGTATTGATGTTGCTGTTCACCGACCGTTATCTGGTCAAATATTTGATGCGTCCTCTTAACGAACTTCGCGATTACTTCCAGATTATCGCCGCCGGACGGTTGGGAAAACCGATTGCGGACTTCGGCAACAACTGCGTGGGCAAACTGTTCCCTCTACTGCGTGATATGCAGAGCAGCCTGGCGAATACGGTCAGCACTATTCGCAGTAGCGCGGAATCCATTTATCAGGGCGTTGCGGAAATCGCCGCTGGCAACAATGACCTCTCGGCGCGTACGGAGTCGCAGGCCTCCGCGCTTGAAGAGAGCGCAGCCAGTATGGAGGAGTTAACCTCGACGGTGAAACAGAACGCCGAAAACGCCGGACATGCGCGTCAGCTGGCGCAGCAGGCGTCGACGACGGCGCATAAGGGGGGAGAACTGGTCGATAATGTGGTGAAAACCATGTCTGAAATCGCCAGCAGTTCCAAGAAGATCGCTGAAATCACCACGGTCATCAACGGGATTGCGTTCCAGACCAACATTCTGGCGCTGAACGCCGCGGTGGAAGCGGCCCGCGCCGGGGAGCAGGGACGTGGCTTCGCCGTCGTCGCGGGAGAAGTGCGAAATCTGGCTCAGCGAAGCGCGCAGGCGGCCAAGGAGATTGAACATTTAATTTCCGATTCAGTGCGCAGCGTCGATTCCGGATCCTCTCAGGTCGCGGACGCCGGCACCACCATGAGTGAAATTGTCCGCTCCGTCTCGAATGTGACCGATATCATGGCGGAGATTGCCACGGCCTCAGAGGAACAGAGTAAAGGGATCGCTCAGGCAGGGCAGGCGATTGCGGAAATGGATGGCGTGACGCAGCAGAACGCCGCGTTGGTTGAAGAAGCTTCCGCAGCCGCGCGCTCGCTGGAAGAGCAGGCGGCTCTGCTGACGCAGGCCGTCTCGGTCTTCCGCCTGACGGAATCGTCGGCCAAAGACGCGCCCGTAGCCCGTAACCGTGAAGTTAAAGCCGCCGCCGCCGCCGCGCCTGCGTTAAAAGCGCTGCCTTCCAGGAAGTCGACGGATAATTGGGAAAAATTCTAAAAAGCGGCACGGGTTCAGACGCCATCTGACATGCTCGTCTACCTTATCGTCGCAGCGAGGAGCGCGATGATAAGGGAGGATGAAGGTTTCATGGGAAAAGCGGGGCGGAGTGGCGAAGCCAGCGAACGTCGTCATGACTCCCTCGCATTCAGAGCCTGCTGAACGACATCCTGATTGAAATCATCGCTTAGCGCCGGCCAGCTGAGACAGCAGAATTTGCTCGATAAGCTCACTCCGGCTGATATTTTTCTCTTCCGCCAATGCGTTGAGAATATCGACCGCTTCCGCGTTAATTTTCAGCTCAACTCGCCGTAGCCCACGATTCTTGTCTCGTCGCAGCTGATTGCGCTTATTGATCCTCAGCTGTTCATCTCGTGAAAGCGGATTGGTTTTCGGACGGCCCGGACGACGCTCATCAGCGAACAGATCCGGTGTGGTGCGATCCGTTTGTTCTTTTGCCATAGGTAGTGGTACTGCAAAGATTCGGACCAAAACGCGCATTTCATTCGCGACATTTTGATGATGTGGTTAACAATGCCAGTGGCTAGACAGCCGACCCTTAAGTGCGTAAAGCGGGCGACATGATACCCCAGCGGAACC
The DNA here is from genome assembly GCF_002111585.1 of Lonsdalea iberica. GTDB lineage: Bacteria > Pseudomonadota > Gammaproteobacteria > Enterobacterales > Enterobacteriaceae > Lonsdalea > Lonsdalea iberica. The sequence continues at coordinate 34,972 of NZ_LUTP01000023.1, forward strand.
AGCCGCGACAATGGTTTACGGCGTCGCGGCGAACGGGTGGCTAACTCTGCGCCATAAAACGGTGTATTGCCCGCAGCACGGCCTCAGGTTTTTCCGCATGCACCCAATGTCCCGCTCCCGCAATGGCATAAGCTGTCGCGCCGGGAAACTGACTCAGCAGCGCATCGCGATAACGGCGATCCAGATAAGGCGAATTCTCACCGCGAATAAACAAAATGGGATGCGCCCAGACGGGGACGTCCTGCCAGCCTGAAATCACATCATATTGATCCCATAAAACCGGCACGTTGAATCGCCACTCTCCCTGAGAAAATGACTTCAGCAGGAACTGAATCACGCCTTCATCGGCAATGCTTTCGCGCATCAATTGCGCTGCGGCAGTACGTTGTGTGATCCCGGCGGCGCTGACGGCTCTTAGCGCGGCAAAAATGTCGTCGTGTCGTCGGCTGTGATAATGCACCGGGGCAATATCAATCGCGACGATGCGCTCAATGCGATCCGGGATCAGCGCGCTCAGCGCCATGGCGACTTTACCGCCCATGGAGTGGCCGATCACAATGACACGATCCAGCGCCAGTTCGTCCAACAGATCCACGACATCTTGCGCCATATCCTGATACTGCATGGAAGGATCGCGCGGAGACAACCCGTGATTACGCAGATCGATCTGTAAAATATCGTGTTGATTTTGCAGATCGCGGGCCAATACGCCAAGATTATCAAGGTTACCGAACAGGCCGTGAATGAGAATAACCGGAAGCAGCTGCTGGGGCAGTTGCGCGTTTTGCCAGCGATAATTCAATTTCATAGTGAAGTTCATTCAGGGAGACGTTTGCTTAGGGTATCATGAGTTTATCCCGCGATCCCGCGGTGCCATGAACGATCGCCCCTAGCGACCCTCCATGCGCAAAGGCATCACTCAGCCTAATCCGACTTTATGCGGATACCCGCGTTTGCTGCTGTTCGCGGGAGAAAGGTAACTTTATACTCCCTGATGATTGAAGAAATAAAACCGTACTGGATAAAGATGAAAACTATTGAGGTCGACGAAGAGCTTTATCGTTATATCGCCAGCCATACCCAGCATATTGGCGAAAGCGCATCCGACATTTTACGGCGCATGCTGAAATTCAGCGCCGGACAGGTTGTACAGACAGCTCCCTCCAAAGCTGCGGCGGCGGAACAGCCACCGGCGACGATTCAACACAGCCCGCGTGACCGGGTGAGAGCGCTCCGCGAGCTGCTGTTATCTGACGAATACGCTGAAAAGAACAAAGCGATCAACCGCTTCATGTTGATATTGTCCGCGTTATATGAGCTGTCACCTGCGGAATTCGGCGCGGCGACCGAGTCGCTCCATGGCCGGACCCGCGTCTACTTTGCCGGTGACGAGCACACGCTGGTGCAAAATGGCACGCACACTAAACCCAAACACATCCAGGGCACGCCATACTGGGTTATCACTAACACCAATACGGGTCGTAAACGAAGCATGATTGAACACATCATGCAGTCGATGCAGTTCCCGCCGGAGCTGATCGAGAAAGTCTGCGGCACCATCTAAATCACGCGTCAGGAAAACAAGGCAATGGCTAATCACCCGAGAGCTGGACAACCTACCCGGCAGAGCGACTTGATTAACGTCGCGCAGTTGACGTCACAGTATTACGTGTTGCAACCGGACCCCGCTAACCCGGCCCATGCCGTTAAATTCGGCACCTCCGGCCATCGCGGCAGCGCCGCGCGTCACAGTTTTAATGAAGCGCATATTCTGGCTATTGCTCAGGCCATCGCCGAAGAGCGCAGTCGCCAGGGGATTAGCGGCCCTTGTTACGTGGGGAAAGACACGCACGCGTTGTCTGAACCCGCGTTTATTTCCGTTTTGGAAGTGCTGACGGCAAACGGTGTGGATGTGATTATCCAGGAGGATAATGGCTTCACCCCAACACCGGCGGTCTCCAACGCGATTTTGACGTACAACCGTAACGGCGGCGCATTGGCGGATGGCATTGTCATTACGCCGTCGCACAACCCGCCGGAAGACGGCGGCATCAAGTACAATCCCCCCAATGGCGGACCCGCAGACACCAATCTGACCAGCGTGATTGAAAAGCGCGCCAACGCGTTGCTGGCCGAATCGCTGCGTGGCGTGAAACGTCAGACCATGGACGCGGCCAGACAAGGCGGTCATCTTCGAGAGCAGGATCTTGTGCAGGCCTATGTGGAAGGGCTGGGCGATGTCGTCGATATGGCGGCCATTCAGCGCGCCGGACTGAAGCTGGGCGTCGATCCTCTGGGCGGTTCCGGCATCGCTTACTGGCAGCGGATCGCCGAACACTACAAGCTGGATCTGACGATGGTTAACGACGAAGTTGATCAGACGTTCCGCTTTATGACGCTGGATCATGATGGCGTCATTCGCATGGACTGTTCATCCGAATTCGCCATGGCTGGACTGCTGGCGCTGCGCGACAAGTTCGATCTGGCCTTCGCCAACGACCCAGACTACGACCGCCACGGTATCGTGACCCCCGCCGGGCTGATGAATCCTAACCACTATCTCGCCGTCGCTATCAACTACCTGTTCCAGCATCGTCCGCAGTGGAGCGACAGCGTCGCGGTCGGCAAAACGCTGGTTTCCAGCGCGATGATCGACCGGGTCGTCAACGATCTGGGCCGCAAGCTGGTGGAAGTGCCGGTCGGCTTCAAATGGTTTGTCGATGGGTTGTTCGACGGCAGTCTGGGCTTCGGCGGCGAGGAAAGCGCGGGCGCGTCCTTCCTGCGCTTTGACACTCAGCCGTGGTCAACCGACAAAGACGGTATCATCATGTGTCTGCTGGCGGCGGAGATCACGGCCGTGACCGGTAAGAATCCGCAGCAGCACTACGATGAATTGGCGAAACGCTTCGGCGCGCCTAGCTATAACCGTATCCAGGCTCCGGCTACGCACGCGCAAAAAGCCGCGTTATCCAAGTTGTCACCGGAACAGGTCTCAGCCAGTACGCTGGCGGGCGATCCGATCACCGCGCGTCTGACCACCGCGCCGGGTAATGGCGCGTCCATCGGTGGGCTGAAGGTGATTACGGACAACGGCTGGTTTGCCGCGCGGCCTTCCGGCACGGAAGAAGCCTACAAAATCTACTGTGAAAGTTTCCTCGGCGATGACCATCTGCGGAAAATTGAAAAAGAAGCGGTAGAGATTGTCAGCGAAGTGCTGAACAACGCGAAATAGCGCTCACGGCAATGCGAAATTTAAAAAGGCACCGAAAAGGGTGCCTTTTTGTTATTCGAGGCAGCCCCAAACGACGGGGAGCGTTGCCCGTCGTTTGGAGCGGACGCAATTTCAACGATGATGCGAATGTCTCGTCCGGACGAACCCGCCCGCCTATCGTGTTGAATAAAGGGGGCGAGCGTTTCCGTTTCTCATGTCGGGGTGAAGCCCACCGTGACGAACAGACCGGTTTCATCGAACAACGGGCCGCTTGACGTAATTCTAATGCGATCAACAGCGCGCCAGTTGAGATCAGCGCGACGCCCACGCCTGTCAGCAAAGATATCTTTTCCCCAGCAGGATCACTGCCAAAACACGGCAAAGACGATGCTGAGTTTATCGATCGGGGCGACCTGCGCGACAGAGCCATTTTTGAGCGCCATGAAGTAGAACAGCCACGTCATGGCCTCGGCGACGCCGCTGAGGACGATGAACGCTGCGTCAGAATCGAGCCTACCAGGCCCAGTTTGCTTTGCGCGACGACAATACCGATCAGAAACAGAGCCATGATGACGACCCGCACGGCGGTCGCCGTATTGGCGTCCAGCGGTTGTAGTCCTGCTTTAGCGAATATCGCTACCGGCGCGGGGCACTGCGCGGATAGCAGTACATAGCTCAACCAGCTATTCATGACTCTTTCCCGCTCAGAAATAAGCGAGGATGCGACTCCTGCCTCATCAGAAAGGCGATGTTCACGGGATGAAGCGATAGCCGACGGCGGTCTCCGTAACCAGGTGCCGTGGGCGGGCGGGGTCCAGCTCCAGTTTCTGGCGCAGGTGTCCCATATAGATGCGCAGGTAGTGACTATTTTCGACCGCGTTAGGCCCCCAAACGTCGTTCAGCAATTGGCGCTGCGTCAAAACTTTGCCGGGATTGGCGACCAACAGGGACAATAGGCGGAACTCGGTGGGCGTCAGATGCAGCGTTTCGCCGTTGCGGCTCACCTGTCGGTCGAGCAGATCGACACTGACGTCGCCGAACGTCACCTTCGGGCTCTCCTGACGCGACAGCGTAAACCGGCGCTGCGCGACGCGCAGCCGGGCCAGTAGCTCTCCAATGCCAAAGGGTTTTGTCAGAAAATCGTCGGCGCCAGCATCCAGCGCCGCGATTTTATCCTGTTCATCGCTGCGGGCGGACAGGACGATAATCGGGATGCTGCTCCACTGACGCAGGTCGTGAATATAATCGATGCCGTTGCCGTCCGGCAGTCCCAGATCGAGGATAATCAGCGACGGCTTGCGGGTGGCGGCCTCAAGCAGGCCGCGCTGTAGCGTGTCGGCCTCAAAGACATGACACCCTTCCGCTTCGAGCGCTTGCCGCACGAAGCGCCGTATCTCTTTTTCATCTTCCACAATCAATACGTTGATAAGCACCTGCGTGGTGACTCCTCTTATTCAGGTTCCATATCCGGCGGGGTTATCAGCGGCAGTGTGAAGTGAAACACGGCACCGCCGCCTTCGGCATTCGTCGCCCAGATCTTTCCGCCGTGAATGGCGACGATGGCCCGACAGATAGCCAGTCCCAAGCCTACACCAGGAATAGCGGACTCCTGATGCCCGCGGGAGAATTTATCGAAAATCATCTGCGCGTTGTCGGGGTCGATGCCGGGACCGTTGTCCTGTACGCGCACTTCGACGTGGCGCTCGCCGGTCGCCGCAACATGCGGCAGAGCGGAAAGCGTGATGGCCGCCCGGTTGCCTGCATACTTGACGGCATTCTCCAAAAGGTTGATCAGCACCCGTTCTATCAGGGTGGCATCGCAATAGACCAGCATCAGTTCTTGCGGCAGCGCCAGCGTGACGTTTGGCGCGTCTTCGCCATTTTCCAGATGGCGCAGTGCGCTGTCCGCCAGCTCCAGGAGGGACTGCCAGGCTTTGCGGGGATGGAAACCATCCGACTGGAGACGAGCCATCTCCAGCAGGTTATTGACCAGCCGCGTCGTGTTCTGGATTTGCCGTCCGATCTGACCGGCCTGCGAAGCATAAGGGGACGCCTGTGCGCTCAGATTACGCGTTAGAATTTCCGCCTGGCCGGACAGCACCGTCAACGGCGTTCTCAGATCGTGGGACAGCGCGGAAAGCAGCGAGTTGCGCAGTTGCTCGCGCTCGGTGTCGAGACGTGCTTTCTCGGCGCTTTTAATGAGATGCAGCCGTTCCAGCGCATTGGCGATCAAAACAGTGCAGGTCTCCAGCATGCGCTGCTGTTCGGGGATCATCAGTTGGCGCGCATGCAACGGCTCAAGCGCGATGACGCCGAACGTCAGCTGCGGCGTCGACAGCGGCTGAATCTGGTAGGGAACGCCGGGCAGGGTACGAGTTCCGTAGCCCGCCGGCGCATGATGGTCGAAGCTCCAGCGTGCGATAGCCGGGTCGACGATAAGCGGTTCCGGCGATTGCGTTGAGACGGGCTCCAGCTCGGCCGTCGGCGAGGACGGCCTATCCGCCAGCCAGATCGCGGCGCGAGCCTGAAACGTCGAGGCAAGATAGCGACGGCTGGCGGCGGCGATATCTTCCACGGTCAGGCTGCGGTTAAGCGCGTTGGACATCTCGTACAGATGGCGCATGCGCTGTTCACGGTAGCGGGCGACGCGCGCCTGATAGCGCACGCCAGCAGTCAGGCTGCCCACGAGAATGCCGACACTGAGCATAACGATGAACGTGACCAGGTACTGTGCGTCGGCCACGGCCAGTTTGCCGCGCGGCGCGATGAAGCAGAGATCGAAGGCGATGACGTTGATCAGCGCGGCGAAAACGGAGGGCCAACGTCCGAAAAATAGCGCGACGATCGCCACGCCAAGCAGGTAAATCATCACCAGATTCACCGGTTCGAGCATGGAAAATGGAGACCACAGCGCCAGCAGCGTGATGGCGGCGCATAGGGCAATCGCCAGCGCGCCGCCATACAGCTGACGCCGCCATTTTTCGGTGAGACTTCGGTTGTCTTCCGGTTTGAGCTGGGGGGAAGAAGGCTCATCCTGCACGGAAACCACCAGCAAATCGAGATCGGGTCCCAATAGTCCCAGCTTCTCGGCGAAACGCGCCCGACGCCAGCGATTCCATCGTCGATCCGTGTGACGCCCAATGATGATTTTGCCCAGATTATGTTCGCGTGCGTAACGGAGAATGGCGTTTGCTACGGAGGGATCGGACAAAGTGGCTGTTTCTGCTCCCAAATCCTGCGCCAGCTTCAACGCGCTCAAGATTGCCCGGCGTCGGGATTCGGGCAGTCGGTGTAACCGTGGCGTTTCCACGTATACCGCGTGCCAGACGCCGCCCAACCGCGCCGCCAGCCGGGCGGCGGTACGCACCAGTTTTTCATTCCCCGCGTCCTGACCGATGCAGAGCAGAATCGCATCGCGGGTATGCCATACGCGCTCGTCGCCCTGAAGGTCGCGCATCGCCCGTACCTGGTCGTCCACGCGGTCTGCCAGCCGACGCAGAGCCAGCTCACGCAGCGCAACGAGATTGCCTTTGCGGAAAAAATGTTCAATGGCGCGCTCCGCCTGCTGCGGAAGATACACCTTGCCTTCCTGCAAGCGCTGGCGGAGATCGTCCGGCGGCAAATCCACCAGCACGACTTCGTCCGCATCGTCAAAGAACGGGTCGGGCAGGGTTTCGCGTACGCGAATACCGGTGATCCCGCCCACCACATCATTGAGGCTTTCCAGATGTTGTACGTTGACCGTTGTGAAAACATCGATCCCGGCTTCCAAGAGCTCCTGCACATCCTGCCAGCGTTTAGGATGACGATTCCCGCGTAGGTTACTGTGGGCCAGCTCGTCTACGAGGATCAGCGCAGGCGCCCGCGCCAGCGCGGCGTCCAGGTCAAACTCCTCATGATCGCGGCCCGCCGCGCCAATTTTTTTTCCTGGTAGCTGCGGCAACCCGTCTAACTGTGCGAAGGTCTCCGCGCGTCCGTGGGTTTCCACCACGCCGACCAGCACATCCAGTCCCTGCTCCTTGAGGCGTCGCGCTTCTTGCAGCATTGCGTAGGTTTTCCCGACGCCCGCGCTGGCGCCGAAAAAAATTTTCAGTTTGCCCCGGGGGGAGCCTCCCAACTGGGACAGCAACGCATCCGGGTCGGGACGACGCGGTTCCTCATGGGTCATTAACGATCCTTATCGCCAAGGCGGAGTGAATCATCGGTTGGGATGTACAGTAATACATGAGCGGATGCGTTGCCGCCAGAGCTAGGCGTATCCGGGGTTTGATACAGGGTGGCAAAAGTCGGCTTTTTTATCATCGTCAGGCTGGTCGCTTCATCAATTTTTAGGATAAATACGGTCCGCTTTTCTGGTCGGATGAGTAGCTAACCGGGCGCAAAGGGGGTACAGTTTTAACCTGTTGCAGTGACGCGTTCATCACCTGCGGGAGTGCCTCCCGCGTATTGTATGACTCGGAGGATGGCCATGTCTTACGCTTACCCGTTCCACCGTATTGTTCTGCGCCGCAGCGCGGTTGTGATTATTGGTCTGCTGGCTTTGCCGGTGATGCTGTTCCGTCGCGATCGCGCCCGTTTTTACAGTTATTTGCATCGAGTCTGGTTAAAAACCAGCGACGAACCGGTGTGGCACATGCAGTCAGAGCACGCCGCCGGCCACTTTTATTAAGCGCAGGCCCGACGGGCCGCGTTCCTCCCGCTTTATTCGCGTCTGAAATCGTCAGGCGCGACGGCATGATTTTCCTCCTCTTTCTCATGAGTTGCCTGTAAATCCGCTATGCTATTGAGATAGCAATTTCTTTTGATGAGGCACCTCATGTCGAACTCGTTAATTCCCGTTGGCATAAGCGCCTGCCTGCTGGGAAATCAGGTCCGTTTTGATGGCGGACACAAGCGTTTTGGGTTTGCCGCGGACCAACTCACCCCTTATTTCAGCTTTGAGCCTATATGCCCTGAGATCGCGGTCGGGCTGCCGACGCCGCGCCCAGCGCTGCGGCTAGTCAAGAATGACCAAGACGAGGTCGCGTTGCGCGCCAGCAATGGCAGCGATCTGGACGTCACCGAAAAAATGCATGCCTTTTCTGTTTGCAAGGTGCTCGAACTGAGTCATTTGTGCGGTTATATCGTCTGCGCCAAATCCCCCAGTTGTGGGATGGAGCGCGTGCGCGTGTATGACGCCGACCAGAAAAACGCGCGGCGAAGCGGCGTTGGTCTGTTTACCGAGCAGTTGATGGCCGCCATGCCGTGGCTGCCTGTAGAAGAGAACGGCCGCCTGAACGACGCGGTGCTCCGCGAGAACTTCATCGAGCGGGTTTTCGCGCTATATGAACTAAATCAGCTGTGGCAGCAGGGGCTGACCCGCGGGCGGCTGATGGCGTTTCACAGTCGTTATAAGCTGTTGCTGCTGGCGCACTCCCAGCCGGAATATCGCACGCTGGGGCGCTTTGTCGCCACAATGGATCAGTGGCCGTCTCTGGAGGCCTTTGCTGTGGAATACCGGCTGCGCTTGATGTCGCTGCTCTCTCATCCTGCGACTCGCCGCAATCACACCAACGTGCTCATGCACGTACAGGGTTATTTCCGCAATCAACTGAATGCCTCGCAGCGGCAGGAGCTGACTCAGCTCATCGATCGTTATCGTCAAGGCGTCCAGCCGCTACTCGCTCCCATTACGCTCCTGCGCCACTATCTGTCCGAATATCCGGACGACTATCTCGAGCAGCAGCGCTATTTCTCGCCGTATCCCGAAGCGTTGCGCTTGCGGTACGGCTACTAGTTTGTTGTCACAAGGACTCGCTATGGCTACGCACTTGGTCTGGTTTCGCCACGATCTACGCATGAGCGATAATCTCGCGCTCAATGCTGCCTGTCAGGATAAAAAAGCCCGTGTAATTGGGCTATTCATCGCCACGCCCCGGCAGTGGGCTAACCATGATATGTCCGAGCGTCAGGCTGCCTTGATGTTCGATAACCTGCAGCGGCTGCAGCAGTCTCTGCACGATAAAGGCATCCCGCTTTTTTATCAGCAGTGCGGCGACTTTAAAGACAGCGTTAATGCATTGGTCGAGTTTTGCCAGCGCGAACAGGTCACGAACCTGTTCTATAACTATCAGTACGAGCTGAATGAACGCCAGCGTGACCGACAAATGGAGCAGGCGCTGGATGGAAAGGTCGTCTGTCAGGGCTTTGATGACAGCCTACTGTTGCCGCCCGGCAGCGTCATGACGGGCGACGGCAAGATGTATCGCGTTTTCACGCCGTTCAGCAAAGCGTTCGTCAAACGACTTCAACAGAGCGAAACCGTCTGCGTGCCAGCCCCCGCTTCGCGCGGCAAGATGACGGAGGATGTCCCGCCGGTGAAGCCGTTCGACTATCCGTCAATCTCCGTTTCCGACGATTTTCCGGCTGGCGAAGCGGCAGCTCAGCAGCGGCTGCGTCAGTTCTGTCGCCAGAAAGTTGACGGCTACGCCTCCCAGCGCGACCTTCCCGCCGCGCCCGGCACCAGCCAGCTGTCCCCTTATCTGGCGCTCGGCGTCATTTCGCCGCGGCAGTGTCTCGAAGGGCTGCTCGCGGAGTATCCCGAGGCGCTGAACCAGCCCGAAAGCGGCGCTTTTGTCTGGTTTAATGAGTTGGTCTGGCGAGAGTTTTACCGCCATCTGATGGTCTTCAGCCCGGAGCTGTGTCGCCATCAGCCCTTCATTCCCTGGACGAAGCAGATTGAGTGGCGGGACGATCCTAAAGGGCTTAAGGCCTGGCAGGAAGGCCGCACCGGCTTTCCCATTGTGGATGCGGGTATGCGACAGCTTAACCACACGGGCTGGATGCATAACCGGCTGCGCATGATCTGCGCCAGCTTCCTTATCAAGGATCTGCTGATTGACTGGCACGAGGGCGAGCGGTATTTCATGAGCCGACTGGTGGATGGCGATCTGGCCGCCAACAATGGCGGCTGGCAGTGGGCCGCGTCGACCGGGACTGACTCTGCGCCATACTTCCGCATCTTCAACCCGACCACGCAAGGGGAGCGCTTCGACCCGGACGGCGACTTTATCCGGCGCTGGGTGCCGGAGCTATCTAAGGTGGCCGGCAAAGCGATTCATCATCCTCTGCGTTGGGCGGAGCAGCAGGGGCAAAAGCTCGACTACCCGGCGCCGATCGTCGACCATAAACAGGCGAGAACCCGCACGTTGGCGGCGTTCGAGGCCGCAAAGAACAAACAATAATTTATCAGGGAGCCGTTGTACCTATGCGTAATACCGAACTGGAAACCGTTATTGACCAATTTCTGAATGTGTCCGCTTTTTCCGACTATGCCCCGAATGGGCTGCAGGTCGAAGGTCGTCGCGATGTGAAACGCATCGTCACCGGGGTAACGGCCTGTCAGGCGTTGCTGGATGCCGCCGTGGCGCAGCAGGCTGATGCGGTGCTGGTGCATCACGGTTACTTCTGGAAAAGCGAACCAGCGGTTATTCGCGGAATGAAACGTCGGCGTCTGAAAACGCTATTGGCTAACGACATCAATCTGTACGGCTATCATCTGCCGCTGGACGCGCACCCTGAGATCGGCAACAACGCCTGTCTGGCGGATATGCTGAACATCACGACGCTGGGCGAGATCGAATCGCTGCTGCCTTATGGCGAGCTGCGGCAGCCGCAGAGCGGCGATGAGTTGCGCCATCAGTTGGAAGAGGCGTTAGGACGCTCGGTGCTGCACTGCGGCGATCATGCTCCGGCGATGATCAAGCGCGTGGCCTGGTGTACCGGCGGCGGGCAGGGATTTATCGATCAGGCCGCCGACTTCGGCGTGGATGCCTTCATTACCGGCGAAGTATCCGAAAAGACAGTGCATACCGCACGGGAAATGGGACTTCACTTTTATGCGGCCGGGCATCACGCCACGGAGCGAGCGGGGATCCGCGCGCTGGGCGAATGGCTGGCGGCGCAGCATGGCTTTGACGTGACCTTTATCGACATTCCCAATCCGGCCTAATTGACCGTCATCGCTGGGGATGAAACTGGACGACGGTGATGCCGCGTCGCAGCGGAGGTTTTCACGGGAGGTGAGGATGCAACAGGTTCGCTGTTATCTGATGGGAGAGAGTGCGGCAGTGCTTGAGCTGGCGCGCCGGCGGCGCTGCACAGTCAGCAACGTATCTGGGCGCTCGCGGAGCGTTTGCGCGGTGAAAGCGGGGTAGAAGAGGTCATTCCCGGAATGAACAATCTGACCGTCATTCTGGCCCAGCCGGTATTCGCGCCGACGGCGGTGTTAGCCCAGCTTCGCCATGCCTGGGATGAGATCTCCGCGAAGCCTCAGGCTTCACGGGACGTCGATATTCCGGTGATCTACGGCGGGGCGCATGGGCCGGATTTAGCGCATGTCGCGGCGCACTGCGGCATGACGCCGCGTCAGGTCGTCGAGTGCCATGCCGCCACGCGCTATGTCGTTTATTTCATCGGCTTTCAGCCCGGCTTCGCCTATCTGGGCGATCTGGATGCGCGGCTGCATACCCCGCGACGCGCAGACCCCCGTTTGAAGGTGCCTGCTGGATCCGTCGGCATCGGCGGCCATCAGACCGGTATTTATCCTCTATCGACTCCCGGCGGTTGGCAACTGATAGGGCGCACAGCGCTTTCGCTGTTCACGCCCGACTCGACTCCGCCGACGCTGTTGCGTCCGGGCGATCGGGTTCGCTTTGTTCCACAGCGGGAGGGACTATGCTGAATATTATTCGGGCGGTTTGCAAACCACGGTTCAGGACCTGGGCCGCTTTGGCCATCGCCAGTTTGGCATTGGTCAATGCGGGGCTTTGGATGTGCCCGCGCTGAGCATCGCCAACCTGCTGGTAGGGAATGAGGCCGGTACAGCCGCTCTGGAAATCACGCTCGGCCAGTTTACGGCCAAATTCACCCGCCGCAGCTGGATAGCGCTGAGCGGGGCGGACGCGCACGCGGAGCTGGACGGTCAAACGTTGTGGACCGGATGGCGCTATCCGGTCGAGCCGGGACAGACGCTGCACCTGGGCATGCCGAGACACGGCATGCGCAGCTATCTGGCGATTTCCGGCGGCATCGACGTGCCGGAAGTGTTGGGGTCGCGGAGCACCGATCTTAAAGCCGCCTTCGGTGGATTGTCGGGACGTCCGCTGGCGGATGGCGATAGCCTGCCACTAGGCGCTCCGCTACGGCAGCCAAGCCAGTCAATCGGCGTAAAACAGCTCCTGTTTCACAATCGGGTTCGGGTTTTAACCGGGCCGGAGTATCAGGAATTCAGCGAAGTCGCGCATGACGAGTTCTGGCGTAGCGGCTGGCAGTTGAGCTCCCAGAGCAACCGAATGGGATATCGGCTGCAAGGGCCAGAGCTGGTGCGCGTTTCCCACCGCGAGATATTGTCTCACGGCGTATTACCGGGTGTGATTCAGGTGCCGCACAACGGCAAACCGATCGTCCTGATGGCGGATGCTCAGACGACCGGCGGCTATCCATGCATCGCCAGCGTGATCGCCGCCGATCTTTATCATCTGGCCCAGATCCGTCTGGGCGAGTCGGTGCATTTCGTTCACTGCTCGCTGCCCGAGGCTCGGCAGGCATGGCTGACTCAACGGCGTTATCTGGAACAACTGGCTTGGAGGCTACATGGTGATTGACTTGAACGCGGATCTGGGAGAAGGCGGGAAACATGACGAGGCGCTGCTGCGGTTGATTAGCTCCGCCAACATCGCCTGCGGCTTTCATGCCGGCGATGCGCAGACGATGCGCCGTTCGGTGCGTTCGGCCATCAAATATGGCGTTACCATCGGCGCGCATCCGGGCTATCCCGACCGGGAACATTTCGGCCGCCGGGCGTTGCAGCTTTCGCCCGATGCGGTCTTTGCTCAGGTGGTTTATCAGGTCGGTGCGCTGGCGGCGTTAGTTAAAGCGGAGGGGGCGCGGATGTTCCACGTAAAGCCCCACGGCATGCTCTACAATCAGGCCGCCAAAGATCCGCAACTGGCGGACGCGATCGCCAGCGCGGTCAAAGTGGTCGATCCCTTGCTGCATCTGGTCGGTCTGGCGGGGAGCGAGCTGATTGAGGCCGGAAAACGACAGGGGCTGAAGACGCGCGAAGAAGTGTTCGCCGATCGTAGCTATCAGGCCGACGGCACGCTGGTGCCGCGCGATCAGGTCAGCGCGCTGATCACCAGCGATGAACTAGCGCTGGCGCAAACGCTGGAAATGATCCAGCGTCAGCGGGTCCGCGCCACCGACGGCAGTTGGGTTCCGGTAAAGGCCGATACGGTGTGCCTGCACGGCGACGGCGACCACGCGTTGCAGTTCGCCAGCAAGCTGCATCACAGTTTTGCGCAGTACGGCATTCATATCGCCGCCTGCTGAAGAAATACCGTTAACGGGAGCGGGGTTATGCCGGAAGGCCCTGAAATTCGTCGCGCGGCCGATGCGTTGTCGGCGGCTATCGTCGGGAAAACGCTGACCGCCGCCTGGTTCGCGTTTCCCGCATTGAAAATCTACCAACAACGACTGACGGGCGCGCAGGTGACGCAGATTGTGACCCGCGGCAAGGCCCTGCTGACCTATTTTTCCAACGATTTAGTGCTATACAGCCACAATCAGCTGTACGGCGTTTGGCGCGTGGGGTTGCCTGAAACGTTGCCCGAGACCAAACGCGACCTGCGCGTTCGCCTGACGGCATCAGACACCGCCGTGTCTCTGTACAGCGCTTCCGATATCGACATGCTGACGATGGACCAACTGGTCACGCACCCTTTCTTGCAACGCATTGGCCCGGATGTGCTGAATGAGACGGTGACGGCTGAACAAGTGCAAGCGCGACTGCTGCTGCCTCGTTTTCGTCGTCGCCAGTTCAGCGGCCTATTGCTGGATCAGGCTTTTCTGGCCGGATTGGGCAACTACCTTCGAGCGGAGATTTTGTGGCAGGCCGCGTTGGCGCCCCAGCACCGCGCCGCGGACTTATCGCCGGAGCAATTGGCGGCGCTGAGTCAGGCCTTGCTGGACATTCCTCGTTTATCTTATCGGACTCGCGGCGAAGGGAGCGAGCGACGGCATCACGGCGCTGTGTTCCGCTTTCGCGTTTTCCATCGCGCGGGTAAACCCTGCGAGCGCTGCGGTCACCCCATTGAGCGCACCGTGCTATCGTCGCGCCCGTTTTATGGCTGTCCACACTGTCAGCGTTAGGCTCAGCAAGACACGTCGTGGGCTGGAATAGAGGTGTGCCGGGGGGAACTGTGAGGCGCGTGCAGAGCGGCGACGGGTAAGCTGACGGTAGAGCTTCGGACGGGTCCTATCCGGCCCGAAGCGACATGTTATTAATGCTTTTTCACCTCAGGTTCGAAGTCGCGTCGTTCATAGCCGGTATAAAGCTGTCGCGGACGTGCGATCTTGAGGCCATCGCCGTGCATCTCACTCCAGTGGGCAATCCAGCCGACCGTGCGCGCCATCGCAAAGATGACGGTGAACATCGATGACGGGATCCCCATCGCTTTGAGGATGATGCCGGAGTAGAAGTCCACATTCGGGTAGAGTTTGCGCTCAATGAAGTACGGGTCGTTCAGGGCGATGTGCTCCAGCTCCAGCGCGACCTCTAGCAGATCGTCCTTGGTTTTCAATTCTTTCAGCACTTCGTGACAGGTTTTACGCATAACGGTGGCGCGCGGGTCGTAATTTTTGTACACACGGTGGCCGAATCCCATCAGGCGGAACGCATCGTTTTTGTCTTTCGCGCGCTCAATAAATTCCGGGATGTGTTTGACCGAACTGATCTCTTCGAGCATTCGCAAACAGGCTTCGTTTGCGCCGCCGTGGGCGGGTCCCCACAGCGATGCGATACCGGCGGCGATACAGGCGAACGGATTGGCGCCGGAGGAACCGGCGGTGCGCACGGTCGACGTGGAGGCGTTCTGTTCATGGTCCGCATGCAGGATCAGAATTTTATCCATGGCGCGCTCCAGCACGGGATTGACCACATAGTCTTCGCACGGCGTGGCGAACATCATGTGCAGGAAGTTGCCTGCATAGGAGAGGTCGTTACGCGGATAGATGAACGGCTGGCCCAGCGAATATTTGTAGCACATGGCGGCCACGGTCGGCATTTTCGACAGCAGACGATAGGCCGCTATCTCGCGGTGCCGCGCATTGCTGATGTCCAACGAGTCGTGATAGAAGGCGGCCAGCGCGCCGGTCACGCCGCACAGCACCGCCATCGGATGCGAGTCGCGGCGAAAACCATGAAACAGGCGCGTAATTTGCTCGTGGATCATGGTGTGGCGGGTCACGATGGTTTTAAATTCGTCGTACTGCGCCTGCGTAGGCGCTTCTCCGAACAGCAACAGGTAACAGACTTCCAGATAGTTGGACTTTTCGGCGAGCTGATCAATCGGGTAACCCCGATGCAGCAAAATGCCTTTTTCGCCGTCGATAAAGGTGATTTTGGACTCGCAGGACGCTGTGGAGGTGAAGCCGGGATCAAATGTGAAATAACCTTTTGCACCGAGGCTGCGGATATCGATTTCGTCGTAACCGAGCGTACCGGACAGGACATCAAGCGCGATAGGCTCTTGACCGTCGATGGTAATCGTGGCGTGTTTGTCAGCCATTGATATTCTCCTTAGCGTTTTAGTTGACGACATTACTCACCGTGACAGCGAGTCATCCTACCTGGGAGAGGTGGCCGGAAGCCGGCTGGCATGACTCGGTAAAAACCGGTTGTTCGGGACGGGCAGTCGGCCGGGATTTGCCGCAGCGCCCAGGCGGTTACACCCGGCGTCGCCGGTAACCCGGCGCGTCGTCCTGAATTCATTGTAGTCATACCGATGACTATTACGTGGACTCTTTCGACACTGTTACACAAGCCTCTGCAATCGAAAAGCACCATGTATCGCCTTTGATATCAGCCACAAGCATGAAAAATCAGTTGTTAAATTAATGTTTAATGACTGTATGCGCCACTGGTTTATTTTTAATAATTTGTTAAATGCGTGATCTAATTCACCATTTACAGCAAATTCCCTCAAACTCTATGTGTGCTATTTGTAATGATATTGTGAAGCACCTATACTTTTTTCAGGTCTCCGGAACACCCTGCAGTAGGAGCACCCAGCGTGATAGGTTTGCGCCGCCCAGGCTTGAATTCGGCTGACGGGGCGTGCGGTGAAATATGGAGATGCCCGACTTATCTTCCTTCCTGCAATCTCTCATGCTGTCTGACCCCCACAACAGGTCCGGAGTAAGAAAATAATAAAAGTTGTGTGGGCGAACCTGTGAAAAAACAAAGACCTGTCAATCTGGATCTGCAAACGATCCATTTTCCCGCTACCGCGGTAGCCTCCATTCTTCATCGCGTTTCCGGCGTTATCACTTTTATTTCCATCGGTATCCTGCTCTGGCTACTGGGTCTTTCTCTGTCTTCCGAAGATGGCTTTATGCAGGCGGCGGCCATTATGGATAGCGTCATCGTTAAGTTGGTCGTTTGGGGCATTCTGACCGCGCTGGCCTACCATGCCGTGGGCGGCTTGCGCCATTTGTTAATGGATTTCGGCGGCATCGAGGAAACCTTCGCCTCGGGTGAGCGCTCCGCATGGATCGCTTTTGTTATTACTGTCGTGCTTTCAATCTTGTCTGGAGTCCTTGTATGGTAAGCAATGCTTCTGCACTCGGGCGTAATGGAGTACACGATTGGTTATTACTTCGCGCTGCTGCCATCGTCATCGTGCTGTACGTTCTGTATCTGGTGGGTTTTTACGTCACTGCGCCCGAACTCACCTATCCCCTCTGGCGTGATTTCTTCGCCCTGCGTCTCACTAAAGTGCTCACCCTGCTGGCCCTGCTGTCGATTCTGGTGCATGCCTGGATCGGCCTGTGGCAGGTGTTGACCGACTACATCAAACCGCTGGCCGTTCGGCTCACGTTACAGTTGGCGGTTGTGGTCGTGCTGATGGTGTATGTCATTTATGGAACGATTGTGGTGTGGGGGGCGTAATGAATCTGCCAGTCAGAGAGTTTGATGCAGTTGTGGTGGGCGCGGGCGGCGCGGGTATGCGCGCCGCGTTGCAAATTTCCCAGATGGGGCTGTCCTGCGCCCTGATTTCCAAGGTATTTCCGACGCGTTCTCATACCGTCTCCGCACAAGGAGGCATCACGGTCGCGCTGGGAAATACCCACGAAGATAACTGGCAATGGCATATGTATGACACGGTAAAAGGATCGGACTATATCGGCGATCAGAATGCCATTGAGTACATGTGCAAGACCGGGCCGGAGGCCGTGCTTGAGCTTGAACACATGGGGCTGCCGTTTTCACGGCTGGATGACGGACGTATTTATCAGCGTCCGTTCGGCGGCCAGTCGAAAAACTTCGGCGGCGAGCAGGCCGCGCGTACCGCGGCGGCGGCCGACCGCACGGGGCATGCGCTGTTGCACACGCTCTATCAGCAAAACCTGAAAAATCACACCACCATTTTTTCCGAGTGGTACGCGCTGGATCTGGTGAAAAATCAGGACGGTGCGGTGGTGGGCTGTACGGCGATTTGTATCGAAACCGGCGAAGTCGTCTATTTCAAGGCACGCGCGACGGTGCTGGCGACCGGCGGCGCAGGCCGTATCTACCAGTCGACGACCAATGCGCACATCAATACCGGTGACGGGGTGGGCATGGCGCTGCGCGCCGGCGTGCCGGTACAGGACATGGAAATGTGGCAGTTCCACCCGACGGGGATCGCGGGGGCGGGGGTGTTGGTGACAGAAGGCTGCCGTGGTGAAGGGGGTTATCTGCTGAATAAGGATGGCGAACGCTTCATGGAACGATATGCGCCGAACGCTAAAGATTTGGCGGGCCGCGACGTTGTCGCGCGCTCCATCATGATTGAAATCCGCGAAGGCCGCGGCTGCGATGGCCCTTGGGGGCCGCACGTTAAGCTGAAGCTCGACCATCTTGGCAAAGACGTTTTGGAGTCCCGCCTGCCGGGCATTCTTGAGCTCTCCCGTACCTTCGCGCACGTGGATCCGGTGAAAGAACCGATTCCGGTCATTCCGACCTGTCACTACATGATGGGCGGCATCCCCACCAAAATTACCGGTCAGGCGCTGACCGTCAACGAGCGTGGCGAGGACGTGGTGATCCCCGGCCTGTTCGCCGTGGGGGAAATCGCCTGCGTTTCGGTACACGGCGCCAATCGTCTCGGCGGCAATTCGCTGCTCGACTTGGTGGTGTTCGGCCGCGCCGTGGGGATGCACCTCGAGGCGTCGCTGTCTGAGCAGGGCGCCAGCCGCGATGCCAGCGAGTCGGATATCGAGGCCTCGCTGACCCGACTTAACCGCTGGAACAACAACCGCGATGGGGAAAACCCTGTGGAGATCCGCCGGGCATTGCAGGAGTGTATGCAGCATAACTTCTCCGTTTTCCGCGAAGCCGATGCGATGGCTCAGGGACTGGAAGAGCTGAAAACGATTCGCGAGCGGTTGCAACACGCCCGTCTGGACGACACATCGCAGGAGTTCAACACCCAGCGCATTGAGTGTCTGGAACTGGATAATCTGATGGATACCGCGTTCGCCACCGCGCTGGCTGCAAATTACCGCACTGAAAGCCGTGGCGCGCATAGCCGCTCCGACCATCCCGATCGGGACGATGAACATTGGCTCTGCCACACGCTGTATCTGCCGGACACTGAAAGCATGACGCGCCGTGAGGTGAACATGCAGCCGACGCTGCGTGAAGCATTCCCGCCGAAAGCGCGCACCTATTAAAGGACGGAGAGAGAGCGATGAAACTTGAATTTTCGATTTATCGTTACAACCCGGACATTGATAATGCCCCGCGGATGCAGGACTACCAACTGGAGGCCGACGAGGGCACAGACATGATGTTGCTCGACGCATTAATCCAACTGAAAGAGCAGGACCCGACGCTGACGTTTCGCCGCTCCTGCCGTGAGGGGGTGTGTGGTTCGGACGGGGTGAACATCAATGGTAAAAACGGACTGGCGTGCATCACGCCGGTGTCGAGCCTGCGTCGCGGCAGTCACAAAATTGTGGTGCGTCCGCTGCCGGGGTTGCCGGTTGTCCGTGATTTGGTGGTAGACATGGGACAATTCTATGCCCAATATGAGAAAGTTAAGCCTTACCTGTTGAATAATGGGAAGAATCCTCCAGCACGCGAAAATTTGCAGTTGCCGCAGGATCGGGCGAAGCTGGATGGATTGTACGAATGCATCATGTGCGCCTGCTGTTCCACCTCGTGTCCGTCCTTCTGGTGGAACCCGGATAAGTTCATCGGTCCGGCCGGATTACTGACGGCCTACCGCTTCCTGATAGATGACCGCGACACGGAAACCCAACCGCGTCTTGATGGGCTGGACGACGCGTTCAGCGTGTTCCGCTGCCATAGCATCATGAACTGCGTCAGCGTGTGTCCCAAAGGGTTGAATCCGACGCGAGCCATCGGCCATATCAAGTCGATGTTGTTGCAACGCGGCGCCTGATGACCGCATCGACGGGAGGGTCTCCGCCGTCGGACGGAGACCGTCGGGGACGCTGACTTATACAGCGAACAGGCAGGATAGCCTCTGATTTGAAGGTTCTTTTGGCGGGCAGTACTCACCTTTATATGCTCTCCGTCGGCATAAAGAGTGAACCGTTTATCCGACAATGACGCTTTTATACGGCACGACAAAAAATGTTAACCACGGCGAAAACTGAAGCACATCAGCTTAAGGGATCACAATGCAGAATGGTGCAATGAAGGCCTGGCTGGATTCCTCGTATCTGGCGGGGGCGAACCAGTCCTACATAGAGCAGCTCTATGAAGATTATTTAACCGATCCGGCCTCAATCGACACCAGTTGGCAAACGCTTTTCCAGCAAATGGTGGCGACGGGAGTCAAACCCGATCAACTGCACTCTCAAACCCGAGACTATTTTCGTCGTCTGGCGAAGGACAGCTCGCGGTATACCTCCTCTATCCACGATCCGGACAGCGACGCCAAACAGGTCAAGGTGCTGCAGCTGATTAATGCGTTTCGCTTTCGCGGCCATCAGCATGCCAACCTCGACCCGCTGGATCTTTGGAAACAAGAGGCCGTTCCTGACCTCGGCCTCGCCTATCACAATCTGACCGAAGCAGATTTGGACGATACCTTTAATGTCGGTTCGTTCGCTATCGGCAAAGAGACCATGAAGCTGCGGGATTTGTACGCTGCGCTGCGGCAGACATACTGCGGCCCCATCGGCGCGGAGTACATGCATATTACCAATACGGAAGAGAAACGCTGGATTCAGCAGCGCATCGAATCCGTGGTCGGTCAGCCGTCATTCAGTGTCGATGAGCGTAAGCGTTTTCTGAAAGAGTTGACGGCGGCGGAAGGCCTGGAGCGCTATCTGGGCGCGAAATTCCCCGGCGCCAAACGTTTCTCTCTGGAAGGCGGGGACGCGCTGATCCCGATGCTGAAGGAAATCGTGCGGCATGCCGGTAAAAACGGCACGCGCGAGGTCGTCTTGGGAATGGCGCACCGCGGACGTCTGAATGTGCTGGTCAACGTCCTGGGTAAAAAGCCGCAGGATCTGTTCGACGAGTTCATCGGCAAGCACAAGGAGCATCTCGGCACGGGCGATGTGAAATATCATCAGGGCTTCTCTTCGGATGTCGATACTGAAGGCGGCAGAGTGCACCTTGCATTGGCCTTCAACCCCTCGCATCTGGAGATCGTCAGCCCGGTCGTCATCGGCTCGGTGCGGGCGCGTCTGGACCGTCTGGATAATCCCAGCAGCGCGCTGGTCCTCCCCATCACCATTCACGGCGATGCGGCCATGACTGGGCAGGGCGTGGTGCAGGAAACGCTGAATATGTCCAAAGCGCGCGGTTACGACGTCGGCGGTACGATCCGCATCGTCATCAATAACCAGATAGGATTCACGACCTCCAATCCGCGCGACGCGCGCTCGACCGAATACTGTACCGACATCGGAAAAATGGTGCAGGCGCCCATTTTCCACGTGAATGCGGATGACCCCGAGGCCGTGGCCTTCGTAACCCAACTGGCGCTCGACTTCCGCAACACCTTCAAGCGTGATGTCTTCATTGACATGGTGTGTTACCGCCGCCATGGACACAACGAGGCCG
Organism: Lonsdalea iberica; assembly: GCF_002111585.1. GTDB lineage: Bacteria > Pseudomonadota > Gammaproteobacteria > Enterobacterales > Enterobacteriaceae > Lonsdalea > Lonsdalea iberica. The sequence goes on from NZ_LUTP01000023.1 coordinate 56,310, forward strand.
ATGAACCGAGCGCCACGCAGCCCCTGATGTATCACAAAATCAAAAAGCACCCGACGCCGCGTAAAATCTACGCGGACCGTCTGGAGCAGCAACAGCTGATTCAGCTTGAAGACGCGACCGAGATGGTCAATCTGTACCGCGATGCGCTCGACGCGGGCGAATGCGTGGTGGAAGAGTGGCTGCCGATGGACATGCAGGCGCTGGCGTGGATGCCCTATCTTAATCACGACTGGGATGAAGATTACCCGTATCAGATTGAGATGAAGCGCCTGCAGGAGCTGGCCCGTCGAATCAGCACAATCCCCCCGGCGATAGAAATGCAATCCCGGGTGGCGAAGATCTACAACGACCGCGCTGAGATGGCGGAGGGCAGAAAGCCTTTTGACTGGGGCGGCGCCGAAACGCTGGCCTACGCCACGCTGGTAGATGAGGGCATACCTATCCGGCTGTCGGGTGAAGATACCGGCCGCGGCACCTTCTTCCACCGTCACGCGGTTGTCCACAACCAGAAAAACGGCTCAACCTATACGCCGCTGTCGCATGTGCATAACGCACAGGGAGAGTTTAAGGTATGGGACTCGGTGCTCTCGGAAGAGGCGGTGCTGGCTTTCGAGTACGGCTATGCCACGGCCGAGCCGCGTACGCTGACCATCTGGGAGGCGCAGTTTGGCGACTTCGCCAACGGCGCACAGGTGGTTATCGATCAGTTCATCAGCTCCGGCGAGCAGAAGTGGGGACGGATGTGCGGCTTGGTGATGCTGCTGCCGCACGGCTATGAAGGGCAGGGTCCGGAACACTCCTCGGCCCGCCTGGAACGTTATCTGCAGCTGTGCGCTGAACAAAATATGCAGGTCTGTATCCCCTCCACCCCGGCGCAGGTTTACCACATGCTGCGACGTCAGGCGCTACGCGGAATGCGGCGTCCGTTGGTGGTGATGTCGCCCAAGTCGCTGCTGCGTCATCCGTTGGCGACGTCGACGCTGGATGAGCTGGCCTCTGGCAAATTCCAGCCCGCGATCGGCGAAGCCGACGATATCGATCCGCGCGACGTGAAGCGAGTCGTGATGTGCGCCGGCAAGGTCTACTACGACCTGCTGGAAAAACGACGCAAGAATGAGCAGAAAAATGTGGCGATTGTCCGCATCGAGCAGCTGTATCCCTTCCCTCAGCAATATGTGCAGTCCGTGCTGGAACCGTATGCTCACGTTCACGATTTCGTCTGGTGTCAGGAAGAGCCGCTGAATCAGGGCGCCTGGTACTGCAGCCAGCATCATCTGCGCGAGGCGATCCCCTTCGGCGCTTCCCTGCGTTATGCCGGCAGACCGGCATCCGCATCGCCCGCCGTGGGTTATATGTCCGTCCACCAAAAGCAGCAGCAAGATCTTGTTGATGACGCGCTGAACGTTAATTGAATCAAAAGGATAAATAATGAGTAGCGTAGATATTCTTGTCCCCGACCTACCCGAATCCGTCGCTGACGCCACCGTGGCGACCTGGCGTAAGCAGCCGGGCGACAGCGTCCAGCGTGACGAAGTCCTGGTCGAGATTGAAACCGACAAGGTGGTGCTTGAAGTGCCAGCCTCCGAAGCCGGGATTTTGGATACGGTAATGGAAGCGGAAGGGGCGACCGTCGTCTCACGTCAAATCCTTGGACGCCTGCGCCCAGAGAACAGCAGCGGCAAGGAGTCCAGTGAAAAACCGACGAATAAAGAGTCTACTCCGGCCCAGCGTTACACCGCCGGTCTGGAAGAGGAAAGCAACGACGCGCTGAGCCCGGCCATTCGCCGGCTGATTGCCGAGCATGATTTGGATGCATCGGCGATGGTGGGCAGCGGCGTAGGTGGACGCATCACCCGGGAAGATGTCGAAAAACAGCTTGCCCGACAGCGCGACGCCGCCGCAGCCGCGCCAGCGGGCGCGGAAGAGGCGGCGGCAGTACCGGCAACTGACGCCTCATTGGATCGTCGCAGCGAAAAAAGGGTGCCGATGACCCGCCTGCGCAAGCGGGTAGCCGAGAGATTGCTCGAAGCCAAAAACAGCACGGCCATGCTGACGACATTTAACGAAGTCAATATGAAACCCGTGATGGATCTGCGTAAGCAGTACGGCGAAGCGTTTGAAAAGCGGCACGGCGTACGTCTGGGCTTTATGTCGTTCTACATTAAGGCCGTGGTTGAAGCGCTCAAACGCTTCCCCGAGGTGAATGCGTCGCTGGACGGTGAAGATGTCGTGTATCACAACTACTTCGACGTCAGCATCGCCGTTTCGACGCCGCGTGGTCTGGTCACGCCAGTGCTCAAGGACGTCGATTTACTGAGCATGGCGGATATCGAGAAAAAAATTAAGGAACTGGCAATTAAGGGCCGTGATGGCAAACTAACGGTGGATGAGTTGACAGGGGGAAACTTCACCATCACTAACGGCGGCGTATTTGGTTCATTGATGTCGACACCGATCATCAATCCGCCGCAAAGCGCGATTCTGGGGATGCACGCCATCAAGGATCGTCCGATGGCCGTTGAAGGGCAGGTGGTCATTTTGCCCATGATGTATTTGGCGCTTTCCTACGATCACCGGCTCATCGACGGCCGCGAATCAGTCAGTTTCCTGGTGACGATTAAAGACATGCTGGAAGATCCGGCTCGTCTGCTGCTGGACGTTTAAGGCGGGAGAGGGCGGCCTGACGCCGCCCTACGTCACCCAAGCCGTCTGCACGCCGCCACTCATGAAATCGCGGATTTATCTTCAAATATAAAATGGATTGAACACCATGAATTTACACGAATATCAGGCAAAACAGCTCTTTGCTCGGTATGGCATACCGGCTCCAGAGGGCTATGCCTGCAAGACGCCACGCGAGGCGGAAGAGGCTGCCGAGAAAATCGGCGCAGGCCCGTGGGTCGTCAAGTGCCAGGTGCATGCCGGGGGACGGGGTAAGTCAGGCGGGGTTAAAGTCGCCAAAAGCAAAGAAGAAATTCGCGCCTTCGCGGAAAACTGGTTGGGCAAGCAACTGGTCACTTACCAGACTGACGCCCACGGGCAGCCGGTGCAGCAGGTGCTGGTTGAAACGGCGACCGACATTGCCAGCGAACTATATCTCGGGGCCGTTGTCGATCGCGGCAGTCGTCGCGTCGTGTTTATGGCGTCCACGGAAGGCGGCGTAGAGATTGAAAAAGTCGCGCAGGAAACGCCTCATCTTATCCACAAAACAGCGCTGGACCCGTTGACCGGACCCTTGCCGTATCAGGGACGCGAGCTTGCTTTCAAACTGGGCCTAAGCGGTAAACAGGTTGCCCAATTCACCCAGATTTTCATGGGGTTGGCCAAGCTGTTTCTGGAGCGCGATCTGGCGTTGGTCGAGATCAACCCGCTGGTCATCACCGGGCAGGGCGAACTGCTCTGTCTGGACGGCAAGTTGGCGGTGGACGGCAATGCGCTGTTCCGTCAGCCCGAACTGCGTGAAATGCATGATCCGAGTCAGGTCGATGAGCGTGAGGAACACGCGGCGCAGTGGGAGCTAAACTATGTCGCGCTGGACGGCAATATCGGCTGTATGGTCAACGGCGCGGGCTTGGCGATGGGCACGATGGATATCGTGAAGCTGCATGGCGGCGCGCCGGCCAACTTTTTGGATGTGGGGGGCGGCGCGACCAAAGAGCGCGTGACCGAAGCCTTTAAAATCATCCTGTCAGACAGCAAAGTCAAAGCCGTTCTGGTCAATATTTTCGGCGGCATCGTACGCTGCGACCTGATCGCGGATGGCGTCATCGGCGCTGTGGCGGAAGTGGGGGTCAATGTACCGGTGGTCGTGCGTCTGGAAGGTAACAATGCGGATCTTGGCGCGCAGAAACTGGCGGAGAGCGGTCTGAATATCATTGCGGCAACCGGGCTGGCGGATGCGGCTCGGCAGGTGGTCGCGGCCGTGGAGGGAAAATAATGTCTATTCTGATCGATAAAAATACTAAAGTGATCTGCCAGGGCTTCACCGGGAGTCAGGGAACGTTTCACTCCGAACAGGCGATAGCCTATGGGACTCAGATGGTGGGTGGGGTCACGCCGGGAAAGGGCGGCACTCAACACTTGGGTTTGCCTGTGTTCAATACGGTTCGCGAGGCCGTTGCGGCTACCGGCGCGTCGGCCTCGGTCATCTATGTTCCGGCGCCTTTCTGCAAAGATTCGATTCTGGAAGCGATTGATGCGGGCATCGAGCTGATTATCTGCATTACCGAAGGTATCCCAACGCTGGACATGCTGACGGTGAAAGCCAAGCTGGAGCAGACCGGGGCGAGGATGATCGGCCCGAACTGTCCAGGCGTAATAACGCCGGGCGAATGTAAAATCGGCATTATGCCCGGTCATATTCATCTGCCCGGAAATGTCGGCATCGTTTCACGTTCCGGTACGCTGACCTATGAAGCCGTCAAGCAGACGACGGTCGTCGGCTTGGGCCAGTCTACCTGCGTCGGTATCGGCGGCGACCCGATCCCCGGATCCAACTTCATTGATGTCCTTGAGCTGTTTGAACAAGACCCGCTGACAAAAGCGATTGTAATGATTGGTGAAATCGGCGGAACCGCGGAGGAAGAGGCGGCGGCTTTCATCAAAGATCACGTGACCAAGCCCGTTGTCGCCTATATTGCAGGCGTCACTGCGCCGAAAGGGAAGCGGATGGGCCATGCGGGCGCCATCATCGCTGGCGGGAAAGGAACGGCTGACGAGAAGTTCGCGGCGCTGGAAGCGGCCGGCGTGAAGACGGTGCGTAGCCTCGCGGATATCGGCGAGGCGGTGAAAAGCATCATTAGCCGCTAATGGCAGGGAGCGATCGATTTAGCGAATAGCTACAGCATTATAACCGTCATAAAAACCATCTTCGGATGGTTTTTTTTTATGTTTGCGATAGGTGAATATTTTAATGGTAATGACTCTCATTTCCAAAGGTAACACTCAGGTAACAATGCAAACCCATAAATATAAAATCAGTCATCATTTAGAAACAAAAATACCGTAATTACCCTGATCGACACGTCGACAAATATTAATTATTGAAACGTTGTGGTCACGTCAAATTAACAATATCAGCCTAATGAAAATGAAATGTGCATTGTTGTTAACGTGAAAGGCGAATATTGCGCCAGGTCAAAAAATGCAGGCTGGATATCTTCACTAAAATACGCTTAAATTGCGCCCGATCAATTATCTGCCAAAGGTATGTGATTGTGAGGGCGGGGTTAAATCAAAACCCCAATCGGCGTCACGTAAAAACCTATTTATTACAGGGGATTGTAGGCGTAATATACCGGTCACTTCATTTTAGGTACGATATTGGTAATTTTTATAACCTTTTTTAGGCTTATTTTAATTGGACAGCATGTCGTGGTGTGATTCTCGTCATGCGATTTTTAAGCCTGTGTACAGCAACAAGTTG
>NZ_LUTP01000024.1 GCF_002111585.1 Lonsdalea iberica
GGTATCGTCAACGGTGAAGCGCTGTGCGATCTGGAGTATGTCGAAGACTCCGCCGCAGAAACCGACATGAACGTGGTCATGACCGAAGACGGCCGCATGATTGAGGTGCAGGGCACCGCAGAGGGCGAACCGTTTAGCCATGACGAGCTGTTGGCGCTATTGGCGCTGGCGCGAGGGGGCATTGAAACGATTGTCCAGGCGCAGAAAGCGGCGCTGGTGGAATAAAGAGTCTTGAAGAAGCGGCCCGGAGGGTCGCTTTTTTTTCGTCTGTACGAAACGGCCGGCGAGGTGTGTCACGGCGATCCGGGGTTTAGCATGGTCACTTGCTATGCGACATTGTGGGCGCATCCCTGGAATATTTAATGTCGGCTGGTCGTGCTTCAGAGAGGAAAAGCCTCCCTGCGGCAGCGCGTTGCGCGCTATGTCAGGCGCGCAACGCGCTGTCCGCCAAGGGGAGCAAGCGCTGAATGTTTTTACCTCAAGGACATTCTCAGTCGTCGTCCAAAGACCGGTTGGCCCAGAGGACGCTGTTTTCGGTTTGTCGCCGGGTATTCATCCATCATCACAGGAGAAGTTGCCATGAAAGCCTATCAACGCCAGTTTATTGAATTCGCACTCAGCAAGCAGGTATTAAAGTTCGGCGAGTTCACGCTGAAATCCGGGCGTACCAGCCCCTATTTCTTCAATGCCGGGCTGTTTAATACGGGGCGCGACCTGGCCTTGCTGGGGCGCTTTTATGCCGCGGCGCTGATGGATGCGGCTATCGAATTCGATGTGCTGTTTGGGCCGGCCTATAAGGGCATTCCTATCGCGACGACCACGGCGGTGGCGCTGGCGGAACATCACGATCGCGATGTTCCCTACTGTTTCAATCGGAAGGAAGCCAAAGATCATGGCGAAGGCGGCAGCTTGGTCGGCAGTCCGCTGGTCGGGCGCATCATGCTGGTGGATGATGTCATCACGGCGGGCACCGCAATTCGCGAGTCGATGGATATCATTTCCGCACAGGGCGCGTCGCTGGCGGGCGTATTAATTGCCTTGGACCGTCAGGAGCGCGGACGCGGCGAGCTTTCCGCCATTCAGGAAGTGGAGCGGGATTACGCGTGCAAGGTGATTTCCATCATCACCCTAGAGGATCTCATTACCTATCTGCAGGAGAAGCCGGAGATGGCGGAGCATCTGACTGCCGTACAGACCTATCGCGATCGTTACGGCGTTTAACCGTGTGGCAGCGCCGCAGGTGAGCGGCGCTGCCATCATCCCTATGCTATCTGGGCGGCCAGCAGCGGCCAGCGAGCGTCGAATTCCTGAGTGGGGAGAAAGCGAAACTCCGAACGGGTATAGCGGGACAGCATGCCTTCGCAGAAGGCCAGGAGTTGGCTGGCAAGCAGTGTTTCGTCATGCTTGAACGGCGCTCCGCCGCGCATTTTATGTTCCCGCAGTACCTGCTTGATCTGAGATTCGATGCGGTCGAACAGCTGGTTAATCCTTCCCTGCAGGCGATCCTGTTCAAACATCAAGGCATGGCCGGTCAGAATACGGGTCAATCCCGGGTTTTTTTCGGCAAATCCCAAAATCAGCAGCAAAATCAGACGAAGACGATTAAACGTCTCTTTTTCATCCTGCAAAATCAGGTTGATACGGGTTGTCAGGCTGTCTTCGATAAATTCGATCAGGCTGTCGAACATCCGGGTTTTACTGGGAAAATGCCGGTAAAGCGCCGCTTCAGATACGCCGACGTTGGCTGCCAGCTTCGCTGTGGTGATCCGTTGACTGCCGTCGCTGGATTGCAGCATCTGCGCCAATGCCTGCAAGATTTCCTCGCGACGGTTCCTTTTCGTATTTTCTTTCTCTGCCATGTCTGAAAAGACCCTTGATAAAGATTCAACTGCCCACACCAGATAGCGCCACAGTCGCGTAATACGCTGTGGCTTATAGGTTTTTTTTAGAAAGAATAGATGTGGATCAGTGGCGGCCAGAGTGACCGAAACCACCTTCTCCCCGCTCACTGTCGGTGAACTCGTTAACCAGATTGAATTCGGCCTGAACGACCGGCACAAAGACCATTTGCGCGATGCGTTCGCCAGGTTCGATCGTAAACGACGTCGACCCCCGGTTCCATACAGAGACCATCAACTGTCCCTGATAGTCGGAGTCGATCAGTCCGACCAGATTGCCCAGCACGACGCCGTGCTTATGGCCCAGACCGGAGCGAGGCAGGATCACCGCTGCCAGCGACGGGTCGCCGATGTGAATGGCCAGACCGGTCGGCAGCAGCGTCGTTTCGCCTGCGCCTAGCACCACGGAGCTGTCCAGACAGGCGCGCAGGTCCAGGCCGGCGGAACCCGGCGTGGCATACGTCGGCAACGGGAATTCCTGTCCGATGCGGGGATCGATAATTTTTACGTCAATTTTTTTCGTCATATCGGCTGACAATCTCGTCAATTAGCTGTTGGCCCAGGAGACGTTTGCTGCCGAGCGGCAACTGTTTGTCTCCTCCGAGCCAGAAAAGGTGCAACGCATTGGTTTTCGCATTGAAGCCGCGGTCGGCTTGGGACACGTCGTTTGCGCAGATTAAATCCAGTTTTTTGCTGGCCAGTTTCTGCCGCGCGTATTCTTCCACATTAGTGGTTTCGGCAGCAAACCCGACAACATAAGGCCGGTGTTCCTTCATCGCCGCCACGTCGGCGATGATATCCGGATTTTTTACCAGGGTGACAGTCATTTCATCACCCTGCTTTTTAATTTTTTCGCTCTCCACGCTTTTTGCACGGTAATCCGCCACGGCGGCGCAGCCGATCACGATGTGCTGTTCGGGGGAGGCGGACATGACCGCTTCATGCATTTCCAACGCGCTGGCGACATTGATACGTCGTACGCCGTTGGGCGTCGGCAGAACGACCGGACCGGCGACCAGCGTGACATTCGCGCCGCGCATCGCCGCCGCTTCTGCAATCGCGAATCCCATCTGGCCTGAACTGTGATTGCTGACGAAGCGCACCGGGTCCAGCGCCTCTCGCGTCGGCCCTGCGGTGATCAAGACGTTCAGATGCTGGAGATCGGCGGTTTGCGCAAAAAATTGCTTCGCCTGTTCCACGATCTCCATCGGGTCGAGCATTCTACCGGGGCCGACGTCGCCGCAGGCCTGACTGCCGCTGTCCGGTCCCCAAATATGCACGCCGCGTTCGGTCAGACGTTTGAGGTTGTCCTGCGTCGGCAGGGCGCGATACATCTGTTGATTCATGGCCGGCGCGACGGCCAGAGGCGCGGCGCTGGCCAGACAGGCCGTCGTCAGCAGGTCGTTGGCCATGCCGACGGCCAGTCGGGCGATAACGTCAGCGGACGCAGGGGCGATGATGATTAAATCCGCCCATTTTCCAAGCGCGATATGCCCCATCGCGGCCTCTGCGGCTGGATCCAGCAAATCGTCCGCCACCGGGTAGCCGGAGACGGCCTGAAGGGTGAGCGGCGTGATGAACGCTTTGGCGGCAGGCGTCATGACCACGCGAACCTCCGCGCCTTCGTCCCGCAGGCGGCGGACCAGCTCAGGGCATTTGTAGGCGGCGATACCTCCGCTGATACCCAGTACGATATGTTTGCCGGCGAGTGCAAGCAGACTGGAGAGTTCCGTCATCGTTTTGTCCGAGTGTGAGCTAAAGAAAGTGTCGGGCATTTTACCATAAGCGTCCGAAGGAAACGGAATCTTGTCATGGTGACGCGTGTTGCAACGACAGATTGCGCACCTCCTCGCATCTTCTCCTCCGTCCCCTCGTTCGTCCCTTGTCCACATGCCAGAATGCCTTCAAGACTCAGGGAGGGGGACACTACCATGATGTGGCTAAACGGGCAGGCACCGAGGGAAAAACTGATACGGAATGGGGCCTGCGCATTGACGGATACAGAACTGCTCGCCATTTTTCTGCGTACCGGGTTACCGGGAACGCATGTCATGCAACTGGCGGAAAATCTGCTGAATCAGTTCGGGTCATTGCATCAGTTGATGACGGCGGAGCAGACTGAGTTTCGTACGGCTCGCGGTATCGGGCTGTCCAAATATACGCAGCTGCAGGCGGTGGGGGAGCTGTCGCGGCGGTTGTTTTCCTCCCGACTGGCGCGCGAAGACGCCATGATCAGCTCGGAAGTGACGTTGCAATACCTCCAATTACTGCTGGCGCATCGCGAACGCGAAGTTTTTTTAGTCCTTTTTCTAGACAATCAGCATCGTGTCATTCGCCATCAGGAGATGTTTGCTGGTACGATTAACTGCGTAGAGGTGCACCCGCGAGAAATTGCTCGTGAGGCGCTGAAGGCGAATGCGGCAGCGTTGATTTTGGCGCACAACCATCCGTCGGGAAAGGCAGAGCCCAGTCAGGCTGACCGCGCCATTACGGAACATATCGTCAAAGTATGCCAATTGTTGGACATCCGCGTGCTCGATCACTTGGTTATCGGGCACGGTGAGTATGCCTCTTTTGCCGAGCGCGGGTGGATTTAAGGCATATTTCGACGATCCTGAGGGATCTTTAGCTGTTCGGGACTTGAGCGCATACGCTTCAGAGCGTATACTACGCCACCTTTGAGAATCTTGGGTGTGGCGTTAAGAGCCTATCTCAGCAGGTTTCCCCTGATGACAGAGTCTTTTCAGTGAAGTTGCTGAGATGGGCTCTAGAGCCTGACGAGGCGGCCAACACCCTATACGAAGCTCGAGCTGATTTGATTTTTGGAGAATAGACATGTCCCGAGTCTGCCAAGTTACTGGCAAGCGTCCGGTGACGGGTAACAACCGTTCCCACGCACTGAATGCGACCAAACGCCGTTTTCTGCCGAACCTGCACTCACACCGTTTCTGGGTGGAAGGTGAGAAGCGTTTTGTTACGCTGCGCGTATCTGCTAAAGGTATGCGTATTATCGATAAGAAGGGTATTGAGACGGTTCTGGCCGACTTACGTGCCCGTGGTGAGAAGTATTAAGGAACTGAATCATGGCTAAAGGTGTTCGCGAGAAGATCAAGCTGGTTTCTTCTGCTGGTACTGGTCACTACTATACCACTACGAAGAACAAGCGCACTAAGCCGGAAAAACTGGAACTGAAGAAATTCGATCCCGTTGTCCGTCAGCATGTGATCTATAAAGAAGCTAAAATCAAATAATTTTAGTGGATTATCAAAAACCCGGCTTCGGCCGGGTTTTTTTGTGTCTGCAATTGGCGAATACGGCTGTGGTAGAGTGTTGGCCATGACTTTTCACGGGAGTAAACATGCCTGAATTACCAGAGGTGGAAACCAGCCGCCGGGGAATTGAACCCTATCTGGTCGGACATACCATTTTGCATGCGGAAGTGCGCAACGCGCGCCTGCGATGGCCGGTATCCCCTGAAATTATGTCATTGAGCGACGAAGCGGTGCTCAGCGTTCAGCGTCGCGCGAAATACCTGCTGATCGAACTGACTCGCGGTTGGATGATTGTCCATCTCGGCATGTCGGGCAGTTTGCGCGTGCTGCCTGAATACGTGGAGCCCGGTAAGCATGACCATGTCGATCTGGTTTTGGATAGCGGCAAAGTGCTCCGCTACACCGACCCACGCCGCTTCGGTGCCTGGCTGTGGAGCACGGACCCGGCGACGAGTTCCGTGCTGGCTCATTTGGGGCCGGAACCGCTCAGCGATGCGTTCAGCGGCGACTACCTGTTCGAGAAATCGCGAGGCCGCAAGACGCCGATAAAGCTTTGGATCATGGATAACAAGCTGGTGGTCGGCGTGGGTAACATCTACGCCAGCGAATCCCTGTTCAGCGCGGGCATTCTGCCTGAAAGAGCCGCAGGCACCTTGAGCGAAGCCGAATTCCAACTGCTGGCGGTCACGATTAAGAAAGTGCTGCTACGCTCCATCGAGCAAGGCGGAACCACGCTGCGGGATTTCCTGCAGTCGGACGGGAAACCGGGCTATTTCGCGCAAGAACTGCAGGTCTACGGTCGCAGCGGCGAACCTTGCCGTCACTGTGGGACGTTGATTGAAAGTCTGAAACAAGGGCAGCGCAGCACGTTCTTTTGCCGCACCTGCCAGCGCTGACGGCGCGTCAGGCCAGCTTTTTCCGAAGGGCTGCGGAGATTGGCGGGGGAAGGAACGGATCGATGTCGCCGCCGTGGCGGGCGACTTCTTTCACCAGCGTGGACGAAATAAAGGACCACTGCTCCGCAGGCATTAGAAAGACGCTCTCCAGTTCGGGCATCAGGTGCGTGTTCATCTTCGCCAACTGCCACTCATATTCGAAGTCCGATACCGCCCGCAGACCGCGCACCAAAATATTCGCCTGATGCTTCTGGGCAAAATGTGCCATCAGCTCGCTGAATCCCATCACTTCCACGTTGCTCAGATGACGTGTTACTTCGCGCGCTAGCGCAACGCGTTCTTCCAGCGTGAACAGCGTGTTTTTGCTGGGACTGGCGGCAATCGCCAGGATGAGATGGTCGAACATGCGGGCGGCGCGGGTCAGCAGGTCGAGATGGCCATTGGTCAACGGGTCGAAGGTGCCGGGATAAATCGCTCTAGTCGTCATGATGTTTACGCTGGTTATTCAGTGCCCATAAGCCAGTATATTTATTAAACGTATACTGCGCATTGACTATCGCCAGCAGCAGGCCGCGCTTGCCGTCCAGAAAGCCGGCGCGCAGCAGCCAGGTCTTGGCGAAAGCGCCGAGCGTATGGGTGAGGATGGACAGGTAGCTACAGCGTTTACCCGCCTCAAAACGGGACTGCGCCCAGCTGGTAGCGTAATCGAACTGCTTTTGCTGAAATGTGAAAAAGTCCCGGCAGGTGAGATGTTCTAGATCGCCTGCCAGCGAAACGACGTGCGCATCGCCATAATCCAGCGACTCATGCACTGCGTTATCGTTGTAGCGATAGTGGCGCGGGTAGAGGCGGATCACCTCATCGGGATACCAGCCGCTGTGGCGCATAAACCGGCCTAAAAACAGATTGCGGCGCGCGCAGCGGTAGACGGTTTTTCCATCGGGCGCCGCAAGTACTTGCTCAATCGCGAGTTTCAGCTCAGGCGTCATGCGCTCATCGCAGTCAATCATGAAGATATAGTCGCCGCTGGCGTAGCTTTGCGCCCGTTGTCGTTGTCGGCCGAAACCCGGCCAGTCGTGATGCTGGAACACCTGTGCGCCGTACTGACGGGCGATCGCCTGCGTATCGTCGCTGCTGCCTGAATCCAGAACAATGATCTCATCCGCCCAGGAAACAGAAGCCAGACAGTCCGGCAGTAGTTCTGCCTCATTACGGCTGATGAGCACAACAGACAGGCGAGGATGGCTCATTATTGTCTCCGCGGCGGTAGGTAGGGTTCCAGTAGTTTTAGCAGACTTTGCAGCGCGCCCTGATTTTTATGCAGCACCTGTACCGCGTGACGGCCGTAATACTGGCGATAGTCGTCGTCGGAGAGCAGATTGCTGACCTGTTCGACCAAGGAGGCGGTATCCGTCACCGTGATCAGGCCATCAGACTGCTGCAGTCGAGCGCAAATATCTTTGAAATTGAAGGTATGCGGTCCCATCAGTACCGGGATGGCATGCGCTGCGGGCTCCAGCGGGTTATGGCCGCCGCGTCCAATCAGGCTGCCGCCGACAAAGGCCAGGTCGGCGATGCCGTAGAGCAGCATCAGTTCGCCCATTGTATCGCCGATGACCACCTGCGATGAGGACGAGGGGATAGCGCCCTCGCTGCGCAGGGTATATTCAAGACCGGCTTTGCTGACGATGTTTTTGGCGTCGTTGAAACGCTCTGGGTGGCGCGGCACCAGAATCAACAGCAGGTTAGGGAAGGTCTTCAGCAGCTCGCAATGTGCGTCGACAACGATCTTCTCTTCGCCGTCATGGGTGCTGGCGGCAATCCACACCGGGCGCTGGGAGGCCCATTGACGCCGCAGCGTTACCGCCTTCGCCGCGAGCTCCGGTGTTACGGAAATATCAAATTTCAGGCTGCCGGTCACGTTCAGCTGTTTGCGTTTCAAGCCCAGCGAAATAAATCGTTCGCCGTCCTCTGCATTCTGAACGGCGATCAGGGTGATACGTCGCAGCAGGGTGCGCATCAGTTTGCCCAGCTTTTTGTAGCCGGTGGCGGATCGTTCGGAAAGACGTGCGTTAGCGATGACCAATGGAATATGACGCTGATGCAGAGCATCAATCATATTGGGCCAAAGTTCGGTTTCCATCACAATGACCAGCCGTGGCTGAACGTGATTTAAAAAGCGCTTCATCGCGCCCGGTAAATCATAGGGGAGATAGACGTGATACACGTCTTTGCCGAAGGCGGATTGCGCGCGTTCCGAGCCGGTCGGCGTCATCGTGGTGACGGTGATGGGCAGGGACGGATAGCGGTAGCGTAACGCTCTCACCAGCGGCACGGCGGCCAATGTTTCTCCCACGGAGACGGAGTGCAGCAAGATACCTTCCGGTTTTACGGTGTCTTTGTAGAAGCCATAACGTTCGCCCCAGCGCTTGCGATAGGCAGGGATTTTACGGCCGCGTAGCCAAAGACGAATCCAGATCAAAGGCTGGATGAGGTAAAGCAGAACGGTATACAGCAGCTGTAACATAAGTATCTATATTTAAGTCAGAGATAGCGAATTCTATATATTTATAGCCGCTAAATCTATCACTTACGATAACGGAGGCCGCGATATCCCTTTTTTTGCACCTATGTGTAATACGCGTTTAATCAATATGTTGCAACTATTACGCATTGTCGCCATCTGCTCTTAACTCACTGTAATAATTAGGCTTTGTGGTGATCGGCGTCATGAGTCCCCCCATAATGACGTCATGCAAAATTTATATAATTTATATAAACAAAATTCGAAAAAAGAGAGATAAATGACATCCTTAATTAATAACGTCACATAAGCGTAATCAAGCCTCGTCACTATTAAAAAAGGCCAAGTAGCCGGTGAATGAGTTCTCTGTTTTTTGATTATTGTCTTAACGCATCGCTATTCACTATTTCAGTAAATATTCTCTGCGTTAATTTATTATTCCAAATAATGCATTAAAACTTTTTGGGTAATTATTTTCTGGTCGTTACCGTATCGCGGTAGCCAGAGAATCCCATGACAACACCGCTCATTTTTCGATGGGTCAAAGAGAAATGTCGTGACGGAAATATCTAACAACCAACTGAATTTTAACGATAATATTCAGCGATCCCCCTATTGTATAGAGCACATGGCGTTTCAATCATTCATGGGCGTGTCGCGATAATATTGCGTGGTAATACCGGCGAAAGGGCCTTGATTTTTAGCTGTGTTTTCCTATTTTTTCGACGCTGCGTTTATTCGGGAAAGAAGCTCGGTGCAAAGAACGGCGTCAGGATTATCTCCCCGGCGTTATTTTCTTTGATACCCCATTCGCTTCCTATGATAAAAACGAAACAGAATTGTGCGCATTCGCCTATTTTTCTGTGAACATTGGAGGATGCCGGTTCGTTGTTGCAGTCCGAGCTAGCGTTATATCTCGTTCTTTCAGATAAATCCCGACATCTACGCCGTGTAGGAGGGGTAAAGCCGGAATGTTAATAAACATGGGAGAGGCATTTTGTCTCCCGCGTCAGCGATGGGACTGAAGGCCGCCGCGGTCCGGGCGGCCTTCAGGGGCGTTTTGCTGTAAATCGGGGCGGTCAGTGAGCGGGTTTACGCTCTGCAAGCGCGAGATAGGCCGCGCATATAGACTCGATGCGGTAGCGCTCCAGCTGGGACTTATCGATTTCAGGCGGAGACGCCAGAACCGACTTCAGCGTCGCTGCCAGCGAGTCGTCGGTCAATGCCGCCAGACCCCGCGCCAGTGGGCCGGTCAGTATCTCTTCAGGTCCTCCGGGGCAGCGAGTGCTGACAACCGGCGTTCCACAGCTCAACGCTTCAACCAGCACGTTGCCAAAACCTTCGCTGTCGGAACTCAACACCAGCAGGCGGGCATGGCGGATATAAGGGTAGGGGTTGTCGCAGAATCCTTGAAAAATAACGCGATCGGCCACGCCTAACTCGACGGCTAGTTGCCGTATGCGCTGGACTTCCTCGTCCCGGCCTTTACCCAACAAGACCAACGGCATCTCGATGCCGCTCAGCGCATAGGCACGAATCAAACGGTCGTGACGTTTGTTGGGGTGGAAACGACCGACATGCACCAGATAATCCGTCCCGGCGCGTTCGCAGGGCTGGCCTGCCAGTGCGGTAATCGCCGCAAAATCAAATGGGTTGTTGATGACCGCGGTATTGGAAGGCCGTACCTGAAAGGCGCTTTGTAAATCCGACAGCACCGCTTGAGACACCGCAACAATGTTGCGCTGCTGGTAGACCCGCTGAATTTTGATGCGTTTCAACCAACGGGAGAGGCCGGTTCGATGGCCGAGATACGACGGTGAAAACATGCCGTGTAGGCAAAACCAGACGTTGTCGGGATTGAGCGCCCGGCTGCGGGCCACAATGCGGTCGGTTTTATGCAGGTTTGACAACACCAGGTCAAACGGTCCCTGCTGCGCTTGCGCACGTTGGATCGCCGCATCCAGCATCGCGGCGCGTCGGCGAAGTTCGGTAAGTTTGCGCCAAGGCGTTCGGCTGTGATCGGCGATCGTCTGATAATCGACGCCTTCCGGCACAGGGTATTCGCAGACGTCGCGCAGCGAGAATAGCGAAACTTGATGGCGCTGAGCCACCAAGCCCGCGGCCAGCGTCAACACCACTTTTTCTGCGCCGCCGCCGGGCAGGCCGTCGATGATCATCAAGATACGCATGTGTTATTCGTCCAATAAAGTTCG
The DNA here is from genome assembly GCF_002111585.1 of Lonsdalea iberica. Classification (GTDB taxonomy): domain Bacteria; phylum Pseudomonadota; class Gammaproteobacteria; order Enterobacterales; family Enterobacteriaceae; genus Lonsdalea; species Lonsdalea iberica. The sequence continues at coordinate 10,804 of NZ_LUTP01000024.1, forward strand.
ATAGAGCGAGATAAGCTGCTGAGAGAGCTTTTGCGGCGACGCATCGATAATACGCGCCCGCGCCGCGTCGCTCATGCGACTACCGGGTGCGGCGGCGGGCAGCGCCATCACGGCATCAGTCAGCGCCGGGATATCCAGCGCATCGCAGACGTAACCATTTTCACCGGCTCGGATGAATTCCGATCCGCCGCAGGTCGTGGTCGTGATGACCGGGAGTCCGCAGGCCATCGCTTCCAGAATCACATTGGGGAAGGGATCGTAGAGCGTTGGCAGCAGCAGGCCGTCGGCCGCATGATAGTAAGGCTGCGGATCTTTTTGCATACCGGTAAAGCGTATACGTGATTCGCACCCGAGTGAGGCCGCAAGAGCCCGGTATTGACGTTCCGCTTTATCCTGCCCGACGACGATCAGATAGCGGTCCGTTCCGGCGACGGCCCGGATGGCGGCCGCTAGCCCTTTGCGTTCGAAGCCGGAGCCGACGTAAACCATGACGCACGCGTCCTGCGGCAGCGTCAGCGCGGTGCGCATTGCCCGGCGCTGCGACTCTTCCGCAGGTAAAAATCGCGTGCTGTCGATAGCGTTATAAATCACATGGATCTTGTCCGCGCTGAGACCGAACTCTTCGATAATTTCCTGTTTGATCAATTCTGCATTGCAGATGACCGCTTTCAACTGCGGCGCCCGATACATATCGCCTTCGGCCTGCATAACGTAGCGATGGAATCGGTTGGAGAACAGTAACGGTTTGCGCCAGGCGGGCAGCAGACGCGCGCGCTGCATGAGCCAGCGACGATGAACGCCGTCGCCCGCGCGATAAATGTCGCATCCTGCGATACGTTCGTGGCTCTGCACCAAATCGAACTGCTCTTGCTGCCACAGCGCGCGGGCGGCATCGGCGAAACCGCGCTCACGCCCGACACGGGTCCAGTAGCGGGGATGACACAGGTGCAAATGCCAGTCCGGCTTCTTTTCACCCTGCCACTGACGCGTAATCACATTCAGCTGTAAATCTTCATCTTCCAGCGCTTCCAGCGCGCGGCTCACAAAGCGTTCGGCGCCGCCGTCCGGCCGATATTTCTGCCGCACGATGGCGAGGCGAAAATGACTCATGATAGTTGTCTCCGTACTGCGGCCGTGACCGCCTCGACGGGGATCAGGTCGAGATAGCGTTGTTGTGTGCCGGTATCTATATCATCCGGATCGGGTAGCGTGCCGTAGTCACCGGCCCAGATGACCTCTCCCGGTGCCTGCCAGGGACGCCAGAAGTGAAGTTTGGAAGGCCCGAAGAGGGCGATGCTGGGCGTTTGCAGGGCGGCGGCCATATGCATAGGGACGGAATCGACGCCCAAAAACAGGCGGGCATGGTCGATAAGTGCCGCCAGCTGGCGCAACGTTAGCTGGCCGGAGAGTGAGACCACGCCGTGGGATGGGCAGCGCTCGAGAATGTCAGACACCATCTTTTGCTCTTTGGTATCCGGTCCGGATGTCACGACGATCGTGTGTCCGTCCTGCTGAAGTGCGGAGATCGTCGCCGCCATATTCTCTTCGCTCCAGCACTTGAATAGCCAGCGGGAGGTCGGCTGGACGACAATGTAGGGGCCGTCGACCTGCTGCTGTCGCAGCTTTTCCTGACACAGCGCCCAGTCTTCGGCGGTATACCCCATTGTGACCTGCGTGCTGACGGAAGGAATGCCCAGCGGAGATAGGATGGACAGATTTTGTTCCACGGTGTGCTGATGCCCGTGCTGCGCGGTGCTGACCACATCGCTGTGGCAGTAACGCCAGAGCGGATGCTGACGCTTATCGAAGTCAAAACCCAGACGAACCGGCGCACCGGTCAGTTTCGCGATCAAGGCGCTCCGCCACTGATCGGCCAGGTTGATGACGAGATCGTAACGCTGATGACGCAACAGGCTGATCAACTGCCACTCTTTACTGAGCTGGGTCCGCAGCCCCTGTTTTTTCCATTGGCGATCGATGGCGAAAATGCGATGGATGCGGGGGTGGGCGACCAGCATGTCCTGCGTTTCGAGGTACAGCAGCACATCAATTTGGGCATCCGGGTAAGTCTGACTCAGGGTGTTGATGACCGGAGTGGTTAACAGCATGTCGCCATGATGGCGAAATTTTATCAGCAGGATATGCCTGACGGCAGGGGCTGTGGTGTGATTCATCAGCGGCGTTTCTCATTGCAAGCAGAGGGCGATTTTAGATGACATCGCCAGGAGTGGCTACTATTGATCCCCGGCGAACTGGGTTCTCCGTTTACCCGTGTATCAACATCTTCAGTTACAATAATGACTTTTCAGGGCGAGAGTAGCGGTTTAGGCTGCCCACGTCACCGACTTACGTAAATTTAGGTCCTAAGATTATCAGGCGCGATTTCCATGTGTAAACCAGCATTTATCATCACGATCGACACGGAAGGAGACAATCTTTGGCAAAATAATGACAGGATTTCCACAAATAATGCTCATTATTTGCCACGGTTTCAGCAGCTCTGTGAAAAATACGGTTTCAAGCCCACTTGGTTAACGAATTACGAGATGGCGATGGATCCCGCCTATATAGAGTTCGCCAGGGATGTCATCGCCCGAGACCAGGGAGAGGTCGGAATGCATCTGCATGCCTGGAACAATCCGCCTGAGTTTGATCTGACCGGGAACGATTGGCGCTATAAGCCTTATCTGATCGAGTACCCCAAAGCGGTGATGCGGCAGAAAATCGAGTACATGACGTCGTTACTCGAAGATACGTTCCAAAGCAAAATTCGAAGCCATCGCTCTGGCCGCTGGGCGTTGAACGAAGAGTACGTTCAGCTATTGATAGAGTATGGCTATGAGATTGACTGTTCCGTCACGCCGTTGGTGAACTGGCGGTATTCCCTGGGCGACCCGGATGGGCAAGGCGGTACAGACTACACCCGCTTCCCACACCATGCTTATTTCATGGACCCGACTAACATCGCGCAGCCGGGGAGCTCATCTTTACTGGAAGTGCCGATGAGCATTCAGTATAAGCACAGCGGCTTCCTCAACGCGATGACCCGGATATATGATCGTCTGCGTGGAAAACAGCGCAGCGCTTCCGTGAATTGGGTGCGGCCCAAAGGCGGTAATCTGCGTCAGATGGAATCAGTGGTGGAAAAGGTGTTGGCCGACGGCAGCGACTACGTAGAGTTTATGCTCCACTCGTCGGAATTTATGCCGGGAGGCAGCCCGACGTTCACCACCGAGCAACATATCGAAATGCTTTATCGCGACTTAGACGCGTTATTCGCCTCGCTGGCAGAGAAAACAGAGGGCAAAACGTTGTCGGAATATTATCAGGGAATTAAGGCTGTTTAGATGAAGAAAGGCTGGAAATTTAAGCTCGTTGATCTGTTCTTGCGTCTGTACACCCGCGGCAAAGGGCGGCTTCAGTCTCCGCAGCAGCTCGTTACGGAGAGCGCGTTCTCCCATATCGTCATTTATTCCACGACCGCGCTGGGCGATTTGATGTTCAATACGCCGGCGATCCATGCGGTGCGCCAACGCTTCCCCCAGGCGAAGATTACGCTGGTCGTGCATAAGAAACTGGAAGCCTTCGTGGAAGGTGGGGCAGATTGGCAGCACGTCGTGTGCTGGAATACCAAAATCAAAACGGTTCCTCAGCTGGTGCGAGACATTCAACAGTTCGGCATGCCCGACCTGGCCATCATTCTGCATTCACACGACCCTTATGATTATCTGAGCGCGGTGATGTCAGGGGCGAAATACGTTCTGCGCGATAACTATGTCGACGGCATCACGCCGATGGATCGCTGGCTGGCGGGATACGTCATCGGGTTTCGCGGGCATGTTATTCAGCGCAAGCTGGCGCTGGTTTCCATGTTGGGGGCGGACGTTAGCGATATCAGCATGCGCATCCCTTTTGCGGTACCGCCTGTCGACAACGCTGGGCGCGGCACGGTGATTGGTTTTCAGATGGGAGCCTCGACGCCTGAGCGCTGCTGGCCGGTGGAGTATTTTGCCGCGGTGGCCGAGCATTTTCTTGCTACGGACCCGACCTGCCGGATCGCGCTGACGGGGTGGTCTGGGGACAGCCCGTTGGCCGAGTCGCTGCTGCGGCAGATCGATCCGGCACTGCATTCACGCATCGTCAACCACATCGGTTCGTCGAGTTTGAAAGAGCTGGTGGGGTTGATCAACGGTATGGATGTGCTGGTGACCGGAGATACCGGGCCTCTGCATATTGCCGTTGCGCTTAGAGTACCGACGGTGAGCCTGTTTGTGACCGCGGAGCCGCACAGCACTGGCCCTTATCAGGACCCGGACCTGCACGATGTGATTTATGGCGCCACCAATAATCTCGCGATTCAGCAAGGTCATGTGATGCAGGCAATTAAGCCACAGCAGGTGATCGATAAGGTCGGGCGTCGCATTGAGCGACTTAAGGCGACGGCGGGCAATGTAACCCGTTAAGGCGGCTTGGCTGCAACGACGGTCGTTGATGGTGCCTTCGGGTCAGATAAAACGCCCCTGACGAAAGTCGAGGGGCGTTATATTTAGCGAGCCAGAAAACCGAACAGGTATCTGAACCACCACATGGGTTTCCAAAGGGTATTTTTCTTACGCGCCGGCGGCGTACGGTGAACGTTTTTCACGATTTTCCAGCTGAAGTTCAGGAACATTCTGCTGTGGCCGAACTCCTCGCCGTAGGTTTCGATCTCATGTTTCTTTTTATCATCGACGGGCGTATTGGCCGAGAGATCGCGGTCCAGCGTGTGATACGACTTATTGCGGTTCACATTCCTTTCTGAGCAAAGGTATTTCTTGGATAAATAACGCTGAATGGAGCCATGATACTTCTGGTATTTCACAAAGCGATAATCTTCCGCGCCGTAGTTGCCCGCAAACTCCTCATCGTAGCCGAAGAAGCGCATAAAGCGGGCGCGGGACATAAAGAACAGGTTGGAGTGGCCCTTGTAGATTTTCTGCGGGTTTTCCGGTGAGTTACGATAGAGCTTGAAGAAGGTGCGCCCCGGATTACGCCTTTCCGTCATGTAGCGCAGCGTATTCTCATGGATGATATGGTCGAGATCGGTCATGGCGATCTTGTCGGACTTGGCGTACAGCACGCCGAGGTTGCGTGCGCCAGCCTGGTTCCACGGAATGTTTTCGTTAATCTTAATCCAGATGAGGTTCAGGTTGAATTCGGGAATGTCGTAGCTGACCGGGGAGCCGTCGTCGACGATGACAAACTGGATGACGTCCAGCAGATCGGGGGAGTATTGCTCGTACTCGCGCAACAGCGAGATAACGGACTCGATATCGCTTTGGTTGCAATAAAAGTGAGTGACATAGCTTAGTTTGATATGGGACTTATCAACCCTGTTAATTTCTAGAATATTTTCCATGACGGCCTGTGAGTAAATAATAACTAATCTAAAGTTATTATATGGTTGAATGCACTGTATGCAATAAAAAACGGAATACCATCATGACGTTGATGATATTCCGTATACCTTCAGCCGTTCACGGTTTTTGTGGGCGGCACCGGTTTATAAGCAATAATTCCCAATAGTAGTCCGCTCAGGAACATATATTCTTCCATATAGTGATCTAATAATATTCTGTCTACCATTGACCGGAAGAAAAAGCCACTCGAAAGGAGTAATAGCACTACGCCAACAGTTTTGTTTTCTTTAAAGAACGCCTGAATAGATATTTTCAATATCATCAGGTTGTAAATAATCCACAGTAAAATACCAAGAACGCCGTATTGCAAACCATATTCTAGAAGGCCGCTATGGCTGTGGCTAATATCAATCAGCGGATTGTGATATTTCTCATGCAACCGCTGTAAGAATGCTGTTTTGCTGGTGCCAATGCCTAACGGATACTCAGCAATGAAATCTGTCGCCTGATGGACATAGGCCATCCGACACGCATTTGAGTGGCTGACCGGCGTACCGTCCGCATGCATGGGAACGACTCGTTCCGGGCTATTAAAAATAAAACAAAAGCTGTTACTGGGGGCATTCCAGCCCACCTCGACATCTTCTCTGATACTTTTCCAGCGAGGATCTTTTTCATAAGAAAACAGGCCGACGCTGACCACCGTGCAAATAATAAGCAATGCGTAGAGGCTTAATTTCCACAGATTAATCGCGTGGAATTTTCTAATAATGAATACCAGACTGATGGACAATATGCCGAAAATCATGCCGACCGTGCCCCAGCGGGTATTCGCCAGACCAGTAGCGATGACGTTGGAAATAATCAACGCGACGGCAACGCCGGTATTCAACGTCAGCAGTCGGCGATTTTCCAATATGCGCAGTAGTAAATCCGAGAAGATGATGATGCTTATCAGATTGATTTGAAAGCTGAGTTCCAGTCGGGATGGGAAGATATAGGTTTCTCCCCACATGATAACCCCGGACTTAAAGTAAATATACGCGATCGTCAGAATATGGAGGAAGATGGGTGCCCAAAAGCTCAAAATGATGGCGGTAATCAGTTTTTTGTAGCTCAGGTTGGGGAAATTGAACGCCATGATAGAATAAAAGACCAGGCCGTAAATAAATAGCATGAGCGGCCTCATCCATTGACTATGCCAGGCCCTCAATGTGTCGTGAAGATGGGATGAGAATAAGAACGCGCATGACAAAGTCACGACGGTCATTACCCCTAATACCATCAGCACGTGCTTTAATTTATCTGTGTCTAAACTTTGCAAAAAACGTCGATCTTTAAAAAAAAGTAACAACGAAAAGACAAAGGCACTGTAAATAAGCAAATTCCGGTGGAAAGGTAAAAGATTGCTGGGGATAGCCCAAAAAGAGCACAGCAATAATGTTATTACCAATAAAAATAGCGCAATGGGTTTATGGCTCGATATCGACATATTTACCTTCTGGGAAAAATCACCCGCTCCCTTTTTACATTCTGTATTTTCGTATAAACAAGGTTAAACATGACATCAAAGTATCCCATTGATGAGATGGAATATTCTTATTTGTCGTTTTTTATACTCAGAAATCATGTTTCTTGATCGACCGACAAACGGGAAAAAATATCGGCGCTGGTTATTGAACGCATCGTTTTATCATGGGAGACAACGGCGATTTGATTTTTCCCATATCCCCCAATTAATCCCGGATCCGTTGGGCCATACAGCGTAATATTTGGCCGATCGAGCGCCGCCGTTAGATGACTAAGCCCGGTGTCGACCGAGACGACGGCTCTGGCTCCGGCCAATACCGTGGATACCTGTTCCAAATTGAGTCGCGGTAGAACGTCGACGTGCGGGAAACCCTCCGCGAGCCGCCGCGCGCGCTGATGCTCATGTTCCGCTCCCCACGGCAGTTTGATGCGAAGACCACTCGGTTGCGTCAGCGCGATCAGATCGCGCCAGTGATCTTCCGGCCAGTGCTTTTCGTCGCGCGTGGTGGCGTGCAGAAAGACCAGATAACGCCCGGCGTCTTCCGGCGGAGAGGCCAGGAATTTGGCCGCGATCGAATAATCCCCGGTTTCAGTAGGACGCCGATAGTTCAGGCTGATGGAAAACAGTTCACGAATGCGCTCGACGGCATGCTGCTGGCGCGCCACTCGATGACGGTATTGATAAAACCAGCTGGCCAGCGGCTCGCGGACGCTCTTCCAATCCAGCCCGTGCTTATTACCACGCGCCAGACGCGTGACCAGCAGCGCGCTTTTGATCAGTCCCTGCGCGTCGATGACCGCATCGTAACGACGGGAACGCAGGCGCTGCTTGAACGTCGCACGCTCCTGGCGAACGGCGGCGCTGAACCAGCTTTTGCGCCAGCGGCGAATCGCCACCGGAATGACCCGGTCAACGGCCGGATGCCAGCCGGGGATCTGGGAAAATCCCTCTTCAACCACCCAGTCGAATTGGATGCCCGGTACGGCGTGCATCGCGTCGGTCAATGCGGGGAGGGTGTGCAGGACATCGCCCATCGAGGAGGTTTTCACGATTAGCACTCTCATGCCTGTGCCCCTCGCGCATTCAAATGCTTTTCCAACGCGTCCAGCACCTGTTGTGGATGAATGTCGATTAGGCTCTGATGATAACCCTGTTCCGCATCGCCTTTGCGCACGCGATGATAGCCGCTGATCAAGCGGATCACTTCTGCGTCTTTGGATAGTGGTGGCGTAAAGTCGGGACTGCTGGGACCGTAGAGAGCGACGAGCGGCCGATTCAGCGCGGCGGCGACGTGCATGAGTCCGGAGTCGTTGCTGACCACGGCTCGGCAGGCGGCGAGTAGCACGACTGCCTGATCCAGCGTGGTGCTGCCTGCCAGGTTGAAACACTCAGCCTGAGCCTGTGTCGTCAGGGCGTTGCGAATGTCTTCGCCCGCCTGGCGGTCGTTGGCTGAACCGAACAGCGCGACCTGATAGCCACGTTCGATCAGCGCTTGAGCCAGTGCGCCGTAGTGGTAATGCGGCCAGCGTTTGGCCGGGCCGAATTCCGCGCCGGGACAGAATCCGATCAGCGGCCGGTCGCCCGGCAGACTAAACTCGGCGAATGCCGCTGAGATTTCGGCTTCGGAGACTTTTAACTGCGGCCACGGCAGCGACGCGGGCAGATCATCCGCGCTGTTTATCGCCTTCGCGTCATAGCCGAGCGCGACGTATCGTTGCACCATCAGCGGAAAGGCCGCCTTATCCAGCACGCGAACGTCATTCAGCAATCCATAGCGCATTTCGCCGCGCCAGCCGGTGCGCTGGGGTATCTGCGCGAAAAACGGCACCAATGCGGATTTGAATGAGTTGGGCAGGACGTACGCACGATCGTAGCGCTGAGGCCGGAGTGCCACGCCCAGACGGCGACGCTCACCCAGTTGGAGCGCGCCGTGACCCAGCGGCATAGCGAGCGCTTGATTCACTTCCGGCATGCGAGCCAGCAGCGGACGGCACCAGGCCGGCGCCATCACGTCGATGATGGCATCCGGATGTTCGGCCTTGAGCGTGCGATAAAGACTGTGCGACATCATCATGTCGCCAACCCAGGACGGGCCGATTACCAGAATTTTCATACCGTTCGAGATCCCCTACGGTAACGCAGGATTATGCGTCGCGGTTAAGCCAGGCCATGTAGTCGGCCACGCCTTCAGCGACGGTGTGGAACGGTTTGTCATAACCGGCCGCACGCAGTTTGGTCAGATCCGCCTGAGTGTAGGACTGATAGCGGCCCTGCAGTTTTTCCGGAAAGGGAATATACTCAACGCTGCCGGTCTTGTGGTACGCCAGCACGGCGTCGGCGACGGCCTGGAACGACTCAGCCCGGCCGGTCCCGCAGTTGAAAATACCGGAGACGCCCTGCTTCCAAAACCACAGGTTCACGGCGGCGACGTCGGCGACATAGACGAAGTCGCGCTTAAAGTTTTCGCTGCCGGAAAACAGCTTCGGATTTTCGCCCTGATGAATTTGCTGATTCAGGTGGAACGCCACGCTGGCCATGCTGCCTTTGTGGCCTTCACGCGGCCCGTAGACGTTGAAATAGCGGAAGCCGCAGACCTGCGAACCTGCATGCGGCAGAATTTCACGCACATACTGATCGAACAGGAATTTGGAGTAGCCGTAGACATTCAGCGGCTGTTCGAACTGACGCTCTTCCACGAAATCCTTGCTACGTCCGCCATAGGTGGCGGCGGAAGAGGCGTACAGGAAGGGGATGCTGCGTTCCAGGCAGTAATGCAGCACCTCTTTGGAGTACTGATAGTTGTTATCCATCATGTATTTGCCGTCCCACTCGGTGGTGGAAGAGCAGGCGCCCTCGTGGAAAATCGCTTCGATATCACCTAAATCTCGCCGGCGACGATATTAGCGATGAAATCTTCTTTATCGATGTAGTCGGCAATATCCAGATCCGCCAGGTTAGCGAACTTAGTGCCGTCTTTCAGGTTATCAACTACCAGAATGTCCCGGTAACCCTGGTCATTCAACGCTTTCACGATATTGCTGCCGATAAAGCCGGCGCCGCCAGTCACGATAATCATGGGAATTACCCTTGCTAAGCTGTTAGGTGAGGCACCGCGCCTCACGCTATCTATTGGGCGCTATCATAGCATTTCATTTTCCAGCGGACAGCCTGGCATTATCTTTCTACTGGTGGCGTCCCGATGAGGGGAGCGCCCATCCAGGTTTGCCAACGTTGCTTGAGATAGACGACCGGAGCGCTGTTCCCCATGTTCTCACTAAGCTGGCTAAGCACCTGCGACTGGGGCATCGACGGCAACTGGCGTTTAGCGCGGCACTGTTGCGGCGCGCGGAACGCGTTTTTCGATGCGGTGTAGACCGGCAACGGCCGGTAATGCTGCGGTTCCTGAGGTTCGTTCAACAACTGGCTAGGTCGCACCAGTATGATATCGGAGGGCAGTGTGGGCAGCATCTGTTGCAGTACGCGCAGGGTGGTGGGATGCGGGTGGCCGATGGCGATAGCGGAACCGTTGCGGCGGGCCAGCTCGACAGCCCGTCTGAATTGTTTGCGAATGTCGGCTTCGTTCTGGCTATCGTCCAGAAAAACCCTGCGTTTGACGACTTTGACGCCAGTGCCTTCCGCAGCGCGGCTGGCCTGACTGCTGCCGATTGTCATGCTGTCCAGAAAGTAGAGCGGGTAAGCGGTCATGGCTTGCATGACTTTCTGCATTCCCGGCAGGCTGGCGGTCATAGCGCTGCCCATGTGATTATTCAGCCCGACGGCATAGGGGACTTTGCTGACCGCATCGCGCAGAATGCGCTGAATCTCTTCGCTGCTCATGTCCGGACGCAAAGTGTCGCGCTCTAGCGGCTGTTTACTCATCGGGGCCATGGGCAGATGGATCAAGACTTCGTGGCCCTGCTGGTGGGCCTCCGTCGCCATTTCTCGCGCGTTTGGCGCGTTCGGCAGCACAGCGACGGAAATCGCCGTCGGCATAGCCAGCACCTGGCGTTCATTGTGGAGGCGGTAGCCGAAGTCGTCGATAACGATAGACAGTTTGCCGGCCCAGGCCGGAACAACCAGGCTGCACAGGGCGATAGCCGAGATAACGCGAGAAATAAATGGACGCAAAACTACCTTCCTAACCAGGGGAGTGGGTTAACGGCCTGACCTTGACGTCGAATTTCGAAATAGAGCGCCGGCTGGCTTTGTCCGCCGCTGGTGCCGACGAGCGCGATAGGTTGTCCTGCCTTGACCTTGTCGCCGACGGATACCAATGCGCTCTGGTTGTATCCATATAGGCTCATGTCGCCTTTACCGTGCTCAACCACCACCATCAGGCCGTAGCCTTGCAGCCAGTCGGCCATCAGCACGCTGCCGTCCGCGATGGCTTTGACCTCGGTGCCTTCCGGCGCGCCGAGCACGAGACCTTTCCAGCGGAGTTCGCCTTGCAATGGCTCGCCATACCGGTGCAGGGTTTGACCGCGAATCGGCCAGAAAGCCTGTCCGTCCGGTCTTCCCAGACCGCCGGTGCGCGCCATCAAAGAACGTTCGCTATCGGTAGGGGTGTAGCGGGTGCCGCTGCGTTTCGCCTTATCTTCTTTCTCTCTGACGCGCGCGGCCTCCCGGGCTTCTCGCTCGGCGCGCGCGCGCGCTTCCCGTTCGGCGCGGGCGATTTTGTCGCGCAGGCGCGCTTCGTTTTGGCGCAGTTCAGTCAGCTGCTGTTGATCTTTTTCCAGCGTGCTTTCCAGCGTGCTGAGCGTCTTCTGGCGTTCGCCTTGGGCCTGTTCGAGGGTTTTCTGTTGCTGCTGTTGTTCGCTGAGCAAACTTTGCTGACGCGCCAGCCGGTCTCCCAGCGCCTGTTTTTGCTGCGCAAGGTCGGTGCGCGTTTGCTGCAAATGGGCGATGGATTCCTGACGGGCCTGATTCAGATATCCGAAGTAAGCCAAAATGCGTTCGCGACGCTGGCTTTCCTCGCCGCTCAGAATGAGTTGAATACCGCTGTGTTGACCCTGACGGAAGGCCGCGTCCAGTTGTTGTGAGAGCAGTTGTTCCTGCGCTTTCTGACGCGACAGCAGTTTGGCGATAGAGGCGTTGAGCGCCTTGATTTCCTGCGCGAGACTCTCCAACGTGGCGCGCGTTTCCCGCAACTGGCGGCTGGATTGTGAAATCGACTGTTCCTGCCGTTTCAACTGCTCCAGCAGCGCGCTGCGCCGTTGCTGTTGTTCTCTCACGCTCTTCTCTTTAGCCGCGATATTCTGCTGCAAAGATTTGAGCTGTTGTTGGCTGTCGTCGGCCGAGCTGCAAAATGGCGACAGCAAAGCGCCAATGCATAATGCACTGGCGCAGCGAAGTCGCCGACGTTGGCGGCCTGTTGTGCATAACGGTACAGAAAACGCGCTTTTATTCATGATGATGGATTATTCCACGATGCACAGCCGCTGACCAGTTGTGTCGCTCAGGGTTTCTATTACTAACTGTGTGCGAGAGATGCCGGCGCAGGCTGCAATGACATCAATAATAGATAAGGGGAAGGCGCTCCGCATAAAATGATCGTTCGCGGCGTTTTATGGCGGGATTTTATGTCGCTGCGTCTAGATTCGCTCCGCGATATTGGCTTTCAGGCTGTAATTGCCCTATCGCGCAGGTATACTCAAACACCTCAATATTGATTGCTTAACTGATTCCGGAGTCGTTACACCTCATGCAAGACATTATGCAAGAGATTATGCCATTCGTTAGCAGACACCCGATCCTCAGCCTGGCCTGGGTTGTGTTGCTTGTTTTGGTCATCGTGCTTACGTTTAAAAGTAAGTTTTCGAAGGTAAAAGAGGTTGCTCGTACAGAAGCAATCCGACTCATCAATAAAGAAGATGCGGTCGTTGTGGATTTGCGTACGCGCGAAGAGTATCGCCGTGGACACATCGCGAGTTCTATCAACCTGTTACCGAACGATATTAAAAACGGTAGCCTGGGTGAGCTGGAAAAACACAAGGCTCAGCCCGTCATCGTGGTCTGCGCCAACGGGATGGCTTCTCGTCAGCCGGCGGAGCAGCTCTTCAACGCGGGCTTTACCCGTGTCGTGATCCTGAAAGAGGGGCTCACGGGTTGGAGCGGCGAAAACCTTCCACTGGTGCGCGGCAAGTAACCCGGACGGCTGTCCGTCGCGCCCGCGGCAATGATTGACCGGGCGCGAGCCCTTAGCGATGGCGTTGACTTTCCGCAGACAGGGAAGCGCGTCAAGGAAATCTAATAAAAGGTATTTTTAACTATGTCCGAACACAACAACGTCGAAACTTCATTCCAAATCCAGCGTATTTACACCAAAGATATCTCTTTCGAAGCACCGAAGGCACCGCAGGTGTTTCAGCAGGAGTGGAGCCCTGAGGTCAAACTGGATCTGGATACGGCGTCAAGCCAGCTGGCCGATGACGTTTACGAAGTGGTACTGCGTGTCACGGTGACGGCGCTGCTGGGTGAAGAAACGGCGTTCCTGTGTGAAGTTCAGCAAGCGGGTATTTTCACCGTTGCCGGTCTGGAAGGTCCGCAGCTGGCTCATTGCCTGGGCGCTTACTGCCCGAACGTACTGTTCCCGTATGCGCGCGAGTGCATCACCAGCCTGGTTTCCCGTGGTACTTTCCCGCAGCTGAACCTGGCGCCGGTCAACTTTGATGCTCTGTTCATGAACTACCTGGAACAGCAAGCCTCGGAAGAAGGCGCCGCCGCGCCGCAGCTGGATGCCTGATGAACATGCCTGATGCTTCCATGACCGTTATCGGCGCCGGCTCATACGGCACCGCACTGGCGATCACGCTGGCGCGCAACGGCCATAACGTGGTGCTCTGGGGACATGATCCTGTCCATGTGCAAGCGTTGCAAGATGCCCGTTGCAACCAGGCGTTTCTGCCGGACGTGCCTTTTCCTGACACGTTGCGGCCGGAGAGCGATCTGGCGCGTGCGGTGGCCGCCAGCCCAAATATTCTGGTGGTGGTGCCGAGTCATGTGTTCGGCGACGTTCTACGTCAGATCAAGCCGTATCTGCGTGCGGATGCGCGCATCGTTTGGGCGACCAAAGGGCTGGAAGCCGAAACCGGGCGTTTATTGCAGGACGTGGCTCGGGAAGCGTTGGGCGACGCAATACCTTTAGCGGTGCTGTCGGGGCCGACGTTCGCCAAAGAACTGGCTGCCGGCTTGCCTACCGCTATCGCGCTGGCGTCGACGGACAGCCAGTTTGCCGATGACCTGCAGGAACTCTTGCACTGCGGCAAGAGTTTCCGAGTTTATCGCAATCCGGATTTTATCGGCGTGCAACTGGGCGGCGCGGTTAAAAACGTGATCGCTATTGGCGCGGGTATGTCGGATGGGATGGGTTTCGGCGCGAATGCCCGTACGGCATTAATTACCCGAGGTCTGACGGAAATGACTCGCCTTGGCGTGGCGCTGGGGGCGGATCCTTCGACGTTTATGGGGATGGCCGGACTGGGCGATTTGGTCCTGACCTGTACCGACGATCAGTCGCGTAACCGACGTTTCGGCATGATGCTGGGGCAGGGGATGAGCGTAGATGCGGCCCGTGACCAGATTGGTCAGGTTGTGGAAGGTTACCGCAATACCAAAGAAGTCATGGCCCTTTCCAAGCGTCTTAACGTTGAGATGCCGATTACCGAACAGTTGTGGCAGGTGCTTTACTGCGGCAAAGATGCACGAGAAGCCGCGCTGAGCCTGCTGGGCCGGTCGCGTAAGGACGAGAGCGCCCGCTAATCCCTTTTCTAGGACAACGGGCATTCGCCGCCTGATGGCGCCTATCTCGTTTTGCCCTGCAGAGAGAAGACATGACTTTAGTACGCGAGGACTTCGGAGGACGGTTGCAATGTCGAATGATGAATTAGAGCTGGTCTGGAATAACATCAAAGATGAGGCACGAAGTCTGGCTGACTGCGAACCCATGCTGGCCAGTTTTTTTCATGCGACATTGCTGAAACATGAGAATCTGAGCAGCGCCATGAGCTATATGCTGGCAAACAAGCTGGCCAGTTCCACTATGCCTGCCATTGCCATTCGTGAAGTGCTGGAAGAGGCCTACGGGGCCGATCCTCAGATGATTGTCTCCGCGGCGCGCGATATTCAAGCTGTCTGTCTGCGCGATCCCGCGGTGGATAAATACTCAACGCCATTGCTCTACCTAAAAGGGTTTCACGCGCTGCAGGCCTACCGCATCGGTCATTGGCTCTGGTTGCAGGATCGCCGTGCGCTGGCGGCCTACTTTCAAAATCAAATCTCCGTATCCTTCGGGGTAGATATCCATCCTGCGGCGAGCATCGGCTGCGGCATCATGCTGGACCACGCGACCGGGATCGTCATCGGCGAGACCGCTATCGTGGAAAACGATGTGTCGATTCTTCAGTCGGTTACGCTGGGCGGAACCGGTAAAACGTCCGGCGACCGCCATCCCAAAATCCGTGAAGGGGTGATGATCGGCGCTGGCGCCAAAATTTTAGGAAATATTGAGGTGGGACGTGGAGCCAAAATCGGCGCGGGTTCCGTGGTGCTGCAACCGGTTCCTCCTCATACCACCGCCGCCGGTGTGCCGGCGCGTATTGTGGGCCGGCCTGAAACAGATAAACCTTCCATGGATATGGATCAATATTTCAACGGCGCTCACGGTTTTGAGTACGGAGACGGCATTTGAGCGCTGTCGGTCTTGATGCGCTCAAGCGCTCTTGGAATGAGGCTCCGCACTCGGCTCTGCGTCGCCTGTCCTCGTAGTGTGAGCTATCCTGAATAGCGACGCGATTTTTTCTGTCTGAGACCACACATGTTATTTCTATTTTTTCCCATCGCCGCGCCCTCTGAAAAGACACCACCTTGACAGCGGCTGCACGGATTTTTATGAGTGATTGAGAACTGGATATGTTGTTGAAATTAGCTGTACCTTCTCGGTGTTTACCCCTATTGACCGTACTCTCGGCCCCGGTGATGGCTGAAGATATGGCTTCCAAAAACGCTTCCATAAATGCGGAAGATCAGGAAACGACGACGTCGGAAGCGGGGTTTTGGCAACGGGCCAAAACTAATCTGTCCACAACCTGGAACGCGCCGCAGTCATACGATCTCTACGTACCCACGATCACCTGGCATAACCGCTGGACGTACGATAAAGAAAAGACCGATCGCTACAATGAACGTCCGTGGGGCGCGGGCTTCGGCGTGACGCGGTTTGATCAGGACGGCGACTGGCACGGCCTGTATCTGATGGCGTTCAAGGACTCATTCAACAAGTGGGAACCGATTGGAGGCTACGGCTACGAAAAACGCTGGCAGCCGACGACCAATGGCGATTTCCATCTGGGGCTGGGCTTCACGGCGGGCGTGACCATGCGGGATAACTGGAACTACATCCCGATTCCGGTGCTTCTGCCATTGGCCTCCATCAACTATCAGCGTTTGTCGTTCCAGGCGACCTACATTCCCGGTACCTACAACAACGGCAACGTATTCTTCGCCTGGCTGCGCTGGCAGTTCTAAGTTCTTAACGTGAAATGCGGCTGACAATTGCGCTTTATTTGTTCGGTTGTCAACCGCATTGGTGAAAGATCGCGCGTAGAACTCATTTACAATAGCGGTTCCCGTTGAGTGCTATTTAAGTGAGTCACCCCGTGCCATTACTGATCGTTACGACTATTCTGTGGGCCTTTTCCTTCAGCCTGATTGGCGAATACCTGGCGGGTCACGTCGACAGCTGGTTCTCGGTGCTGATGCGCGTCGGGCTCGCCGCCTTAATCTTTCTGCCTTTCCTGCGCTGGCGGGGCTACGCGCCGCGCGCGCTGCTGCTTTATCTGCTGGTGGGCGCCTGCCAGCTGGGCATCATGTACCTGTTCGCTTTCCAGGCCTATCTCTATCTCACCGTGCCGGAATTCCTGCTGTTTACCGTCATGACACCGCTGTATGTGACGCTCATTTACGATCTGCTAAAGCGTGAGCCGCTGCGATGGGGCTACGCGCTCAGCGCGTTACTGGCTGTGGCGGGCGCGGCGGTGATTCGGTACGACGGCATCAGCGGACAATTCTGGTGGGGCCTATTGTTGGTGCAGGCGGCCAATATCTTCTTTGCCATCGGACAGGTTGGCTATAAGCGGCTGATGGAGGTCTACCCCATGCCGCAGCACAGCGCATTCTCATGGTTTTATCTGGGGGCGCTGAGCGTTTCAGTGGCGGCTTGGCTGCTCTTCGGCGACGCGCATAAGTTGCCGACCACCTCGGTGCAGTGGGGCGTACTGATATGGCTGGGAATTGGGGCATCCGGCATCGGTTATTTCATGTGGAACTATGGCGCGACGCAGGTGGATGCCGGAACGTTGGGAATTATGAACAATTTTCACGTTCCGGCAGGCCTGCTGGTCAATTTCGCGATCTGGCAGGAACGACCGCATTGGCCGAGTTTTATTGTCGGCTCGGCCGTTATTCTATCGTCGCTGTGGGTACATCAGCGTTGGGTTGCGAAGCGTCCCGTACGAACGGCAGATGCGAACAGGCGTGCTGACGCGCCGAACGAATAAAGGCGTCTATCACCGGTTGACGCTGTTCGCCATCGCGCACTGCGGCGTACAGCCGGCTCCACAATCCTTTCCCCAGCGTTTTGGTGACGACCAGTCCCTGACGTTCGAAACTTTCCACCACCCAGTGCGGCAGCGCGGCGATCCCCATGTGGGCCGCCACCATTTGGATAAGCAGCAGCGTATTGTCTACATTCTTCAGCGCCGGGCTGACGCCCGCGGGTTGCAGGAAGTGACGCCAGATATCCAGGCGCTGGCGCTGCACGGGGTAGATCATCAGCGTTTCCTCACTGAGATCTTCCGGGTCGATCTGCTCTTTCGCCGCCAGAGGATGGTCGGGGGACAGCACCAATCGGACTTCGAAGTCGAACATTGGCGAATAGTGCAGACCGCTACGCGGTAAAATATCTGAAGTCATCACCAGATCCAGCGTTCCTTGCTGCAAAGCAGGCTGCGGGTCGAACGTAACGCCGGACTTGAAGTCCATGGCGACCTGCGGCCAGCTCTGATGGAAATTCTCCAACGCCGGCGTTAGCCACTGAATGCAGCTGTGGCATTCAATAGCCAGACGCAGCGTGGCCTGGTGAGGTTCGTGGCAGGCCTGTAGCGCCTGCTGGATCTGCGGCAGCACCTGCTCCGCCAAGTGCAGCAAAATATCGCCTTGCGGCGTGAATCGCAGCGGTTGGCTCTTACGGACGAATAGCCGAAATCCTAAACGTTGTTCCAGATCGCTAAATTGATGCGACAGCGCGGATTGCGTTTGATGGAGCTGTGCGGCGGCGGCGGCTAACGATCCTGTATTGCGCAGCGCCAGCAGCGTCCGTAAGTGTTTGAGTTCGATCATGAGAGTCCTTCACAGTGACAGTGAATAAATTGCGCTTGTGCTTACTACACTACCTGCGGATTATGGATGTGTAAACATCCGGACGGCTAAATGGGAATTCAAGCATGGCAATTGTAAATCATACTCTCGGTTTTCCTCGCGTCGGCTTACGTCGTGAGTTGAAAAAAGCACAGGAAAGCTATTGGGCAGGGAACACCACCCAGGAAGAATTGCTGGCCGTCGGACGCGATCTGCGCGCCCGTCACTGGCAGCAGCAAAAGGATGCTGGCGTGGACCTGCTGCCGGTGGGCGATTTTGCCTGGTACGATCATGTATTAACCACCAGTCTGCTGCTCGGCAACGTGCCGGCGCGTCACCAGAATGCGGATGGCTCGGTCGATCTGGATACGCTGTTCCGCATCGGTCGTGGCCGAGCGCCAACCGGCGAACCAGCTGCTGCCGCGGAAATGACCAAGTGGTTCAATACCAACTACCACTACATGGTGCCTGAATTTACCCAAGGTCAGAATTTCAAACTGACCTGGACGCAACTGCTGGACGAAGTCGATGAAGCGCTAGCGTTGGGTCATAAAGTCAAACCCGTCCTGCTGGGACCGGTCTCCTATCTGTGGCTGGGTAAAGTGAAAGGCGCGGCGTTTGATCGTCTGTCCCTGCTGAACGATATCCTGCCGGTGTATAAGCAGGTTCTGGGCGAACTGGCCAAACGCGGCATCGAATGGGTGCAAATCGACGAGCCCGTGTTGGCGCTGGAACTTGAAGACAAATGGTTGACGGCGTTTAAACCGGCTTATGACGCGCTACAGGGACAGGTGAAACTGCTGCTGACCACCTATTTCGATAGCATCGGCCAAAATCTGGATACCATCAAAGGGCTGCCGGTTCAGGGGCTGCACGTTGACCTGGTGCACGGCAAAGACGACGCCGCGACGCTGAACGCTCAACTGCCGGCGGACTGGGTGCTGTCTCTGGGCGTGATCAACGGCCGTAACGTCTGGCGTGCAGACCTCAGCACCTGGTACGAACGCCTCCAGCCGCTGGTCGGCAAACGTGCGTTGTGGATCGGTAGCTCTTGCTCGCTGCTGCACAGCCCCATCGACCTGAGCGTAGAAACGCGTCTCGACGACGAAGTAAAAAGCTGGTTCGCGTTCGCGCTGCAGAAATGTAGCGAGCTGTCACTGCTGACCACTGCGCTGAACAGCGGCGACGGTAAACCGCTGGAAGTCTATAGTGCGCCGATCCGCGCTCGTCGCACCTCCACCCGCGTACACAATGCGGCGGTGGAAAAACGTCTGGCCGCCATTGTGGCGAAAGACAGCCAGCGCCAGCATCCTTATCCGCAGCGAGCTGAAGCCCAACGCACTCGCTTCCAACTGCCGTCATGGCCGACGACGACCATCGGTTCATTCCCGCAAACCACCGAAATCCGCAGTTTGCGTCTGGACTTCAAACAGGGTCGTCTGGATGGTCAGCACTATCGGACGGGGATTGCCGAACACATCAAACAGGCGATCACCGAGCAGGAGCGTCTGGATCTGGATGTGCTGGTGCACGGCGAAGCCGAGCGTAACGACATGGTCGAGTATTTCGGCGAACATTTGGACGGTTTCGTCTTTACGCAGAACGGCTGGGTTCAGAGCTACGGCTCCCGCTGCGTGAAACCGCCGGTCATCATCGGCGACATCAGCCGCCCAGAGCCAATCACTGTCGAGTGGGCGAAGTACGCGCAGTCCTTAACCAGCAAGCCGGTGAAAGGCATGCTGACCGGTCCTGTGACCATCCTGTGCTGGTCGTTCCCGCGTGAAGACGTCAGCCGTGAAACCATCGCCAAGCAGATTGCGCTGGCGTTGCGCGACGAAGTGGAAGATTTGGAAAAAGCCGGCATCGGTATTATCCAAATCGACGAACCGGCGCTGCGTGAAGGCCTGCCGCTGCATCGCTCTGACTGGAAAGCCTATCTGGAATGGGCGGTGGAAGCGTTCCGTTTGAATGCCGCGATTGCTCAGGACGACACGCAGATCCACACCCATATGTGTTACTGCGAGTTCAACGACATCATGGATTCCATCGCTGCGCTGGATGCTGATGTTATTACCATCGAAACCTCGCGTTCCGACATGGAGCTTTTGGAATCGTTCGAGGAGTTCGAATATCCGAACGAAATCGGTCCCGGTGTTTACGATATTCACTCGCCGAATGTCCCAAGCGTGGAATGGATTGAAGCGCTGCTGCGCAAGGCGGCGGAATATGTCCCTGCCGACCGCCTGTGGGTGAACCCGGACTGCGGTCTGAAAACCCGCGGTTGGCCGGAAACGCGTCAATCATTGGCCAATATGGTGCAGGCGGCCAAACGTCTGCGCGAAACGCAGGCCTGATTGCTGACGAGAGAGCCGTCCTGTCAGTGTCCCGGTGCTTCGCCGGGACGAATCAGCCCACAGGTATGAGTCACCCGCAGGCTCATTAATGTCTCAACGGGGGAAACGAGAGTTTCCCCCGTTTTTTATTGCCCATCCACCCGGTTTTCTCCCTCCCTTCCTCATGTATAGCGCCTGACGCGGCAGCGTTCCGACAGTCCGTCAACAGGTGTTAATCCCCCGTTGTCGAAGACGGCGACGGGGCTTTTGAGTCACTATCGTTAGAACGGGGTTTGTTCGGTAATTTTCTTCATATCGCTGTAATAAAAGAATTTTTTTGCTGACTGAATGTGCCGAAGGTCAGCTGAGGCGCTGCAGATAGGGGGGGAGCGTGGGTTCCGGCAGTACGGACAGGACTTTCAATTTTTTCAGCGTGCGATTCTGAGCATTCGCCAGATGCTCATCCAGGGTCTGCGCTGCGAGCTCCCAGCAACCTTCCAGCAGTTGTTCGTAGATCACCTGATGCTCGTTTACCATGGCCTCATCGACGGGCAGCGAGAGCGTTTCATGGAAGATGCGCGCGATCGTCAGGGTAGAGTGACTCTGCCGAAGAATATCAACCAACGTGCGGTTACCCGCAAACTCCAGGCTGAGCAGATGAAGATCGTCTTCGACCTGCTCGAGTTCGGCTCCCGTGCTGATTTTACTGGTTCGAATGCGCTCTATATGCGTCAGACTGGCATCGATGTGTTTCTGAGGGATAAGAGGGCCAGCCCGACGCAGCGCGGCGGGTTCAAGACTGGCTCGAACTTCATAATGCTCGCGGATTTCACGGGCGGTTAGCGGCCCAGCCAGCCATTGGGAGTAGGGCTCTTTTTCTACCAGACCGCGATCGCGCAGTCGCATCAGGCTTTCGCGAATAACGTTGCGGCTGACGTGGTAAAACTCGGCGGCACTGGCCTCGTTGAGCTGGTAATGACCGAACACCATACAGGTCGACAGCGCTTCATGCAGGTCGCTGAGCACTTTTTCACCGGTGCTGCGTGTGTCCACCAGTTCTTGCTGCTGATCGAACCCCAGCATGGTGCGGTTGAGCGGCATACGCACAGGCTCAATTTCCTGATCTTCCGCCGCCACGATGAACCCGCGGCCTTCGAAACGGCTGATCAACCCTTCTTCATGCAAAAGTCCGAGAGCCCGGCGGACGGGAACGCGACTGGTACCAAACAATTCAGCTAGCGGTCCTTCCAGCATGACCAATCCAACAGGCAACGTGTTCGCCTTAATGGCCTGCTGCAATACCTGATGGATCATTTCGTAACGTGCTGTGCCACGAATGTCCGGCTTTTTATTATCGTGTGTAGTTAACATCCTTTATGACATCGTCTCCTGCCATGCGCATGACGTCATTATCGCACACCTCTGCGGCGATGTGCGTGACTGATGGCGGCTAAAAAACAGCCTGTTTGGATAATGCACGTTCAATAATGGATGTTTCAATATAAGATACGTTTATGGATAATACTCATCGAGACAGTGAGTTTTTAGGCGTAAATATTGATACTTGGTCACTTTTAAAGCTTAGACGATATATTTATCTAATATTTTTGCATTTTACGATGATCTTTTATTTTTTCGTGATCTTAAGCGCCCATTTAACGGGCGAATAGTGATGCGCCAACTAAATAGATAGCTATCTATTTGAGGCATTTTCGGCGGATTAAACGCGTTTTGTTTGGAAAAAACAGAGGGCTGGAGAGCTCTGCGGCAGTTGGCGTTGGCGGGATAGGGAAAAAGACCTTTTAATCCACAAAACGTGGCCCGGCGAAGCGTATTCACAGCCCCCTCGCGTGATGACCCCGCAGTTTTGCCCGCGGTTCTTGTTAGAAATCATGGGATAAAATCCTGAATCCGCCGACGGGATCGCTTTCTTCATCTGATTATCTGCTATCTCTATTTTACGCGGTGGGCTGTGGCGCGCTTTGTGCGCCGTAGCCCGCGCTTTGATTATCGACGACGGTCATCTACAGAGGCCGAATTAGGAAGGATAGAATGTCATTACAGGATAAACGCGTTGTTATCAGCGGCGCGGCCAGCGGTATTGGGTTCGCTATCGCCGAACTTTTCTCACATCATGGCCCGCGCCTGCTGTTGTCCGATCGCGATGCGGAAGGATTGGAACACGTCGTCGAGCGCTGTCGCCAACGCGGTGTTGAATGCTATGGGAGTGTCGTGGATGTCGGGACGCCGTTGGGAGCGCAGCAAAGCGTTGATGACTGCGTTCGATACTACGACGGTATCGATGTACTGATTAATAATGCGGGACTGTTGACGCAGGCGCCCTGTGAAGCGATCACGCTGGAGATGTGGGAGGATATGATGGCGGTAGACCTGCGCAGCGTATTTCTCTCTTCTCAGCGGGCGCTGCCATGGATGCGGCGTCAGCGTTGGGGCCGCATCATCAATATCGCCTCCCAGCTCGGTATCAAAGGCGGGGCCGAGCTGTGCCATTATGTGGCGGCGAAAGCTGGCGTCATTGGTTTCACCAAATCGCTGGCGCTGGAGATGGCTCCGCACAATGTGCTGGTCAACGCCATCGCTCCCGGCCCGATAGCGACGCCGATGGTTGACGGCATCAGCAGCGACTGGAAAACAGCCAAAGCCGCCGAGCTACCGTTAGGGCGGTTCGGCAACGCTGACGAGGTAGCGCCAGCCGCGCTGTTGCTGGCCAGCGATCCTGGCGGCAACCTCTTTGTCGGTCAAACGCTGGGGCCAAATTCCGGCGACGTTATGCCGTAATCCGAAAATATGCCGACGTCGCTTTCGGGCCTGCTCCCGATAGGCCACTGACCGTCGGTTGATGACTGCGGTGTCGTCGATTGTGGACAATGGTGCCACAATAGCGCTCTCACCGGCTCACGCGCGCCAACCCGTGGTTTCACGAAAGATCTTCAGGGCTGTTTAACGGTGTGCCTGTTGATGGTGACGTCGGTATGGCCCGTCTCAATTGAGTTTTAGAGGTATTATTATTGTGAAAAAAAAGCACATCCCCGTCATTTCCCGGGGATCTCTTCTCGTTTCTCCCCGTCAGCACCTCGGCGAACAGCCTGTGATCTCCCTACGCCCTTGCGGCGAGGGAACATGATGAGGCGGGGAAACTGGCTTTCAAAACGCGAAAGCGGCGTGGAGCGCCTTCAGACTCCGGCGATCATGAAAAGCGGCGGTCAATGATGAAGAGCAACGGTGTGACCTTACGAGTACTGGGCACTTCAGTGACGTTGCTGGAGCTGCTGCAGAAGCAGGCCGAGCAGGATCTAGGCATGTGCATCGACTATCGGATATGCAGCGTGAAAGAAGCGCAGCGCATCGCCGTGATGCACCCTGAAAGTTACGATCTCTATGACCAATGGTTTCACAATATCGACTTTGTCTGGCCTGCACAGGCAATCCAGCCGCTTGAGATCGCTAAACTGCAGTATTGGGATGAGGTCAACGACCTCCCGAAGCGGGGCAGGCTGTTGCCCGGTCAGGCGCCGAGCCGCGGCAGCGAACCTTCACATCGCCTGTATGTGCAGGATAATGGCGAACTGGGCGCCCACCCTACCGATAAAATCAGTATGCTTCCGTTGACGCACAACACGGACAGCTTCGCCTATCAGGTCGAGCGGCTGCCGGCCTCACTCGTCGGTAAGGAGGAGAGCTGGGGATGGCTGGTGGATCCCGCATTCTTTGGTCAGGTCGCGTTACAGGATGAAGCTTCGATGGGCGTGTTGGACGCCGTGCTGGCGGTGCAAGCGCGTGGACTGCTCAAGTTCGGCAACGTGGGTAACCTGACGCTGGAAGAGATAGATAGGCTGGCCGACGTATTGTCTGGCTTACGTCGGCAAGGACATTTTGCCGCGCTGGGTTCGACGCATGATGAGGCCAGCAAACTTATCGGCAACCAGCTGGTGTGCATACAGAGCCTGTGGGCGCCAACGTATTTTCGTCATCACTTCCGCCAAAAAGGGTTCAAGCTGGCGGTGCCGCGAGAGGGTTATCGCGCCTGGTACGGCGGTTTGTCGATGTCGCGCTGCGTCAGCGGGCGTGTAAAAGAGGCCGCCTACGATTATCTGAACTGGTGGCAGTCCGGCTGGCCGGGGGCGGTCATGGCGCGGCAGGGCTACTATATTTCCAACCCGCAGCGTACGCGGGCCTATCTCTCTGACGCCGAATGGGATTTCTGGTACGGTGGCAAACCCGCGGTCGAAACGCTGCCGGATGCGCACGGTAACCCTCTGATCATGCCGGGCGAGCTGCGCGACGGAGGGAGTTACGAGCAACGCATGGGGCACATTGCTGTTTGGAATTCGGTGATGGATGAACACAACTATCTCGTGCGGCGCTGGCAAGACTTTGTCCATGCCTGATTGCTGACAAGCGCCTGCCGAATGCGGCGTCGGCGCGGAACTCATGCCGAAATGACGTGTCTCGCGGACTGAGCGACATCGTCGCCCTTTTCGCAGTACAAAAAATCTATGCACACAGAGTGTGGTATCAACCAATGATTACCTTCTTCGTGAGCGACCGAGTTCACGGAGTTACCGGGTATATGGCGCTCTGGGTTGGGGCGATGCCCTCTGATTCACTACATCGATGGAGAGCGATATGTCTGATGTATTTCATCTGGGATTAACCCAGGAAGATGTTCATGGTGCCGAACTGGCGATTGTGCCGGGCGATCCGGCGCGGGTAGAGAAAATCGCCCGTTTGATGGAAAAACCGGTATTCCTGGCGTCTCACCGCGAATTCACCTCCTGGCGCGCCGAGCTGGCGGGCAAGCCGGTGATCATTTGTTCGACCGGCATCGGCGGGCCGTCTACGTCGATTGCGGTGGAAGAACTGGCGCAGCTGGGCATTCGCACATTTCTGCGCGTCGGCACGACCGGGGCTATCCAGCCCCATATCTCCGTTGGCGATGTGCTGGTGACGACGGCGGCGGTGCGTCTCGACGGCGCCAGCCTGCATTTCGCGCCGATGGAGTTTCCCGCCGTCGCGGACTTCGCCTGCACGGCGGCGTTGGTGGAGGCCACTCGCGCCGCCGGTCATACGCTGCATGTCGGCGTCACCGCCTCTTCCGACACTTTTTATCCGGGACAGGAGCGTTACGATACCTTCTCGAATCGGGTCGTGCGTCGTTTCCGTGGGTCGATGGAAGAGTGGCAGAGCATGGGAGTGCTGAACTACGAAATGGAGTCCGCGACGCTGCTGACGATGTGCGCCAGCCAAGGGCTGCGCGCAGGGATGGTGGCGGGCGTTATCGTGAATCGGACTCAGCAGGAAACCCCCGATGCCGCCACGATGAAACTGGCCGAAACCGCGTCGGTGAACGTGGTGCTGGCGGCGGCGCGCACGCTGCTTTCTTGAATCCATTCATTTCCACTCATTAAAGGAACGCTATGACGTTAGCCAAGACGCTGCATCCTTCCGTCCTGCCGCTGAACGGCGGGATCAATTTTCGCGATCTGGGCGGGTTAGCCGCGGCCGACGGTCGTCGAGTGCGCCCCGGCAAGCTGCTGCGCGCTGGCGCGCTGGATGAACTGAGCGATCAGGATCGCACGTATCTGGCCGATGTGCCGGTCGCGCACGTGGTCGATTATCGCGATATCTCGGAGGCCGCTCTGCGTCCGGACCGGCTGTGGGCGGGTGTCCGCTATCATGCCGTGCCGGCTAACCCGCCGAGTCATGAAGTGACGGCGAATCTTGAATCGCTGGGGTCGGAGAAGCTGGCCGAGCTGGATGCGCGCGCTTTCATGCTTACCGTGTATGAAAGGCTGCCGTTCGATAACAGCGCCTATCACCACCTGGTCCAGTTGCTGCAATCACCGGACGAGGGCGCGTTGGTACAGCATTGTGCGGTCGGCAAGGATCGGACCGGCGTCGGGGTTGCGCTGGTGTTATTCGCGCTGGGTGCGGATGAACAGACGGTGATGGAGGATTACCTTCTCACGGAAACCACGCTGGAGCCGTTCCGCCAGCGTCTGGTCGAGGAGCTGACGCCCGTGCTCGGCGAGGCGGCAATGCGGCCGTTCGCTTTTATTTTATCGGCTAGAGAGGAGTTTCTGCAGACGGCGCTGCGGACGATACGTGAGCGGCACGGCTCGATAGACAACTGGTTGATGCGGGATTACGGATTGGATGCGTCAGCGCGGGAACGCTTGCGCGAACGCTATTTAGATTAAGCGCGCGAGCAAAACGACGGGCCGATCATGCCGCACGATAATGGCAGGGTCGGCCCGCAGGTGGCGATATGGGCTGGACCGAGACGGCGGCGAAAAACGCGTTATCTCGGTCAGACGGACGGAGGGCTCCGCCGTCTTTTGACTCACCGGAATCAACCGGTATTGCGCATCCCCGCGGCGACACCGGCGACGGTGATCATCAACGCCTGCTCAACATCGGGGTCCGGCGTCTCCTGCTGGCGACAGCGGTGCAGCAGTTCGGCCTGGAGGACATTGAGCGGATCGGTATAGACGTTGCGTAGCGAGATGGACTCCGCGATCCAAGGCAGGTCCGCCATCAGGTGGTCGTCGTTGGAGATGGTCAGTACGGCTTTAATGTCCTGTTCCAACTGCGCGCGCAGCTGATGGCCCAGCGGCCACAAATTCTCCTGCACCAGTCGCTGATCGTAGTATTCCGCCAACCACAGGTCGGTTTTAGAGAACACCATTTCCAGCATGCCGATACGGGTGGAGAAGAATGGCCAGTCGCGGCACATCGCTTCCAGCTGATCCTGTTTGCCGTCCTCCATCACCTTCTGCAAAGCCGCGCCCGCGCCTAGCCAGGCCGGCAGCATCAGGCGGTTTTGCGTCCAGGCGAAAATCCACGGGATGGCGCGCAGGCTTTCCACTCCGCCGCTCGGCCGACGTTTGGCCGGGCGGGATCCCAGCGGCAGTTTGCCCAATTCCTGTTCCGGCGTTGCCGCGCGGAAGTAGGGGACGAACTCTGGATTTTCGCGGACGTAGTAGCGGTACATATCGCAGGAGGTCTGTGAAAGCTCGTCCATAATGTGGTGCCACTCATTCTTGGGCTCCGGCGGCGGCAGCAGGTTGGCTTCCAGAATGGCGGAGGTATACAGCGACAGGCTGCTGACGGTGACTTCCGGCAGGCCGAATTTGAAGCGGATCATCTCGCCCTGTTCGGTGACGCGCAGACCGCCCTTCAGGCTACCCGGCGGCTGCGACAGCAATGCGGCATGCGCCGGGGCGCCGCCTCGGCCGATAGAACCGCCGCGACCGTGGAACAACGTCAGCGCTACGCCATATTTCTCGAAGGTTTTGATCAGCGCATCCTGCGCGCGATATTGAGCCCAAGAGGCCGCCATCACGCCTGCATCTTTGGCGGAGTCGGAATAACCGATCATGACCATCTGTTTGCCCTGGATCACGCCGCGATACCAGTCGATATTCAGCAACTGCGTCATCACGCTGTCGGCGTTATTCAAGTCGTCCAGCGTCTCGAACAGGGGAGCCACCGGCAGCGTGTAGGGGCAACCCGCTTCCTTGAGCAGCAGGTGGACGGCCAGAACGTCTGACGGCGTGCGCGCCATCGAAATGACGTATGACGCGATGGCGTTCTGCGGGGTTTGCGCGATGACCTGGCAGGTATCCAGCACTTCCTGCGTTTCAGGGCTGGGCCGCCACTGGCGCGGCAATAGCGGACGTTTAGAGTTCAGTTCGCGGATCAGGAAAGCCTGTTTGTCGGCTTCCGACCAGCTCTCGTAGTCGCCCAGCCCTAGATAGCGGGTGATTTCGGCGATCGCTTCGGTGTGATTGGTGCTCTCCTGACGGACGTCGATGCGGACCAGCGGCACCCCGAAACAGTGCACGCGGCGCATGGTATCCAGCAGTTGCCCATCGGCGATAATGCCCATGCCGCAGGCGTGCAAAGAACGGTAACAGGCGTATAGCGGATCCCACAGCTGCTCGTTACAGACCAGCAGGTTCTGCGGCTCGGGGGAGGATGTTCCTTCGAGTTGGGCATCGAGATAGTTCAGCGTCGCGATAAGCTGCGCGCGCATTGTCTTCATCAACTGGCGATACGGTTCCTGGATGCTGTCGCCGCCGGCCAGCTGCTGCAAGTCGGGCGTACATGTGGACATCGACAGCTCGGAAACCAGCGCCTGCACGTCGTTCAAAAACAGCGCCGCCGCTTTTCGGCGACCCAGCAGCAGCACGCGGCGGGTGATCTTCGCCGTGACGTTTGGGTTGCCATCGCGGTCTCCCCCCATCCATGAGGTGAATCGGACAGGCGTCGCCTCCACCGGCAGACGATAGCCGAGTTCTCGCTCCAGCTGTTCGTCCAGCTCGCGCAGAAAGGCGGGGACGCCTTCCCACAGGCTGTTTTCAACCACGGCAAAGCCCCATTTGGCTTCATCGACCGGTGTTGGACGCTCTTTACGAATCTCGTCCGTGTGCCAGTACTGTGCGATGAGCTGACGCAGGCGGCGCATGATCTGATGGTGCTCATAATCCGCCAGATCGTCATGATCGAGCTGTTTCAGGCAGTGATTGACCTCACCCAGCTTGTGGATCAGGCTACGACGGGTAATTTCCGTGGGATGCGCGGTCAGGACCAGTTCAATGGAGAGCGATTCCACGGCCTCGCGGATCTGGCTCTCGTCCAGTTTGTCGTTGTCTTTCAGACGGCGAATGGCCAGCGCCAATGTTTCCGGGTTACTGGCCGCCTCTCCGTGCGGGGAAATGGTGTGATATTGCTCGGCGGTATTGGTCAGGTTGAGAAACTGGCTAAAAGCGCGCGCAACGGGCAGAAGTTCTTCGTTAGAAAGGTTTTGCAGCGTATTCAGCAGCTGTTGTCGATGTTCATTGCTGCCTGCGCGGGAGGCTTTGGAAAGTTTTCGAATGGTTTCAACACGCTCTAGTATGTTTTCTCCCAATGCGTCTTTGATGGTGTCCCCAAGCAGTTTGCCGAGCATACTGACGTTGCCGCGCATTGCGGAATATTGTTCATTCATATTTGTCCTGACCCGTCTCTCGTTGTCCTAAAAAAAATTACGCTTCAAAAGTGGAGTGATGTTTTTGTCTGGCAATAGAGGATCGCGCCCGTCTGGGGTGAGCACTATCTTTACAGTTGTACCCGTTTCTGTAGGGAAAAGGCAATTTGCGAAATTTAATCACCTGATCTTTAAGATAAGACTAGCTTATCAAGGCCAAACAAACCCAATTAGGACAAGGGCTGACGGGATGTCTCATAGAGATAAAAACCCGTTAAACAGCAGGGTTTTTGTGTTTTCACGTAATTAATCGTGCCGCCTTGGGCGTATTTTGTGGTTTTTTATTTCGCACACGGGCCGATCTGATAGCGTCCATCACTGCTTATTTCGTGATTTTTCAGAATAAATTTTTACATAGGGCTCCGTTGGAAGCCGCTAAAGTTGCGCTTCCTGGTCGCGAGCGGTGAGGTGCAGACGCAGAGCGGGAAGGATTGACCGATGTTGATGGGAACGCGCCTTGCCCATCGATGACAGGCAAGACGGAGAGGTTAGTGCTGGCAGAAACGATGAATAAGCTGTGCGATCAGCGTACGTGTCGGCTTGATGAACGACGTATCGATGTACTCATCCGGCTGATGTGCCTGATTGATGGAGCCGGGGCCGAGCACCAGCGTTGGGCAAAGCTGCTGGATAAACGGCGCTTCGGTACAGTAGTTCACCACTTCCGTCGGTTGTCCCAACAACTTTTCCACCACCTGCGCCAGAGGACTATCGGCCTGACACTCATAGCCGGGAATGGGCGGGTGCAGTTCGTTGATGGTCAAGCGTCCCGGCCAGCGGGAACTGACTGGCTCCAATGCCTCGGTCACGAGGCCGTTGATATCGTTCAACGCCATGCCGGGCAGCGGGCGGATATCCATATGCAGTTCGCAGCAGCCGCAGATGCGGTTGGCCGCGTCGCCGCCGTGAATATGCCCGAAGTTCATTGTCGGGTAGGGGATGTGGAATGCGGGATTGTGATAGCGCTCTTGCAGGGTATTACGCAATTTCATCAGGTGAGTGATGGACTCGTGCATCAATTCAATGGCGTTGACCCCGCGCGCCGGATCGCTGGAGTGACCAGACTGGCCTTGAATGCGTATCGCTTTGGACATATGGCCTTTGTGCGCGCGCACCGGTTGCAATGAGGTGGGCTCGCCGATGATGGCGCAATCCGGTCTGATGCGCGTGGATTCGGAGAAATATTTGGCGCCTGCCATCGTGGTCTCTTCGTCGGCCGTCGCCAGAATATAAAGCGGTTTGGTTAGCGTGGTCGGATCGATGTCGCGCAGCGTATCCAGAATGAAAGCAAAGAACCCTTTCATGTCGGCGGTGCCCAGACCGTACAGCCGGTTGTCGTGTTCGGTCAGGGTGAAGGGATCGCGCGTCCAGCGCCCGTCGTCGAACGGTACGGTATCGGTGTGTCCCGCCAGCAGCAGACCGCCGCTGCCTTCTCCCCGGCGCGCCAGCATGTTGAATTTATGGCGTGTTCCTGGGACGGGCTGCACTTCAACGTGAAAGCCCAGATCGGTAAACCAGCCTGCCAACAGGTTGATTAAGGTTTCATTACTTTGGTCCAGGTCGCTATCGGTGGCGCTAATGGATGGCGTAGCGATTAATGCCCGGTACAGCTCAATAAAAGGGGGTAAATTCATCTTCACTGTTGACAGCCTCTGGTTTGAATAGTATCAATATTCATGCACTTTTTGTGAATAAAAATACAGTATTGCCAGGTGAAAGAAAATCACAAACTGCGGCGCGGACCGCGCTTATGCTTTTTTCTGGCATCGTGAGGGGAGCGGCTTATCCGCATCAGTCCCCGGCTCTCGTCTCACCGATCGCGATATAACAAAGGTATACGGATCTCATGTTGAATACGTTGATAGTGGGTGCAAGTGGTTATACCGGCGCGGAGCTGGCACTGTACCTGAACCGTCACCCTCAGATGAACATAACCGCTTTGGCGGTTTCAGCGCAAAGTGTAGATGCGGGAAAATTACTCTCCGATCTGCATCCTCAATTGAAAGGCGTTATCGACCTGCCTGTCCAGCCGCTCACTGACGTCGCTGACGCGGCCAAAGGCGTCGATGTGGTGTTTCTCGCCACCGACCACAAGGTGAGCCACGATCTGGCGCCGCAATTTTTAGCCGCGGGCTGCACTGTATTTGACCTGTCCGGCGCTTTCCGCGTGCAGGACGCTGATTTTTACAGCCGTTATTACGGCTTCGACCATCAGCATGCCGACTGGCTGGCGCAGGCTGTGTACGGGCTGGCCGAGTGGCAGGCTGAAGCGATCAAACAGGCGCAGCTCATCGCCGTGCCGGGTTGCTATCCCACGGCCTCTCAACTGGCGCTGAAGCCGCTGGTGGAAAGCCGTTTGTTGAATACCGACCAGTGGCCCGTGATCGATGCCACCAGCGGCGTTAGCGGGGCCGGACGCAAGGCCACCATGACCAACAGCTTCTGCGAGGTCAGCCTGCAGCCTTACGGCCTCTTCACCCATCGACATCAGCCCGAAATTGCCGCGCACCTGGGGATTCCGGTGATTTTTACCCCGCATCTGGGCAATTTCCCGCGCGGTATTCTGGCAACGATTACCTGCCGTCTGCGCCCCGGCGTGACCGCACAGGACGTGGCTGAAGCCTACTATAACGCCTACCACGATAAGCCGCTGGTCCGGCTCTACGCTAACGGTGTTCCGGCGTTGAAGTCCGTGGTCGGTCTGCCGTTTTGCGATATCGGTTTCTCGGTGCAGGATGAACATTTGATCGTCGTATCCACCGAAGACAACCTGCTGAAAGGCGCGGCGGCACAGGCGGTACAGTGCATGAATATTCGTTTCGGTTTCCCTGAAACCCAGTCCTTACTCTGATTATTTCTGAGGCGCAAAGACCCATGAATCCGTTAATTATTAAGCTAGGTGGCGTACTGTTGGATAGTGAAGAGGCGCTGGAGCGTTTGTTCGGCGCGCTGGTTGAGTATCGTCAGCAGCATCAACGCCCTCTGGTCATCGTGCACGGCGGCGGTTGCCTGGTTGACGACCTGATGAAAAAGCTGTCGCTGCCCGTCGAGAAAAAGCAGGGTTTGCGCGTCACGCCTGCGGATCAGATCGACATCATCACCGGGGCGCTGGCGGGGTCCGCCAACAAAACACTGCTGTCGTGGGCGGTAAAGCACGGCATTCAGGCCGTCGGGTTGTGTCTGGCTGACGGCGGCAGTACGGTGGTGACGCGGCTGGACGAAGCGCTGGGTCATGTCGGCAAAGCGGAAGCGGGATCTCCTGCTTTACTCACAACGTTACTGGGGGCCGGTTATCTGCCCGTCATCAGCTCCATCGGCATTACCGCGGAAGGTGAACTCATGAACGTCAACGCCGACCAGGCGGCAACGGCGTTGGCTCAGACGCTGGGCGCGGACCTGATTTTGCTCTCCGACGTCAGCGGCATTCTGGACGGTAAAGGGCAGCGCATCGAAGAGATGACGGCGAAGAAAGCTGAGACGTTGATTGCCCAAGGCATCATCACCGACGGCATGGTGGTCAAGGTCAACGCCGCGCTAGATGCCGCGCGCGCGCTGGGTCGCCCTGTCGATATCGCCAGTTGGCGTCATGCCGAGCAACTGCCTGCGTTGTTTAACGGCGTCTCTATCGGCACGCGTATTTTGGCGTAGTACTGAGGTTATCGCTACCTGACTCGGCCGTGCCGGGCGAGTCGGCGTAAGACAGAAATTCTGGCGGGCGATGGAGTGCCATCCGCTCGCAATCATTTGAATACCGGGAGTTAAAGTTATGGCTTTGTGGGGCGGACGGTTTAGTCAGGCAGCAGATCAACGTTTCAAACAGTTCAACGATTCACTGCGGTTCGATTACCGTTTGGCGGAACAGGACATCACGGGCTCCATTGGGTGGTCTAAAGCGCTGGTGACGGTCGATGTACTGAGCGAACAGGAACAGCAGCAGTTGGAACAGGCACTGACGGTCCTGTTAAAGGAAGTTCAGGCCGATCCTCATGCCATTTTGCAAAGCGATGCCGAAGATATTCACAGTTGGGTGGAGCAACGCCTGATTGAAAAGGTGGGCGACCTGGGTAAAAAACTGCATACCGGCCGTAGCCGTAACGATCAGGTCGCGACTGACCTTAAGCTATGGTGCAAAGCGCAAATCAATGAACTGATGGAAACCATTCGGCATCTGCGTGAGGCGTTGGTGGCGACGGCGGAGGCGAATCAGGATGCGGTCATGCCGGGTTACACCCATCTCCAGCGCGCTCAGCCGGTGACGTTCGCTCACTGGTGTCTGGCCTATCACGAAATGTTGGCGCGTGACGAAAGCCGTTTAGCCGATACGTTGGCTCGTCTGGACGTCAGTCCGCTGGGCTGCGGCGCATTGGCGGGTACGGCCTATCCTATCGACCGCGAACAGTTGGCCGGCTGGCTTGGCTTCGCCTCCGCGACACGTAACAGTCTGGACACCGTATCAGACCGCGACCATGTGCTGGAGCTGTTGTCCAACGCGTCGATCGGCATGGTGCACCTGTCTCGTTTCGCCGAAGACCTGATTTTCTTCAACAGCGGGGAAGCCGCATTCGTGGAGCTGTCTGACCGTGTGACGTCCGGTTCCTCCCTGATGCCGCAGAAGAAAAACCCGGATGCGTTGGAGCTGATCCGCGGTAAATGCGGACGCGTACAGGGCGCGCTGGCGGGCATGATGGTCACGCTGAAAGGGCTGCCGCTGGCTTACAACAAAGACATGCAGGAAGACAAAGAGGGCCTGTTCGATGCGTTGGATACCTGGCATGACAGCCTGATGATGGCCGCGCTGGTGCTGGAAGGTATTCAGGTTAAGCGTCCTCGTTGCCAGGAAGCGGCAGAGCAAGGCTATGCCAACGCCACTGAACTGGCGGACTATCTGGTTGCTAAAGGCGTCCCATTCCGTGAAGCGCACCATATCGTGGGCGAAGCGGTGGTGGAAGCCATCCGCCAGGGAAAAGCGCTGGAAGCGTTGTCATTGGACGAACTCAAAACGTTCAGTGGAGTTATTGAAGACGACGTATATCCCATATTGTCACTGCAGTCCTGTCTGGATAAACGCGCGGCGCAAGGCGGCGTGTCTCCGCAGCAGGTAGCTGCGGCTATCGCGGTTGCTAAACAAAGCTTGTCCTGATGCACCAAGGAGGTGGATTCTTTCCGCCTCCGTTTCACTCCACGCCTGAATCCGTATCGCATTTCCCCCTTTTTTTCTTTCAAATTACAGCAATGACAGAATCCTTTCTGGACATCCATACAGCATGCTTTTACCTTGACGGGCAGCGGCAAGTGAACCCGGAGGCGGTGTGGCAATCACCCTTTTTACGGCATTGGCGGAGGCGTGGTCGGTCTGATGATCGGCTGGCTGGTGGCGAGTTTGTTACAACAGCAGCGTCATGCGCGCTATGAAACCGAACGTCAGTTGCAGGAGCAATCTTTGCAGCAGGCGAATCAGGCCTTGGACGAGAGCCGCGAGGCGCGCCAGCAGGATCAGATTCGGCTAAACGATCAAGAACGCGAGCTACGGCTGTTACATGGTCAGCTTGCGGCAGGTCAGGAAAAACTGTTGCAGATGACGGCGCTGCGCGCCGAGTGCGAACAGCTTAATCAGGAGCTGCGCGCGCTGCGAGAGGCCAATGGCGCTCAGGAAGCGGAACTGCGTGAGGTGACAATCCGGCTGGAAGAGACGCGGCTGGCGGCGGAAGAGAAACAGCGCCTGCTGATCAACAGCGAGCAACGCCTGTCGGCGCAGTTCGAAAATCTGGCCAATCGTATTTTCGAGCAGAGCGGTCGCAAGGTCGACCAGCAAAACCAGTTAAGTCTGGACCGGCTGCTGACGCCGTTGCGGGAACAGCTTGATGGTTTTCGTCGTCAGGTACAGGATAGTTTTGGCGAGGAAGCGCGCGAGCGCCACACGCTGGCGCATGAAATCCGTAATCTCCAGCAGCTCAATGCCCGCATGGCGCAGGAAGCCGTCAATCTGACTCAGGCACTGAAAGGCGACAACAAAACGCAGGGAAACTGGGGCGAAGTCGTTCTGAGTCGGGTGCTGGAAAGCTCTGGGCTACGGGAAGGGCACGAGTATCAAACGCAGGTCAGCATACAGACGGGGAGCAACGGCAGGATGCAGCCGGATGTTATCGTCCGTTTACCGCATGGGAAAGACGTAGTGATCGACGCCAAGATGTCGCTGGTGGCGTACGAACGCTATTTCAATAGCGAAGATGAGCGCGATCGCGGCGCCGCGCTCAATGAACATCTGGTTTCTATTCGCAGCCACATACGGTTGCTGGGCAGCAAAGATTACCAGCAGCTTCCGGGCTTGCGTTCGCTTGACTATGTGCTGATGTTTATTCCGGTGGAGCCCGCATTCTTGCTAGCCATTGACCGGCAGCCGGAGCTGATCACCGAGGCGCTCAAAAACAACATCATGCTGGTCAGCCCGACCACACTGCTGGTGGCCCTCCGCACCATCAATAATCTGTGGCGCTATGAGCAGCAGAGCCGTAATGCGCAGCAAATCGCAGAGCGGGCCTCCCGTCTATACGACAAACTACGGTTGTTCGTCGACGATATGACCACGTTAGGACAGAATCTGGACCGGGCTCAGAGCAGCTATCATCAGGCCATGAAAAAAGTCGCGTCCGGCCGCGGAAACTTGATCGGGCAGGCCGAAGGATTTCGGTCGCTGGGCGTGGAAGTCAAACGGCCCATTAAAACGTCGCTGATGTCGGATACGGACGTGATGAGCGTGGCGTGTCATACCGACGAGGACGTGCCGAATGAAACGTTTCATGACGAAAAATCCGGTTAGCGAGCCTATTCATGCGGTGTAAACTTTCGGCGTTCGGCGGCACCACGCCCGCGCGCATCGGCCCGCGGCGGCAAAGAAGGTCAGTGGCTTTTAACCTGGGTCTGTTACACTCTTCGTAAGTGGGGAAACCCGGATTTTGACAATAGCAGGCGGATAACATGGCAGACGATTCGGAGAAAACAACGCACTTTGGTTATCGCACCGTGGCGAAAGACGATAAAGAGACCATGGTGGCTGACGTTTTTCATTCTGTGGCGGCAAAGTACGACTTGATGAATGACCTGATGTCTTTCGGCATCCATCGTATCTGGAAGCGCTTCACCATCGAATGCAGCGGCGTACATCGCGGTCAACGCGTACTGGATTTGGCCGGCGGCACCGGCGACCTGACGGCGAAATTCTCGCGTCTTGTCGGCGAAGAAGGGGAAGTGGTACTGGCGGATATTAACGCCTCCATGCTGCAGGTCGGCCGCGAGAAACTGCGCAACAAAGGCGTCATCGGCAACGTCAGCTACGTGCAGGCGAATGCGGAAGCCTTGCCGTTCCCTGACAACACATTTGATTGCATCACCATCTCTTTCGGCCTGCGCAACGTCACCGAAAAAGAGCAGGCCCTGCGCTCCATGTTCCGTGTACTGAAGCCGGGCGGTCGTCTGTTGGTGCTGGAGTTCTCCAAACCGACGACGAAAGCGTTGAGCAAAGTCTACGACCTCTACTCCTTCCACGTACTGCCGCGCATTGGTGACATGGTGGCGCGCGACGCGGGCAGCTACCGCTATCTGGCCGAATCCATCCGCATGCATCCGGACCAGGACACGCTGAAGTCCATGATGTCCGACGCGGGTTTCGACAACGTCAATTATTATAATCTGACCGGCGGGGTGGTTGCCCTGCATCGCGGGTTTAAATTCTGAGTCTGGACATGCCAATGCGGATAATGCCTGTACTGACGGCTGCGCTGGAAACGGCGCTCAATCAGCTACTGTTTCGTGATCGAAGCATGAAGGCGGCCCGTCAGCGCCTGCACGGAAAAACGCTGCGTATCGATATCGCCGAGCTGCGTGCGCCGCTGGTGCTGATTTTCAGCGAACAGCGGCTGGACGTCGTCAGTCAGTGGGCGTCAACGCCGGACTGTCGTCTGGTGACTCAACTGTCCGCACTGATCCAATTGCGCGATCGCCAGCAGTTGTCCGCGCTCATGCGCAGCGGCGAACTAACATTGGAAGGCGATATACAGGTAGCGCAGCAATTTATCGCTCTTCTCGATCTTGCAGAAATCGACCCGGCTGAATGGCTATCGCCTTACGTGGGCGATATTGCTGCGGAAGGGTTGAGCCAGACGGCACGCAAAACGCTCGGTGCTGTCAGCGGGATCCTGTGTCGTCAACGGCACTATCTGTCGGAAACGCTGACCGAAGAGTGGCGGCTGCTTCCGGGAAAACTGGAGGCGATGTGGTTCGGGGACGAAGTCGAGGCCTTGGATCACGCGGTGGACGCACTGTCTGAAAGATTGTCAAAACTGGAGGAAACGCGATGACGCCGGGGGAAATAATTCGCCTTTATCGTATTGTCTGGGTATTGCTGAGCTACGGACTTGACGAACTGATCCCACGCGTGCCGCTAACCCTTCCCGTCCGTTTCATGCGCCGCCTGTTATTCTGGTTACCTAACCGGCACCAGAATCAGCCGCTGGGTGAACGTCTGCGGCTGGCTCTGCAAGACCTCGGACCGGTCTGGATAAAACTCGGGCAGATGATGTCTACCCGACGCGATCTTTTTTCTCCCGCGATCGCCGATCAACTGGCGAAACTGCAGGATCAGGTCGAGCCTTTCGACGGAGAACTGGCGCGCCAGCAAATTGAAAAGTCGATGGGCGGTAAGTTGGACAACTGGTTCGACGATTTTGACGCCAAACCGCTGGCCTCGGCTTCCATCGCCCAAGTGCATACGGCGAAGCTGAAATCGACGGGCAAAGATATCGTCATCAAGGTGATTCGCCCGGATATCCTTCCCGTCATTCAGGCCGACATCAAGTTGATGAAACGGTTGGCCAGTTGGCTGCCGCTACTGATGCCGGATGGTCGTCGTCTGCGGCCTCGCGAAGTGGTGCGTGAATATGAAAAAACGCTGCTGGATGAGTTGAATCTCCTGCGGGAAGCCGCCAACGGCATTCAGCTACGACGTAACTTTGAAAACAGCGGATTGCTTTACGTGCCGGAAGTTTACTCGGACTATTGCACCGAGCGGGTGCTGGTGATGGAGCGGATTTACGGGATCCCGGTGTCGGATATGGACGCGTTGAAATCGCACGGCGTGAACCTGCCGCTGCTCGCGGAACGCGGGGTTCAGGTCTTCTTCACTCAGGTTTTCCGCGACAGTTTCTTCCATGCCGACATGCACCCCGGCAACATTTTTATCAGCTACGAACACCCTGAAGATCCCCTGTATATCGGCATCGATTGCGGCATTGTCGGCTCCTTGAACAAGGAAGATAAACGCTATTTGGCGGAAAACTTTATTGCCTTTTTCAACCGCGACTACCGCCGCGTGGCCGAACTGCATGTCGATTCCGGTTGGGTGCCTGCGGACACTAATGTCGAAGAGTTCGAATTCGCGATTCGTACCGTCTGTGAGCCCATATTTGAAAAGCCGTTAGCGGAAATTTCTTTCGGTCATGTATTATTGAACCTCTTCAACACGGCGCGACGCTTCAACATGGAAGTTCAGCCGCAGCTGGTCTTGCTGCAGAAAACGCTGCTGTACGTCGAAGGCATTGGGCGTCAGCTGTATCCGCAGTTGGATTTATGGAAAACGGCCAAGCCGTTTCTCGAAACCTGGTTGAAAGACCAGGTGGGCATACCCGCCATGGTGCGGGCTTTCAAACAAAAAGCCCCGTTTTGGGCGGAAAAACTGCCTGAAATTCCTGAACTGCTCTACGACGGACTGCGCCAGCACAAAAAGCTGCGAGAAAGTATGGAGCACTTAGCGGATGAGCTGCGTGTTCAGCGGGTTCGGCAAGGCCAGTCGCGTTATCTGTTAGGCGTTGGCGCAGCGCTGTTGGTGAGCGGTACCGTGTTGCTGGCCAGCCATATCGAAGCGAACATTGTGCCCTCCGGTATGATCGCCGCCGGGATTGTCGCCTGGATCGTAGGATGGCGTTGTACGCGTTGAATAAGATCGTAATCAGTAGCATGATTGCCGTTATAAAACACGGCAGTTTGATAATCCCCTTGCATAAGAGGTAGTGACATGGGCGGTATTAGTCTCTGGAATTTATTGATCATCGCAGTCATCGTGGTGTTGCTATTCGGGACCAACAAATTAAGAACGCTGGGTTCGGATCTGGGCGCTTCCATCAAAGGCTTCAAGAAAGCGATGAGCGACGATCAAACGTCTGCCTCGGATGAAAAGGCGCAACAGCAGGATGCGGATTTCAACACGAAAACCGTTGCTGAACAGCAGCCGGAAACGAAGCAGGAAGAAAAGAGTCAGTCAAAAGAGCGGGTGTAATCGGTGTTTGATATTGGCTTTAGCGAACTATTGTTGGTGATGGTTATCGGATTGGTGGTATTAGGTCCGGAGCGTCTTCCCGTGGCGGTAAGAACGGTGGTGGGCTGGATTCGCGCTTTACGCTCTCTGGCGTCATCGGTGCAAAACGAACTGGTTCAGGAAATGAAGCTGCAAGAGTTACAGGACAGCCTGAAGAAAGTGGAACAGGCCAGCAACCTGCAGAATCTTTCGCCCGAGCTAAAAGCCTCCATGGATGAGTTAAAGGAAGCGGCGGACTCCATGAAGCGGACGTACACGGTGGATCAGCTAGGCGAAGAAAAGAAAGGCGACATGCCGAGCCAGCCGTTGAACGACCCCGAAGCCGCCCACGATGGGGTTATCGAGCACGAAACGACGACGGTGCCCACTGCGATGGAAAAAACCGCCGTGGACCAAAGCCAGAATGTTGATAACACCGCCGGCGAGTTCGGCAAGGTGAAGACCTCTTCGCCCGCCGCGACATCCTCGTCTCCCTCTCAACCACGTGATGATCATTAATCTATGGCCGTTGATGAAACCCAGCCGCTGATCAGCCATTTGATCGAGCTGCGTAAGCGGTTGTTGAATAGTATTCTTTGTGTTCTGGCAGTCTTTGTCGTATTGGTCTACTTCGCGAACGATATCTATCAGATCGTCTCCGCACCGTTGATCAAG
Source organism: Lonsdalea iberica (assembly GCF_002111585.1). Taxonomy (GTDB): domain Bacteria; phylum Pseudomonadota; class Gammaproteobacteria; order Enterobacterales; family Enterobacteriaceae; genus Lonsdalea; species Lonsdalea iberica. The sequence goes on from NZ_LUTP01000024.1 coordinate 51,551, forward strand.
CAGCTTCCCGCTGGCGCCAGCATGATTGCGACCGATGTCGCCTCGCCGTTCTTCACCCCAATCAAACTGACCCTGATTGTCTCGGTGTTCGCTTCTGCGCCGCTGGTGCTGTATCAGGTCTGGGCCTTTGTCGCGCCGGCGTTATACAAGCATGAACGCCGCCTGATGATGCCGCTCTTGTTCTCCAGCAGCCTGTTATTTTATCTCGGCATGGCGTTCGCTTACTTTATCGTCTTTCCGCTGGCGTTCAGTTTCTTCGCCCAGACGGCGCCCGCCGGCGTGATGATTGCGACCGATATCAACAATTATCTGGATTTCGTGATGGCGCTGTTTATGGCTTTCGGCGTGTCGTTCGAAGTGCCGGTGGCTATTGTGCTGCTGTGCTGGAGCGGTGTGGTGACGCCGCAAGAGCTAAAGCAGAAACGCCCTTATGTACTGGTTGGCGCATTTGTTGTCGGCATGCTGCTGACGCCGCCAGACGTGTTTTCCCAAACTCTGCTCGCGATACCGATGTATCTGTTATTCGAGATAGGGGTGTTTTTCGCCCGCTTCTACGTCGGCAAAGGACGTCGGAATGAAGAGGAAAATCAGGAAGACCCTGCGCCGTAACGGCGGCGATCGCTGGAAAGCACGGCGCCGCCGCAGCGCGGACAAAACGTCATATTGGACACCTCTCGCCGAGAGGTGTTGTTTTTTGAGCGTCTCGTGACAGACGGGACAACAGGTGTGAAACGCAGGACTGACGTCGATGTTTGATATTGGAGTTAACCTCACCAGCTCACAGTTCGATAAAGATCGCGAGCAGGTGGTGCGACGCGCCCGCGAGGCTGGCGTCACCGGCCTGCTGATTACCGGTACCAGCGCCGAGGAAAGCGAACAGGCGCTGGCTATGAGCGAAGCCATCCCCGATTACTGTTGGTCGACCGCAGGCGTTCATCCACACGACGCCAGCACCTGGACAGAAACAGTGGCCGAGCAAATTCACCGATTGGGACAGCGCGATAAAGTCGTCGCTATTGGCGAATGTGGTCTGGACTTTAACCGCAACTTCTCTTCGCCCAAGCAGCAGGAGCACGCATTTAGTGCCCAATTGGCGCTGGCTGCCGAACTGTCTCTGCCGGTGTTTCTGCACTGCCGTGATGCGCACGAACGCTTTATGGCGTTGCTTAAACCGTGGCTGGATAAAGTCCCCGCCGCCGTCGTTCACTGCTTTACGGGCGATCGTCAGGCGTTAAGCGACTGCTTGAATGCCGGACTGATGGTTGGCATCACCGGCTGGGTCTGCGATGAACGCAGAGGTCTGGCGCTGCGCGAACTATTGCCGCACATTCCGGACGAGCGGCTACTACTGGAAACGGATGCGCCTTACTTGCTACCGCGGGATTTAGAACCCAAACCCGCTTCCCGACGTAATGAGCCCTGTCATCTTCCCCATATTGTCCGGCAGGTAGCCGCCTGGCGCGGGCAAGACGCCGTTTGGCTGGGTGCGATGACGGATGACAATGCCCGCCGGATTTTCCGGCTGGCTTCGACTGGAGAATAATTTTATGAGCACTGCTTTTCCCGGCGCATTCCCTGGACGACGTCTGCGCCGACTGCGTCGTCACGACTTCAGCCGCCGTCTGGTGGCCGAAAATCAGGTGACCGTTAACGACCTCATCTACCCTGTGTTTGTCATGGAAGGCAAAGCGACGCGTCAGGAAGTGCCATCTATGCCGGGCGTGTATCGTCTGACGATAGACGAACTGGTGAAAGAGGCGGAAATTGTCGCCAAACTGGGTATTCCAGTATTGTCGCTCTTTCCCGTGATCGAAGCGGATAAGAAGTCGCTCCACGCGGAAGAGTCCTACAATCCGGACGGGTTGGTACAGCGGGCGGTGCGAGCGTTGAAAGCCGCGGTGCCTGAGCTGGGACTGCTGACTGACGTGGCGCTGGATCCTTATACCACCCATGGCCAGGATGGGATCATCGACGACGACGGCTATGTCGTGAACGACATCACGAAAAGCATCCTGGTTCGCCAGGCGCTGTCTCATGCGGACGCGGGCGCGGAAATCGTTGCCCCTAGCGACATGATGGACGGTCGTATCGGCGCGATTCGTCACCAACTGGAAACTCAGGGGCTGGTTAATACCCAGATCATAGCGTATTCCGCCAAGTATGCCTCCTGTTTTTACGGACCTTTCCGCGATGCGTTGGGCTCCTCCGGCAACCTGAAAGGCGGTAACAAGAAAACCTATCAGATGGACCCGGCAAACGGCGCGGAAGCGTTGCAGGAGATCGCCCAGGATCTTCAGGAAGGCGCAGATATGGTGATGGTGAAGCCGGGGATGCCGTATCTCGATGTGGTCCGTCAGGTGAAAGACACCTTCGGGGTGCCGACGTTCGCTTATCAGGTCTCCGGTGAATATGCGATGCAAATGGCGGCGATTCAGAATGGCTGGCTGCAGGAACAACCGGCGGTGATGGAGTCTCTGATGTGCTTCAAACGCGCCGGAGCGGATGGGGTGTTGACGTACTTTGCGAAACGCGTGGCGCAGTGGTTGCGTGAGGAATCTCTGCAGCGCTAACGGCAATTGCCGTCAGCATTTTTTGAACTGGCGGTTATCAATACTCTGCTTAACCTGTTTATTCAGCAGGTTAAGCAGCAGCATGGAACGCGCCTCGCCATCGGGCTCCGCATAGATGGCTTCCAACCCGTTGAATGTCCCTTCCGTGATCGTCACGGTGTCGCCCGGCTGCGGCGTCTCCGGGTCCGTCGCCACTAGCGTCGGGTTCAGGGCTAGTTCGTCAATCACGCCCTGAGGCACCGTCGCGGGTAGCGTACCAAAGCGCACGAAGTGGCTAACGCCGCGCGTCGCGCTAATTGTGGTGGTGTGAATGTGTTCGGGATCGAAAGCGACGAACAGATAATTGGGGAACAGGGGTTCGCTGACCTCGGTACGCTTTCCGCGCACAACCTTTTCAACGGTAATCATCGGGCTCAGGCAGTTGACCGTCTGACGTTCCAGATGCTCTTTTGCCCGCAATAGCTGCCCGCGTTTACAGTAAAGTAGATACCAGGATTCCATAATTTCACTAATCTATTGCAATTTTCGGCAAGAATAACAAAAGCCGCTCGGGATAAATAGCGCCTGCAGGAAGCGACAGTTTGTAGAAGAAACTTTATAATAACTGCACCACCGACCGTCCTGATGAACAGCATGAAATACCGTGATTTACGTGAATTCCTTTCCCTTCTCGAAGATAAGGGTGAGTTGAAACGCATTACCCAGCCCATCGATCCCCATCTTGAAATGACCGAGATTGCGGATCGCACTCTGCGAGCCGAAGGTCCGGCGCTGCTGTTCGAAAACCCGATCGGCTACGACATGCCGGTGCTGTGTAACTTATTCGGTACGCCGAAACGTGTCGCATTAGGGATGGGGCAGGACGACGTCAGCGCACTGCGTGATGTCGGCCGACTGCTGGCATTTTTGAAAGAACCCGAACCGCCGCGCGGATTCCGCGATTTGATGGACAAACTTCCCCGTTTCCGTCAGGTACTGAATATGCCGACTAAGCGCGTGTCGTCCGCCGCCTGTCAGGAAAATGTATGGCAGGGCGATGACGTGGACCTGACGCGCATTCCCGTGATGCACTGCTGGCCTGGCGATGCAGCGCCGTTGATCACCTGGGGACTGACGGTCACCCGGGGTCCGTTTAAGGAGCGGCAGAATCTGGGGATCTATCGCCAGCAGGTACTGGGTAAAAACAAGCTGATCATGCGCTGGCTGTCTCACCGGGGCGGTGCGCTTGACTTCCAGGAGTGGTGTCAGGAGCATCCTGGTGAACGTTTTCCCGTCGCAGTGGCGCTGGGAGCCGACCCGGCAACCATCCTCGGCGCGGTGACGCCGGTACCGGACTCGTTATCCGAATATGCGTTTGCCGGACTGCTGCGCGGCCACAAAACCGAGGTGGTGAAATGTCTATCCTGCGATTTGGAAGTGCCGGCCAGCGCGGAGATTGTGCTGGAAGGGTATATCGAACCGGGAGAGCAGGCGGAGGAAGGTCCCTACGGCGATCACACCGGCTACTATAATGAGGTCGATAAGTTCCCGGTCTTCACGGTGACGCACGTGACCCAGCGGCAGAACGCCATCTACCATTCAACTTACACCGGCCGTCCGCCGGATGAGCCGGCGGTATTGGGCGTGGCGTTGAACGAAGTTTTCGTGCCGCTGCTGCAAAAGCAATTTCCGGAGATCGTCGACTTTTATCTACCGCCTGAGGGGTGTTCTTACCGTCTGGCGGTCGTTACTATGAAGAAGCAGTACGCCGGGCATGCCAAAAGAGTGATGATGGGCGTGTGGTCGTTTCTGCGCCAATTTATGTACACCAAATTTGTTATTGTCTGCGACGATGATATCAACGCCCGTGACTGGAAAGATGTCATTTGGGCGATCACGACGCGGATGGACCCGGCGCGAGATACACTGTTAGTGGAAAATACGCCCATCGACTATCTCGACTTTGCTTCACCAGTTTCCGGGCTTGGCTCCAAAATGGGGCTGGATGCAACTAATAAATGGCCGGGCGAGACCCAACGAGAGTGGGGCCAACCGATAACCAAAGATCCGCAGGTCGTGGCTCGTATCGATGCCATCTGGGACGAGTTAGCCATTTTCGATGACAGCGGAAAACGGCGCTAATCGACCGTTACCGTCATTCCCCATTTCGCTTTGATGACCCTACAGAGGGAACGCATGACAACATTGAGCTGTAAAGTAACATCAGTAGAAACGATCACCGATACGGTTTATCGGGTTCGTTTATTACCTTCAGCCCCGTTTTCCTTCCGTGCCGGCCAGTATCTGATGGTAGTGATGGATGAGCGGGACAAACGCCCGTTCTCTATCGCATCGACGCCGATGGATACCGATTTTATCGAGCTGCATATCGGGGCGTCGGACATGAATCTTTACGCGATGGCCGTCATGGATCGCATCCTGAAAGAAGACACTCTGGAAGTGGATGTGCCACACGGCGAGGCCTGGCTGCGAGACGACAGCGATCGTCCGTTGATTTTGGTCGCGGGCGGCACCGGTTTTTCCTATGTCCGTTCGATTTTGCTGACCGTGCTGGCTCATCAGCCGCAGCGTCCGGTCTCTATCTATTGGGGGGGGCGGGAACCTCAACATCTCTACGATTTAGGTGCGTTGGAATCGTTGACGGAACAACACCCCAATCTGCAGGTTGTGCCAGTGGTTGAACAGGCGGAAGACGGTTGGCGAGGTCGTACCGGTACGGTGCTGAGCGCGGTGCTGCAAGACTTCGGCTCGCTGGCGGACCACGACATCTACATCGCCGGTCGTTTCGAAATGGCGAAAGTCGCGCGGGAACGCTTCTGTAATGAGCGTGGCGCGCAGCAAGAACATCTGTTCGGCGACGCATTCTCTTTCATTTAAGCCATTCCTTTCGCGATATCCGGCTCCGTATATGACGGGGCCGGTTTGCTATTTATCGCTTGCTGGGGTGTGTGCGGTACTGATTGTCTGTTCTCCGGCGCATCCCGCGGTTTGTTTTGCTCTTGGCGCCATTAAAAGTGTTGCGAGAGTGAGGAAAGACTGGACGTTGTTCTGCTGGCGTCAGGGAGTGACACTGCCGGCTTCCCGGCGCTGTGTTAACATAAAAATACGCTGTGGTAGGTGGAGATATTGATGGAATCGCTGGCCCCTTTGTATCATCAACATGTCGTGACGCTGCAAGAACGCACGAAAGCTGCGCTTGAACGCGGCAACCTGGACGCACTGCTGATCCACGCCGGGGAGCTGATGACGCTGTTCCTGGATGACCATGACTATCCGTTCAAAGTGAATCCGCATTTCAAAGCGTGGCTGCCGGTGACGCAGGTGCCGAATTGCTGGCTATGGGTCGACGGAGTGAACAAGCCGCGGTTATGGTTCCATTCTCCCGTAGATTTTTGGCACAGCGTCTCTCCGTTGCCGGACAGCTTCTGGACGAAAGAGTTCGACATCCAGGTGTTTCGAGAGGCTGACGATATCGGGCACGCGCTGCCTATGCCACGTCAAAATGTGGGCTATATCGGCAGCGCCATACAACGTGCTGCCGAACTTGGCATTACCCCTGAGCACATCAATCCCCAGAGCGTGTTGAACTACCTTCACTACCACCGTGCCTATAAAACCGATTATGAGCTGGCTTGCATGCGTGTAGCGCAGAAAACCGCCGTTTCGGGGCACCGCGCCGCGCTGGAAGCGTTTCAGTCCGGCATGAGTGAGTTCGATATCAATCTTGCGTACCTCACGGCCACCGGCCACCGCGATAGCGACGTGCCTTATGACAACATTGTGGCGCTGAACGAGCATGCGGCGGTGTTGCACTACACCCAGTTGAAGCATCAGGTGCCGGGTGAAGCCCGCAGTTTCCTGATTGACGCTGGCGCGCAATACAACGGCTACGCGGCGGATATTACCCGTAGCTATGCAGCTCAGCACGACAGCGATTTTGCCGCGTTGGTCAAAGACCTCAACCGGGAACAGCGAGCGCTGATTGACACGATGAAATCGGGCGTGCGCTATACCGAATATCATGAACAGATGCATTGTCGGCTTGCCGGACTCCTGAAGCGTCACAAGTTGGTGGGCGGCCTTAGCGAGGAAGCGATGGTTGAACAGGGGCTGACACGGCCGTTTTTGCCACACGGACTCGGCCATCTTTTGGGGCTTCAGGTCCACGACGTCGGCGGGTTTATGCAAGACGACGCGGGCACCACGCTGGCCGCGCCCGAGTGCTATCCTTATTTGCGTTGCACACGAATGTTGGAGCCTCGAATGGTGGTGACTATCGAGCCCGGACTCTACTTCATCGACTCTCTGCTGGAACCTTGGCGCGCGGCGCTCTTCGTCAGCACTTCAACTGGCAGAAGATTGATGCGTTACGACCTGCAGGCGGAGTCCGCATCGAAGATAACGTCGTCATCCATGACAAGCGTATTGAAAACCTGACGCGCGCACTGAATCTGGACTGATGTCTTCTTATCCGGTGCCCGCTGAGCAGGTTAGCGTCAGCGAAGAAATTAAAAAAAGTCGTTTTATCAGCGTGATAAGTCCTGCCTGCGGCATAGAGGCGGCAAAAGCCTTTATTCTCGCCCAGCGGGAGCAGCACCCCGCGGCAGTTCATCACTGTTGGGCCTATGTGGCGGGCGCGCCGACGATTCCCAGCAGTTGGGTTTCTCCGATGATGGAGAGCCGGCGGGCACGGCGGGCAAACCAATACTGGCGCAGCTCATGGGCAGCGGTATCGGCGAGGTGGCGGCTGTCGTCGTCCGTTATTACGGTGGCGTCAAGCTTGGCACCGGCGGGTTGGTACGAGCCTACGGCGGCGGTATACAACAGGCGTTGAAGCAAGTGACGCTGACACAGCGGTTACTGCTACGGGAGTATCGACTTCAGTGCGACTATCCCTTATTGGCGCCTGTCGAAGTGATCGTGCGTCAGTTGGAAGGGCAGATTGTCTCGACGGAGTATGGCGCTGATGTCAGGCTCCAAATAGCGTTGCCTTTAAACGCCACCGATGAGGCCGAACGCCGATTACGAGATATTAGTCGCGGTGCGTTGCAATTACTGCCAATTTCACAATAATCCCAGCGCGAACTCATTGAACTTTTTGTTAAGGAAGGCCCCGTAATGCACTTGCGCGCCATAACCCGCATCGTTGGCCTGCTGGTCATCCTCTTTTCTGGCACTATGTTTATCCCCGGCCTGGTGGCGCTCATTTATCGCGACGGCGCAGGTAAAGCCTTTACGCAGACATTTATCGCCGCGTTGATTATTGGGCTGGTGCTCTGGTTCCCTAATCGCAAGCATCGGCATGAGCTTAAAGCGCGAGAGGGCTTTTTGATTGTCGTGCTGTTTTGGACGGTGCTGGGAAGTGTCGGGGCGCTGCCTTTCCTGTTTACCGACCGGCCGAACCTGACAATAACAGATGCGTTCTTCGAATCCTTTTCCGGCTTGACGACGACTGGGGCGACGACGCTGGTCGGTTTGGATTCGATGCCTAAAGCTATTTTGTTCTACCGTCAGATGTTGCAGTGGATGGGCGGGATGGGGATTATCGTGCTGGCGGTGGCCATCCTGCCGATTTTGGGCGTTGGGGGCATGCAGCTCTACCGCGCAGAAATGCCCGGCCCGCTGAAAGACAACAAAATGCGGCCTCGTATTGCTGAAACGGCGAAAACGCTGTGGCTGATTTACCTGTTGCTGACGGTTTTGTGCGCGTTATCCCTCTGGTTGGCGGGAATGCCGGTCTTTGACGCCATCGGCCACAGTTTCTCGACGATTGCGATAGGGGGCTTCTCTACGCATGATGCGAGCATCGGCTACTTCAACAGTCCTACCATCAATACCATTATTGCGATTTTTCTACTCATTTCCGGTTGCAACTTCGGCCTTCATTTCGCGGTATTGAGCGGACGCAGCCTGAAAGTGTATTGGCGCGACCCTGAATTTCGCATGTTCATTTTTGTCCAGATGACCCTGGTGGCCGTTTGTACCGTCGTTTTGTGGTTCCATAATGTGTACAGCTCGGGGATAGATACGCTGAATCAGGCGTTTTTCCAGGTGGTTTCGATGGCGACGACCGCCGGGTTTACGACGGACAGCATTTCGCATTGGCCGTTGTTCCTTCCCGTGTTGCTCCTGTGCGCGGCCTTTATTGGCGGTTGCGCGGGTTCAACGGGCGGCGGACTTAAAGTGATCCGTATCTTGCTTCTGTTCTTACAGGGGTCGCGCGAGCTTAAGAGGCTGGTTCATCCCAATGCGGTCTATACCATCAAGCTGGGACAGCGCGCGTTGCCAGAAAGAATATTGGAAGCCGTATGGGGGTTCTTTTCCGCCTACGCGTTGGTCTTTATTGTCAGTATGTTGGCCGTTATCGCGACCGGCGTTGACGATTTTTCGGCGTTTGCCGCCGTTGCAGCTACGCTAAACAATCTTGGTCCTGGTCTAGGCGTGGTGGCGGACAACTTCACCTCAATGAATGATGCTGCAAAATGGATACTCATATTGACGATGCTGTTTGGTCGTCTTGAGGTATTCACGCTGTTGGTGCTGTTTACGCCGACCTTCTGGCGGGAATAATAAAAAGAGGATTCCTTAGAATGAAAGCATTGATCCTGTTTTCCACCACTGATGGACAAACAGAGGCAATCGCAAATGTCATTGCCGATGAACTGAAAGAGACGCAGGTCTGTGATGTCGTTAACATTGATGATGCCGACACGGTCGAACTGTCTCAGTACGAGAAAATCCTTTTAGGAGCGTCTGTCCGTTACGGGCACTTTGCGCCGGCGCTGGACCAGTTCATCCAGCGCAATTTGGTTTCACTGCAAAACAAACCGAGCGCTTTCTTCTCGGTGAATCTTACGGCGCGCAAACCGGAAAAAAGCACAGTGCAAACCAATGCGTATACGCGCAAATTCTTACTGCGTTGTCCCTGGAAGCCCGACCTGGGGGCGGTATTCGCGGGAGCGCTGCGTTATCCTCGATATCGATGGTTTGACCGCATCATGATTCAGCTGATTATGCGAATGACGGGCGGAGAAACGGATACTTCACGTGAGATTGAATATACCGATTGGCATCAGGTCCGCGATTTCGCTCAGCAATTCGGGCAATTAACGCTGAAAAAAAAGGCACAATGAGGGTTATTACAACGTATTGATGGAAAAAGACTCGCTTGAATATGTTTTTGCAATTAG
>NZ_LUTP01000025.1 GCF_002111585.1 Lonsdalea iberica
CTTGAACAGTGGGCCGCCGCGCCGCAGGCCGCGCGCCTGCCGTTGCTGGAGGCGCTGCGCCGCGAATCCGTGGTCATCGACCAGAACAAACAGCCTTTCAGCAGACAGGACGACGTCTTCACGCCGCTCGACAGCGCGCGGCAACCGAGCGGCGATACCAAAAAGTTGTTTATGAACAACCGACTGCGCGTATTGGTCGCCAGCTCACTCGCCGCACACCAACTGGTCAGCGATGACCCTACGACCCGCCTGCATGCGGCGCAGCAGCTGCAAAGCACAGGCGCGGCCGCTCTGCTGCCGGTGATCGAACGGCAGCTCGCCGGCGAAACCGACGACCAGGTGCGGGCCTCGCTGGCAATGGCGGCCGCCAATCTCCAGCTCGCCAGCCCCGATGCCGCGGTACGGCTGCAGGCGGTGAAGCAGCTGGGGGAGTCGAGCCATCCCGCCACTCAGGCCCGGCTACAGCGCCTGACGCAGGCCCCCGACGAGCCCGACGCCGCCGTCCGCAACGCCGCCGCGGACAGCCTGCAGCACATCGAACAGCGCCTGATGTGGGGCGAACTGCTCGGTCAGGCATTCACCGGCCTTTCGCTCGGCTCGATCCTGCTGCTTGCCGCCCTCGGTCTCGCAATCACCTACGGGCTACTCGGGGTGATTAATATGGCGCACGGCGAAATGCTGATGCTGGGGCTTACGCCGCCTGGCTGGTGCAGTCGCTGTTTCAACAGTTCGCGCCACAGTGGCTGGCCTGGTATCCCTTGCTGGCGCTGCCCGCGGCCTTTTTTATCACGGCGGCGATAGGTATGGTGCTGGAACGCGTCGTCATCCGCCATTTGTACGGCCGCCCGCTGGAAACCCTGCTCGCCACCTGGGGCATCAGCCTGATGCTGATCCAACTGGTGCGCGCGCTGTTCGGCGCGCAGAATCTGGAAGTCGCCAATCCCGCCTGGCTCTCGGGCGGTCTTCAGGTGTTGCCGAATCTGGTGCTGCCGTTTAACCGTATTGCGGTGATCGTGTTCGTGTTCGCGGTGCTGGGCCTCACCTGGCTGCTGCTGAACAAAACCCGTCTCGGGCTCAATGTGCGCGCTGTCACGCAGAATCGCGCGATGGCGGATTGCTGCGGCGTCCCTACCGGCCGCATCGATATGCTGGCGTTCGGCCTCGGCTCCGGCATCGCCGGACTCGGCGGCGTGGCGCTGTCGCAGTTGGGGAACGTCGGTCCGGAGCTCGGGCAGAGTTACATCATTGACTCTTTCCTCGTCGTGGTGCTGGGCGGCGTCGGTCAGTTGGCAGGCACCGTGGCGGCCGCGTTCGGCCTCGGCATCCTCAACAAAGTATTGGAGCCGCAGATCGGCGCAGTGCTTGGCAAGATTCTGATCCTGGTGCTGATCGTTCTGTTTATCCAGAAACGTCCGCAGGGCCTGTTCGCCGTGAAAGGGAGGGTGATTGACTGATGAGCACGCCACTGACATTAACCCTGGCGCGCAAAGCGCCGCGCCTGACCTTCAGCCTCGGTATCCTGTCAACGCTGGCGCTGCTGGCGCTGCCGTTCTGTGCACTGCTGCCCGCCGACCATCCGCTGGCGATCTCCACCTATACCCTGACGCTGGTCGGCAAAATCCTGTGCTATGCCGTCGTCGCCGTGGCGCTCGACCTCGTATGGGGCTACGCCGGGCTGCTGTCGCTCGGCCACGGGCTGTTTTTTGCGCTGGGCGGTTACGCCATGGGCATGTACCTGATGCGTCAGGCCGCGGGAGACGACCTACCGGCGTTTATGTCGTTTCTGTCCTGGAACGAGTTGCCGTGGTTCTGGGCCGGCACGCAGCATTTCGCCTGGGCGCTGTGCCTGATTATGCTGACGCCCGGTCTGCTGGCGCTGGTGTTCGGCTTCTTCGCCTTCCGCTCGAAAATCAAAGGCGTCTACTTCTCGATCATGACGCAGGCGCTGACCTACGCCGGGATGTTGCTGTTTTTCCGCAACGAAACCGGCTTCGGCGGTAACAACGGGTTTACCGGCTTCACCACCCTGCTCGGCTTTAACGTCAGCGCCACCGGCACGCGCATCGGCCTGTTCGTCGCCACCGTGCTGTTGCTGCTGACCAGCCTCGGCATCGGCTTCGCGCTGGCGCGCAGCAAATTCGGCCGGGTGCTGACGGCGGTGCGCGACGCGGAGAACCGGCTGATGTTCGTCGGGTACGATCCCCGGGGCTTCAAGCTGTTCGTCTGGACGCTCTCAGCGGTATTGTGCGGGCTGGCGGGCGCGCTGTATGTGCCGCAAGTCGGCATCATCAACCCCAGCGAGATGTCGCCGACCAACTCTATCGAGGCCGCCATCTGGGTGGCGCTCGGCGGACGCGGCACGCTGATCGGCCCGCTGCTCGGCGCTGGTATCGTCAACGGCGCAAAAAGTTGGTTCACCATGGCGTTTCCCGAATACTGGCTGTTCTTCCTGGGCCTGATGTTTATCCTAGTCACGCTATTTCTGCCGCGTGGCGTCATTGGCCTGTTGCGCGGGAGGCGTGATGACTGAATCCCTGTTTACCCAACCACTTCCGGCAGATCGCTACCGCCATCAACACGATCCGGTCCTGCTACTGGAGAAGATCAACGTCTCGTTCGACGGCTTCCGCGCGCTGACGGATCTCTCATTGCAGATCGGCGTAGGCGAACTGCGCTGCATCATCGGCCCCAATGGCGCGGGAAAAACCACGCTGATGGATGTGATCACCGGCAAAACACGGCCGGACACCGGCCAGGCGATCTTCGATCAACACATCGATCTGACCCGACTGTCGCCGGTGGAGATCGCGCGTTTGGGCATCGGCCGCAAATTTCAGAAACCCACGGTGTTTGAAGCCCTGACGGTGTTCGACAACCTCGACATCGCGCTGAAAAACGATAAATCCGTCTGGGCCAGCCTGCGCGCGCGGCTGGACGGCGAACAACGGGACCGTATTGACGAGACGCTGACGCTGTTGCGCCTCGACGCGGCGCGCAGTCGCAAAGCCGGGTTGCTGTCGCACGGACAAAAGCAGTTTCTCGAGATTGGCATGCTGCTGGTGCAGGAGCCGCATCTGCTGCTGCTCGACGAACCGGCGGCCGGCATGACGGATGCCGAGACCGAGTACACCGCCGAACTGTTTCGCGGTCTGGCCGGCAAGCACTCGTTGATGGTCGTGGAGCACGATATGGGCTTCGTCGAAACCATCGCCGACCGCGTCACCGTGCTGCATCAGGGCCAGGTGCTGGCCGAGGGGTCGTTGCGCGAAGTGCAGGCGGACGATCGGGTTATCGACGTTTATCTGGGGCGCTGACATGTTACAGGTATCGGAACTGAATCAATATTACGGCGGCAGCCACATCCTGCGCGGCCTGTCGTTCGAGGCCCGGCCCGGCGAAGTCACCTGTCTGCTGGGGCGCAACGGGGTGGGGAAAACGACGCTGCTTAAATGCCTGATGGGCTTGATCCCAGCTAAATCCGGCGAGATCCGCTGGCAGGATCGCGTTATTAACCACCGTAAACCGCATCAGCGGGTCCAGGCCGGCATCGCCTATGTTCCGCAGGGCCGGGAGATCTTTCCACGCCTGACGGTGGAAGAAAATCTGCTGATGGGTCTGGCGCGTTTTTCCGGCGCGCAGGCCAGATCGGCGCCGGAAGAGATCTACCGGCTATTTCCCGTCCTGGAGGAAATGAAAGCGCGGCGCGGCGGCGACCTATCCGGCGGCCAGCAGCAGCAGTTGGCGATCGGCCGCGCCCTGGCCTGCCGGCCGCAGTTGCTGATCCTCGATGAACCCACCGAGGGCATCCAACCTTCCGTGATCAAAGAGATCGGCGCCGTGATCCGACAGTTGTCCCAGCGGGGAGATATGGGGATTTTGTTGGTCGAGCAATTCTACGACTTCGCCGCAGCGCTGGCCGACCGTTATCTGGTCATGTCGCGGGGCGAGATTGTCCAACGCGGTCTGGGGCCGGACATGGAGAAAGACGGCGTGCGCCATCTGGTCGCGATATAGCCGCGGAGGGGCGCTGCTCCGCTTGCAGCAGAGACGTTTCATGCAGCTCATGGGGTCGCCAAGGAACGTAACGCGCACAGAAAAGTCCCCATCGCAGCAACTGTCCCAGGCAGGTATCAGGAATATCCGCGTCATTAATGGCCACACGGCTCTATTCCCCATTGTGCTGGCCGGAAAAGGCGAAAGGATCTGCGAAAGAAGACGCTGCCCGGCCCGCGCAAACGGCGCCAGGGCGCGTCAATCTGCGTTGTCGGGCGACGCCGGATCCGGCGCGTTGAACGCGAGAAACCGCGCGTCGTAATCGTCGCTTCGGGGCGCATCGCGCAGGTGTTGGGCGCGGGCGACGACGATCTCCTCCGCCTCCGGCCTGTCTCGCAGCAACGTCATCGTCTCACGGATAAACGCGTCCAGCGGCATCGCCCGCGGATCGTGTCCCTGCTCGCCCTGCAAATCGGTCTGCACCCAGGGCGGGATGATCTCGATGACCTGCACCGCGCTATCGCGCAGCTGAAAACGCAGCGATTGCGTATAAGAGTGCAGCGCGGCTTTGCTGGCGCAGTAAGTCGGCGTGACCGCCTGGGGCAGAAATGCTAGTTCGGACGTCACGTTGAGAACCGCCGCACGAGGTTGCTGAAGCAGATGCGGCAACAACGCGGTGGTCAGATAGATCGGCCCCAGCAGATTGGTAGAGACCGTCTCCCGCACCGTTTGCCAGTCGCGCCCGGTCACCTCTTCCCGCCGCTGAATACCTGCGTTGTTGATCACGCCATTCAATGTCGGGAAACGCGCCGTCAGCGCCTGAACAAAGGCTTCCACGCCGTCCGGCGAGCGCTGGTCAAGCACGAGATACGCCATGCCCGCATGGGCGAACGCGACCTTGCGCAGACGGGACTCGTCACGCCCCGCGATAACGACCTGGTTCCCGGCCCGATGAAACGCTTCCGCCAATCCGCGACCGATCCCCGATCCGCCGCCGGTAATGAGCAACGTGTTTCCCGTCATCTGCATGATGCGCCCTCCGCCTCCCGATTCATCATTGGTGGTAGATGAAGGTTGTCACATCATTATCACGCAGTTGATACGTCCCGCTGAAGCGGCGTCCTCGCAGGAAGTCCGGCGACAGGTCGCACAGCAGTTCCAATGTGAAAGAGTGACTCGCACGATCCAGCTCCAATATTTTGACATCCAGAAAATCAAAATAGTGTTTTACTTGCGGATACAGTGCCTTATACAAACTTTCTTTGGCGGAAAACGTCAGCGTCAACAACGAGGAAAAGCGACCGGGGAAAACCTCATGCATCCAGTCGAACTCTTCGTCGTTGATGATGCCCGGCCATAGGCTATTCGCCCGCTCTTCGCTCATGAGCGTCTCTATATCCAATCCGACGTAAGAGGCCGTATCCTGACGCATGTGGGCCGCGCAGAGCGCGGAGTCTGCGTTGTGGCTCAATGAGCCGACGATAAAGTCCGGCCACTGCGGCGAACGATCCTCGCCGTTTTTCAACGTGTATCGTTCAATCCCCAAGCGTTCAAGCACTTTGCGAGCGAGATAACGTCCGGCCAGATACTCAGCCCGACGCTTAGGCACTGAGCGGGCAATTTCTGCTGTGAAAGGAATCCCTGCGCGAAAGAACAAATCATCACGATAAGTCCGCAGGGAGAAATGACAGCGAGCCCCTACCCCAGGGTAAATAGCTTCGCTGTCAGCCTGGTGGAACGTAACCCACTCTATATCTTCTATAAAAACAGAAAGCATATTTGTTAACTCTTCAAGCGGAACCTAGTGCATATGCCACTAGTTTACAGTACAGAGAAGCAGCAGCGCTACCTCCCTGTAAAACACTACTCACAAAGCCAGAAAGAAACCGGCGATACTGGCGCTCATCAGATTCGATAACGTTCCCGCCGCAATGGCCTTCATTCCGAAGCGGGCAATGTCCTGACGTCTATTCGGCGCCATGCTGCCCAGACCGCCGATGAGTATGGCGATAGAGGACAAATTGGCGAAGCCGCACAGAGCAAACGAGACAATCGCTTTAGTGTGTGTAGACAGCACCTGTAAACCGGAGGCCGCGACGACATCGTCAGGCTTGAGGTAGGAGCTCAAATTCAAATAGGCCACAAATTCATTAACAACCAGCTTCTGTCCAATGAACGATCCGGCAACGGTCGCTTCACTCCATGGCACGCCGATCAGGAATGCCACGGGTGCGAAAATCCAGCCCAGAACCAGCTCCAGAGACAACTGAGGGTAATCGAACCAGCCTCCAACTCCGCTGAGGATACCGTTAAGTAAAGCAATCAGAGCGATAAAAGCCAGTAACATTGCCCCAACATTTAACGCCAGTTGCAAACCCGACGCCGCACCGCCCGCCGCCGCATCGATCACATTGCCCGGCTTTTGTTCTTCGCCGTCGAAATGCTGAACGTTCTCGCGGTCATGCGTCTGTTCCGTTTCCGGAATAATCAACTTGGCAAACAGCAGACTCCCAGGCGCGGCCATAAAGGAAGCGGCAATCAGATACTCCAGCGGCACGCCCATCTGCGCATAGCCCGCGAGAACGGAGACGGAGATAGAGGCCAGCCCGCCGCACATAACGGCGAACAGTTCGGACTGCGTCATGCCCGCGATGTAAGGACGCACCACCAGCGGCGCCTCCGTCATGCCGACAAAGATATTCGCGGTGGCGGAGAGAGATTCGGTGCGCGAGGTCCGCAACAGCAATTGCAGGCTGCCGCCCAGCAGGCGTACGACCCACTGCATGATGCCGAGGTAATACAGCACCGCGATCAGGGAAGAGAAGAAAACAATCATCGGCAGTACCCGCAGCGCAAAGACAAAACCGCCGCCGCCGAAGATCTCGAACATTTTATCCGAAGCCAAACCGCCGAACATAAATGCGATCCCGTCATTGCCATAGGCGATGACGTTACCTACGCCGGACGTGATACTGGCAAGAACCTGACGCCCCAAGGGAACATATAGCGCCAATACACCAATGCAGACTTGGATCAAAAAAGCGCAGATGACCGTACGAACGTTAATTGCGCTACGGTTATGAGACAGCATGATTCCGACCAGGATCAATACAGCCATCCCCACCAGACTCATCAACATTTCCATGGAAAAATCCCTTTAGTAGAGAAAGTAATGAACTAAGAAAGTGTGTGCTACTGCCTCGGCGCATCCCATGCCTCAGAAAACTTAACAAGCTAAGAAGCCCGGCGACGAAAAGGCATATCGGCAGCAATCAACGATGCATACAACATTAAATGAATAAAAACGTCAAATATTCTTAAATATTGTATATTTTGGGATAAAAGTGCATTATTCCTCTTCTTTCTACTCACTATTCATCACGTTACCTATTGTCATAAAACAAAAAAACCCATCTAACGATGGGAGATAAAGTGATACAGAAGGGAAAAATGAACGAGTCTGGCAGAAATAAAAAGGGACTATTCCGGCATTGTCAAACTGGATGTTAAATTTTTCAACATTGATAACATCTGATCAGGATTTACTCACCTCCGCAGGACCCGTGCCTTTATCCGCAAGATCGAACACACGCCATGTATTCGCCAATAAGGCCGCCACGATTTGCGCCGGGCTTTCTTCTCGCAGTTCACATAATGACGATAAAACGTTGCGGATACGCTCGGGGCGATTGGGCGCGCCCTGATGCCCATACACGGGCATATCCGGCGCATCCGTCTCCAGCAAGAGACTGTCCAGCGGCAATTGCGCGATGGCCTTGCGCGTTTTACTGGCGCGCGGATACGTAATGGTTCCCCCAACGCCGATATAAAAGCCGAGTCGGACGAACGCCATCGCCTGCTCATAGCTGCCTGAAAAACCGTGTACAACGCCCGTACGCGGCAGGGAGCATCGCCGCAGTATCGCCGCCAGACGGTCATGTGTACGCCGGGAGTGCAGTATCGCCGGCAGATCGTAACGACGCGCCAGTGCTAACTGTTCGCCGAGAAAGTGGCACTGGCGATCGAACTGCGGATCGTCCATGTAAAGATCCAACCCCACCTCACCTACCGCCACCAGGTCTTTGCGGTGCGACTGCAACCGGGCATCCAGCAACGCCAAATCCTCGTCGTCATGGCGGGCGATGTACAACGGATGCAGTCCCAGCGCTGCGTGCAGACCAGGCCAGCGTTGGGCGAGTTGTAAGATGAGATCGAAATGATGGGAATCCACCGCGGGGATGATGATGTCAGTAATGCCCGCGTCCTGAGCACGCCGTACGCTGGCCGCCTCGTCGTCCAGAAACAGCGGAACGTCAAAATGACAGTGGGTATCTATCAGCGGACCCGGCGCGTGGGAGCGCAGGTCGGTCTGGCTGGCGGTGTGATCGGAACCCGGCATGATCAATTGACGACCTCTTTGCTGAACAAGAGGGTATGAGGATAGCAGTTACCGAACCTGAACGTCATGCCCCTGCAATAGGGCTAACCGGCAGCAACGCCCATTCATTTCCCTCTCGATTCACCGATGCAGGCCGACAAAGGGGACACCGCCCCATCGGAGTATCGAGCATGACAAAGAAACACCGGTCGCCTGACGAAAAACCGGCCCGCGCATCCTAAGGGATGCCGGGCCAGCGTTATCAGACGTGATGGAGAACAGACCGAAGCGGCAAACTCATGCCGCTATCCTTAGGGTCGCTTACGTCCCATAAAAAGACTGATCAGGAATAGAATGATACCGATCACGAAGACAATTTTAGCGGCACTCGCTGCTACGCCCGCCAGCCCGCCGAAACCTAGCGCGGCGGCGATCAGCGCCACAATCAGAAAAATAATACCCCAACGAAACATACGCTCTCCTTCAATATCCGGTGATTAAGGTGGTGTTGTTGCAGCCTGCGTCATGGTACGCAACGCGTCTATCCGACGGGACAGCGTCATGAGCCCAAAAGCGCTCATTCGTCGGATGGCGCCAAAGCCGCCCTGAGCGAAGATACCGTCGGTGAGTCGTCCTGACAGGCGCGGCGGAGAAATTACCGCCGCGCTGACGTGATCGCGGGTGACCCGTTGAACGGCATAACCCGGAGTCGAAGCTAGATTAGGATTTCACCGTCAGGTCGTTCTTGACGCTTTTAACCCCTTCAACAGCCTTGGCCAAACTTTCCGCCTGAGCCGACTGCGCCGCCGTCGATACCTGACCGGTTAGCTGCACAATACCGTCGTGCGTTTCAACTTTGATGTGGCGAGACGGAACGATGCTGTCCGCCAGAAGTTTCGCTTTAACTTTGCTGGTGGTTACCGTGTCTCCGGCATAAGCGCCGACGGTCTGGGAACCTTTTTCATCTTTGACCTGCAGCTTATCACTGACGGACTTCACGCCTTCGGTCTTGGTCGCGATGCTGACCGCGTGCGCAGAAAGGTCCTGACTGGCGACAAAACCGCTCAGGGTCACGACGCCTTTGGACGTTGCGACGGAGATGTCACCGCTGTCGATGGTTTTATCTTCCAGCAGCGCGCTTTTCACCTTGGCGGTGATCGTGCTGTCATCCAGATAGCTCCCTGCAGAAGTCATGGAGCTATCGACTTTCTGTCCGGTGGTGTCGGCCACGTTCTTCACCTTCTGGCTGAACGTTTCTTGTGCCATCGCCTGACCGCCCAGCAACATGGTACCCAGAACAACGGCCATTACTGATTGTGCAATCTTGGTCTTTTTCATCTAGATCTTCCTTTTTGTTGCCACTATTTCACTGCACGGAATGTGCTCATAAAGAGTCAATCACGAGGCTAGCGCGTCGTTGCCGACATCGGCTACCGAATAGATTGTCATGCCGTAAATTACCTGCACTCCAATATAACTCACTACCTCTCGTTAAATTAACAGTGAAACAAACTAGAAATGTCGTACACATAGTTAACTATAGTCGACTGTGGATAAAAACCCAGGTAACCGAAGGAAAAAGGCCGCAGATTAGAGAGATTCAGATTTGTCTGTGCGGGGAAAGGGTGCCTGACGATGAGGGATTTTTCGTTAATTCACTGAAAAATGGGAACAAAAAAACAAAAAGCCAGGCATATGCCTGGCTTGCGTCATTTGTGTGAATTCTAAGCAGAGAATCAATGTTCCCGTGTTTTATGGAACTGCACGTCCGGGTAGCGATCCTGCGTCAGGTTCAGGTTCACCATCGTGGGGGCCACATAGGTGAGGTTGTCGCCGCCGTCGAGCGCCAGATGCTGCTCGTTCTTACGCTTAAACTCTTCCAGTTTTTTGACGTCGTCGCACTCCACCCAGCGTGCCGTCGAGACGTTGACCGACTCATAAACCGCTTCTACGTTGTACTCCGTCTTCAGACGGGCAACGACCACATCAAACTGCAGCACCCCCACCGCTCCCACGATCAGATCGTTATTGATCAACGGACGGAATACCTGCACAGCGCCCTCTTCGGACAGCTGAACCAATCCTTTCAGCAGCTGTTTCTGCCTCAGCGGATCGCGCAGGCGAATGCGGCGGAACAGTTCAGGGGCAAAGTTCGGAATACCGGTGAACTTCATATCTTCACCCTGCGTGAACGTATCGCCGATTTGGATGGTGCCGTGGTTATGCAAGCCAATGATATCGCCGGGATACGCTTCTTCCACGTGGGAACGGTCGCCCGCCATAAAGGTTAGCGCATCCGCGATCGTCACATCTTTACCAGTCCGCACCTGACGCAGCTTCATACCTTTTTCATATTTACCCGACACCACGCGCATGAAAGCCACGCGGTCACGGTGTTTCGGATCCATATTGGCCTGGATCTTGAAGACAAAACCGGAGAATTTCTCTTCCGACGCAACCACTTCGCGCGCGTTGGTGTTACGCGGCATCGGCGTCGGCGCCCAGTCGACCAACCCGTCCAGCATGTGGTCAACGCCGAAGTTACCCAGCGCGGTGCCGAAGAAGACCGGCGTGAGGTCGCCGCTCAGGAAAGCCTCTTCTTCAAATTCATTGGAAGCGCCTTGCACCAGCTCCAGCTCTTCGCGCAGCTGGGCCGCCAGCTCTTCGCCGACCTCGCTGTCCAGCTCAGGGTTATTCAGCCCTTTGATAACGCGCAATTCCTGGATGGTGTGCCCCATTCCGCGCTGATACAGGTAGGTTTCATCTTTATATAAGTGATAGACCCCTTTAAACATCTTTCCGCAGCCGATAGGCCAGGTGATAGGCGAACAGGCGATGTTCAGCTCGCTTTCCACTTCGTCCAGCAGCTCCATCGGATCGCGGATGTCGCGGTCAAGCTTGTTCATGAAGGTGAGAATCGGGGTATCGCGCAGGCGGGTGACGTCCATCAGTTTACGAGTACGATCTTCCACCCCTTTCGCGGCATCAATCACCATCAGACAGCAGTCGACGGCGGTCAGCGTACGGTAGGTATCTTCCGAGAAGTCTTCATGCCCTGGGGTATCCAGCAAGTTGACCAGGCTATCCCGATAGGGGAACTGCATCACAGACGTCGTGATGGAGATACCACGCTGTTTTTCCATTTCCATCCAGTCGGATTTGGCGTGCTGATTAGAGCCGCGGCCTTTTACCGTACCGGCGGTCTGGATCGCCTGTCCGAACAGCAAAACCTTTTCCGTGATGGTGGTTTTACCGGCGTCAGGGTGGGAAATAATGGCAAAAGTCCGTCGTTTCGAGACTTCGCGGGCAAATTCACTTGGAGACATGTTGTTCAGGCTTCTTCAGGTTAGCACCCGGCGTCAGCATCAGATCGCAGCGATGTCACGTCAGGCAGAGCGGAAATCAATCGTTAAGCGGGGCATTTTCTCTGATTTACCGGTCATAAACAATCGGTGACTGAAAGACGCCCCTTTTCTTTACCGTTTATCGCCCCACATCGGCAAACGAGCCTCACGTCCGCGACGTCTCCGCCGCGAGCGCAGCGGGATCCGTTTTTTTTGATCCGTGGGGGAGTGGCATCGAAGATAGCGTTTTCGTTCAGCGACGTGTGTCGGACTTTCGCGAAATCTGGCCGCTCTCGTCGTCGTCGCTGTCCGGCTCGTCATCTTCAACCGGCGTGTTGGCGGTCAGCAGATAGGGCGACTGCTGCCAACGGGAGCGGCGGTGCTGCAACAGCGTACGCGCGAGAATGATGCCGATGGCCAGCGCCAGCAAAATCATCAGCCGAAGAATGTTGGTCGTGTTGTCCACCTGCTTGGCCTCGGTCGCCAGCACGTGGGTGTCCAGCGTCACGCGGAGAAAGCCAATCGGTCCATCCCTACCGTTGATCTGCTCCACCAGTTGATGGTTGAAGTAACTCCCGGCCCGATTGCCATCGAGCGCCAGCCGGTCACGCAAAGGGATCTGCTCGCCGGCCCGCGATATCAGTGTGCCATCCAGTGCATAGAGGCCGGCATCCAGAATCCGGCTGCGATCGGTCAGATTCCGCAACACGTCGTGGATCCGCTGGCTGTTGTCATCGTTGCCTTCCAGCAACGGGGTCAGGCTGAACGCCACCTGACGAGTCAACGTCCGCGTCAGCTCTTCAACCTGTTCGGAACGAGCCATCTGATGACTAAGACTAAAGTAGGACGATCCCTGCATCAGGATCACCAGCAGCGCCAGACAGATCAGCACAATAGCCGTACGATGTAAGCGAAATTTCAACCGAGCCCGAACCATGGGAACACCTGCGCGATTAGGAGAGTTTAATGTTGCCAGAAGCGTTGACGATAGGATAGCTTGTTCCGTTGTTTTATCATTGTCCTCTTTTGACCGTTCTACTTCGTCAACACAACACCCGCAGGAAAGGATTTACCCCATGTCGAACCGTTTGACCTATCGCGATCTGCCCGTCGAGATCAATTGCTGGCCCAATTTGCCGCTGTCGCTCAGCGGTGACGAAGTCATGCCGCTGGACTATCGGGCGGGCAATACCGGCTGGTTGCTCTACGGCGACACCCTCGACAAAAACGCGTTGTCCCGCATGCAGCATCTGCTGGACGAACCCATGGTCATCGTCAGCGCCTGGAGCGTGGGCGACTATCAGGTCGTTCGACTGGCGGGGATCCTGACGCCGCATATCGCCGAGTCGGCGCACACGCTGGGGCTGGACGTGGCGGCGATGGGCAATCACCCGACGCTGCGATCGCCCGGTTTGCTGGTCATGGACATGGACTCCACGGCGATCCAGATCGAGTGTATTGATGAAATTGCCCGTCTGGCGGGCGTGGGCGATCAGGTGGCGGCGATCACCGAGCGCGCCATGCAAGGCGATCTGGATTTCTCTTCCAGCCTGCGCGAGCGCGTGGGTACGCTGAAAGGCGCGGATGCGAATATCCTCTTGCAGGTTCGTGACACTCTCCCGCTGATGCCCGGCCTGGAACAAATGGTGCAACAGCTACAGGAAGCCGGATGGCATCTGGCGATCGCTTCCGGTGGTTTTACCTTTTTCGCCGATCATCTGCGCTCGAAGCTGGATCTGGTCGCCGCCGTCGCCAATTCCTTGGGCATGCGTGACGGCAAGCTGACGGGCGAAGTCGAAGGCCCGATCGTCGACGCCCAATATAAGGCGGACACCCTGCGGCAGTTAGCCGACAAACTGGAAATTCCTTTGGAGCAGACGATCGCCATCGGCGACGGCGCCAACGATCTTCTGATGATAAAAGCCGCCGGGCTCGGGATTGCCTATCACGCCAAACCCAAGGTCTATGCCCAAACGGCTACCAGCATCCGCTATGCGGATTTGACCGGCGTGCTGTGTATTCTCAGCGGCAGCCTGCGACACGAACAACGTTAAATAAAGAAGTGAGGTAAACCGTGGCAAAAGCCGCTAAACGCGCCTTCGTCTGCAACGAGTGCGGCGCTGATTATCCGCGCTGGCAGGGACAATGCAGCGCCTGTCAGGCCTGGAATACCATCACAGAGGTTCGTCTGGCGGCAGCGCCGTCGTCAGCACGCAGCGACCGCTTCGCCAGCTATGCGGGCGACAGCGCCGGGGTCAGCCGGGTACAGAAACTCTCTGAAATCAGTCTTGAAGCGCTGCCTCGCTTCTCTACCGGCTTTCAGGAGTTTGACCGGGTGTTAGGTGGGGGCGTCGTGCCCGGCAGCGCCATTTTGATCGGCGGCAACCCCGGCGCGGGTAAAAGTACCTTACTATTGCAAACGCTGTGCAAGCTGTCCGAACAGATGAAAACCCTGTACGTGACGGGCGAAGAGTCGTTGCAGCAGGTCGCGATGCGCGCGCACCGGCTCGGCCTCCCCGCGCAGAATCTCAATATGCTGTCGGAAACCAGCATCGAGCAGATCTGCCTGATCGCCGAGCAGGAACAGCCGAAGCTGATGGTCATCGACTCCATTCAGGTGATGCACCTGTCCGATATCCAGTCCTCGCCGGGCAGCGTCTCACAGGTGCGTGAGACCGCCGCCTATCTGACCCGTTTCGCTAAAACCCGCGGAGTGGCGATCGTGATGGTTGGGCACGTCACCAAAGACGGTTCGCTGGCGGGTCCGAAGGTGCTGGAGCACTGTATTGACTGTTCCGTACTGCTGGACGGCGACGCGGACTCCCGTTTCCGCACGCTGCGCAGCCATAAAAACCGTTTCGGCGCCGTCAATGAACTGGGCGTTTTCGCCATGACGGAACAGGGACTGCGTGAAATCAGCAACCCGTCCGCCATTTTCCTGAGCCGGGGCGATGAGATCACCTCCGGTAGCTCGGTGATGGTGGTATGGGAAGGCACCCGGCCGCTGCTGGTGGAGATTCAGGCGCTGGTCGATCACTCGATGATGGCCAACCCCCGTCGAGTCGCGGTGGGGTTGGAGCAAAATCGTCTGGCGATCCTGCTGGCGGTTCTGCATCGCCACGGCGGCCTGCAGATGTCGGATCAGGACGTGTTCGTCAATGTCGTGGGCGGTGTGAAGGTTACCGAAACCAGCGCCGACCTGGCGCTGCTGCTGTCGTTGGTCTCCAGCCTGCGCGATCGCCCGCTGCCGCAGGATCTGGTGGTCTTTGGCGAAGTCGGATTGGCAGGCGAGATCCGACCGGTGCCAAGCGGACAGGAGCGGATCACCGAAGCCGCCAAGCATGGCTTCAAGCGCGCGATCGTGCCTTATGCCAATATGCCCAAGAAGCCGCCGGCCAACATGCAGGTGTTTGGCGTCAAGAAGCTGGCGGACGCGCTTGCCATTCTGGATGAACTCTAACGGCAGATAGCTTTGGATTATGACCCGGCCACTGTGGTATTTTGTTTAGTAAGCTAAACAAGGAGCGCCGGATCATGTCACCATTCGATTACCTCAAATCGGCTATCAGGCAACAGGGCTGTACACTACAGCAGGTTGCCGACGCCACCGGGATGACAAAAGGCTACCTTAGCCAACTGCTGAACGCTAAAATCAAAAGCCCCAGCGCGCAGAAGCTGGAAGCGCTGCATCGATTCCTGGGGCTGGAATTCCCCTACCACCAAAAAAGTATCGGGGTCGTGTTCGGTAAATTTTACCCACTGCATACCGGCCACATCTATCTCATCCAGCGCGCCTGCAGCCAGGTGGATGAACTGCATGTCATCATGGGTTTCGACGAGGAAAGGGATCGCACCCTCTTCGAACACAGCTCCATGTCGCAGCAGCCGACCGTCAGCGACCGCTTGCGCTGGCTGCTGCAAACCTTCAAATATCAGAAAAATATTCATATTCATGCCTTCAACGAAGAAGGCATGGAACCCTACCCGCACGGCTGGGACGTCTGGAGCCAGGGCATCAAAAAATTCATGGCGGAAAAAGGCATCGAACCCAACTTCGTCTACACCAGCGAAGAGCAGGACGCGCCGCAGTACGCACCGCATCTTGGGATCGACGCCGTGTTGGTCGACCCGAAGCGCTCTTTCATGAATATCAGCGGCTCGCAAATCCGACAGAACCCGTTCCGCTACTGGGAATATATTCCTACGGAAGTGAAACCCTTCTTCGTGCGCACCGTGGCGATTCTAGGGGGCGAGTCCAGTGGAAAATCGACGCTGGTCAATAAGTTGTCCAATATCTTCAACACCACCAGCGCCTGGGAATACGGTCGTGACTACGTGTTTTCACATCTGGGCGGCGACGAGATGGCCTTGCAATACTCCGACTACGACAAAATCGCGCTCGGTCAGGCTCAATATATTGATTTTTCGGTTAAATATGCCAATAAAGTGGCCTTTATCGACACCGACTTCATCACTACGCAGGCGTTTTGTAAAAAATATGAAGGACGCGAGCACCCGTTCGTTCAGGCGCTGATTGAGGAGTACCGCTTCGATCTGGTGATTTTGCTGGAAAACAACACGCCGTGGGTGGCGGACGGTCTAAGAAGTCTGGGTAGCACAGCGGACCGCTCTGAGTTCCAAAATCTCCTGAAGGAGATGCTGGCGCAGAATAACGTCGACTATGTCTATGTCACGGAGTCAGACTATGACAGCCGCTTCCTGCGCTGCGTGGAGCTGGTGCAGAACATGTTGGGACATGACAGTCGCAGCATGAATTAGACTAAGCGCTTCACGCCGGCCACTGCCATGCGCGGGACGGCGTGAGGATTTCCGGGAGCGGGACGTCCCAGTGGGCGGCGGGCACCTGCTCGACCTGCTGACAATCGTGAGCGAGTCCGATGGGATATGGCCCGCGCTCCTGCCAATGTTCTAACGTACGATCGTAGAATCCCCCCCCCATGCCTAATCGTTGTCCCCGGTCGTCAAACGCCACCAGCGGCGTCAACAGGATATCCAGCTGGTGCGTCGGCAATACCTGACGCACGTCCAGTCGCGGCTGTAGGATACCGAGCCGGTTGAGCGTCAGCTCCGTGTCAGGTTCGTAGCGCAGAAACAGCAGCTGACCGGCGCTGAACGGATGCAAAACGGGCAGGTAGACCTGTTTGCCCAGCCGCCAGAGCGCGTCAATTAACGGAGTGGTATCCAGCTCGCCGTCAAATGAGAGATACGCCGCCACATGTCGGCCCTGCTGAATTCGAGGATGATTGATGATGCGTTGCGCCGCCTGTTGAGAGAAACTCGCCTGCTGTTCGGCGCTGAGCGCTCGGCGCCGTTGGCGTATACGCTGGCGGAGAGTCTGACGGTCGAGATCGGCGGAGCGATCGGCAGAAGAATCGGGCGTCTGCATATCGGTTATCAGCCTGTAGGAAAAGGATATTAAGAGGAAGGAATCTCCGAGATGCCGCCGCAGGCTGTAACCCTTGAACCCTTGGTTCAAGGTGAACGTCACGTCGCAGTTTTTAGGCTTCTCGGACGGACCGAGCATGCGCACCAACCACAAGCACAACATTCTGTTGGTTGTAAATATCGGCTCAGGGGACTGGCCCGCTGGCAAACATCTCAGAGAAATTTTATTCGTTACTGCTGTTACCCTAACATGTATAACAGCGTTTTGTTACCCGAAATCCACGGCCTTTTACCAAAATGCGCGCTTATTCAAACTGGGCATCCTGACGGTCGGTAATGCGACCTTGCTCCAACAGCGCCTGTTCGATGGTCTGCTGCAGCATGCGAATCCGTTGTTCCATATTGGAGGCATAGTCACGGGTTTTTGTCCGTTCCTGCGCCAGCTCATGGCACACGTTGAGCGCGGCGATAAAGACCAGTTGCTCTGTGTTTGTGACTCTAGTGCGAACTTTGAGATCTTGCAACCGCTGGTTAAGATCTTCCGCAGCCTGATTCAACGCATCCTGTTGTTCTGGCGGACAATTCACTCTTAACGAACGGCCAAAAATTTGAATATCTACCGGTTGTGCAGACATGCCACCTTCCTGCCCTTGTGTCGTTTCGCGCCCGCGCAGTTTGATTACCTGATGCTGCCCGGCAGCTCGTCCAGGTAAAAAGCGGGCGCTACTATATATACCCCAAATAGAAGATACAAGCCCTTTCTGGTATAGCAACGGAGCTTGGTGTTAGCATAACACGAACTCCCCGCAACGACGATGAATGCGCATGTCTATACAGAACAAACTCCCTGGCTACGAAGCCACTGAACAACTACTGCAACAGCACCAGGTCGCCCTGACGACGGCGGAAATGCACGGCCTGATCAGCGGCATTTTGTGCGGCGGCAATCACGACGACAGCTGGAAAACGCTGGTATCGGAACTGACCAACGATGGCCTGTCTTTCCCACAGGCGCTGGCGCAGCCGCTGCTGGAGATTTATCAGATCACTCGCAATACGCTGGAAGATGAAGGCTTCATGTTTCAGCTGTACCTGCCGGACGACACGCAAGACAACGTGACCGTGTTCGAACGCGCCGACGGTCTGGCCGGCTGGGTCAACCACTTCCTGCTCGGACTGGGGGTGGTGCAGCCGCGTCTGGAAAAGACGCAGGGTGAATTAAAAGAGGCGATTGACGATCTGCGTAACATCGCCCAACTGGGCTATGACGAAGACGAAGACCAGGACCAGCTGGCCCAGTCGCTGGAAGAAGTCGTCGAATATGTACGGGTTGCTGCCATAATGTGTCATAACGAGTTCACGCATCCGGTGGTAACCGCCCCCGAACAAAAGCCGACGCTGCACTAACGTTCGGCTATCCGCCTTAAAGGTCAGCGTCCGACGCTGACAATTCAGGAGCAGGTGATGAATCAACAAGAATATCTCCGTCGACGTCAGTCTCTGCTGGAAAAAATGGCGCCTGCCAGCGCCGCGATTATTTTTGCGGCCCCCGAAGCGCAACGTAATGCCGACAGCGACTACCCCTATCGACAGAGCAGCGATTTCTGGTACTTCACCGGCTTTAATGAGCCGGAAGCCGCGCTGTTGCTGATCAAGAGCGACGAAAATCATCATCACAGCGTCCTGTTCAACCGGGTCCGCGATATCACCGCCGAGATCTGGTTCGGACGCCGTCTGGGACAAGATGCCGCACCCGCCAGGCTGGGCGTGGATCGCGCGTTGCCGTTTGAGGAAATGGGCGAACAGCTGCATCTCTTGCTGAACGGCCTGGACGTGGTTTACCACGCGCAGGGGCAGTACCGTTATGCCGACAAGCTGGTATTCAGCGCGCTCGAAACACTGCGCGAGGGTACCCGTAGAGGCTATTCCGCTCCGTCGACGATCACGGACTGGCGCCCGTGGGTGCACGAAATGCGCCTGATTAAGTCACCGGTCGAAATCGACCTGATGCGACGCGCGGGGGAAATTACCGCGCTGGCTCACACCCGGGCAATGCAAACCTGCCGTCCCGGCCTGTATGAGTACCAGTTGGAAGGGGAGATTCACTACGAATTTACCCGCCACGGCGCTCGCTACCCGTCTTACAATACGATTGTGGGCAGCGGTGAAAACGGCTGCATCCTTCATTACACCGAGAACGAGAGCCAAATGCAGGATGGCGATTTGGTGCTGATCGACGCTGGCTGCGAGTATCAAGGGTATGCCGGCGACATCACTCGAACTTTTCCGGTCAACGGTAAATTCACGGCGCCCCAGCGCGAGATCTACAACATCGTGCTTGCCGCCGAAGAACGTGCCATCGAGCTGTATGGCCCTGGGCGCAGCATCCGTGAAGTGAATGAAGAAGTGGTCCGCATCATGCTACAGGGGCTGTTGGACCTCGGTATTTTGCAGGGCGATATTGACGAACTCTATGCCGCCGAAGCGCATCGCGACTTCTATATGCACGGACTGAGCCACTGGCTGGGGCTGGACGTCCATGACGTCGGCGACTACGGGTCGGGCGATCGCGGTCGCATTCTTGCGCCGGGCATGGTGCTGACGGTCGAACCGGGCCTTTATATCGCCCCAGACGCCGACGTACCGCCTGAATACCGCGGCATCGGCATACGTATTGAAGACGACATCGTTATTACCGCCAGCGGCAACGAGGTGCTGACCTCAGGCGTGGTCAAAGATCCGGACGATATCGAAGCGCTGATGGCCGCCGCGGCGAGCACCGTTTCATGAGTATTTTGATCGTCGGCGGAGGCATGGCCGGCGCAACACTGGCGCTCGCGATCTCCACCCTGTCTCAGGGGAAGATCGCCGTCGATCTCATCGAATCCCGCGACCCGCAGGATCGCCAACATCCCGGATTCGACGCTCGCGCCATTGCTCTGTCGGAAGGCACGCGCCAGCAGTTGGAGGCTATCGGCATCTGGCCTGCTCTGGCGGATACCGCCACGCCGATCACCACCGTCCACGTCAGCGATCGCGGACACGCGGGCTACGTCTATTTGCACGCCCGGGACTACCGCGTCGACGCTTTAGGTTATGTCGTTGAGCTGCACGAAGCAGGCAAACGTCTGTTCTCACTTCTGGAGCACGCGCCGGGCATACGTCTCCACTGCCCGGCGACGGTGGTCAACGTCGAACGCGACGCTGATAGCGCCACGCTGACGCTGGACAACGGCGACGCGTTACGCGGCCAGCTGCTGATCGCCGCCGACGGCTCCCACTCTCAGCTAGCTCGCGCTGCGGGGATCCGCTGGGAAGCACACCCTTACGATCAGGTGGCGGTCATCGCCAACGTCGTGACCTCGGAACCACATCACGGACGCGCCTACGAGCGCTTTACCCCGCATGGCCCATTAGCGCTGTTGCCGATGAGTCAAGGGCGCAGCTCGTTGGTCTGGTGCCACCCGCAGGCGCGGCAGGCCGAAGTGGATAGCTGGAGCGACGACACGTTCCGGCGTCAGCTTCAGCTAGCCTTTAGGTGGCGGCTGGGTGCTATTACGCACGTCGGCGAGCGCCACAGCTATCCGCTCGCGCTGCGAACCGCAGAGCGCCACATTAGCCACCGAGTCGCGCTGGTCGGCAACGCGGCACAGACGCTCCATCCTATCGCCGGCCAGGGTTTCAACCTTGGGCTACGCGATGTAATGACACTGGCGGAAACGCTGGTCGACGCCGTGTCTCGCGGAGCAGATCCCGGCAGCTATTCGGTGCTTGATCGCTACGAGCAACGGCGTCAACCGGATCGCGAAACGACCGTCGCGATCACCGACGGACTCGTGCGGATCTTCGCCAACGCGTATATCTCACTGGAAGTGGCGCGTAATCTGGGTTTAATGGCCATGAACAGTTTGCCCGTGCTGCGGGATAGTCTGGCCCGCAGAACGCTGGGCTGGGTGGAACGATAGCCGTCGCCGACGGCAACAACAGGAATTCACGCTTTATGCAATCATTCGACGTGGTAATTGCCGGCGGAGGCATGGTCGGTCTGGCGCTCGCCTGCGGGCTGCAAGGCAGCGGGTTGAGTATCGCCGTACTGGAAAAACAGCCGCTCAATGCGCCCTCCTCCCGGCTGGAGCAGGCACCACGGGTTTCCGCGATCAACGCCGCCAGCGAACAGCTGTTGCGAAAACTCGGCGTGTGGCCAACCATCGCGGCCCAGCACATCAGCCCCTATAACGAGATGTACGTGTGGGATCGGGATAGTTTTGGCAGCATCGGCTTCAACGGCGAAGAAACCGGTTTTTCCCATCTTGGCCACATCATCGAGAACGACGTGATCCAACAGTCGCTGTGGCAACATGCGGAACGCGCGCGCGACGTGACCCTCATCGCCCCCGCCGCGTTGAAACAGGTGGCGTGGGGTGAAAACGAGGCCTTTATCACGCTCGAAGACGGCAGCATGCTGACCGCACGGTTGTTGGTGGGCGCGGATGGTGCGCACTCGTGGCTGCGGCAGCATGCCGATATTCCGCTGACCTTCTGGGATTACGGCCATCATGCGCTGGTCGCCAATATTCGCACCCAGCGCCCGCATGAGTCCGTGGCGCGGCAGGTATTTCACGGCGACGGCATGCTGGCGTTCTTGCCGCTCAGCGATCCGCATCTCTGCTCCATCGTCTGGTCTCTGCCGCCGGAACGCGCGCAGACCCTGCTAGAAGCCCCCGCGGCGACGTTCAATTCGCAGCTGGCCGCCGAGTTTGATATGCGATTGGGATTGTGCGAACTGGAGAGCGAGCGCCAGAGTTTCCCGCTGATGGCCCGCTACGCCCGCAGCTTTGCCGCGCACCGTCTGGTGTTGATGGGCGATGCGGCGCACACTATTCATCCGCTGGCGGGTCAGGGCGTGAATCTGGGCTTTATGGATGTAGCCGAGCTGATGTCCGAGCTAAAACGCTTGCAGGCTCAAGGCAAAGACATCGGCCAGTATCTCTATTTGCGCCGTTACGAGCGTCGTCGCAAACACAGCGCCGCGATGATGCTCGCCAGCATGCAGGGCTTCCGCGATCTGTTCGCCGGTTCGCATCCGGCCAAAAAACTGCTGCGCGATATGGGGCTAAAGCTGGCAGATACCCTACCTGGCATCAAACCGACGCTGGTGCGCCAGGCAATGGGGTTCCACGACATGCCCGAATGGCTGGAGGAACAACGCTAATCCGCCGCTCATCATCAGGAGCGTCTTCGACGCTCCTGATTGCTTTCCCCTCGCTTCATTGACTCCCCGCTCCGCACATCCATCAATACATGCGATCGTCCGCACATTTCTGCGATCCCCCTTCAACGGGCAGATAACAGCGTAACGCGTTATTGAAGATAACCTGGCGGAGATAAACCCAAAATAACAATACCGCACAATAAAGCGGCAAATCATTTCCGACATGATGTTAAAAGCGATCTCACTTATTTCTCATTGGCGAAATAATATAAAAAGGCTATTTACATGATATTACTAACTTAAAATATTCGGCTATAAAATATTCGTGGTTATATTTCTCAGGTGCTGCATTACGCTAACCCTATTGCGCTCTTCCATTAGCATTTCCGCTACACTATCAAGGCGTCACGGCAAGCAGATCCTGTCGACACCTTTCATAGGTAGGTATATGATTGCAACCACATATAATCACAGTTCTTCAGTTTCTGCCGGATATTACCAGCGGGGAGATCTGCCGTTTTTGTTTCCTGTTTTTTGCACCGTTATTGAGGAGAAAATAACATGCTGCAAGCGCGTACCGTTAAAGAAAAAGTATTATTGGCCATATTGGTCGGTATTATTGCGGGCATTATTTGTGCCATTACAAAATTCGGTTGGGAAATTCCTTTTCCACCCAGAACGCCCGCACGCGATCTCACTAACCCGCCACAAGAATTGCTGCAACAGCTGGGTATGTCGTTCCAGCTTTCTCACATTAGCTACATGTTCAACGGCAACCCGCGTCCGATCATGAGCTTCATTATGCACTTCGGTTTTTCAATCACCTTCACCGTGCTGTACTGCATCGCTGCCGAATTCTGCAACAAAATCAAACTGTGGCAGGGCGCATTCTATGGCCTGGTGCTGTGGGCGGTTTTCCACGTAGTTCTGCTGCCGCTATTCGGTACGGTTCCCGCGCCGTGGGATCAGCCGTTTGCTGAACACTTCTCCGAACTATTTGGTCACATGTTCTGCTTCTGGGTGGCCGAGCTTGCCCGCCGCGACCTGCGCAACCGTATGACTCACTTGCCAGACGCCGGCGAGACGCGCTAATTCGCCGTTAAACGCCCGTACGATTCTGCCGCCGCCTGTTCTGGGTAGCGGCATTTTTTTTTCCTCCTCCCTTTCAACGTGATCCTTTCAATCTTCATTAACTGCGTTGATGCTGCCACTCTTTTATCGTCGACGACCACTAGCCTCGGACGGCTTGACTCACGAAGCGCGGCCGCAGCAGCAAGTTCGATCTCGCTGACGTCCAAACTCATTGAAAAAAATTGACGTTAATTTACATAAATAAGGGCAGGAGACTGCGTGACGGCCTCCATCCATCCCATTAGCGCCGAAACATCGCGTGCAGAAACGCTCCATTTTGTCGATTTCCGCCGTTCGGACACGAATTATCCGCCATGATGCATTCTGATTTTCATCATATTTTTTATTTAATTTTTATTACACACATAACCCAACTTACTATCAGGGTATTTTCCGCATGCTATTAAACTGGAAAAAACGCGAGATATGGCTATAGCTATATTAATAGCGAATACATTTTCCCTCATGGGGAAAAATGGAACTCATCCTCTAACCTTAAAAAGATAGAGAAATTTTAAAAAATAATTGAGGTATCAGGATTCGCAGACTTAATGGGGGAGCACACCTCAACAAGGTTGAGGACTAAAACAAATAAAATCAATACATTGAAATAAAACAAATCCATAAAAAACGGCCATTACCCCCAACACCGGCGCTTACAGGCCTTGTCCGTACACAGCAATCGAATAATGACAATATCATTCAGCTTAATTAAGTAAATTAATAGCCAACGACTTGGGCACAACGATACGTCATGTTATCGCCGTTAAGGTAATTAATCTGATTTATGTTCTTTCGACTGGTGAATAATTCTTTTTTTCTTACAATCACAACGAGTTATTTATTTTCATCCGTGCCATCCCCAGAGTTCAGACGATATCCATAATCAGTCATTCAACCTATATTTTTTATTTTTAGATCGCGTATCACTAGGGAAAGAGAAAGCGTGTCCACAAGCTCAACTGATATTCAATTTTTTTCACAGGAGAGATTTATTTTGACGACTTTGAAACCCTTGCTCGCCAAAAATCGCAGTTGGGCGCTGCAACGCCGCCAACGGCACCCGCACTACTTCAAGCAGCATGTCTCGGTCCAGAAGCCACACTCGCTGTGGATCGGCTGTTCAGACAGCCGCGTTCCCGCCGAAGTGCTGACGGGCTCCAGCCCCGGAGAGCTGTTTGTTCATCGCAATATTGCCAACATGGTGAGTCATGAAGACGACAACTTCATGAGCGTGCTGCAATATGCTTTGGAGTACCTTCGCGTTTCACGCATCGTGCTGTGCGGCCACTACTGCTGCGGCGGCGTGCAGGCAGCCATCGAACTGCCGACGATGGCGCTGGATCAAGAGAACTCGGCGCTGTCTAGACGGATCACGTCGCTGCGTTCAACGCTACTCCCCCATCTGTCCGATCATCAGCGTCAGGAAAGCGAGGAAACGCCGGATGAACAAAGAAACCGTTTGGTCGAAGCCAACGTTCGTGAACAGTTTACCCGGCTGGTCCATGCCCCTCCGGTTATCAAAGCCTGGGAGGACGGTATGGAACTGAGCGTGTTCGGCTGCGTCTACGACCTCCATAACGGTCACCTGAAGGAGTTGATTCATCAGAGCAACGGGGAGGGCGCCGCATGAATCTCTCAACGCTCCGTCAAGATATACCCGCGGGTATTGTCGTCTTTCTCGTCGCGCTGCCGCTCTGTCTAGGGATTGCGCAAGCCAGCGGGCTGTCTCCGTTTGTCGGCTTGGTCACCGGCGTCATCGGCGGTCTGGTGGTGACGCTGCTAAGCCCGTCGCGCTATGCCGTCAGCGGCCCGGCCGCGGGGCTGGTTACGATCGTCTCTGGGGCCATCGAATCGCTGGGCTCCTTTGCTGCTCTGCTGTTCGCCATCATGCTGTCGGGCGTATTGCAATACCTGATGGGCATGGCCCGTGTCGGTCGTTTCATTTCGGTGGTGCCCGGCAGCGTGATCCGCGGCATGTTGGCCGCCATCGGTCTCCTGTTGATCATGCAGCAGATCCCGCTGGCGCTGGGGTTAGCCGATCCAAAGCAGATCGGTTCGCTATGGCGCGATCTCGGCTCGCTGCCGTCTTTCAGCGCACCTTTCGTCGCTATCTCAGGGCTACTGCTGCTTTGGTGCTGGGACCATCCCGCCATCAAACAACATAAAATCTTGAGCTGGTTTCCTGGACCGCTGGTTGCCGTTCTCTTTGGCGGCCTATGCGCGCTTTTCGGAGATCGCATCATCCCCGATTTCGCCGCCACGCTGCCGCGCATTCAGCTACCGGAATTTGATAACCTCGGCCAGTTAGCTGCAGAAGTCATCCGTCCCGACTGGCAGGTTTGGAGCAATCCCTCGGTGTATATCGTCGCCGTCACGCTGGCGCTAGTCGCCAGTCTCGAAACGCTGCTCAGTCAGGAGGCCCTGAAGAAAATCAAGCCGCAGACACCGCCGCCCTCGCCGGATAAAGAGCTACGCGCTCAGGGCATCGGGAACCTGCTGAGCGGATTTGTTGGCGGCCTTCCCATCACAGCCGTGATCGTGCGTAGCTCCGTCAACGTGAACGCCGGCGGTCGCAGTAAAATTTCCATTCTGCTGCACGCCGTCTTGCTGTTGCTAAGCGTACGTTACATGAGTCAGCTGCTGAACATTATTCCTCTGGCCAGCCTGGCGGCGGTATTGCTGTATACCGGATACAAGCTGGCGGCACCCGCTCTGTTCGTCTCGCAGTGGAAAAATGGCTGGCAGCAGTTTGCCCCGTTCATCATCACCATCACCGGTATTATCGTATTCGGTATGCTGGCGGGGATCGGGTTGGGGATAGCGTCTCAGCTCGCCATCAGCAGCTATAAGAGCCATCGCAATGCGCTGCAACTCACGCGCTACGGCAACCATTTCGTGCTGCGCTTCCAGAAGAACCTGACGTTCGTACACAATCCGCATCTTCAGTCGTTGCTCAACAAG
Source organism: Lonsdalea iberica (assembly GCF_002111585.1). Classification (GTDB taxonomy): domain Bacteria; phylum Pseudomonadota; class Gammaproteobacteria; order Enterobacterales; family Enterobacteriaceae; genus Lonsdalea; species Lonsdalea iberica. The sequence goes on from NZ_LUTP01000025.1 coordinate 26,429, forward strand.
ATCCCTGCGCACAGCGTGGTCATCGTCGAGCATGACAATGCGGACTACATTGATGCGGATGTCAAAAACATGCTGCTAGAGTTTCGGGAAGAGGCGACGCAACGCGGCATTCGTCTGGCGCAGTGGCCGCTGTGACGCGATGAAGTGTCATGTCGTACCACTTCTTCTGCCCAAGGCATCATCTTAAAATCCGGGCCGTTCCGACGGCCCGGTCTCCGCCCCTTTCAACCGCTTCCTCACCGCCGTTTCAAACCCCATTTCCGAGCTAAATAGAAAAAACAATAAGTCCGCAAATTATTCCTAAACAAATTGACAACAAGCGGGGAAAAAATAGATTAAGGTTTACTTTATATCGACCACATCATTATATTGGGGCGTCATAGGCTCTGGCCTTATTTATCATTATGCTTCGGCACGGATTCCCCCTACGAGTGTTTTAATAAAAATTTTTTAATTTAAAAAACAGTCGTACTATTATTCAGGATGACGTAATACATGAATCCTATCCCACTTTTTTTTGTTTATTTAGTCTTTATTGCAGATGGCCTGATGGTGTTTTTGATCCCCATACTGGTCTACGCGGAAACCCAAAGTCTAACCTATTCGGGGCTCGCCTACGCATTGTGGTGGTTGCCCCGGATCGTACTGACCCCATTACTGGGCGCGGGCATCGACCGCTGGGGTGTGAGAACGCTTTCCATCGCCTCAGATTCGGTCAAGGCGCTGTCTTGCTTGCTGTTATGTCTGGTGCTGCACTTTACGCGAGAACCGCTGGTCCTGTCCCTCTGCGCTGGCCTGTTCGGCACCGTCGTATCTGCGGGGAATGCGCAAACAACACTGGCCTTTGAGAAACTGATCGCCACCTTCAGTCAGGACGTGAATAAAGACGCCAATCTGCTGACCCGAGCGGATTTAACCGGTTTTATTGTGGGACCGTTGCTAGGCATCCTATTTTACGACTCGGGCTACATGACGATTTTATTTATTGCGGCAACCGGTTATTTAATCAATGCCTATTATTTTCTGACGACTCAGCATCCCACTCTCGCCACAAAATCCACCTATTTTACCCCACCAAATTTAATTCCTTTATGGGACCTATTAAGAAGCCCGCTTATTATTTTTATGATACTTCTGGCGGCGGGTAATAATTTCTTTGCTGGATTAATTGCCTCGAGCGGTCCGGCCATTATCGAAACAAAAATGGCGTTGCCCATCGAATATTTCGGGCTGCTTCAGATTTTTGCCGGGGCCGCTGGCTTGGTCACGACATTCATTTATGGCGCGGGGAGACAACGTTTCGGGAAAAAGGCGCAGCTGGCGTTCGGTGTTCTTATCATCACGCTGTCGTCGCTTGCGCTGTCCCGTACGATGGACAGGCTAATACCGTTCCTGATCTTTTATTCCCTGTGCATTGCAGGAAAAGTTTTCACTGATAACATCATGCGAACGCTGCGTATCAATCTGATCCCTTCCCGCCAACTGGCCTGCACCTCTTCGCTGATCGTGATGCTGAACCAGTCTATCCTGCCGTTCATGTGGCTGTTTCTGTTTCTCGCCGAACATTATCACCTGCCTATTCAGCGATTTATATATACCGCCGTGGCAATCTCTCTGTTATCGGGGTTGGGGATTGTGCTGGGAATGCGTAAGATACAGCAACAAGCGCACCTCTCGTCATCACAGACCGAATAACGCCACAGGTTTATCGTGACGAGAGTATGGACCTCATCCAGATAGACATAGCAAGGAGCTGCCATGTTACGGAAAACGATGCTTCTCACCCTCGTATTTTGTTGCAACGCCATCGCCGCGGGAACACCGCCGGTCGCCGATCTCATCAATCAACGCCTCAGCTACATGAAGGACGTCGCCGCCGATAAGATGGCGCATCAGCGACCGATTGAAGATTCAAACCAAGAACACAGCGTCCTTGAAATCAGCCTCCGTCAGGCGGAACAATCGGGTCTGGACTGCGCCTCTACCGCCCCTTTCGTACAGGCGCAGATGGACGCGGCCAAAGCGGTGCAGTATCGCTATCGCGCGGACTGGCTCTCTTCTCCCGAGTTGAACTATCAACCGTTACCGTTGGAGACGGTGCGCGCCCATATTGCAGATATCAACGTGCAGCTGCTGCAACAGATAGCCACTATTTTGCAGCAGGATGGCAACCTGCATCGGCTGTCCTATGCTCAGTTCGCACAGTCTCTCACGGATAAAAAGCTGAGCGTCGGCGATAAAAAACGTCTCTACACCACCCTGCAACAAATTCACCTGCATCACTGATCGGTCAGGCGCGCGGCAACCCATCGGCGCGCCATTCCCCCTATTTTCGTCACTCCGTCACGCCGCGATTCACTCGACGCATAGCGAAAACGAGAACCGCACAGCCAACGGGACCGCCCGCTGATATCCCCCAGAAAGAAAAACAGCGCCCCCGCAGAAGAAAATGGGGCGGGAAACCGCTTTGCCATTTCTCTATGGGGGCGCTGCTTCATGCGCTGACGATATGCCGTCTGCGCGTTCTATAAACTCGGCAAGATCAGACGAGGACGTCCGATTGTCGCCGCCCGCCGGGACGACGTTGACCTCGGTCAAAGGCCGCCCGGCAGGCTCCGGCGGTCGCTCGGATCAGACCGCTTTTTTCACGTTATCCTGATTCTGCGCACGCAGGAACGGCAGCAGGAACAGCGCGGACAGGCAGGCCGCGATGGAGATCACGACGAAGAAACCCGCCCAGTGCCATTTTTCCACTACCTGCGCAATCGGATAACCGGACAGCGCCGCGCCCAGATAGGCGAACAGGCCGACAAAACCGGTCGCCGCGCCGGCAGCATCTTTATGAGAGCACTCAGCCGCCGCCATACCGATCAACATCTGCGGGCCAAAGATAAAGAAGCCGATGGCGAAGAAGCAGCCAGCCTGCAGCACATAGCTGATGCCCGGCATCAACCACAGCGCGGCCACGGACAGGAAGATGCCGATGGCGAAGATCAGGTTCATCGGCCCCCGGTTGCCGCGGAACAGTTTGTCGGAACCCCAACCCGCCACCAGTGAACCGATAAATCCGCCCACTTCAAACAGCGACAGCGCCGAGTTCGCCGTCATCAGGGAATAGCCCTTTTCCTGCGTCAGGTAAAGGTTGCCCCAGTCGTTCAACGCCGTACGGACGATGTACACCAGCACATAGGACACCGCCAGCATCCAGATGTACTTGTTGGTTAGCACGTAGCGCTTGATGATCTGACGGTTGGTGAGGCCCTGGCCTTCACACTCCTGCACCAGCTCCATTTCGTCATTACGCCATTTACCGACGCTGGGCAAGCCCATCGTGTTCGGCTTGTCGCGCAGCCGCCAGCACAGCAGCAGACCCAGAGCAATCCCGATGATGCCGGGAATAATCATGCCGTAACGCCAGTTGAAGTGCAGGGAAATAAAGCCGACCAACAGCGGGATCAGCGCCCCGCCAAAGTTATGTGAGGTGTTCCAGATAGCCCACCAGCTACCGCGCTCAGAGCGAGAGTACCAACTGGTGAGAATTTTAGAGCACGGCGGCCATCCCCAGCCCTGGAAGAAGGCGTTGACCATCCACAACGCGCCGAACACCAGCAGCGACGAGCTGAGTCCGAATACGATGTTGATAATGCCGGTCATAATCAGACCAAGCCCCATGAAGTAGCGCGGATTGGAGCGATCGCTGATCATGCCGGAGATAAATTTCGAGCAGCCATAGGTGACGTAGAACAGCGTGCCCAAGATACCGACGTCCGACATACTCAGACCGAGATCCGCCACCATGGCCGGCATGATGAAGGTAAAGCTCTTGCGGGTGAAATAGAAAGCGGCGTAGCCGACATACATGACCCACATCAATTGAATGCGCCAATATTTATAGGCGGCATCGATCTGGGCGCTGTCCTGCACCTGAGGGGCGTCAGGACGGCTTTTCAAAATGAACCACATGAAAACCTCGTTATACTGCTGTAGCGTTAGTGGCGCTTATGGTGCCTCGCGCGCGCCCGATCCGACCAAGCCAATGGCGCATGGAAACTAAGATTTTTTCCTAGTTTTGGTTTTTTTTTCCGAAAATTGCGGGCAGGATCACAACCAGGCGCGTTCCACCTTCATTACGCAAAGCGCATTCGCCGCCGATGGCGCGTACGCGATCCTGAATTCCGCGCAGCCCGTAGCCCGGTTTAACGCTCTCCTCATCCACGCCCCGTCCGTTGTCCTGAATGCTGACGCAGTACTGCCCGGCCGCATTTAGCCGACCGCTAACGTCGATATGCGACGCCTCAGCATGACGGCACGCGTTGGTCACGCCTTCCTGACACAGCCGATAGAGAATGATCTTCAGCGTATCGTCCAGATGCGCATCCGGAATTTGCCAGTCCAGCGAGGTCGTTATCCCCTGATCGGGCGGCACCAAATCGCGCAGCAACGCCGCCAGCGCCCCCGACAGGGGAAGCGCACTTAGCGCGGCGGGCCACAACTGTGCCAGCAGATCATGAATACCGTCGTACACCCGCAGGGCATAGGACTCGATCGCCGATGCGCTGGAGAGCACCCGAGGCTCCTGGGTCAATTTGCTGATGATGCCTGAGTGAGTCCGGATCACGGTGATGGTCTGCCCAACTTCGTCATGCAGCTCGCGGGCAATCTTGCGCCGGGTGTCCTCTTCCGCCGTTACCAGCGAACGGGCCAACCTTCGGTTCTCCTCCAACCGGAGCGCCAACTGATGATTCAGATGGCGCTGACGTTCGATACCCGCCCCCAGCAGCATCCCGGTCAGGCTTTGCGCCAGCAGCGACAACAGCAGGTCGCGATGGGGCCCCATGCCTTGGGGTTCGGATGCAATCAGCACCACGCCGTTAAGCAATGTCGCCAGCAGCGCGCCCTGCCAGCCATAGCGGTAGGACATGAAAACAATGGGGATCGCCAAACAAAACGGCGCAAAGCGCCGCAGTTCGACGTCGTCCGCCTGACGCTGTAGCCAGACGCTAAAGGCGAACAGCACCAGGTATCCGCCCAGATGATGTAACCGCATATTCAACGGCTGGTGAATCAACCCCGGCTCCAGCGGCGCCCAGCGCTGCCGGGACAAATATTGCCAGATTAACAGACAGGTCGGCGCGACCGTCAGTCCACCGCTCAGCCCCAGCAGCAGCGGTTGTACGGGGGCGACGCCCGTGACCAGCGACCAGATCACCGCCTGCAGCGACGCCGCCAGTACGACGACGGCCCCCTGCTGCAAAGGCCACTGCCACTCGGCCTCGCTTTGCAGGGATCGCTGCAGCCACCCGGCCGTCAGGTGCAATAGCCCGAGACTCGCCGGCAGAGCACACAATAGCGCCCCTAGTTCGGCGCTTGCGCCGAACTGCTGATAAAGCATCCACAGCATGACGGCTTCCGCGCACAAGATCCCGCTCCAGCAACGACGCGGCGTTTGCAACAGCACACCGACCCGCAGCCCGAACGGAAACAACATCACGGCCTCGAGCGGATTGGCGACCAGCGCGGTGCCGATCCCCCACAGGCAAAACCAGGCGGCGGCATACAGGAAGAAAATAGATATGGCGAAAACGACGCGCTGCATCAGCACCCCAGCATGCGGTGCGCCAGCTCGACGTTATTGCTCACGCCCAGTTTGGCGAACAGATTGGCGCGATGAACATGTACCGTTTTCGGAGAGAGTCCCAGCTGCGACGCGACCTCGCGCACGTCGTGCCCCTGCGCCAGTAGCATGGCGACTTCGCCTTCGCGCCGCGTCAGCGGATCGACCTGCGAACGCGTCAGCTGACGAGCGATCTCCGGCATCAGATAGACACCGCCCTGACCCACCGTGCGCACCGCCGTCACCAGATCTTCCGGATGACAGCGCTTGGACAGGAATCCGCGCGCGCCACGCTCCAGGGCCAGTTCTACCATGGCCGGGTTATCGTGCATCGACAACATGATCACCGCCAGCCCGTAGGGCAGATCGGCCAACAGATCCAGCCCGCTTTCGTCGGGCATGGAGATATCGCAAATACAGATGTGCGCTTGTAGCCCCGGCAATCCTTTGCGCGCTTCGGCGGCCGAGCTGAACTCGCCCACGACGTCGATATCCTCTTCCAGCGCCAGCAGCTGCACAAATCCTGAACGCACGATGTAGTGGTCATCAATGAAGACAACACGGTAAGTCATATCAGGCTCCGGGGAATGAACGGCAAGGCGGGGATTATACATAATGCCCGGCGCAGGCCACAGCCCCCGCTCGCCTTAACGTCTGGGCGCCGTCACCCGCTCTCAAGCCTATCCCCTGGCCTGAAAAATATGCTGTCGATGGTAGGCCATTTGCGCCATGTCCGGCGGAAACTCGCTGGGGAGGCGGAGCGGGCGCCCCTCATACTGCGCGAAGTAGATCTCGCTGACCGGGCTTTTCAGCTTTTTGATTCTGGGTGAAAGCTGTAGCTCTAATGCCTCGTTAAAGGTGATCAGCCCGGTATCGAAGGCTTTGTCGTGCAGATTGGACAGGCACAGGCCGTTGCTGGGATTCAACCGGTGCTCCTCCGCCGTTTTCCACGGCCGAATATGGCTGGCGACCAGCAGCATCGGTTCGTCCAGACCGGTGATGCAACAGCGTTCGCCGTAGGCGCCCAGTACGCGCTTGCGAAACAGCTGTTGGCCAATACGCGTTTTCACCGGCGTCCAACGTTCCCCGCCCTGGAAATCCTCCGCCGCTTCCTGCGCTTGCGGCGTCACCGCCGGCAATGCAATGCGTGCCATCGCCTGCTCACACTGCTGTTCGAAGCGCGCCGGATCGGCGTTCATTTCCTGCCACATCGCCCGGTCTGCGTTGGACGCGCCGCGCAGGCCGATACGCCCGGAGGCGATAATAAACGGATCGAGACTCGCCAGATTAACCAGCTTCATCGCCAACGCGGAAGGGGTGCGATTCAGCAGTGTGGCATAGTGGATGATGTCAGGATTGCGCGAATGCAGCTTGCCGAACGGCAATTGACTATACAGTGTGAAGGCGACCAGCAGTTGGTCTCGGGTCCAGGGTCGGGCAGCAGCCATCGGCGTTCCGTCGGGTCATGAAGTTATCAAGTTACGCGTAACGCCAACTATGCCAGGTCAAACGAAAAAAAGCATGCGTCGCCGCGCTGGATCATCATCGTGCGCTGCGTTAACGTCATGTCAGCCCTTTAGCCGTTGACCCGAGATAACATGCCGAATCTGCACCGTTTTTCATTTCACTCCCCGCTGCACGCGTTGGGCCTGCTCGCCGTACTGGCGCTGGCCGGCTGCGCCGATAAAGTCGCCCAACCCCCTGCGCCGCGCCCGGCGGATATTCGCGCGCAACTGCTGACGCTGATGCCTGCCAACGTGAGCGATCGACAAGGCTGGGCGGAAGATATCGCCGCCGCCTTCACCGCGCAGCAGCTCGACCCCAGTCCGGAAAACCTCTGTTCCGTCCTCGCCGTCACCGAGCAGGAGTCGACATTCAAAGCCGACCCGCAGGTGCCCGGTTTACCAAAAATCGCCTGGCAGGAGATTAACCGCCGCGCCGAACCGCTGCATATTCCGGCGTTTCTGGTACGTACGGCGTTGTCGATCACCTCGCCTAACGGCAAAACCTATAGCGAGCGGTTAGATAAAGTACGCAGCGAAAAAGAGCTGAGCGCGATCTTTGACGACTTCATCGAGATGGTGCCGATGGGACAGCAGCTGTTCGGCCGCCTGAACCCAGTGCGCACCGGCGGTCCGATGCAGGTCAGCATCGCGTTCGCCGAAGCCCACGCCAAAGGCTACCCCTATCCCATCGACGGCACCGTGCGTCGGGAAGTCTTCAGCCGTCGCGGCGGCATGTACTTCGGCATCATGCATCTGCTGGGCTATCCGGCCAGCTATACGCAGTCGATTTACCGCTTCGCCGACTTTAACGCGGGCTGGTACGCCAGCCGCAACGCGGCGTTTCAACAGACTGTCAGTCGCCTGAGCGGCATTTCTCTGGCGCGGGACGGCGATCTGATCAACTACGGTTCAAACCAGGCGGGGGCAACCGAACTCGCGGTGCGCTCCCTTGGGAAGCGGCTGAAACTGAGCGAGAGCGCGATCCGTCGGGATCTGGAGAAAGGCGATACCGCCGCCTTCGAAAAAACCGACTTGTATCAACACGTCTACACGCTGGCGGACCGCTCGGCGGGCGGAAAAGCGCCACGCGAGATGCTGCCGGGAATTTCGTTGGAAAGCCCCAAAATCACCCGTAAGCTGACCACGGCGTGGTTCGCCAAACGGGTGGATGAGCGACGCCAACAGTGTCTGCGCCGGGTGAAATGAGTCGGTAAACAGTGAAAGTAGCCTGAGCCAAGAGACGGCATCACGCCATCGCCATTCGGTCATCCAACCCGGCGATAGGCGCATCGGGGTGAGCGGCGCGGAAACTCAGCCAGCGCTCAAGAAACGGCATCGCCGCCCACCTTCGACGGCCTCCACCTACGCTCAGGCTGACGCAACGTCGGCGTGTTGGCGGGGAGAGTTATCGGCTATCCCGCTCGCTGGCCATGCCTTTGCCGGAGGACCAGTGCAACGCCAGCTTCTGCGCCGCTTTCACCTCATCCGGCTGCATGCCCTCTTCAAGCGCGTTACGGGCATTGATGGCGTTCACCATACCTTCGGTGGCCGCCAGCGAGAACCAGGCGTAAGCATGAATGCGGTTGCGCGGCACGCCCAGCCCTTCCTGGCGCATCGTGCCCATACGGTACTGGGCCATGCGATTATTGGCGGAAGATGCCTGACGATACTGTTTAACGGCCTCGGCGTAGTCCTCCTTGCCGCCCAGCCCCAAACGCAGCATCTCGCCATAGGCGAGCTGCGCCATAACGTCTCCCTGCGCGGCCGCTTTACCGAACTCGATCCGGGCATTAACCCGATCACCCGTTTGCTGATAATAAAGGCCGAGCTCGTACTGCGCTTTGAGCAAACCTTTCGCCGAGGCGGTCTGCCAGTACGCCACCTTCAGGTCTGCGCTCTGTGACAGAAGGCCGAGCTGGTAGTTGGCTTCCGCCGAACCGCCCGCCGCCGCCTTTTTCAGCAACGCCTCGCCTTGGGGTTTATCAAGCGGGAGTTTGTCGCCGGTCAAATACGCCATTCCCAGCCACAGCTGCGCCTGCGGTTCGCCGCCCAGCGATGCCTTGCGGTACCATTCAAGCGACTCCGGGCCTTGCGTGTGTTGCGCCATCCAATACTGCGCCTGCGGCTGGCCTGCCAGCGCCGCTTTGTAGTACCCGCGCTCAGCCATGTCGCTACGCTGCGTAACGCCCTGGCCTTTTTCATAACGCAGCGCCAGCTGATACTGCGCATCCCGGTTGCCCTGTTCGGCCGAGCGTTCAAACCAGCGAATCGCCTCTTTGGCGGAGTCCGCATGCGCCGCGTACCACTCCGCCATCGCTAGCTGAGCGCCCGCATGACGTTTCCCGGCGGCCGCTTCAAACGCGTCCATGCACTCCGGCGCCAGCGTGTTTTGATGACGGAATTTGCACTGCATCCCCAGACGATAGTTGGCCTCACTATTGCCGAAATACGCCGACTTCTGCCACCAGCGTTCGGCCAACGGCATGTTTTTAGGTTCGCCCAGCCCTTCCTGATACCAGTCGGCGACCTGTAGCGCCGCGGTGCCGCGCACGTCGCTGCTCGCACTCAGTCGCCCCCCTTGCTCCGCCGCCTTCTGCATCCAGCGCATCGCGGCCGGATAGTCCGGCTTGGCAGCCAGTCGTCTCGCCAGCTGATATTGCGCCGTCCCGTTGCCCTCGGAAGCGACGCGCGTCAGGTCTTGCTCGGACAGCGACGACACCGGGGTGCCGCACGCCGTAAGACACCCTGCCGTCAGAAGTAGAACCGCTGTTTTACGCATCATCATTTCGTTTTTACCGTCAATAGATCGCCGCGCCCGGCGTCCGCCGCACGGTACGCGAGAGACGCGGCATCAATGCCCGTGGGCCGTCAGCTGCCCGTATTTTTCTGCTTGAGTTTGAATAGCCGAATACTTAGCGCATCCAGCTCATTTTCCATGCGCTCCAGTTCGCCGGGATTGACCGTGCCTCGTGCCGCTTTCTGCGTTTCCAACTGCTTCAGCCTCTGGGTGAACGGCGTACCGGAGAGCAGGTTTTTCTGGATCTCGTAAAATTGGGATTTCAGATAGGAGATGCTGACCGTTTTGCGCTGCTGCTCCAGTTCCTGCAGCTGCTTGAGCATACCGTCCACGCGAGCCTGCGCCTCCAGATAGGCGGGTGAAGACGTCGGTACATCCTGACGCAACGTCAGCGACTCCTGCCATTGGCGTCCCATCTCTTTAACCGCCAGCGAGTCGGGATAAAGCATCTGCAGCGAGCTCTTCAGGTTCTCGCCGTACTGATAGAGCGATAGCGGCGAGGCGTGTTTGACCTGATCCAGCAGCGCCTGATAGCGCGCGATGACGCGGCCTTCCATCCCTTGCAACGTCTGTTCGCCCAACGAGATGCGCACCTGACGGATACCGTTGTAATCGAGCGTGTCCGGCAGCGCCTGAGCGGGCGGCATTAGCAGCTCGACCGCGGCGTTTTCACGCGCTTGCATCATCTGCCAGCCGAAGACCGCCGCGACAGGCAGCGCGCAGCTCAGCAGTCCGCAGGCAAACCAAAACCACGCCGGTTTATGCTTGCGGCGCGCCTCGATCTTCAGCACGGTCGGTTTGACTTCCCCTTTTTCTCGCCCGACCAGAATACTGCCGGTCGGCACCGCCGGCTGATCGCCCGCATTCGTCGACGCATCGCCGTCCGACTTGAAGTACACCATCGGCGGGATCTGCATGTCCTGTTTGCTGATCTCCTGATCGTCGGAGACGATCACGATCTCCGTTTCATCGAACAGATGGGTATACCCTTCGATGAAGTGAACCAGATTTTCGATACGCGGAACGCGGCTCAGGCCGACGTTATGCAGCTTCTCGCTGATCAGCTGTAGCGAGCGTTCACACCGGTAAATCAGCCGACGATCTTCCTGACTGATGGCATAACCGCGGATCACCTCGCTGACGCGTGCGATAAACCAGTCGATCATTTCGATACGCGCGCGATCTTGATGCACCGGCGGCCAAAAGTTGTCCCACTGGGTCACGATCAGGTTGGCGAGAAACTCGCAGCCTTCGGTAAAACCATTCAGCCCCTGCAGCCGTGACCGCGCGAGGACGAAATAGACGGCGGTCTGTAGATCCACGCCGTGCTTTTCAAAAATGATGCCCGCCATTTTATGGATCAATGACCAGTCCACTTCCGGCCGGGAGGCATGGCTCAGCTTGTTGATTTCGATACGTAAAGTTTCATATTCGGGCAGCATTCGCGGATCGCGGCCGACTGTCAGTGCCTGCTGTGCGTCTTGCATAGTGATGAAATCCATTCAACGGGGGCGCCATCCGCGCCCCCTCAATCATTAATACAGGGATTCAGGCAGTTGGAACTGGCTGAACAGACCACCGGCGAACGGGTTATGGCTGGCGTCGGTGTAAACGCGATAGGACATCGATCCCTGGTCGACGGCGAATTGCACGTCAAACGTGTTCTCGTTGACCTGTCTCAGCTCGCCCGTATTGATCAGGCGGAACATCGCCCACAGTCCGATGTAGCCCAGACTACGCGGCGAACGTTCGCGATTGTCCGGCACCAACGTGATTTTGCTTTCCGCGCCGTCCCGCATGTTGTTTGGCCACACCAGCGGCGTTTTCTGGCGGCGGCCGTGGGAGTACTCCAACAGCTGTCCGTCGAGATTCAGCACGCTACGGCGCTTGTTTGCGGTCAATTCGATAGGCTCCAGCACGAAGTGCACCTCCAGTCCGCCCTGCGCATTGAACAGCGTTTTGCGGATGCGATCGGCGCGATCCAGCTGCTTAACCAGCTCCGTCTGCAACGTGGTGCTCACATCGCCGCTCCCCTGACCTTCGTTCAGGATGGACTTCAGGTTGGCTTGATAGAAGCTGTCCAGCGTGCCGCCGGGAGCAAAGAAGCGCTCCATTTCCGACAGCGCTACGTCCTTGTCCGAGGCAGGATTGAACGGGTAGCGATCCGCCAGCTGATCGTTGAACGGCGTCACCACTTTGTCCTGCCACTCCTGATTCAGCGAAGACATCGCCAGATCCATCACCAGATGCGAACTCTGCTCAGCGATCTGCCCGACCCAGCGGTCCAGCGGCGTCGGCAGGCTGCGCGCGTACTGTTGCAGTGCGAAAGCCGGATCGGCGAAGCGGTTGGTCTGGCGCAGCTGCATCGCTTTGAGCGCCGCCTGCCCCGGATCGCCCGCATTCACGATCTGTTCCAGACTGTGGTAGAACTCCGTCAGCTTCTGGTTCACTTCCTGGATCAGCGCGACCTGATCGCCGCGACCGCTCAGCGCCGAGTTGGTGGTCATAAACGTGCGGCTGATGCGCGCATTCATGAGCTGCGCCGGATCGTTGTCGTTATCCGACAGCTTACGGGCGCGGGTATTGTCGTTAAGGGCGGCGATCACACGTTGGAAAGGCTGATCGTTCCCGGTGATGGCTGTCAGCACGTCCAGCGCCTGCTCCGGCGTTTCCAGCGGCTGCACGTCCAGACCGGCGAGCACTTTCTGCCACTGGTTGACGTAGTCGGTGATATAGCGATCGTTGACCTGACGCTGGATCTCCCTTCGGTCTTCCTCGCTCAGATAGACTTTCTCTCGCTGGCCCAGCACCCATGCATCGAGCGCGGCCAGATCGAACAGCGTCTTATCCTGCTTGACGAAATATTCACTGAAGCCCGCATGGGTCAGCAGCCGCGGCACCGTGCCCGCTTTGTCGTTGCGCAGTGCGAAGACGGTATCGAACACCGGTCCGACTTCATCACGCATCATCATATCCGGCGGCAGCACGTCCAGCGACTTGGTCACCAGACTCTGGTAGATGCGTTGGAACATCGGCAGTTTACTCAGCTCGCGCTGCGCGTCGGCGATAGGCATCCGGAACGGTTCGAAGGCGGCGATCGCCTGCGCGTCTTTTTGCTGACGGGCCTGATGCCAGTCGGTGTGCTCCAGCGCATAGTCCAGGTGCTGCATCAAATGTTCCTGCACCTTGCCTTGACCGGGGAACGCCCGCTGCCAACGCTGTCCCATATACTGCTCGACCACTGATTTGTTGCGACCGGACGCATCATCGATCATCCGCATAATGCGCAGGATCGCCAGCTTCTGTTCACTGCTTTTGGGAGCCTGATTGAGATCGTCTTGCAATCCCTGCATCACCGCCGGCAGGAAGCGCTGACTCAGCAGTTGAAGATAAGTGCCTTCCACGAAAGGACCTATCTTATCGCCCTGATACAGCCCCATTTCCGACAGCACCGGCGTTTTTTCGCGATAGTCGCCGAACGACAGCGTGGCCTCGCGGATCAGGTTAAGACGCGGCAGCTGGCCGGAGCCGAAGCCTTGGTTCTGCTGTCCCGCCAGCTCGGTGGTGTCCGTGAACGCCTGCGCCTTGTTCAGTACGTTGCGCCCGGCCTCTTCGTTCAGCCGGTAGTAGTGATGCCAGCCGACCACCAACAGCGCGGCGAGCACGCCCATGCAACCCATGCCGATCCCGATCCGTCGGCGGCGGTAAAGACTGTGCAGACGGTTCTCCCCAGCCAGATGCGCTTCGGGGAAGATGATGCCGGAAAACAGGCGTTTCACGAAGAAGGTGTTGGACTCCCCCTTCAGGGCCGAATTGACCGGCTCCGGCAACTGATAACGGAAGGTCGCCGCCTGCGCGAAGGCGTCGAACGGCACGCCCTGCTGATAAACGGAGCACGCGTAAACGCCGCGCACCAGCAGTGGTTTGTACTCTTCCGGCGTAATTGCGTCGGCGAGGATCTCCTCAACGTAGTCCTTCAAGCCGGCCAGTTGGCGCGTAAAGCTGAATAGCGCGCTGCGTTGTTCGCTGGTGAGATTGGAGAGCATCTTGCCAGGCAGATTGTCGTTCAGCGCGGACACCCACTTGTCCCAGAACGCATCCAGCTCTTCCTGCCAGCCTTTACCCGCGCTGGCTTTCAGATCGAAGGTCACCCCCAGAATCGACTGACGGGTTTCCTTATCCAACTGACGGTAGACGATGTCGAAGCCGCGCAGCATATCCAGCTTGGTGAGCGCGACATAGATCGGCAGGCGGGTGTTCAGCGTGGTGGCGATTTCCTGAATCCTGCCGCGGATTAGCTGCGCGTAGGCTTGCCGCTCCGGCACGCTGGCGTGAGACAACCAGGCCAGATCCAGCGTCAGCACCAGACCGTTCAGCGGCTGACGCTTACGGTTTTGGCTCAGCCATTGCAGCAGATGCGTCCACAGACGTTCGTGTTTACGTTCTACCGGATCCAGATCGGGATTCGACGGCGCCATCATCTGACCGTCGGGATCGAAGATAATGGCGCTTTCGCCCACCCAGCACTCCACTTCCTGGCCCGCCGCAAAGTCTCGCAGTTCGGCATCCAGATGCGGATTAAGCTTGTTCGCCTCGTTGGCGCGGTGGATCAGGCTGCTTTTACCGCTGCCGGGCAAACCGATCGTCAGATACCACGGCATCTTGTAGAGGATGCCCTTCCCCAGATTTTCGCGCAGCGCCAGCAGCCAGCGATCCAGAAACGCCTGCTGCTTGTCGACGAAGATCTGTTGCGGATCATGGTCGGCGATCTTCTGCTTCTGCTGCTCAGCCCGGATATGGCGAACGCGGCGCCATAGTCGCCAGGCGCTGATGCTGAAACCCAGCCAGAGCCACAGTAGCGTGAAGACGATGCGTGACCAGATCGTATCCAGCGGCCGCGTATCGAATACATGCAGTCGCGGGCCAAGCCACCAGGCCAGCGCCAGTACGACAATCCAGAGCACGATCCCCAGCATGGTCCAGGAGAGCTTTAGCTTCGGCAGCTGTTGCCGCAAAAAGGTAATGATTGTTTTAAACATAAGTGACCATTCACTCCGAATGTCTTATTTTGACCACGAGGTTGCAAAGCGCTCAAGGCGGCTAACCAGTCCCGGCTCCCACTGCGACAGTCCCAATCGCTGGGTTTCTTGCCACAAAGCGTGGTAATGCTGTGTTGCTAACGTCTTCATTCCTTCCTCCGCCAGTAGATCCGCTAAGATCAGCTGGGCGTAGAAACGGCTTCTGGGCTCTTTCATCTTGCCCATTTTCTTATCCAGCAACGTCATGGCGGCATTCAATCCCTTCTCCGCCCGACATTTCGCCGCCTCGGCCGCCAGATCGTCGGATTGTCCGGAGGACGACGTGCTGCTCGCCTGTCCGGCATCCACCCAGTCTCGGCAGGCGTCGGTCAGAAACGGCGTTCCATCATTGAATGTGAGTTCCCTAAGGGTCGGCAGACGCGTCAGGAAGGCGTGCAGCTCATCGGCGATAGCCGAAGCCGTCGCTTTACAGTCCAGCTGAGTGGCGATCTGCGCCGATAGCATGTGCCCTTCAAACCAGTACGGCGCCAATACCAGACTCTGTTCGACTTGCGACCACAGCGCCTTGTCCGCCTGCCCCATCGCCGCCTTGTAGTCGTCCACCCTATCCACCGACATGGGTGCCAGTTGCGTGGCGTTGCCTTTCGACGTCAACGGCGGCGTGGTGATGCCTGACCAGATGGCGTGACGGCGCAGGCGGTATCCCACCGGGGTATCCGCCTGCTGTTCCACCAACAGTTCCGCCACTTTGAGCTGCGTTTGCCGCCAGGCGCGGTCGTCCGAATGATTGATGTCGACGGACGGTTTCGGTTCCGCCTGACCGGACGAAGGCGATGCAGCGCTGGCGGTCGCCTGCGCGCGCGGCGGCTCATTCGCCTTGACCTGCTCAGCGCGACGGCTCTGAGCGCGGCGCAGACTGACCGTCAACTCGTCAAACAGCGCGTTGCCCGGCGCGACGGCGGACCAACGCTGAGCGAACTGCTCCGACAGCGTCAACAGCTGTCCTAACTCGGCCACCGAGGCGTTTTCGGCGACGCGCGGCAGCACGCTGTCGAAACGCTTGGCGGCCTGCGTCATCAAGCGGGTTTTCTGCAACGTGTTTTGGGGCCAAGCCGTCGTCCAGTAAACGTTCACCCAGTCGTCCAGCAGCATCAATGCCGTCGCGAACGGCGTCGCTTTCGCCGGATGCTGTAAACAGCGCAGCAACTGGACGAGGACCCGCATGTCTTTGGTCCGCGTTTCCAGCAGCGTAAGGCACTGCTCCGCCACCGCGTTAATATCCACCTGGCTGTGGGCAAGCGAGCCCAACTTCACCATCTCGGTTTCGATGTCTTCCCAGAGCGGATCATCCGCCGGAACCGCGCCGCTGACCCGGTCTACCGGCAGGGGCGTCAGCAGCCGCTGACACGAGGGATGAGAGTGGATTGCCATGACCTGTTCTCCTACCAACGACATTGCTGACGCAGCGGCTTCAGGGCGTCGCCCAAGCCGGAGAGATCGACCTGCACCGTTCTGCCGCGATCGTCAGACAATATCAGCTCGCGATGGCCGATCCAGCGTTTAAGCTCTTCGATGGCGGGCAGCCCGCGCCCGAACTCCAGCAACATCCCGCGATTGCGGACAAACCAGTTGTCCGCCGTCGGTTCGCCGTCGATGCGCGCCTGAATTTGCTCTCCCGGCCACGCGTTATCCAGCTGCAAGCGCAAATGGGTAATGGCGCTGGAACAGGAGATGGTCAACGTGCCGCCCTCAACGGCGCGGCGCGTCAGCGTCTGACTGTCCGAGGCCTCGTCACGATTCAGAACAAACCCGTCACGGTTGCGATCGGCATACGTCGCGACGAGTTCGTGCCCCTCCGCCGGGCGCGCAGACGCGCCGGCAGACGCCGCCGACGTTCTGCCGATGGCGTCGTAGCAGGCCAACCGCACCTGCGGCACGGTTTCGTGACTGCACTGCTGCAATAGCCGCTCCCAGTGGGGGTCGGGCGCGGTCGTCGCCGACACCAGCAGCGGCAACAGGGATAAAATACTCATCATTTAACCTCCAGCTTCTGGCACTTGTGGTCCAACGTCCGCTTGGGAATGTTGAGACTTTCCGCCACCAGTAAGCGATTTCCCTGGAAATAGCGCATACGCTCGGCGATCACCGCCGCTTCATACTGCTGCGTCGCCACACGCAAATCCCGGATATGGTTGTAGCCGTCTTCCAGCACGATCGGCCCGTTGTCGAGGCGCGTTTTCAGCTCCGGGGGCAACGCCTCCAGACTGATTTCCTGTCCCGCCGGGGTATTGGCGCAGGCCACTTCCAGCAAGTTCTTGAGTTCGCGGACGTTGCCGGGGAAGTCGTAATCGATCAGATGTTTGAGAACGGCGCGCGGCAGCGCGCCAAACGTTTTGCCTTCTTGATGACCAAACAGCGCGATGAAATGTTCACAGAGCAGCGCGATGTCGTCCGGCCGTTCCCGCAGCGGAGAAACCTGAATCGCGCATTGGCAGAGACGGTGATACAAATCCTGCCGAAAGCGTCCTTCGCTGACGTACTGCTCCAGCGGCTGATGCGTCGCCGCAATGAGACGAAAGTCTGAGTGGCACTCTTTATCGCCACCCAACGGGCGGAAGGCGTGCGTTTCCAGCACGCGCAGCAGTTTGGCCTGCATGATCATCGGCATGTCGCCGACCTCATCCAGGAACAGCGTTCCGCCGTTGGCTTGCGCTACCAGACCGTCTTTATTGCTCTGCGCCCCGGAAAAAGCCCCTTTCTGATAGCCGAACAGCTCGCTTTCGATCAGGTTTTCGGGGATCGCGGCGCAGTTGATGGCGATAAATGGTTTGTCGGCGCGAACCGAGCACTGATGCAGCAGACGCGCCACCACATCCTTGCCCGCGCCGGTTTCGCCCTGGATCAGTACCGCCAGATGATGTTGAGCCGCCTGACCGATTTGCTGATGCAATCGGCGGATCGCCGTCGACTGACCGATGAGCGAGGCCTCCAGCAGTTTCTCCTGCTGGCGTTGGAGCGCGCCCTCGCCTTTGATCTGACGCAGCGAGTCGCGCAGCACGGTCTGCTCGCGGCGGCTGCGCCCCAAATCCCGCAACAGGGTCAGCTGATGAGTGAAAATGCGCGCCAGCAGCGGCAGCTCATCTTGCTCATCCCATGCCCGCAGCCGGACGCCGCTGTCGAACAGCGCGAGAACGCCGACCGATTTGCCGTTCTCGCCGTTGACCGGCAAGGCGTACAGACCGCATTGCGCTCCGGCTTCCGCCAGCAGTCCGCGAAACGCGGCGTGCTCTACGCGCGCGCCGCCGTACAGAGAGTCCCAGGTTCTCACCTGATTTTTGTGCAGCACATAAGCCAGAGGATGGCTGAAGTCGTCGACGTCCAGCGTCAACGACACCGGCTTGTCGTGAATCCATCCTTCACAGGTAAACTGCCGCCCGCTGATATCCACCAATCCCAGAAGAGCGCCGCTCGGCCGCCAGTGGTCCCGCAGGGTATCCAGCAACCAATCGCAGAGTTCGGCCTCGTCACGAGGCCGTGTCAGCGAAAGCGCGAATTCAAGGGCTTGCTGCATCCTCAGCCCTCCACCTCTGAAACGAACAGGCCGTCATTCACGCTGAAGCGAATACGCGCGATCGCTTCGCCTGCGGAGATCCGTTGCAGCAGTTGCAACGACACTGGCGGCAGCAAATGACCGTCGATCACGGACTCCAACATACGCGCGCCGTTTTCGCTGCGGTTAGCCAACCGCAAGATCTCTACCGGCACGTCGTCGTCGATCATCACTTCAGCGCCGAAGCGAGCTTTCAGCAGATTGACCAGACGAGACAACTTGCCGTGGACGATTTCGACCAGCGTATCCTGAGCCAGCGGCAGGTAAGGAATGACTTCCATGCGCGCCAGCAGCGCTGGTTTGAAGAAGCCCGCCAGTTCGGGATAGAGCGCATCCAGCAGATCGTCCTGCCGGTCGGCGTAATCCACGATGGTCTGGAAGCCCAGGTTGGAGGTCAGGAAGAAGACGACGTTCTTACAGTCGATGAGTCGACCTTCGCCATCCGCCAGCTCCCCTTTATCGAAGGCCTGATAGAACAGGTTCAGCACGTCAGGATGCGCTTTCTCGACTTCGTCCAGCAGCACAACCGAGTACGGTTTCTGGCGGATGGCTTCCGTCAGGATACCGCCCTCGCCGAAGCCGACGTAGCCCGGAGGCGAGCCAATCAGGCGAGACACCGTGTGTTTCTCCTGATATTCCGACATGTTGATGGTCGTCAGGTAGTTACGGCCGCCGAACATAAGGTCGGCGATCTGTAAGACGGTTTCGGTCTTGCCGACGCCGCTTGGGCCGACCAGCAGGAACGCCCCCAGCGGACGGCCGGGACGTCGCAGATCGGCGCGGGCGGTCAGCAAATGTTTGTGCAGTTGGGCAATCGCCAGGTCCTGCCCTTTAATGTTGGCGCTGAGGTGCGACGGCAACTGGGTAACAACGTCCAGTTCGCCTTGGGAAATGCGGTTCAGCGGCACGCCGGTCCACTCGGCGATCACAGCGGCGACCTGTGATTTATCCACGTGCGCGGAGACCAGAATGGCGTCTTCCTGCAAGGCGGCTAGTGCCTGTTCACGCTCGGCCAGACGCTGCGTGGCGTCCGTCAGCGACAGAGTTTCCTCATCCAGGGTGACCTCGTCGGTCAGTTCATCGGCCAGCAGCGCCGCGCGCAGTGCGATCACCTCGCCGACCAACGCCTGCTGGGCCTGCCAGTCCGTGTTCACGGCGGTCAGCTCCGCTTCATCGGCCTGCTGAGCGTCGCGCAGCAACGCCAGTCTTTCCGCATTGTCGCCCAGACCGATTCGGGTCTGACGCTCCAGCTGAAGAATTTCCTGCGTGCGCTGATGCAGCTGATTCTGCAAATGGCTGATGGCGCGCGGCGGCGTGGTCAGGTTGATGGCGACGCGCGCGCAGGCCGTATCGAGCACGTCGATGGCTTTATCCGGCAGCTGTCGGCCCGAGATATAGCGTGAAGACAGCTGGGCCGCGGCATGCAGCGCCGCTTCGTCGATCAGAACACCGTGCGCCTTTTCGTAAATGCTGCGCAGACCACGCAGGATGACGGTGGCCTCTTCCGCGTCCGGCTCGCCCACTTTGACCATCTGGAAACGGCGCGACAGCGCTGCGTCTTTCTCGACGTATTTCTTATATTCGCTCCAGGTCGTGGCGGCGATGGTCCGCAGCTCGCCGCGCGCCAGCGCCGGTTTGATCAGGTTGGACACGTCCAGCCCGCCGGCCTGATTGCCCGCGCCGATCAGCGTGTGAGCTTCATCAATGAACAGAATGATGGGCTGAGGCGAGGTTTTCACCTCCTGCATCACCCCTTTGAATCGTTTTTCGAATTCGCCTTTGACGGCGGCGCCCGCCTGCATCGCGCCTAAGTCCAGCGACAGCAGCTCGACGTTGCGCATTTTCTCAGGCACCAGATCCGCCACGATACGCAGCGCCAGACCTTCTATCAGCGCGCTTTTACCCACGCCGGCTTCACCCACCACGATCGGGTTGTTCTTGCGGCGGCGCGACAGGATATCAATCATCAGATCTATCTCTTTATCGCGGCACAACACCGGATCCAGCTTACCCGCGCGGGCCTGCTCGGTGACGTTATCAGTAAAGCGAGCCAGCAGCGACGCATCGCCCTGAGGGGCTGACGCCGCGCCGCCCGCGTTGCCGGGAGTCGTAGACGACACTTCCGTTTCCGCGGAGTCTTTCACCCACTCGTCGAACTGCTGACGCAGCAGTTCCCGGTTGACCTTTGCCAGCGATCGCGTGACCGTACCGGCGAGGTAGCGATTGGGAGTCATCAGCAGGACCAGCAGCAGCACACCGCTACGCAGCGTGGCGTGCTGCATCTCGGCGGACGCCAGTAGCCAGCTGTCCTGCAGCCACTCAATCAGCAGCGGCGAAAACGAGGGATAGCCCTGGTCGTACTCTTTATCGACGCCAGACGGCTGCAGCAGCTGCGTCAGCTCATCCACATCCACCTCGGCGCGCTTGAGGATCTGACGCACGTCGCTTAACGGCGTGTCCAACATTTTCAGCAGCAGGTGCTCGACCCGGATTTCCGCGCCCTGGCAATTCACACACAGGGCCGCGGCCTCTTCCAGCATGTGTCGACAAATCGGATTGAGCCGTTCAACCAACACCGGCAGTTCTATTCGAATCATCGTGTGATCTCCTATCTTATTTTAATAATTCCCCCAGCTGACGAAGTACGTCCTGGGTCTGATTGCTGAGCTGATAGTGATAAAGACCGAAGATCGCCGCTAACGCCACGCTGACGCATAAAAACAGCGTGAAGAGCGAAATCTGCCTGCGCATCCGGTAGCCGGAGGATTGCTGCCCCAGATCGAGATGAAAAACGGAGGGCGTCTCGGCCGGTTCCGGATGCAGAATGTCGTGCAGTTTGCGGACAATACCTTCGAATTCGTCGCGGCCTTGCGTCATCACGCGGTAGCGGCCTTCAAATCCCAGGCACAGACAGAGATAGATGAACTCCAGAATGTCCCGGTAATGGACCGGATCGGTCTGCAATTTGCCAAGCAGGACAAAGACCTTCTCACCGCCCCAGGTTTCGTTGTGGAAACGGGTCAGCAGCGAATGCTCCGACCACACGCTCTGGCTGCCCCATTCGCGGCCCATGACGGCCTCGTCGATATAGGTGCAGAGGATGTAGCGAAACGACAAAATGACGCCGTTTTCATAGCCATGCGTAATCAGCTCCTGCTCAATGGCCTGAATTTCCGACACCACTTTCTGGTACAGGTCGGGAACCTGGTCATACGTCGTCAAATGACGCACGCGTTCCACCATGCCCAGCAGCGGCGTCACGGCGTCAATCATGGGGTTGATGCTCTGGCCGCGTAGCCGAAACCAATAGTCTGAGTCCATATCCAGCTGTTGGGCATGGTCGTACAGTAAGTCGCCCAGCAGCTCATTGCGGATCACATCGATCGTCATCTAGCTCTTCCCCCGGTAATTAGCTACGAATAGCCCAAAGCTGCATATCCAGATCCGGGAAGTCCCCGGCAATATGAAACGCCAGCGTATTGTCGCCCACCAGCATCTGCCAGGCGGCGCTCTGCCGATCCAGCTGGAAATAGCTGTAGCCCGCGTGGTACGGCAGCTGACGCGGCGCTACCGGCAGCGGCAGCAGCGGAACGCCCGGCAGCTGCAGGCTGATCAGCTCGCGGATCTTGTCGCTGGACGCCACTTTGGTCTGCTGCAACAGCTGTTTGCGCAGCTGCTCCTGCGGCATTCTGGCGCGTACCGCCAGGACGAAGTCGGCGCTCGCCATCAGTTCGCTGTCGCCGACCATCGCGATCATCACGCCGTACTGGTGTTTACGCAGCTGCAACGAAACGGCACGCGGAGACAGCACGGTGCTCAGCGCCTGACGGAACGCCATCATCAGCGGCTCAAAGCTGCTCTGCTGGTCATCGTGGCGATAGGCGGGAAATTCCGGCGGCAGGCGGGATTCGTCCGTGAACGTCATCAATTCGCCGCAGACCTGTACCAGCGCTTCATGCAGACGCTCCGGATGCAGCGTGCCCATACGCGCCAGATGCGACAACAGCGGCTGCGCGCGGTTGAGCAGCTGCAACATCATGAATTCGGCGACGTCGGCGACGCCCTGCTGTCCCGGCGCGGCAATGCGTTGCGCCAGGCTGCGGGCGCGTTCGGCCACCAGCCCGGCGGACTCGCCGAGGAAGCGCTTGAGCGTCGGGATCGCCGAGATGCTGATGCTGCATGGCATGAAATTCGGGTCCAGCACCAGGCCGCCGTCCGGACGTTTATCCAGAATCTGGGCTATCGCCAGCGAGGCGTAGGCGCTGCGGTCGTCCCGCTCCAGCATCAGGCGCAGACTGACCTGCCCCACTTCCAGCGAGACGACGTCGCCGCCTTCGCTGTGCAGATCGCGCACGTCGTGACGGTGCGCATGCAGACGCGTCGCAATCTGCTGACCGCCGTGGTTAACCTCGCTCACGCCGCTGACGGACAGCGGGATGGCCAGATAGACCTTCTGGTTGACCACCGACGCATCGGTGATCTCCAGCGGCTGCGGCAGCATGTCATCGCTTGGAATGTTAAAGACGGTGCCGTCCGGCATGATCCCGGTAGCGGACACCAGCGCGATACGCCCGAAGTTCAGATACTCTTCGTTAATAGTCAGCGACTGAAGGCCGTAGAAAAAATCGCCCATCGCGCTCAGACGCGCATGCAGGGTGTAATCCGTATGCCTTTGCTGCTGTTGAAAATGCTGAGGTTTGATGAATAAACCTTCACGCCAAATAATCCGATTTCGGCTCGACATAGCTATTCTTCTTCTTTTTGGAGTTCGACTTCATCCAGACGCAGATGCACGAGAATCTGATAGGCCCGTCCGGTATTTTTCAATTTAATCACCTTGCGCCATTCAGCGCTGTCGGGATCCGCATAGCGTGCGACGACGCCGATATAACGGATCTTCTCATCCAGCTTGACCGGCGGCAGATACTTGAACTGTCCCGGCAGCAAGGTGTAGTCCTGGTGGTCGATGTAATTCTTGCCCAGCGATTTCTCCAGATCGGCCGTCACCTGGTCGTAGTCCGTCGCCAGCAGCTTGGAGTCCTCCGACAGCATGACGATCTGAAACTCAATCGGCGCCGCTTCCCCACTCTCATTGGGGTTCACGTCCGGCTCGGCAAGCAGACTGAACCCAGCGGTCGAGGGCTGGCTATCGTTGCTCCCCACCTGAATATCCGGGTTCATCGCAACGTCAGCCATCTTGCCCATTGTGGTACAGCCTGAAAGCAGCAGTAATACCCCGGAAAGCAAGAATGTCCGCAGCATCAGATCAACTCCTGTTGCTCACGGACGACGCGGTCGTAGGCTTGGGAATACACCTGCTGGAACAGCTTCTGGAATCCCTGTTGGCGCTCGGACGTCAGTTCGCGGAAGTAGTGCTGGTACATGGACCAGGCCCAACCGTCGTCCATCGGGTTTTGCTCGCCGGAACGGCGATAGTGTTCGAAGCGCTTGAGCAGCACGTCAGGGGAGAACGCCTGCAAGATGCTGTCCAGCGCGGTCGCGATCGCCTGCTGGTTGGCGACGTGGTGAATACGCACGTTGCGCAGGACCTCGTCGACGGCGGCAGGCGCGGAAAGGTGCACCGGACTTTTCTCTTCGGCGAACAGCAGCGCCAGCGTGTCGTGGTAGTCCAGGCTCAGGCGCAGCGGGTTATCTTCAATTGGACGCAGATGTTTGTCCGATAGCGCCGCCTGATCGGCCTGCAGCGTCAACAACCCTTCAATCATGGCGCGCAGCGTTTTTCCCATTTCTTCCAGGAAGTTGCTGAGATGCTGATTGTTGCCGATGTTCAACGTCTGACCGAGGCCGCGCATCAGCGGGGCCAGCGCGTTTTGATCGATGTTGTCGCCACCGGTCAGCGAATCGAAACGGTCCTGAATAGCGGGTAGCTCGAGAAATTCCTGGTCCATGGTGCCCTCAACGGCTGAAGAAGAAGTAGATGAAACACGAGTCGTGGTGGAGAATTCGGGTGTTCCCCGCGTCTCCTCGGTAAGGAATGCGTTTGCCCCGGTTTGCTCCTGCTGCAACGCCAGCAGCGGGTCGCTGGCCGGGGACGGCGAAGACGCCTGTTCGGTGTTCTCTGCGGCCTTTTCCTGAGCGAGCCAGTCATCCAGCTCATTCTCGGAGCGGTTGCCGATAATCTGCGCCAGCTCCGGCTCCGCGCTGACCTTGCCCATATACACCCGCAGCCTGAACGGTCCGACCGTCAGTTCGTCGCCCTGATCCAGGAAGACTTTTCTTGAACGCCCAATGGGCGACGTCGCGCCGTTGATGAAGGTCTGGCCGCTGAGATCGCACAGGCAGAAGCGCCCGTCATGCACTTCAATACGCGCATGTTCAGGCAGTACCGAGCCCAGCCGATCTTTCAGCTGCCAACTATCTTGCTCCGAGGAGCCCAGCGAGCCGCCGCCTTGATGAAACTGGTATTGAACCTGGGAGTTGCCTTCGAGCTGTTCGCTGTTCAGCACAACCAGAGAAAGTTGTTGATTGAGTTCGTTCACGATTACTCCTGCACGCAAATAGTCACATCAGGCTCGCTCGGCGGCTCGCCGAGAAAGCTGCTCCATCCCAAACGAGCGCTCTGCTCATGTCCCAGGCGAAGCCCTTTCGCTTCTCCTAAACCAAATCCCAGCCGCAAGTCCCACGCGCACTGGTCGCGCAGGATGAAGGAAACGAAGCGCACCAGCGGCTCGAAATGTTCGCCGTTAGGCAGAAACTGCAAAAACTGTGCGAAGCTCAGATTGTTGATTTTCAGCAAGAATTTCCCTGCGCAGTCATTAACCTTGTCGCCGATGACGAAGTCGTTGCCCATCGTGGAGTTGGCCATTCCCAACCGATTTTGCTGGTCCGCATGAATCGGCACTTTGCGCGCCTGCCACGCGATGACATCGACCATTTCGAGGTCGAAACAGTGCGCGACCAGCCCAGCCACCACTTCCGGCGAGCGACTCGGGCTTGCCAGCATCCCGGCGTACGACAGCATTTTGGCCCGGTTAACCGGCAGGCTTTCGCGCACGGCGTCATTGCCCAGCCCCACCAGCGCAAACATCAGCCGCGAAAATCCGTCTTCCCCTTCATCCTGAAAGCGGACGTGGTAACGGTATTTACGCCAGAGGCGATGCAGCAGCGTCAGCAGGCGGTGGTGGAAGAAGTCCAGAAACGCGCCCAGTTTCTGTTCGCCCTGCGCATACTCCCAGGCCAGATCGTCCAGATAGTAGCCAGGCATGGGTGACTGACTGCCATGCAGCCCCATGAACGCGACTTCCAGCACGTGGCCCTGCGTTTCGTCCTGCGTAATGCCTTGTATATCGCTGCTGTGAAAGCCCAGGGACGCGGTGGATTTGAACCTTATGCGCTCCTGTTCAGGGCGGTAGTCCAGCCCCCGCTCCTGATCCACACCTTCCAGTCGATTGACGAGTTCAACCAGCTGGAAAAAATTGAAGCGCGGCGCATCATCCCGAAACATCACATCATGGAGTGCTGACCTATCTGGACTGGCCATTTGTAGCGCTCCTTGTTATCAAGGTTGATGATTTCCAATAGGTGGAAGGCGTTGACACTGGCGTAAAGCGAGAAGAAATGCGCCAGTACGGTGCCGAACAGATACAGCTCGCCCTCGCTGGCAAAGGCAGACTGATACACGGACAGCACCGACTTCAGTCCACGCACCGGCATGCCGCGAATCAGCCGATCTATCGGCGTGGTTTCAATCGACTCGATCCCAGCCAGACGTTTACGGGACGCTTGCTCCGCCTGTTTATCGTGCAGTGCCGGGAAGTCATACGTCCGCAGGATCTGCACCAACGCATCGCGGCGCAGCAGCGAGACATAGTTCAGCGACAGGTTGGAGATCAGCGTCCAGTGCAGGCTGCCGTCTAACGCGGGACGCAGCGGCCGGGTTGGACGGATAATATTTCTGAACGTCGCGAACGACGGCGAGCTGCCGGTTGTCTTGCAGACGGCGCCGACAGGCAGCTGCGACGCTTTGGAGCGGTTGGTACAGGTCAGCGAGACCGAGATGGATTCGTCCATATCGACCGCTTCGGTTTCATCGCCACGCACAAACGACAGCGCATGATCGAAACCGTCGCCGCTGACCGCCTCGCGCACGCGGCTGCGGTAGTACAACGCCAGACGGCCCTTCGCACGCTCGATTTGATGCTGGAAGCTTTCGAACGGCTGATATTGACGCGGCTCGCCACGAGCGCGTCCCATGTGCCCTTCGATCCACCCTTCGACTTTGTCCACCGAGAAAATCTCGTAGGCGTCCGCATGCCGATAGCTGGCCTTGAGCGGGTACTCCGTCTGGCGGCCATTGAGGTTGATCGGCTCGCTGTCATGCTGGAACAGATTGATCGCCGGTACGCAGTTCAGCATGAAAGAGTCAGGACGGATTTTGAGTTCCGCGGGCAGCGGGCAGGCAAAACAGAAATGGATTTTGAAGTCAGTGACCGATAGCGGTTGGTTCGGCCAGTCCGCACCGGAAAGCTGGAAGAACAGGAAGGCTTCTGGGAAGCAGAAAAATTCCTGCAGAATTCGGTAGCCGGAATAGACGTTGCTTGGATAAGGCAGCAGTGCGTCTTCCCGTTCGAAGCCGATGGTTTTTAATGTACTGGCTTCTTGTCTGAATCTTGTCCCATCGATTTCAAGCTCGATGTGGGAGAGCTTACTGGAGAGCCAGAAATAGAGTTCATAGGCGGTGTAGCTGTCGCCTCCCAGATAAAACCGCAGCTTGTCCAATTGCAGCTCGTTGAGCAGCATCGGCCCATGCAGATTGAAGTCCAGGCTGATTTTGGAGAGGTCGTTACCGCTTTGTACGCTGATGTCGCGGATATCCGCAGGATACACCCAGGCGTCATGACAGGTTTGAAAATGGCACACAACGTCGTCGACTGGCTGGCTATCCAGCATACAGCCGCGGCTGATTAAGGCCGGTCGCGCAATGGCTCCAGGGATCACTGAGAACTGCATGATGGTCATGCTGGGAACCGGACGGAGATAGTTCGGCCAAAGCATGCCCAGCAGCCCGTGGGTCAATTCAGGAAATTCATCCTCAATTTTTGCCCGCAAACTTCCCGTCAGAAAAGCAAACCCCTCCAGCAGCCTTTCGACGTCCGGATCGGTGGTTTGTTCTGATAGAAAACGGGTAAGTTCAGGGTGGGCATCGGCAAACTGGCGTCCTTGCAGACGCAGGTAAGCTATTTCATCCCTGAAGTAGTGTTCCAGAAGCATAGTTACGTCATTCTATAATGTCGGTGACTGTCCATATGGATATTGAAGGAAGTGACCTGCTCCAACTGTTCCAACCGTACGTGAGCTGTCACCTGAAACGCCATTTCGAGCGGGCTAGATTGATAGTCGTTGGAACTGACTTCGACGTGAACAATGCGCGGTTCATACTGGCAAATGCATTGCCGTATCGCCTCACGTATCCGACCACGTATATCTGCTCCGCCCTGCGTCGCGTCATTAAAATCAATGACGCCGAGATCAGGCGCACTGCGACAACTTCCCGGACGCGTATTAAGCACTTGGTCGAGTTTGCGTTTTACCGACTCAATCAGGCACTCCAGCTCGTCCTGAGGCGAAGAACTACGACGTTCTTCGCCCCGGATACGATCGAACAGGCTGGCGGCACTCCCTCTATCCCACGAAGAAAGAGAGGCCATCAGGGATTATTCCTTGTCCAAACGTCCCACCAACGACAGTTCAAAATTCGCCCCCATATACTTGAAATGAGGACGTACGGACATCGCGACCTGATACCAACCCGGTTCACCTTCAACATCCAGAACCTTGATCTGAGCGGCACGCAGCGGGCGACGGCTACGAACATCTGCCGGCGGGTTTTCCTGATCGGCAACGTACTGCTTGATCCAGCCGTTCAGTTCACGTTCCAGATCCTGACGCTCTTTCCAGGAACCAATCTGTTCGCGCTGCAGCACTTTGATGTAGTGAGCAAGACGGTTGATAATGAACATGTATGGGAGCTGTGTGCCCAATTTGTAATTGGTTTCCGCCTCTTTCCCTTCTTTGGTGTTCGGGAACACCTTCGGTTTTTGCACCGAATTGGCAGAGAAAAATGCAGCATTATCACTGTCTTTACGCATGGTCAGAGTGATAAAGCCTTCCTCTGCCATTTCGTATTCGCGACGATCGGTGATCAGCACTTCCGTCGGGATCTTGGCCTGCAACTGACCCATCGCTTCATAAACGTGTACCGGCAGGTCGGTGATGGCGCCACCACTCTGCGGACCGATGATGTTCGGGCACCAGCGATATTTCGCGAAGCTATCCGTCAACGCCGTTCCCATCAGGTAGGCCGTGTTGCCCCACAGGTAGTGATCGTGGTCAACGCTGATATCTTCTTTGTAGTTGAACCCTTTAATCGGGTTCTCTACTGGATCGTACGGCAGACGCGCCAGGAAACGCGGTGCAGTCAAGCCCAGATAACGGGAATCTTCAGATTCGCGCAGGGAGCGCCACTTGGTGTAGGCCGGGCCTTCGAAGACGGATTTCAGGTCTTTGATGGTCGGCAGCTCGGTGAAACTGTCAACGCCGAAGAACGTCGGATCAACCGAGGAAATGAACGGGGAATGGGCCATTGCACCCACAGCGCTCGTGTATTGCAGCAGCTTGATATCTGGGGAACTTTGCGTGAAGGCATAGTCACCGATGACCGCGCCGATCGGCTGTCCGCCGAACTGGCCGTAACCGCTGGAGTAGACGTGCTTGTAAAAACCGGACTGAGTGATTTCAGGCGCGAATTCAAAGTCATCCAACAGCTCCTGCTTGGTGGCATGGAGCAACAGGATCTTGATGTTTTCACGGAAATCAGTGCGATCGACCATCAGCTTCAGCGAACGCCAAGAGGACTCCAGTTCCTGAACTTCCTCGGCGTGCAAAATGACATCGACCTGCTTGCTGAGCTTTTTATCTAGCTCAACAATCATGCTATCAACCAGCGCCTTGTTGACCGGCTCGCTCGTATCGCCACTGTCCAGAATATTTGAAATCAGTGCGGCGATACCCTGCTTGGCGACGCTATAGCCTTCATCGACAGGCGTGAGCCGGGCTTGGGCCATGATTTCATCAAGCAAGGAAGGAGTGGCACTGTCTGCGCCCGCCTGTACTTTCTCTTCTACTACTGACATGTTTGTTTCCCTTCTCGTCAATCCAACGTATTACTCAGCAGGTTTCACCAGATCCAGCTCTTTAAGCAGCTGTTCCCGCGCATCTTCGCTGGCCAGCAGATCCTGCAGACGATTACGGAAAGCAGGGATGTTGCCAAGCGGTCCCTTCAGCGCAACCAGCGCTTCACGAAGTTCCAGAAGCTTCTGCAATTCAGGCACTTGTTGAGCAATACGATCGGGGGAGAAATCGGCTAAAGATTCGATATTCAGCTTTACAGGCAGGTCATCCTGGCTCTCTTCTTCCAGGCGATTAGGCACGCTGAAATTGAGTTCCAGTTTGGATTCTTTCATGACGGAAGAAAAATTGTTCTTATCGATCGATACGGTGGAACGCTCCTCAATCGGCGTTTCTTCCGTACGACCCTTCATATTACCAACGACCATCAGGGTCAGCGGCAGTTCAATTTCGCTCTGCTGGCCCCCAGTTGCGGGTACATATTTGATATTAATACGTTCCTTTGGTGCAACGGATGCACCATCAATTCCTTTTCCCATATTCGCATACCAGGTTTAGGCCCTGACTGGCCAGAAAACACATGGTCGATTCCTTCCAGGGTACGTCCGACGTTAATTGGAACAACACTGTTCGGATAAGAAAATAAACTATTTCCCGTTTATCGACCGGTGATAGTACCTAAGTAACTGGATATAACCAATATTACTTCCGCCTGGTATATCCATTACCAAATAGTAAAAAAGCAGTTAGCTTCGAGTTAATTGAGCGGTATAGAACCAAATACTGACGAGGCGATGATACACACACCAGTTACAGGTGGTCAATAATAATATTATTCCGTGTTACCAAAACAAAAATACCTATTAAATCATAAGCATAAATATAAATTCGAAATCAAAAAAAAGAATAAACCAATAAAAAACCAAGTTTTTCGAACATAAGAAAAAGGCACGGCATATACGGCTTAAACTTTAATTAACATGGTTATAGTTTTCATTGTTACTATCCACAAAGGAACTAGCACTACTCAGTTACGTTACATAAAAATGGACACTTTGTTTCAAACATTGTGGCGTTAGTCCTATCAGCGCGATAGTTTGAAGCATCGTTATTTGCCTCATCAAGTTGCAAGCGATTGATTACAAAAGAACATCAGGACGACGATGAAAAATTAAAGTACCGAATTCAACAAATACGGCGTATGACCTCACCCTGAGGTTATCTATTAAAACCACTGTTTCATCAGGATCGATTATTCCGTTATATACGGCATTACGCGCAACACCGTTAACATATTTATCACCAACATCAAAAAAATGAT